>NZ_CP006882.1:1200000-1800000 GCF_000161795.2 Synechococcus sp. WH 8109 | reverse complement strand
TTGAACACCGTTTCGTTGCTGAAGCAGAAACTGCCCAGCAGCGAACGAACCTGGGTCTGGGTCCAGTCGGGAACCGCTTCGTACATCGTGTCGATCACGGTCTTGGACAGATCCAGGGCTTCGGCCTGGTTTTGTTCGAAGTACCCCGCAATCACGTTGTGCTCCCCAAGCCGGGCACTACCTTCATCGGGGGTTTCAACCCCCATCACCAGACGCAGCAGGGTGGACTTACCCGCACCATTGGGGCCTACGAAGGCGATTCGGTCACCCCGCTCCACTTCCAGTTCAGCCCCCAGGAAAAGGATTTTGTCTCCATAGCTGTGGGTGACGTTGTCGATCAGGGCAACCTGGGCGCCAGAGCGCGGGGCAGGCGGGAACTGAAAACTTGGCCCGGCCACTGATTCGATTGGTGCCTCCACCCGTTCCACCTTGTCCAGCTGCTTCTCACGGCTTTTGGCCTGGGTGCTGCGGGTGGCACTGGCGCGGAAGCGATCGATGTAGGCCTGTTGCGTGGCGATCTCCTTCTGCTGCCGTTCGAAGGCCGCCTGTGTGGCCTCCCGCTCCAGTTGTTTCTGCTCCAGGTGGGCGGTGTAGTTGCCGAGGTAGCTGCGGGACACCCCCCGTTCGGTGGAAACGATCTGATTGCAGACCCGGTCGAGGAAGGTGCGGTCGTGGCTGATCACCACAAGGGCTGCGCTCTGCTCCAGCAGGTAGTTCTCCAGCCACTGGATGGTTCCGACATCCAGATGGTTGGTGGGTTCGTCGAGCAGCAGAAGATCCGGTTCCTGCAGCAGGATTTTCCCCAGGGCGATCCGCATCTGCCATCCGCCGGAATAGTCCTTCACCTGCAGCTCAGCGCCCTCCGGGGTGAAGCCGATCGTGGGCAGGAGCTTGTCGATGCGGGCATCGAGTTCGTAGCCATGCAGTGCTTCGAAACGGCTTTGCAGCTTTCCCAGTTCTTGGATCAGCTGGTCCAGATGGTCGGGATCCTCCGCGGCCCGTTCGGAGCCCATCGCCTCTTCCACCTGCTTCTGCTGGTTCATTACTTCGGCCGCTTCGCCGAAGGCTTGAAATAGTTCCTGGCGCACGGTGCGCTCCAGGTCTACGTCGAATTCCTGCTGGAGATAAGCGATGCGGGGTTCCCCCTGCCGAACCACCTGGCCGCTGGTGGGCTCTTCGTGTCCGGCGATCAGACGCATCTGGGTGGACTTGCCGGCGCCGTTCACGCCCACCAGGCCGATCCTGTCTCCAGGTTTCACCTCCCAGGTCACGGCCCGGAGCACTTCCCCCGTGGGGTAGATCTTGCTGACGTTTTCGAGTCGCAGCACCGGCGGAAGGCGTGATGCCCCCCATCATCCCTGTCGGCAAACTGTTGAAGGTTCCCGGAGGCTGGTCGCCATGCTGAAAGTGGAGCAGCTGGCCGCTCTCGTGGTGGCCGCAGGATTGGCGATTGTGAGTTACATGCTCTTCTTCAGTTGGGCCGGAGGTGGCGGCTACGAACGCCGTCAGCGCGCTGAGCCCCAGGCCCTTCTGACGCCAGAAGCCTCCGCGCTCAAAGACCGCCTCTCGCCTTGATCAGCCAGCGCTTGCTTTCGTCGTCGTCAAGGCTGGCCAGATGGTCGCGCACTTCCTGGGTCGTGACGGGTAGCCCCAGCTGGTCGCCCAGGCTGCAGATGCTGGCCATGGCGCCGTTGGGATCCTGCAGTGCCTGACGGAAAAGGGCCTGGGTCTGCTCCGGATTGCAGCTGATTCGGGCGTACAGCGATGCGGCGTTGGAAGCCATCGCGATCTGAGCAACTGCTAAAACGCTATTCAGCACCGAGAGCCTTGTCAGGCAGCTTGTTCGATGACGTCATCGTGCTGCCCCAGGGCTGAGGCGTCCTTCATGCTGCGGGCGTCCATGCAGAGCACCTTGCGCAGTTGGGCATAGTTGGCGGCCTGGGTGCTGCGCCCTTCCTGGGAGGCGCCGTATTCGGCCCGTTGCAACACGTGGTGCAGGTGGGTCAGCAGGTAGGTGCTGATCACTGCTGACACCAGCACGTCGCTGTTTTCAGCGCTGCGACGGGGGCGTCGGGACCGAGCGCGGGTGCCGGCTGGACTACGACGGGAGCGAGGTGTGGCTTGGGTCATGGGGTACTCCGAGGAGGACCAATGCCCCCACCATAGTCATGGATACTACCCTTGACCATCTCTGTACACTTTTTAGTAGCAGAGCCCCTTCCTGGGGATCCGGTCGTGCCCACCCGTCAGACCTCATCCAGCGGGAAGCCCAAGTCCCCGAGAATTCAGGTTGTTCTGCCTGAGGATCTCTGCGCGCGTCTCACGGCGATGGCGAAGCTGGAATCCCGCACGGTGAGCAACATGGCGCGTGTGCTGATCCAGCAAGGCGTGCAACGCCATGAGCAGGAGCTGGAGGCGTCCGCGCCGGCGCCGACCCATGAGGAGCGCCTGCGGTCCGCCCTGGAATCACAGCAGCCCCGCCGTCTGCGGGGCGCCCCCCGGCGCCTGCGCCTGCACCGGCCTGGTTAGGCCGGATTCACCCGCGTGCCGAGCACGGCCTCCCTACAGGCTCCGGTGACAGCTGGCACATTGCCGGGATGCCCACTGTGGTGCCACCAGGCCAGCAACGCGAAGACCAGCGCTTCTCGGGCTTCCGTCGGCACCCCCAGGCTGCTGCTTGCATCGATCTGTGCGCCTCGGCAGCGCCGCCGCAGCTCATCGATCAACACCGTGTTTTGGCTGCCACCTCCGGCTGTGATCAGTTCGATCGGTGCGATTCCAACGCTCTGGCGCAGACGTGCCAGATCCTGGGCAACGACAGCGGCGGAAAAAGCCGTCAGAGTGGCGACGGCATCTGCCGCTGAGGCTCCACCGAGCTGATGAAGCCGCCGGTTGAGGTCCTCCTGCCCGAAACACTCCCGTCCTGTGGATTTCGGTGGTACCAGCTGGAAGTACTCCTCCTGGAGCCAGCGCTGGATCCAGCCCTCATCCGTATGGCCCTGCGCTGCCATCGCTCCACCCTTGTCGAAGCTTTGGGCGCCATTGGTGAAATGGCGCATGCCCAGGTCAATCAGGCTGTTGGCGGGTCCGCAGTCCCAGCCCAAGATCGCGGCATGGCGATCCACTCCACTGCAGGGGGGGATCAGGGTGAGGTTGGCAATGCCGCCCAGGTTCAGCAGTGCCCGCCAGCCCTGCGTGCTCCCCAGCAGGGCCGCATCGGCCCGAGGCACGAGCGGTGCTCCCTGCCCCCCTAACGCCATATCAGCAGCGCGGAAGTCATGGACCACGGACTTTTGCAGTCGATGGGCCAGCAGTGGGGCCTGCAGTATCTGCCAGCTGGCCCCTCGTGCCCCTTCGGCCGGGGGTCGGTGCCAGACGGTCTGGCCATGGCAGCCGATCAGCTCAGCTTTGGCATCGGGGTCGCAGGCTAGGGCCGCCTCGGCTTGCACCTCCGTGATGGCTTCCGCCAGCTCCAGCCAGAGGGCTGCCGGCATCGGTGCGCTCTGGCTGGCAGCCACCACCTGCTGCTGCAGTTCGAGCGGATAGGGCTGATGGTGGTGGCGAAGCAGTGACCACTGAGGACGCTGGGGTGGACCGTCGAAGCTCGCCAGCACGGCATCAACACCGTCAGCGCTGGTTCCGCTCATCAGCCCGAGGCAGTGCATCGGCTCAGTTTTTTGGGAGCCGTTGCAGGTCGTCCACCAGTCCCATCACCACCAGCAGGTGCCCCTCCTCCAGCACGTGGGATGCCGGTGGGTTCACCATCAGGCTGCTTTGCGGTCCTGCCGCCAGCACGTTCACCCTGAAGTTCTTGCGCAGATTCAGATCCCGCAGCGAGCGCCCCACAAACGGTTCCGGAACCTTGATCTCCTCGATGCAGTGCTGTTCATCCAGGGCCAGCCGTTCCATCAGGTTCGGGCGCACCAGCTCAAGGCCTAGGCGCTCCCCCTGCATGCGCGAGGGAAAGATCACCCGGTCGGCCCCTACCCGCTTCAGCATTTTTTCGTGGAGGTCGCTCGTTGCCCTCGCGATCACCTGGCGCACGCGGCTGCCCTCGCTGTCTTTGGCGATCAAGGTGGCGGTGATGCTGGCTTCGATCGGTTCACTGATCGCCACCACCACGGTGCCCATGTCGAGCACGCCGGCTTCCCGCAGGGCCTCTTCGTCGGTGCAGTCAACGACGCGGGCCTCCACGCTGGGCTCCAACTGACGCAGTTCATCCACCGCCCGCTCTGAGCGGTCCACGGCCAGCACATCAGCTCCGTTCTGAAGCAGTTCTCGGCAAACGGCGATGCCGAAACGGCCCACTCCGATGATCGCGAAGCCGAGTCTTTCGCTGCCCTGGGCCGGGCTCCATTGCCACCACTCCTTCATCGCTGCCTCCCCCGCTGATCACGCTCAGACATACAGATCCTCGCTGGGGTAACCGACTCGATTCTGGCGATTCATCTGGAGTTGTTCTTGCGTCATCGCTTCCCAGATCGCACTCACCAGCAACAGGATTCCCAACCGTCCCACAAACATTCCCACCATCAGCACGGCCTGGCCGAAACGGGGGAGTTCAACGGTGACTCCCAGATCTAGGCCCACAGTGGCAAAAGCGGAGATGCAGGTGAACAGCATTTCCATAAAGGTGAATGAATCCTTGCCGTTCACATTGCTGGCGATGCTGATCAGCATCGCCATGGCCATCACGAACAGCAGGGAACCCACCGTGATGCCGACGGCCCTAAGCACCACCTTGTCGCTGATGCTTCTGTTTCGAATCACCACCACCTCCCGGCCTCGCAGGGTGGAACGGGTGGCCGCCATCAAGGCGGCCACGGTGGTGGTCTTGATCCCACCACCGGTACCGCCGGGGCTGGCTCCGATGAACATCAGCACCATCAGCAACAGCAGGCTCGATTCGGTGACGGTGTCGAGCGAGAGCGGAACGGTGCTGAAGCCGGCTGTGCGTGCCGTGACGGATTTGAACAGGGCTGTGAGCCACCGCTCAGACCAGGGCATGCCCGCGAAGATCTCACCCTGGTTTAACCATTCCGTCAGGGCCAGCCCCCCTGCCCCGAAGACGATCAACAGCAGGGTGGTGCGCAGCACCAGGCGGGAGTGCAGACTCAGACGCCGCCGGCTTCGCCGTCTGCGCAATAGCTGCGTGGTCAGATCGCTGGTGACCCGCCACCCCAGGCCGCCGGCCACGATCAGCAGCATCACCACTGCATTCACAACCCCATTGCTGCGGTAGCGCTCGAGGCTGTCGTTCCAGAGTCCGAATCCCGCGTTGTTGTAAGCCGAGATGCTGTGGAACACCGCAGCCCAGAGGCGTTCGCCACGGTTGGGGATGTCATCGAAGCCGAAGTGATACAGGATCACACCCCCCAACAGGATCACCAGCGTCGCCGTCAGGGCAATGCCACGAAACGTGCGCCCAACGCCCCCAACGCCGAATTCATCCAGGGCCTGCCCCCGATCCAGGCGGCGGCGCAGGGCTGTTCCCTGCACCACAAAGCCCTGAAGAAACGTGGTGATGGCCATCAGGCCAAGGCCCCCCGCCAGGATCATTAGGGCTAGCACCGCCTGGCCGAAGGTCGTGAGATCGGTGCCGATGTCGATGATCGACAGGCCCGTCACGGTGATGGCTGATGTAGCCGTGAACAGAGCTTCCCATAGCCCCACGCGGCTTGAGGAGCACAGCGGAGTGGCCAGCAACAACGTGCCGGTCAGCACCACTAGCAATCCAGTCACCACGGTGAACTGTGGAACCGTGAGCCGACGATGCCAGCCCTGGCTGCGTTCGATGGCCCTTCCGATCGGCACAGGAGCATGCGAGATCTGACCAGTGTTGTTCAGGATCCGCCGTAATGCCAGAGGATCAGGGCCGGCACGATGATGGTCATGATCAGCGTCAGGCCAATTCCGTAGCGGGTGACGTCGAGAAAGCGATAACGGCCTGGACCGAACACCATCAAATTGGTCTGGTACCCGACGGGGGTGAGAAAGGATTGACTCGCACCGAACAACACTGTGATCAGCAATGCGGTGGGAGACAACTGCAGGGATGGGGCCAGTTGCACCGCGACAGGCGCCAGCAGGGCCACCGAGGCGGCATTGCTCATCACCTGGGTCAACAGCGTGGTGCCGATGAAGACCACCATCAAAGCGGCATAGCTCGGCCAGCCCGCCAGCCCCTGCTGGAGTACCAGGGCGAGGGCATCTGCGAGGCCCGTGCTCTGCATGGCAACGCTGAAACTGGTGAGGGATCCCAGTAACAGGATCACGTCCAGCCTAATTGAGCGCTGCAATTCGCCGAGGCGCAGACAGCCGGTGGCTACCACGCTCACCATGGCCAACAGCACCGCCGCTACCAGGGGAATGGGGGTGAGCGTCGGCAGGAGAAGCATCGCCAGGGCGATGCTGACGGCCACGGGCTTGCGCCGCACTGTGGGCAGGTCATCCTCCAGTCGATCCAGCACCAACAGGTCGTTGCTGGCCTGCAGGCCGCGGATGGAGTCGATCGGTGCCTGCAACAGCAGCACATCGCCCTCCCGCAGGATTACTTGGCCGAGACGTTCCTGAACGGTCTCCTGGCCGCGGCGAAGGGCGAGTACCGTAGCGTTGTGGCGTTGCCGGAACCGCAATTCCCGCAGGCTGGCGCCGGCCAGGGTGGAACCAGCCGGCAGCAAAACTTCCACGGTCTTCTGACCGCTTGACTCTTCGGTGTTGACGCTGAACCCGGTGTTCTGCCTCTGAGTTGTGAGCTGAACCGTGTGATCCTGCTGGAGACGCAGCAGATCGGGGCGGGTGACCCGCAGAAGCAGACGATCGCCGGCTTCAAGACGACGGTCCGCCAGGGGGGGCAGCAGCCGCTCTCCACCGCGCTGCAGCTCCAGAACGTCCACGTCGAAACGGCGTTGCAGCCGACTGTTCAGCAGTGAGCGACCCACCAGCTCCGAGTCGGGGGGGATGCGCACTTCTGTGCAGTAGCTGCTCGTTTTGCTGGTGTTGCCCAGATCATCCGTTGTGGCACCACGGTCCGGCAGCAGCACCCTCGGAGCCATCACCAGGTAGATGGCCCCGGCCAGCCAGACCGGCAAGCTGATCAGCGTGAAGCTGAACAGATCGAGGGAGCCGTAACCCAGTTGCTCGCTGATGTCGCTCACCAACAGGTTCACCGAGCTGCCCAGCAGGGTGAGGGTGCCCCCCAGCACGGTGGAAAACGACAAGGGCAAGAGCACCCGGGATGGCGAAATGCCGCGCCGTTGGCACCAGCCCTCCACCACGGGCAGAAGCGAGGCCACCACGGGGGTGTTGGGAACAATCCCTGACACCGGGGCGATCACGAAAGCCATTAGTGCGATCAGACGCCGCGAAGACCGGATCCGTTCTGTGGCGATCAGATCTCTGAGTCGATCCAGGGCACCGCTCTTGAACAGTGCCGCGGAGACCGGGAAAAGGCCCAACAGGGTGATCAGTGCAGGACTTCCGAAGCCCGCCAGAGCCTCCTGGGGATTGAGCACCCCGGTGGCGATCAACAGGCTCAAACTCAGCAACCCGGTGAGCTCCGGTGCAATCAACCCGGTGATGAACAGCACCACTGCCAGAGCCAACACGCCCAGGGTGATCAACGCCTGAGGGTTCTGAAGAGCGTTGCTCAGCTCGGCCATGGCGGCGAGTCGCCGGTCGTGAATTGTGGCGATTCTGCCCCGGGATCAAAAAATTGCTCCCGCAGCCACTGTTTTAGGCCCTGGAGCCCATCCCCCCGCACCGCCGAGAGAAACAGGGCGTCGGGTTCCCGCTGATGAATCATCTCGATCTCAGTTGCTTCACAGCGGTCGATCTGATTGGCGATCACCCGTCGCAGGGCAGTGCTGCCAAGCTCATCGAGCAGCCGATGCACAGTGTCCAGGTGGCCCTGCCAGTCGGGGTCAGCAAGGTCGATCACCAGCAGGAGCACATCGGCATCCAGCGCCTCCTCCAGCGTGGCGCGGAAGGCTTCCACCAGTGGGGCGGGGAGATCGCGGATGAAGCCCACCGTGTCGGTGATCAGTAACCGTTCGGGGCGTGCCCCAGGGCAGGGAAGGTCGAGTTTGCGGGTGGTGGGGTCAAGGGTCGCGAACAACTTGTTCTCCGCTAGAACGCGATCACTGGCCCGTTTGCCGCACAAGGCATTGAGAAGGCTGGATTTGCCCGCATTGGTGTAGCCCACAAGCGCTACCCGCGGCAGATCACGCCGCTGATCCCGTAAGCGGCTGCGGTGGGATTGAAGTTGGCGTTGATCCCGAAGCAGTCGTTCGATGCGTCGGCTGATGGCCCTTCGGTCTTTTTCCAACTGTGTTTCCCCTGGGCCGCGCGTGCCGATGCCGCCGCCCTGCCGCGACAGGCTGCTGCCCCGTCCCAACAGGCGCGGCAACCGGTAGCGCAGCTGAGCCAGTTCCACTTGAAGCCGCCCTGCAGCGCTGCCAGCCCGCTGGGCAAAGATGTCGAGGATCAATTCGCTGCGGTCGGAGACCGGGCAGCTGAGCAGCCGTTCGAGATTGCGGGCCTGCACGGGGGTGAGCTCCCGGTCGGTGATCACCAGGGAGGCCTGCCAGCGGCGGATCTCTAGGGCGGCTTCCTGAAGTTTTCCGGAGCCCCATAGCGTTTGGGGATTGGTTTGGCCCCGGCGCTGGCTGGTCCTGGCCACCGGTTCGGCGCCGGCACTTCGCACCAGGCCTTCCAGCTCAGCCAGATCCCGCTGGTCGCGCTGTTCATCGCCACTGGTGAGCGTGAGCAGAAGAACCCGCTCGTCTCCTGTTGCGGCACTGATGCTTTGGGGATGGGGTTCGTCGGGTGTGAGGACGCAAAGATCCCTCAGGTTGCCCTTTTCAAACGGTCTCCAGCCATCGGCTTGAGACGGGTCAGGGATCAAGAGTTCGGCCGGGCGAGCTCCATCGGCCCCCGGGCAGGGTGCAAAGCGCAGCCAGTGCCGAGGAGCGATATCAAGGGCGACCACGGCGTCGCGGGGATCTGAGTGCAGCCCTTTGCGAGCGAAAGGGCAGCTGATCAGTCGCCATCCCCCGCTGCTCCGCCGCGGCGTCGCCGGCAGATGCTGCAGCAGAGAATCCCTACCGGTGAGAGGCCCGAGCCAGAGCAGGCGGCAGAGGCCGCGGCCGTCCAGCACCAGATGCAATGCCATCTCCAGATCCAGCACCAGGTCGGCCAAGCGTTCGAGGCTCAGTAGATCGGCACCGCAGTCTTCGGGATGACGGCGATGGCTCAACCGCTCCAGCTGGCGTTGCTGGCTGGGGCGCAGACCACGGCAACGCCCGCCAAGGTGGGATTGCTTCAACGGTTCAGCAACCAGGCGCCTGCCGAGCGCAGACCCAGAGAGAGCCCTGGCAGGCGCGTGAGATAGGTGGCCCGTCGCAACTGGAAGGCCAATGGGCCAGCCAGGGTGAGCCCCATGCCGGTGAGGGTGGCCTCACCGACACCGAGGCTGAGCATTTCGCCTCGGTCCTCGAACTGAAAGGGTTGCGGCTCTTCCTCCACCCGTAGCTTTGCGATGGCTGCGGCAGTGGCATCGCCTTGCTGCATCGCCACCTGGGCGCTGGCGGGCCATGGGCTGCCTGGTCGGGCTGAGAGATCCCCGAGGGCGAACGTGTTGGCACAGCCCACCAGGCGCAGGTCATCGTCAACGGCCAGACGCCCCCGTTCCAGCACAGGTGTGGGTGAGATGGCGGGGATGGAGGGGCGGCTTCCTGCGGTCCAGATCAGGCCTACGTGACGCAAAACAGCACCATCGGCAAGGACAGCAGTGCTGGACTTCACTTCGCTCACGCTGGTGTTGAGCTGGACCACCACCCCTTTGCGTTCCAGCGCGGCCTGGGCCCGCTCGCGATTGAATGCTGAGCTGCCGGGGAGGATTTCATCTCCCATCTCCACGAGTCGAATGCTGGCAGCACCGTCGATCAGATCCGCCAGCTTGCAGGCCAGCTCCACGCCGGTGGGTCCCGCGCCAACAATGATCAGCCCGGCCTCTCCATCCCGTTGGTGGTGCAGGCTGTTGAGCCATTGCTTGAGGCGGCTCACATCGTTGAGGTCGCGGAAGCCGGAGCTGTGTTCCTTGACGCCTGGAATGCCGAAATCATTGGCTTTCGAGCCCGTCGCCAGCACCAGTTGTGACCAGCCCAAGTGGTCTCCGGAGGCCAGTTCGATGCTTTGGCTGGTTTGATCGATGCCAACAACGCTGTCCTTGATCCAGCAGATGCCGTTGTTCAGCAGTTGGTCGTAGCGGGGGGCCACCTCCCAGCTTTGAAGTTCATCGCTGAGCAGTTCGTACAGCAACGGTTGAAACAGAAAGCGATCCCGCGGTTCGATCAGAACGATGGGGCAGTTGGGCTGCCGTCGCTGAAGAGCAAGTGCTGTGAATAGTCCTCCGAATCCACCGCCGACGATCACCACGGCATCCGATGGGGACGAGGGTGAACGCATGAAGAGTGCAGCCAGTTCTGAAACGATAGGAACCACACCCGGTCCCACGACAGGGGAAGATGGCGAGATGACGGAGGCTCCTGAGGTCATGGTGCCCATGGCGGTGCAAAACGAGTTACTCGAAGGGCGCAAGCTCCTGGAGGCGATGGAACCGCAGCAGCGTCTGGCCTGGGGATTGGAGCAGTTCGGTGAGAATTTCGCTCTCACCACGAGTTTCGGGATCCAATCAGCTGTGCTTCTGCACATGCTGAGCACCCTCCCCGGGGGTGATGCTGTGCGGGTGATCTGGATCGATACCGGTTATCTGCCACCGGAGACTTACAGCTATGCCGCTCAACTCACCCAACAGCTCAGGATTCGTCTGGTGGTGAGTCAGAGCGAGATGTCCCCGGCTCGGATGGAAGCCCTGCACGGGCGGCTTTGGGAGTCCGGTCGCGTGGAAGACCTAGAGACTTATCACCGGATCCGCAAGGTTGAACCTCTGGAGCGAGCGCTCAACGACCTGAACACGCGCTGCTGGGCCAGTGGCGTGCGGCGTGGCCAGACCGATCACCGCCGTTCGATGACCGCGTTGGATCCGATTCGGGAGCGTTGGTCATTGCGCCCCCTGCTCGAGTGGACGAAGCGCGATGTGTACTACTACATGCAGGAGAACAATCTTCCCCAGCATCCGTTGTTTGAACAGGGTTATTCCACGGTCGGCGACTGGCATTCCAGTGGCCCGGATGTGGGCGATCTGAGTGGCCGTGACACCCGCTTTGGTGGCTTGAAGCAGGAGTGTGGAATTCATCTGCCCCAGGAGGTGAATGAAGGGCTGATGGGTGAAGGCATCTGAGTGACAGGGGCTACACGGGGCGGTGACCGCGTTCTGCTGATTGGTAACAGCCGTTGGCATTGGGCCCAGCGGGAACACCACGTTGTTTGTGTGGATCATGGGCCTCCAGATCCTGGTCGTATCGGGACCAACCCTCCGGTCTGGGCGGCGGTGGGGCCGGTGCCTGAGTCGCTCATGGCCCACCAGGATCTGCGCATTCGCCTTGAGGATGTGCCCTTACCCAAGGCTCCTCCTTGGTTGGGGGTGGACCGGGCACTCGGGTCTTGGATGGCCTGGCGCTGTAGCCAAGAGCAACAGCTCGACTGTTCCAGGGGGTTGCTTCTGGTGGATGCCGGCACCGTGTTGAGCCTCACCCGGGTGACGGCGGACGGGTGTTTTGGAGGCGGACAGCTGATCCCGGGCTATCGGCTCCAGCTCCAGGCCATGGCCAGGGGAACCCTCGGCTTGCCATCAACCCCTGAGGATCTCGACAACGACGCTCTGCAAGAGGTCTTCCCACAACAAACCGTGGCTGCCATGCAGCGCGGTGTGCTGGAGGCGATGTTGGCTTCCATTGCAGTGGCTCAGCAGCATGCCCAAGGTTTGCTGTGGATCTGCGGTGGGGATGCTGCCTTGTTGAAGAGCCGTTGGTCCGGTTCAACGGAGTTGTTGCAGCTGGAGGGCGATCTTCAGTTGCAAGCACTGCTGAGCCTGGGGGATGGGCTCAGCTCAGCCCGAGATCGCTGATCAGCGTGTCGGCCATGGTGGCTGCTTTCACCTTGAGATAAATACGCTCGAGTTTTCCCTCTTCATCGATCAGGAAGGTGTGGCGCATCATGCCCATGTATTCGCGCCCCATGAACTTCTTCAGCCCATAGCTCTCATAGAGGCTGGCCACGGCACAGGGCTCCTCATCGGTGAGCAGGGTGAAGGGAAGTTCGTGCTTGTTGATGAATTTGTTGTGGGAGGTGGCTCCGTCCTTGCTGATACCCAGAACAGTGATGTTGTTGGCTTTCAGTTGCTCCCAGCGATCGCGGAAGTTGCAGGCTTCTTTGGTGCAGCCTGGAGTGTCGTCTTTGGGATAGAAGTACAGAACAACCTTCTTCCCGCGAAGTGACGCGAGCCTGATGGAATCACCGTTTTGATCGGGAAGTGTGAAGTCGGGGGCGGCGTCGCCGATTTGCATACTCACGGAATGGGCTTGGTCAGTGGCGGCAGCGTACGGCCCTCAGGACAAGACTGTCCGTGCTGCCTACGTTGCAATCAACCTGCAGCTGTTGGGGAATGGCGTCGCGGATCCGGGCCGAGCAAATCGCACGCTCCCTTGCGGCTCTAAGCCTTTTGGCCATGGGCTTGAGCGCACTTGTTGCGCCGCGACATGGTTTCTCGTTGGATCACGCTGTTTCTTGGTCATCGCAGGCGAATCTCAGCCGGCTGCTGATGCAGCGCGAGGTCACCCTGTATCAACGCAGCGAAGCCGAAACTCTGTTGAAAGAGTTCACCCTTGCTCAGATGACGCGCCATTACTGGGGTGAATTCGCAGGTTCGCTTCAGGATTTAGGTCTGTCGTCGGGGCCGCAGTTCCAGGCAACGGTGGATCGCGATCCTCTTCGGACCCGACTGTGGCTTAAGCCCCATCTCGGCACGGAGGCCTATCTGGCGGAGGTGGAGCGCTCGGGCGGTCGACTGCGGATGCACCACTGCCGCGGTGATCGGAAAGGAGCAGGCCAGGCCGCGGCGGGGCACTGTCCGGATGGTTGGCAAGGGATTCAATTGGATTGATTGGCTGTTTCTTTTTTGGGGGTTGGCAAAGACCTATTCAGCCAAAATATTCTTCAGACAGAATTCACTTGATTTAAGAGAGAACCTGTGACTGCGAATCGCACAAGACCCTTGTGAGCTGCTTTTCTTCTGGGGCTATTTTACTGAACTACTGCCCCGAAGCTTTTGATGAACCGTGTAGTGGCCTTACTTCTCCTTGGTATATCCCTTGCGGTCATTCCTGGCCCTTTTTCAAAAGCCAACACCCAGCAACCGGTGCGCTGGCAAAATGGTGGTTCAGTTAGTACCACTACATACAGCGAGCTCGAATCTTTTCTTGTTGACGGCGCGGTCACAGACCGTGCTCTTCAGGACGCCATTCAGATGTCCGGCTGGACCACCGAAGAGCTTCGTTTTGGTTTGAATAAGTCCTATGCAGTTGACCTCGCCGGTGTGTCCCGGTTTCTTGATTCCGGCGCCGGTGAAGCCTTTTTGAAGGATCAAACAAGTTCTTATGTCCCTTATTGGAGCCAAAAGACGACGGCGGCCATGGCTCTGCGGGCCGCCATCATCGCGGATGCCAAAGATGGGCTCATTAGCTCTATCGGCATCATGAAACAGCTGCCCGTCTCCTTCCGTTTATCCGGTAACGGACCGACTGACGGCAGGCAGAACGTTTGTGCTCCTGACAAAGTGAGTGGAGCCCAAGCCACCTCGTTGTTGTCTTGGTACGTCTTTCTGCCGGCTTGCATCAAAGCCAACTCTGAGCGCTGATCCCATGATTTCAGCCCCGGCTACGGCCGGGGCTTTTTTATGGCGTGTTTTGCTCGCCAGTGATCAATTGATGGCGCATTGGTAGTCGTAAACCACCCTCTCCCAGGCTGTTCAGTGACCGGCGTAATTCCTTCATCACTTCCGTGCTGATCTCCCCCATGGCCTGCCGGTAGGGCGATCCTTCGGCTAGCCATCGCTCAGCCAGTTCCGTGCCCCCTGGAAGCATGAGATGTTCAAGCCACTCCTCACTACGGAGCTGCCAGCCAGCCTTCGTTAACAACTTTTCCGGACGCTGCTGCAGCTCAAGCCACTGCTGTTCTTGAGCCACCAGATCGCTGAACAGCTTTGTTGGCTCGCCGTCTTGCAGCAATGCACCGGCGGGCCCCAGTTCGGCGCGGCTGATCAGCAGCCGTAAGCCTGTTGTCGGCTCGGCATGTTGGTTGATTGTTTTCAGCAGCGCCGTCCAGTGCTGCCCTTGCAGGTCGGCAGCGGCGAGCCTTCCCCCGATCCAATCGAAGGCTTGGCGTGCGGGCAGAGCGTCGAGGTTGCCGGTCAGCAGCTCTGGCCGATGCTCCGGCTCGAGCAGATCCATCTGCGCTTCCAGCCGGCTGCGGTCGGCTTCGTTCTCGCAGAGCATGGTCACGCCACCTTCCGGGACGGCCCTCAATGGATCGAGGGCCCAGATCAGCGAGCGCATCCCCAGCAGCAGCACCCGATCTCGACGGGTCCAGGGGATGTCCCGCCAGAGCCGCTCGCGCAGGCGCTGCAGCCGTTCTCCCTCCTGCCCCAGTTGGCGCTGCACCCAGCGGTCCACGCCGGGACGATTGGGCCCGCTGCTTAGCAGCAAGGGCTGGTCGGCCGCCAACTCCGCGGCTGCGGCGAGTTGGGCCGCCCGGCGTTCAGCCATCCGCTCGCGCCGTTCCCCCTCCCAACCGAGCTGGCCAGGCTGCCAGAACACCTCCCCTTGCAGGGGTGTGGGGAGGTATTGCTGCTCCACCCAGTGTTCGGCGTAGGCATGGGGGTAGCGGTAGCCCACACCATCGCCGAAGGCGGCTCCATCCCGGTTGGCATCGCGCAAATGCCCGGGCACGTCCTGCTTTTGCGTATTGCGCACGGTTTTGAGGGCATCAAAGAAGCCCAGAACGCTGTTGCTCTTTTCGGTGCCCGCCAGGTACAACGCGGCCTGGGCTAAGGGATACAAGCCCTCTGGTAGCCCTACCCGTTCGAAGGCTGCGGCACAGGCTTCCACCACAACCATGGCCTGAGGGTCGGCCAGGCCGATGTCTTCCCCCGCTGCAATCAGCATCCGCCGGAAGATGAACCGGGGGTTTTCACCGGCTTCCACCATGCGTGCCAGCCAGAACAGCGCCGCATCGGCATCGGAGCCCCGCAGCGATTTAATGAAGGCACTGATCGTGTCGTAGTGGGCATCGCCGTGCTTGTCGTAGAGCACAGCCCGCTGCTGAATCGATTCCTCTGCGATGGCCAGGTTGATCTGAATTACGCCGTCGCCATCGGGCTCGGAGCTCTCCACCGCCAGTTCAAGGGCATTGAGCAAGCTGCGGGCGTCTCCGCCTGCCACATCAACGAGGTGGTTAGCGGCATCGCTGCTGATGTCGATGGAGCGGTAGCCGTAGCCCCGTTCGTCGTCCGCCAGGGCGCGTTGCAGAAGCCTCTGCAAATCTTCTGGTTCCAGAGGCAGTAAACGAAACAGCCGCGAGCGGCTGACCAGCGCCTTGTTGACTTCGAAATAGGGGTTTTCTGTGGTGGCCCCGATCAGGATGACGGTGCCGTTCTCCACCCATGGCAACAGCGCATCCTGCTGGGCACTGTTAAACCGGTGCACTTCGTCGATGAAAAGGATCGTGCGCAGGCCATGCCGTTCAAGGCGTTGGCGTGCAGCATCCACCTCGATTCGTAAGTCTTTGATGCCGGCCAGCACGGCGTTGAGGCTGCTGAAGTGGGCGCGGGTGTGGTTGGCAATGATCCGCGCCAGGGTGGTTTTGCCGACCCCGGGCGGGCCATGCAGGATCAGGTTGCCGACCCGGTCGGCCTTGATGGCACGGCGGAGGAGCCGTCCGTCAGCCAGGATTCCGCTCTGACCTTCAAATTCCTCCAGCGTGCGCGGACGCATGCGATCGGCCAGGGGGGCCAGCCGCCGTCGTTGTTGCTCACCGTGAAAAGCGAAGAGGTCCTGAGCCAACAAACAACAGGCGATGCCCCAGTGTCCCTGACCTTCGCACTCAGCTCTTGAGCTGGGCCGAATCAAACATTTTTTGGGATGCCTGTTTCGACACGTCGAAACCTTGGCGGACAAGCTCTCACGAGCTCCCCATAATCCTCAAAAGCCCTTTAACCGTGCGTCATCCGCAGCGACTCCTGCTCACCCTCGCGGCTCTGATCACAGTCAGTTCCTGCAAGAGCGAAGCACCGAAGCCGCCGCCGCCGAAGGTGCAGGCTGTCTCCACCCAGTTGGCTGAGTTCACCGAGGGGATCGACACCGTCAGCACGCTCGAGTCCAGCAACATTGTGGAGTTGGCCGCCCAATCGGGTGGACGAATTGAGCAGCTGAAGATTCGCCAAGGTGATGAGGTTGAGGCTGGTCAGCTTCTGCTTGTGCTTGATCAAGACGAGGAAAAGGCCAACGCAGACACTGCCAAAGCCAATTACGAGCGTTACGCCTACCTGGCTGAGGTGGGAGCAACGTCGCAGGAGGAGTTGGATCGCTACCGGACTCAGTACATCGAAGCGAAGGCCAAGCTCGATTACACCAATCTGCGTTCTCCCTCCGCCGGCACGGTTGCTGACGTGAAAGTGAAGGTGGGCGATGTGATTCGGCAGGGCGAGGTGTTCACCAGCCTGGTTCAGAACAATGAGCTGGAAGCAAAGGTGGAAGTGCCTGCAATCTTCTCGGCCCGGCTGCAGGAGGGCCAGCCCGTTGTGCTGATGGCTCCTGGTAGTGAAGAAATAATTGCCACAGGTGTAGTGGAATCAATTGATCCACGCATCAACCCCAACACCCAAGGACTGCTGTTGATAGCGGCGTTCCTTAATACCGACGGAATCCTGCGAGATGGTTTGCGACTGCATACGCGTGTGCAGATCAAAGCTGAGGAACAGTTGGCTGTTCCTTTTGCCGCTGTCATCCAGACCTCTGGTCAGAGCTTTGTCTTCCGGCTCGGAAGTTTCGATGAGCTAAGGGAGAACCCTGGTAAGGCGGATTTAAGGAAGCTGGAGCTGGGAATTAAGGCCGGCAAGCTTCCCTCAAACATGCAATTTGCCTTGCAGACTCCAGTCACTGTGGGCGAACTGGAGAACAACCTGTACCCCATCACCAAGGGCCTGAAACTGAATCAGAAGGTGGCCACCACCAACCTTTTGAACCTCAGACACGGGATGCCTGTGCAGGTGCAACCCGCCAAGGGGAACTGAGGTTGATCGATGTCTGCGTCTAATAACTTCATCACCAAACCGGTTCTCAGCACGGTTTGCAGTCTTTTGATCGTGATTGTCGGCTTGATCGCGATCCCGATCCTTCCGATCGAGAACCTCCCCGACATTGCTCCTCCAACGGTGAAGGTGCAGGCCACCTATGTGGGCGCCGATGCGGTTGCCATTGAGCAGGGGGTTACCTCCGTGCTTGAGCAGCAGATCAATGGGGTGGAGAACATGGACTTCATCACCTCCAACAGCTCATCGGATGGTGTGAGTTCCATCTCGGTTTCCTTCGACAGTGGCACAGACGGCAATATCAACCAGGTGAACGTTCAGAACCGCGTTTCCCTAGCTGAACCACAGCTTCCAGAGGAAGTGCGCAAGTCCGGTGTCACGGTTAACAAGGCCTCCAACTCAATTCTGCTTGTTTATAACTTCGTCAATGAAGACCCCTCCACAAATGAATATTCTGTGGAGACGATTAGTGGGTATCTCGACAAGAACCTCACTAACAACATCAAACGGGTGAAGGGTGTCGGAGACATTACTTATTTCGGTAACCGCAAGATCGCTTTTCGCCTTTGGCTTGATCCCGAGAAGTTAAGCGCCAACAACCTTTTGGCCACCGATGTCGTCAACCAATTACGCAGCCAGAACCGCCTTGTTCCTGCCGGAAAGATTGGCGGGTCTCCCGCCCCGGAAGGTCAGGAATACACCTTCACGGTGCAGCTTCAAGGGCGTCTCACTAGCACCCAGGAATTCGAAAACATCATCCTGCGCAGTACTGAGGCAGGTGGTTTGGTTCGGCTCAAGGATGTGGGTCGCGTTGAGCTGGGTGGTGAGGCCTATGGAATCGATGCCATCGATCTGAAAGGTGCTTCTTCTGTCGGCCTCGCCATATATCAGCTTTCTGGCAGTAATGCCATTGACGTATCCAATGGCGTCAAGGATGTACTGGCTGAGTTTGAACAGACCCTTCCGGTTGGTCTCGGGGTGCAGAAGATCTACGACACCACAGACTTCATCAACCAGTCGATCAAAGGTGTGACCAACTCCCTCCGGGACGCAGTGATTCTGGTGGTGCTGATCCTGTTCCTCTTCTTGCAGAACTGGAAGGCCACCCTCGTGCCGGCTATCGCGATTCCAGTGGCGCTAATCGGCACTTTTGCTTTTGTGCTTGCATTCGGGTTTTCGCTCAACCAGCTCACCCTGTTTGGTCTTGTGCTGGCAACCGGGCTTGTTGTGGATGACGCCATCACCGTGGTGGAAGACACCTCCGCCAAAAAGGCGGAAGGGATGACCTCGGTGCAGGCCGCCATGGAAACCATGGATGAGCTGTTCGGGGCCGTCATCGCTACCTCCCTGGTGAAGATGGCGGTGTTCCTGCCGGTGCTGTTTTTTCCGGGTGCCACCGGCACGATCTACAAACAGTTCGCCGCCACGATTCTTTTCTCGATCGGCATCTCCACCTTCAACGCACTGACGTTTTCGCCGATGCTTTCGGCGCTGTTGCTGTCTAAGAAGACAAAAGAACTCAGCCGTCAGCAGTACGCCACGGCCGGTGTGGCGCTGGGTTTCGTATACGGCCTGCTGAGTGCTGGCAATGGCTCCGCAGCCGTCATCGTTTCCACGGTGTCTGGTGGCCTGATTGGCTTCATCGCTTCCAAGATCAACGGCATGCTCTTACGGCTTCCCTTTGCAGTCGGTGGAGCGGTGGTGGGTTTGGTGATTACTGGTGTGCTCTTCTCCAATCCACTTCCGGTTCTTCTTTTCACCTCGATCGGTCTGGGAGTCGGCTATTTCATCCCAGTAATCTTTGCCAACTTCAACCGTTTCTACAGCAGTTTCGAGCAGCGTTATGAATTGATCCTGGATGCAGTGCTGAAAGCCCGTCCGATTGTGATGGCGGTTTTGGCAGCGGGAATTCTGCTGACGGGCTTTGCCTTCACCCGAATTCCCGGAGGCTTTGTTCCAATTGAAGATCAGGGCTATGCGATCGGTTTCATCCAAGCACCTGATGGTGCTTCCAATGCGAAAACGCAGGGGATTAGCCGTCAGGTAGCAGCTGTATTGCGCTCCGAGGAGGACATCTCCTCAGCAGCCCTTTTCAGTGGCGCCAGCCTTGATGGAAACGCACCCAATAAAGGCTTTTTCTTTTTTGGTACGAAGCACTGGGATGAGCGGCCCGGCCCAGAACACACCGTTGGTGCCGTGGTGAAGCGACTCAACGCCAAGATGTATGGCCTCATCGATGGTGCTCGGGTGTTCGTGGTGGAGCCCCCGTCGATCCCCGGCTATGGCAACGGTGGTGGTTTTGAGTTCCAGTTGCTGGATAAAAGCAGTGGTGTATACGCGTTGAACGAGTTCTTTGGTTCCGCGCGGCAAATCATGCAGGCTGCAAATGCCAACCCGATCTTGAACCGCGTTTATTCGTTTTTCTCTCCCCAGGCTCCGCAGTACAAGATCAATGTGGACCGTGAGCAGATGGCCTCACTTGGGGTCGACTTCGGGTCGGCAATGTCGGTTTTTAGCATCAACTTCGGTGGGGCCTACGTGAACGACACCTTCCAGGAAGGCAAGGTGCGTCGGGTTTATGTGCAGGCTGACGACGTCAGTCGTGCCACACCGCAGAAACTTTCGGCTTACTACGTCGCCAATGCCAAGGGCGAGCAGATTCCCCTCTCGGAGTTCTTCACGCTCAAACAAACCGTTGGCCCCAGCGTCATACCCCACTTCAACCTCTACCGCTCGATCAAGATTGAGGGCACTCCTAAAGAGGGCAACAGTTCCGGCCAGGCCATTTCAGCGATGAAGCAAGTGTTCAGCCAGGGGAGCTTCCCCGGACTCGGTTACGACTGGACAGGTATCTCTCGCGAGGAGGTCAAAGCAGGTTCACTTGCGGTGGTGATTTTCGCCCTGGGCATCCTTGCGGTATTCCTGGTGCTTTCGGCTCAGTACGAGAGCTATACAGATCCGATCATTATTTTGTTAACCGTACCAACGGCGTTGCTGGGGGCCTTGGTCTTTCTTGGATCGGCGGGTCAGGTGCTCAACATCTATGCCCAGGTGGGTTTGGTGATGTTGATCGGTCTGGCTGGTGGTAACGCCATCCTGATTGTCGACCTGGCCAACCAGAAGATGAGCGAGGGCGAATCGGCATTGGAAGCCGCCAAATTTTCGGCCCAGTCACGTTTGCGTCCCATCCTGATGACAGCGATGTCTTCCCTCACGGGATTCCTGCCGTTGATGCTCGCTAGCGGTGCTGGTGCCCAGAGCCAGTCGTCCCTTGGTCTTGTGGTTTTCGGTGGTCTGTTGGTGGCCACCTTCCTCTCCACCCTTGTGGTGCCTGTCTTCTACGTGGTGATGAAGACGTTGCTGGGAGCTGCCGATGCCAAGCCACCTGAGGACGGTCCTACCCCCACCCCACAACCGAGCTGATGGTTGAGTTGAATTCCGAGGTGAATCAGCGCAAGCCCTTCAGTGGCATGCGTGTGTTGATTGCAGTGGCCATTGGTGCCGGCCTTGGTCTGGCGGTGGCCTATTTCCTTAAGGTGCTGATCGATAACAGCCCTGCCGAGATTGCGCTGGGCCGTTTACGCCTCTTTTATCTGATGGTGATCAGCTCAAGTGGTCTTGGAGGCTTTGCGATTGAGACGATGCGTCAGCTGCAGGAGGAGGCCACTGATCCTGCCTATCGGCACAGCAAGTCCCACCGTGGTCTTCGTCGCTGAGGGAATAACAAGAGCCGTCAAAAAAGCCACCCCTTGGGGTGGCTTTGGCATGTCAGGAGTGATGGACCCTGATCAGGTGATCACGGTTGGTTGATCCATGCCCGTGCGTTGCTTGATCTCCGCCAGGTCGTTGATGGCGCTGATCATCTCGGCCAGGGCGACCTGGGGATCCTGGTTGAGGTCGCCGCTGCTGGGCACATAGCTCTCCAGGTAGACGCGAATCGTCGCTCCCTTTGTGCCTGTACCGGAGAGGCGCACCACGACCCGGCTGCCGTCATCCAAAAGGATGCGCAGACCCTGGCCCGTTGTCACAGAACCATCAACCGGATCGGTGTAGCTGAAGTTGTCGGCTGTGCTGATCTTGCATCCAGCAAAGGCCTGGCCCACCAGGCTCGGCAGCATGGATTCGAGGCGGTCGTAGAGGCCATGGGCGGCGTCGCTGGCGACGGCCTCGTAGTCGTGACGCGAGTAGTAGTGGCGTCCGAAGCGCTTCCAGTGTTCGGCCATGATCTCGGCGACGCTGCAGCGGCGCACGGCCAGGATCTGCAGCCAGAACAGCACTGCCCAGAGACCATCTTTCTCGCGCACGTGGTTGCTGCCGGTGCCGAAGCTCTCCTCACCGCAAAGGGTGATCTTGCCGGCATCCAGCAGGTTGCCGAAGAATTTCCAGCCTGTGGGGGTTTCGAAGCAGTCAATCCCCAGCTCCTTTGCCACCACATCCACCGCAGCGCTGGTGGGCATCGAACGCGCCACCCCGGCCAGGCCGTTGGCGTAGGCCGGAGCCAGCGTGGCGTTAGCAGTCAGCACGGCGAGGCTGTCGCTGGGATTCACAAAGCAGCGCTGGCCCAGGATCATGTTGCGATCGCCATCGCCGTCGCAGGCGGCGCCGAAGCGGTACTCATCTCCCTCGAGCAGCAGTTCAGCCAGGTCGTGGGCGTAAGTGAGGTTGGGGTCGGGGTGACCGTTGCCGAAGTCTTCCAGGGGTGTGCCGTTGCGCACGCTTCCCGCCAATGCACCCAAAATCCCTTCGAACAAGCGGGTGGCGTATGGCCCCGTGACGGCATGCATGGCGTCAAAGGCCAGGGGGAAGTCGCTGCAAATCAGATCTCGGATCTGATCGAAGTTGAACAGCTTCTGCATCAGGGCAACAAAATCTTCGACGCCGTCGATTACCTCCACCTGCATCGCGCCGATGCTGTGCAGACCAGGGGCATCCAGTGGGATTTCTGGAGCCTCAACAATCGAGTATTGCTCCAGGGTCTTGGTGCATTCGAACACTGCATCGGTGAAGGAGGCGGGAGTGGGTCCACCGTTGGCGCCGTTGACCTTGACGCCGAAGTCACCGTTCTCACCACCCGGGTTGTGGCTGGCGGAAAGGATGATGCCGCCGATGGCCTGACGCTGTCGGATCAGATTGGAGGCGGCAGGCGTGGAGAGGATCCCGCCGGTGGTGACGATCACCTTGCTGAGGCCGTGGGCGGCTCCCATCCGCAGGATTACATCAATGGCACGGCGGTTTCCGTAACGGCCGTCGCCCCCGAGCACCAAGGTGCCGCCCTGCACGCCCGGCAGCGTGAGAAGCGAAGCTTCGATGAAGCTCTCCAGGTAATGGGGCTCCTCGAATTGGCGACTGCTCTTGCGTAGGCCGGAGGTCCCTGGCTTCTGGTCGGTGAAAGGGGTGGCCAGGGTCACCTGGCGTTGGGTCGATTCCGCAGGGGCCGAGGTGGTCATCACGACGGAGGGGGGCTGTATGTGGAACCTAAACATGGAAATCCATTTGCATGGCGTCGGTCACGACCAGTTGACGCCGCTACCCTTCGGCCCGCATCAATTCCGACGAGCATGCATCGCTATCTGCTGCTGTTGTGCGTCGGAATGGCCTGCACGACATCTTCTGTGGTTGCATCACAGAGCTGGAAAGGGGCCCTTCCACTGCCGGAGGCCTCACAGGAGGCCGTGACTGCTGCCAATGCTGTAATCAATAAGTCAGTTTCGAAAAATGCCCGCGCGGCAAGTTTTCCAATGCCATCTTGAAATTGTCCAACAGTTGTGATGTCTCAGGCCACTCCTCCACGGCGTGTGAGTTGGCCTCCGAAATCGCTAGTCATGAGAGCCAACTCAGCATTGGTGGCATGATCGTGATATCGAGACTCTGATCGATCTGCTTGGCGATTTGGAGAAAACCCACTGATCGCCGCTGTTTCTTCGATGGACGTCACCCATCCCGGCTCCAAGCCACTCGATGCTGATCAACTCAGTTTCTTGGAGACGTTTCGCGGCAAGGTGGATTCCAGAATCACTAACCACGGACTGACGGCCGCCGACGTGCAGATGTTTTTGGACGAAATCAAGAGGCATCCCGACGTCAGCATGGCTCTCCTGGATGCCGTTCGCGGAGAGGTGGCCACCCTGATGCAGGGCCAGCGCTTCAGTTTCGACTTTGATTGACGTCCAGTCAGGCTCAGGCCTGACGCGATTTGGGCTTTTCCTTTTTCATCACCGGCTCGGCGCAGACCCTTGGGATCCGCCGGGCCGTAGTCGTAATGGCGTCCTTACGGCGAAAGTCATTGGTGCTGGCAACCTTCGCTTCATCCATCAGGGACCACAGCACGTCTTTGCAGAGCCCCGGCAACCGGTAGTGATCCATCAAAGGATCGGCGAGCTGACGAAGCTGCTCGCAGGCTTCCGTTGAGTTGTTGCGGGAGCAGGCGTACGCGGCCTGTTCGATGCCGCGCAGTTGATCCCTGCTGGGCCAGGGCTCGTATGGCTCGGCGGCCATGCATGGAGCAGCCATAGCCAACACCAAGCCGACGGGAATCAGACGAGAACATTTCATGGTCACCATTGTCTCCTGTATGGCGAGGATTTCAGCCTCTTGTTACTCCATCTCCGCATCGAATTTTTTGACGGTTGAGTTTCCCCTGGAGCTGCGGTGTGATCCCGAGTTCTGCTCCATCTCGGAGTCGATCCATTTCTTGGGTGAAGTGTTGGGCGAGTTGGGGTGAGTGGATCATCAGCAGGGTTTTGTCGTTGGTGTGGACAGTAGAGGGCGACCAATTGAAGGATCTCGTGATCACTTTGCGATTGTCGATTACGGCGAATTTGTGATGGTGCTTGTCACCCCGCGCAAGGCGAGAGCTGCCAACGTCTTTGAGAGCTTGATCCAACGGCTGATTACCCGCTTCTACCTTGCAGGTGTGATCAGGAAGGCTGACCCCCAGCAGATCGAGCACTTCCGAGAAGGGTCGGCTCGCAAAACCAGGATCGGCGACCAGCCTGATTTCAATGCCTCGCTTGATCTGTTCACGCAGCACGTTGGTGAGTTGCTGTGCGGAGAACACAAACAGGGCCATATCAACGCTTTCTTTGGCTGCTCTTAATTGCTTCTCCAATAGATGTAGCCCGTGATTCCGATCCTTCCTGGGATGGGGTGAAAACAGCAACTCCACGCGGATGTCGCCCACCTGCACGGCTTGCACGCTCCCTTTTGCTTTCTGTTGGCCAAAGCGACGGTCCTGCTTGCCTCCAGGAATTCGCCCAGATGTGTGGCGAATTCCTGGAGGCAAGCCAAGGCCAGCTCAGAGCTGTTGACCCGCATCACCGTGAAGGCCAGAACTGATGAGATTGGCGCTGCCTGTAATCACTATTGTCTGGTCGATCACCAGAAACTTGTGGTGCATCAGGCCACTGCCGCTGCTGCCGTCTTCGGTGTCGTCAATCAGTGGAACGTTCGCCGTTTGCAGTTGTGCCACGGCATCACCGTGGAATGCTTCGTCCGCAGTGGTGGTGCCGTCGCGATTGCTGTCGGCCAGGCGGTTCAACTGATGCCAGCGCTGTCGTTCTCGTGGGTTCAACCGGCTGGGCCGTTGCTCACTCCATGCCTGGTGGTAGTTGTGTTCCAGCACCACGGCAACGCGAATGCCTCGCTGTTGTGCAGCGATCAGCGCTTGGGCAATCCTCGGAAGACTGAGCTCTTGAACGGCCACCAGCACCTCCTCGTTGGCGCCATCAATGGCTTCAATCAGCCATGTCTTCAACTCGTCATCATGGCGCCACTCTCCTGTGAGGGGTGAGAGGTAACGCGATCTGGTGTTGTGGTTGAAGACCACATCGATCTGCTTGGGCATTGCCAGCTCTGCCGACGCTGTGCCAAAGACCGATCCCGCCTGGCTGCAGCCACCGAAGACAAGAGTCGCTGCCATCCACCCCGGAGGGTTCTTCAGTATCGAGACCAAGACCTTGTCTTGATCAGAGTTCCCCAATCTTCAGTGGGGCATCTCCGATGTCTTCAGCATCGCTACAAACCAGAGTCCGCTCAAAACGAGGGCGACGCCCACACCGGCGCCGATGCCGACCCGGGCCATCACCAAAGGCACCACCAATGGAAAGACCATCGCCCCCGCCAGGGGAGTGATGGCCACGAACCAGCGCAGGGATGCTGGTGCTTTGGAATCGGAAGGGTTCAGAACCACTCGGCCCGGGCTTCGCTTGCAGGGTTGCTGTTGTCTTCAGGGGTCTCACGATTGAAGTTGAGCGTGATGTTGCGCTTCTGTTCTCCATCGGAGGCAGTGGCTTCGATCGCATACATCTGCTCTCCGTCGCGGAAGGGCACCTGAATCCGAAAGGTACCGTCGGTGGAGAGAGGCACTTCTTCGCCACCGATGGTGAGGCGAGCAGAAGGATCGGTGGCGCCGTAGACGATCAGTTCGGCGTCAGCCACCAGCCAGAAGGAGCGTTGGCGAGGAGCCACGCCACCAAGGCCAGACTCGTTGCGGCCGCTGGCCCAGAGGCCAGCCCCAGAGTCGTTCAAACCACTGCTGTCGCCGGAAACGTCAAAGCCCTCCTGGAATTCTTCAGAGCCAACCCGACGGCGGCGGAACTGAACCGTGGCGCTTTGGTAAAGCCGCTCGTGCAGGCCACTGTTGCTCGACTCGATCGGGGTGACGGGGACTGGAGCGGATTCGGCGGGTGCAGCATCGAGGCTGAAGGGCACAAACTGATCCAGGATCTGCTCGCTCGGGTGAAGAGCGGGCACGCGGGCCACGGAGGAGAAGGCCAGGGACATCCAGCTGGCGCCAATGCGATAGCCCAACTCCACCCGGTAATCGCGGTCGCAGAGGGGCACAGGCAAGTACCACTCAGTGCTGTGACTGTCGACTGGCACTTCTTGAAGGGTGTGCGGATGAGCATTGCCGTCTTGCATGCCCGTCACGTCAGCCAGGCGCAGGCAAAGTCGACTTGCTCCATCTTTTTGGGCAACCTTGCGATCGGCCTCGGAGATTTCCCAGAACACGTAGGCCCACTGGGGGTCCCGTGGCAGGAACACTACGCGGGTGTCGCTACCGCCGATGACAGGTGCGTTGAGTTCCGCCTCGATGGCCTTCAGGTCTCCACCACGCTTTTGCTGACGCTGGGCAACCTCGTCGACCAGGGTCTCTTTGCTTTTGCGGCTGTAGAGCGGCACCCCTAGGTCGCTGGCGATCTGACGCAGTTGACGAAGGGTGAGACGTGCCAGGGATGACAGGGTTTGGGACACGTCCAAAAACTCCAGGTTTCGTTTGGGATCATTGTGATCTGAAAAATTCCTTTTCGAAGCATGAAGGGGCCAAGGGTCAGTGGATGCTGACCACTGGATGAACGTCGATCCCGGGGATCACAGTCAGAGACACAAAAAAAGCGGAGCCGAAGCCCCGCTTTTGTGAACAAGTTTGGTACCGGATCAGCCGCCGATGGTCCGGTAAGGCACCTTGGTCAAATAGTCCATATCGGCGCTGGTGCTTGGGCCGACTCGGCGAGGATTGCCGATTTCGCTCACCCATGCCATGTAGTCCTGCGGAGACCCACCCTTCTTGATCTTCGCGCGCTCCGGAAGTCGCTTGGCAGGCCCGCCAGTGAAAACAAGTTGGGGGAAGCCAAGAATGTTCCGGTAGTACTCGTCGTAGCGGGGGGTGGTGATGTTGAAGGGAGTGTCGCCGAGCTCACGGCCGGGAAGAACGCGGTTCCGCTGGTAAGGAACCGTGTCGTAACCGAAGGCGTCGAGGTACTCGGTGCTGTCGAGCAAAACATCCACTAGGCCTTCCAGGCCTTTGGTCGCAATCACGATGGACCAGGAGAGCTCTTCGCCCTTGCCGTTCACTTTGCGGCCGAGAATCCTCTCGCAAAGGTGACGGACCACTTTGTAATTGCTGTTGAATCCGTAGAAGGTGCGCTTAAAGGTGTCCGAAAGGAGGAGGCCGCGAATGAAATCGCGAACGGTGATCTGTCCATCCTTCAGCTGGGACTCAAGGTTGACGTCCCGATCGGTTTTGAAGGCGTGGAAGAAGATTTGCCGATAGCCGGCTTCCACGACGGTGTCGAAGTTGTCGCGATCGTCTGCGATTTCCAGGGAGTAAGCCCGGGATCCCTCATCGGAGCCGACTCGAAGGTTCGGAACACCTGATCTCAGAGAGTTCTGAGTGATTGGTGCGTACTCCAGAAGAGGAATGGCCACGCGAGCTACAGCATCCACTGCTGGCGATCGTAGAAGTGCTGGGTCTTGCCCCCTTCAGCTGCTGTTGCAGCGATTACATGCCGTAATACTTCTTCTAGGTACTTCTGCTTACCAGCCGAATGGGGCGAGGGCGGCCCCGTTCGAAGCCATTGCAGGGCTGCGCTGATCAATATCGTCCAGCTGCCGGGTCTCGATGCAGAAGGAGGCGTTGTTGGAGAGTCCTTGCACCGTGCTGGTGCGCAGCCGCACGTTCTCGCTGGCGAACCAGAAGCGCTCCAGGGAGCTCATCATTTCGTAGTCAGTGGTGAGGATCAGGCCGTTTTCGTCGTCCATGCGGAACTGGCCTGCCACCGGCGCTTTCTCGGCATAACCGCGATCCCGCAGCAGCAGTCCCCGTCTCCCCGTTTCGTCTTCGGGGATCAGTCCGAACATGGTCTGGTCTTCATGGGATTCACCGGCCCGATCCCAGGCCATCGATCCGCTCCAGCGCACCCAGCAGCCCCCCACGATCTGCTCAACACTGGCGTTGTTGCGTTCGGCGATCTCCGCAAGGCGTTCGTCGCCCTTGAGCAGTTCCTCTACAACGATGAAGGAGGCGCCGGCTTCGGCGCGGCGATGCAGCAGGTGGTGCTGGCTGCGCTGTGAGGTCCAGCGGCCACAGCTCAGACGAAAGAAGCTGAGGGCGTCTGAGATCTCAAGCATCACCGGCTTTGAGGAAGTGAGTTGATGATGGCAGCCCGACCAAGTCAGCCACGACAGCCCAGCCACCCACGAAAGCCATGTCAGCCACGGCAGCGGGCTTCGGCGGCGCTGATCAGATCGTCGAGGGTCAGTGCCAATGGAGGCTTGCCCAGCTCAAGCGCCAGTTGATCCAGCTGATCGGCGGCAGCGTTGAGCTGCAGCAGCAAGGTGTCGAGGAATGCTGGATCGTCAGCGACCACGGGTTGCTGTTGGCACCAGCGGCGCCGTTGATTTTTGTCGGGGATCGCGCCAGTGCTCCCTGGAGCGGCCATGGATTGAAAGCTGTCCAGGCAGTGGCTCAGCACCCGCAGGTGATGGCGATCGAGCTGGGGCAGCAGGGTGGAGTCGATGCGTTCAATCGCGGCTCGGTCGATGCCCATCAGCCCTGCGGTAACGGAGTGATGCGGAAGCCGCAGGCGTGGCCGCCCTCGAGCCGCCAATGCACCCGTTCCACCCGGCAGTCCGGCACGGTGCGCCTAATCAGCAGCAATTCCTGGTCGCAGACCGCGGGAAATTCTTCAGCAATGCGCTGCACGGAACAGTGGGCCTCCTCGAGCCGCCAGCTCACGCCGTCGTCGTCCCGGCTGCAGACGGTCACATAGCCCTCATCGCGCCGAAGCCGTGCCAGGTGTTCGAGGCGAGCCTCCAGGGAGGCTTCGCCAAGGCTTTGTCGGTATTGGCTGGCCTTCGACTCCGCCTGCTGATTGAGCAGCTGGCGCACGGTCGCTTCGGGGAGATGGCTGCGCATCGAATCCAGCAGGCCAAGGGCGAAGCGGCCGCTGCCATCGGGGAACTGGGCCCGTCCTTCGTCGGTGAGGCACCAGCGGTTGCTGGGACGCCCCGGGCCGCTGGCATTGCTGCTGGCGCAGACCAAGCCGCTGTCGGCGAGGGCGCGCAGGTGCCGCCGCATGGCCTGAACGGAAATGCCCACGGCATCGGCAAGGGTGCCAGCGTCCACCTCCCCGCGCTCAAGCAGCAGGGAGAGCACGGCGTCGCGGGTGCTGGCGGGGGCCGAGGCGCTCATGAGGAGGCGAAACCTCCCCACACGATGCCACCGAATTGCCTCGGCATGTCGGCCGTGTTGAGGGTCACAATGGGGAGCCCGCTGACCGGAGCCCTGTTGGCCTAGGCTTCCAGTAAGGAAACCGCGGGGTTTCGTAATTCGCCGCTCCCTCCACTTCCATGTCCGACGCCCCCCAAGAGCCGACAGCAGAAAGCCTGGAGGTCATCCGTAAGTTCGCTGAAACTTATGCGCAGCGCACCGGCACGTATTTCTGTGCCGACCCCAGTGTCACCGCTGTTGTTCTGAAGGGTCTGGCACGTCACAAGGACGATCTGGGGGGAGCGCTGTGCCCTTGCCGCCATTACGAAGACAAAGACGCCGAGGTCTCACAGGCCTTCTGGAACTGTCCCTGTGTTCCAATGCGCGAGCGCAAGGAATGCCATTGCATGCTCTTCCTCACTGAGGACAACCCCTTCGCTTGCCCTGAGAAGACGCAGACCATCACCACCGAAACGATCAACGCCACCGCCGGCTGAGCTGAATGACCAGTACCTCCACACGGGATCTCGTCAGCCAGCCGTACAAGTACGGCTTCGTCACCGAGATCGAGACTGACAAGATCGCCAAGGGTCTCAGTGAAGAGGTCGTTCGCCTGATCTCGGCCAAGAAGGAGGAGCCTGATTTCCTGCTGCAGTTCCGGCTCAAGGCGTTTCGCCACTGGCTCACCCTTGAGGAGCCCGACTGGGCTGCCTTGGGTTATACAGAGATTGATTATCAAGACATCGTCTACTACGCGGCTCCCAAGCAGCTGGAGAAGAAGGCCAGCCTCGATGAGGTGGATCCGAAGCTGTTGGAAACCTTCGACAAACTCGGCATCCCGCTGAGCGAGCAGAAGCGCCTCAGCAACGTGGCCGTGGACGCTGTTTTTGACAGCGTTTCGATTGCCACCACTTACAAGGAGAAGCTGGCGGAACACGGGGTGGTGTTCTGCTCCTTCAGTGAGGCGGTCAAAGAGCATCCCGAGCTGATCGAGCGCTACCTCGGCACGGTTGTCTCCAGCAACGACAACTATTTCGCCGCCCTGAACTCAGCCGTGTTCAGCGACGGATCCTTCGTTTTCATTCCGAAGGGTGTTGAGTGCCCGATGGAGCTCTCCACGTACTTCCGGATCAATTCCGGCGACACCGGACAGTTCGAGCGCACCTTGATCGTGGCGGAAGAGGGTGCTTCGGTCAGTTATCTCGAGGGCTGCACGGCACCAATGTTCGACACCAGCCAGCTGCATGCGGCGGTGGTGGAACTGGTGGCCCTCGACGACGCTTCGATCAAATATTCCACGGTTCAGAACTGGTACGCCGGTGATGAAAATGGCGTCGGCGGGATCTACAACTTCGTGACCAAACGAGGCCAGTGCCGCGGTCATCGCAGCCGCATCAGCTGGACCCAGGTAGAGACCGGTTCAGCCATCACCTGGAAATACCCCAGTTGCGTGCTCCAGGGTGCTGATTCGGTGGGTGAGTTCTATTCCGTGGCCCTCACCAACAACTGCCAGCAGGCCGACACCGGTACCAAGATGGTTCATGTCGGACCGCGCACCCGCTCCACGATTGTGAGCAAGGGCATCAGTGCAGGCCGCTCCAGCAACAGCTATCGCGGTCTTGTTCAGATGGGACCCAATGCCAAGGGCGCCCGCAATTACAGCCAGTGCGATTCGATGCTGATCGGCGATCAAGCCGCTGCGAATACCTATCCCTACATCCGTTCACAGCAGCCCCAGGCGGCCATCGAGCACGAGGCCAGCACATGTCGCATCTCCGAAGACCAGCTCTTCTACCTGCAGAGCCGTGGCATCGGGTTTGAAGAGGCCGTCTCGATGATGGTCAGCGGCTTCTGCCGCGACGTCTTCAATCAGCTGCCGATGGAGTTTGCCGCTGAGGCCGACAAATTGCTGGCCCTCAAACTTGAGGGGTCCGTGGGCTGATTCCCTCTCCCACCTTGTCTCTGTTTTTTAACGAAGCCTTCCGTGATTCGCCCTGACGCTGAGCTGCTGCTCGACATCCAAGACCTGCATGCCTCCGTCGAGGACAAGCCCATCCTCAAGGGAGTGAATCTGCAGGTGAGAGCTGGTGAAGTCCATGCAGTGATGGGTCGCAACGGCAGTGGCAAGAGCACGCTTTCCAAGGTGTTGGCCGGGCATCCGGCCTACCGGGTCACGGGCGGCACAGTTCGTTATCGCGGCCAGGATCTGTTTGAGCTGGAGCCTGAAGAGCGGGCCCGTCTGGGGGTGTTCCTCGGATTTCAGTACCCCGTTGAAATCCCTGGCGTCAGCAACCTGGAATTCTTGCGGGTGTCCACCAATGCCCGACGCGAAAAACAGGGGGAAGAGGAGCTCGACACCTTTGCCTTCGAGGATCATGTGCACGACAAGCTCAAGGTGGTGCAAATGGACCCTGCCTTCCTTGAGCGCAGTGTTAACGAAGGCTTCTCGGGGGGCGAGAAAAAGCGCAACGAGATTCTGCAGATGGCGTTGCTGGAGCCCGTGGTGGCGATCCTGGATGAAACCGATTCCGGCCTGGATATCGATGCCCTGCGCATCGTGGCCGGTGGTGTGAACCAGCTGGCGACGGAAGATAACGCCACGCTGCTCATCACCCACTACCAGCGTCTTCTCGATGAGATCACCCCGGACTATGTGCATGTGATGGCGGCAGGCCGGATTCTGCGTACCGGAGGCCGGGAGCTGGCCCTTGAGCTGGAGCAGACCGGATACGACTGGGTGGATCAGGAACTGGCCGCTCAAGGAGCCGCTTGACCATGGCAAGCAGTGTGCTGGTGCCAGTGCAGGAGCGCGGTCGAGCCGCGCTTGAACAGCTTGGTCTGCCCAGCCGCCGCCAGGAGCCCTGGCGCCTCACCGACCTAAAACGGCTTGCGACTGTCTCGGAATTGCCGGCCAGTGCCTCGCCACTGTCCACGTCTCTGCCGGCCAGCCTGGACGGGGTGACCCGTCTGGTGCTCAATGGTTTTGATGATCCCCTGGCCGGTCAGGTTCTTCCGGAGGGAATCACTGCGCTGAATGCTGAAGAGCTGGAGCAGGCCCTCGGCCACACCCTCGATCGCTGCGGTTGTGCCCAGGTCTGGCCCGTGGAGTTCAACCATGCCAAAGCCCAGCAGATCCTGGCCCTCAGGGTGCGGGGACGGGTTGGCCCGTTGGAGCTGGTGCTGGCGGCGGGTGCGGGGTTGAACGCCACGCGGGTGTTGCTGCTATTGGAAGAAAAAGCTGAGCTTGAGTTGATGCAGGTGCTGCTGGCTGAGGGGGCGTCGGCCCACAGCCATGTGCTGGAAGTGCATCTGGGGCAGGAGGCCCAACTGCGCCATGGCTTGCTGGCGACGGCGGATGGCGCGTCATCGCTGATGGCCCATTTCGCTGTCGAGCAGGAGCCCCGCAGCTCCTACGCCTTCACTTCTGTGGTTCAAGGCTGGAACCTGGGACGGGTCGAGCCCCGGGTGGTGCAGGTGGATGGCCAGGCAGAGACCGTGCTCAAAGGTCTGGCTGTCACCGGTGCCGAGCAGCAGCTGGCTACCCACACTGCGGTGCGCTTCGACGGGCCGGAGGGGGAGCTAGATCAGTTGCAGAAATGCCTGGCCGGCGGCCAGTCCCACGCGATTTTTAACGGCGCCATCAGTGTTCCCCGCGATGCTCAGCGCACCAACGCTGCGCAGTTGAGCCGCAACCTGTTGCTGTCTGATCGGGCCCGGGTGGACACCAAGCCCGAGCTTGAGATCGTGGCCGACGATGTGCGCTGCGCCCATGGGGCCACCGTGTCGCAGCTTCAGGCCGATGAGCTGTTCTATCTCCAGAGCCGGGGCATCGCTGCGGAGGATGCAACGGCGCTGCTGCTGCGCGGGGCCTGCCAGGAAGTGATTGCCCAGCTTCCTGCTGCTGCGCAGGCTTGGTTCCCCCTGGAGCGCGTGATGGAGAGCCTCGCCCCATGACGATCGCTGCCAAAGTACGACCTAGTGCTGATTTTGTGGATTTATCGTCTCGATATCGTGCCGATTTTCCGATTTTCGAGCAGCTGGCTCCAGATGGCCGGCCGCTGATCTATCTCGATCATGCTGCCACCAGCCAGAAGCCCCGTCAGGTGCTTGAGGCGCTGCAGCGGTATTACAGCTGCGACAACGCCAACGTGCATCGCGGTGCTCACCAGCTCAGTGCCCGCGCCACCGATGCCTTTGAGGCGGCCCGCAGCACGACGGCGGCCTTCGTGGGTGCGGCAAGCTCCCGCGAAATTGTCTTCACTCGCAATGCCAGCGAAGCCATCAATCTGGTGGCGCGCACCTGGGGGGATGTCAACCTCAAGAAGGGGGACGAAATCCTCCTCACGGTGATGGAGCACCACAGCAACCTGGTGCCATGGCAGCTGTTGGCTCAGCGCACCGGCTGTGTGTTGCGCCATGTGGGCATCACCGAATCCGGTGAGCTGGATCTCGAGGATTTCCGGGCCCAGCTCAACGAGCGCACCCGGTTGGTGAGCCTGGTGCACATCAGCAATTCCCTCGGTTGCTGCAATCCCCTGGATCAGGTCATCCCCGCAGCCCATGCCGTTGGCGCCTGCGTTCTCGTGGATGCCTGCCAGAGCCTGGCTCACAAGCCGATTGATGTGGCGGCCATTGATGCCGACTTTCTTGTCGGCTCCTCCCACAAACTCTGCGGCCCCACCGGCATGGGTTTCCTCTGGGCTAGGGAGTCGCTGCTGGAGGCGATGCCTCCCTTTTTGGGCGGCGGGGAGATGATTCAGGACGTTTACCTGGACCACAGCACCTGGGCGGTGTTGCCCCATAAGTTCGAAGCGGGCACACCTGCCATTGGCGAGGCGGTGGGCATGGGCGCCGCGATTCGCTACCTGCAGGCGGTGGGTCTGGAATCGATTCAGGCCTGGGAAGCTCAGCTCACCCGGCATCTGTTCACTCGGTTGCAGGCCATTGATGGTGTGAGGGTCCTGGGTCCGACGCCGGATCAACAGCCCGAGCGAGGTGCCCTCGCCACATTCCTTGTCGATGGCGTGCATGCCAACGATATTGCCGCTCTGATCGATGCGTCCGGGATCTGCATCCGCAGTGGTCACCACTGCTGTCAGCCCCTGCACCGCATGTATGACGTGACGGCTTCAGCTCGGGCCAGCCTGAGTTTCACCAGCACCTTTGAAGAGATCGACCGCTTCAGCGAAGAGCTCGCTTCCACGGTCGCCTTCCTGCGCGAGCACAGCTGAGCTGGCTCAGGCCGCCAGCTGATCGTTGCTTGCTGCGGCCTCGCGTTGACGCAGGGGAACGACCTTGTTGGTCTCGATGGCGTACTTCACCCAGCGGTAGGAGCGTGCGCCGGGACGGGGAGCCGCGTTGATCGGTTCAGGGCTGGCGTAGCTGTTGCCGCGATAACGCAGGATCCGCATCGGTGCTGTCGAAACAGTCGTCAGTTTTTCAGGCTTACCGCTTCTTCATGGGTTCCGTGGAGCACAGGTTGATGGTTCCTGCTGGTTGCTCGCTCAACCGATCACATCTGCTGAACGGGGTTGTGCGCTTTGTAATCCTCTGTTATGCCCAATTCCTGCCTGAAAAAGGCCTCGGTTTGCTCGAGCACCGCGATCTGGGTGGCTTGGCTGCGGAAGCCGTGGCCTTCCTCCTCGAATAGCCGCACCTCCACCGGAATGCCGTTGCTGCGCAGCGCCTCCGCCATGCGTTCGGTTTGTTTGGGAGGTACCACTTTGTCTTGTAAACCCTGGAAGAACAGCACCGGACAGCGGATTTGATCGGCATGCAGCAGCGGCGACCGCTGCTCGTACAAAGCACGTGCTGCGGGCCATTCCCCCACCAGTCCATCCAGATAGCGCGCTTCAAATCTGTGCGTGTCTTCAGCCATGGCTGTGAGGTCACAAACCGCATAGCGGCAGGCGCCGGCCCTGAACACCTCGGTGAAGCACAGCGCCGCCAGGGTGGTGAAGCCGCCAGCGCTGCCCCCTTCGATGGCGATCTGGCCGGGATCGGCGCGACCGGCCTCGATCAGGGCCTGCGCTGCGGCTGCGCAGTCGGTCACATCCACCAGGCCCCAGCCCCCGATGAGGCGCTCCCGGTAGTCCCGGCCGAACCCCGTTGAGCCGCCGTAATTCACATCCACCACGCCCCAGCCCCGTGAGGTCCAGTACTGAATCGCCAGGCTGAGGCCGCGGCGAGCCATGGCCGTTGGTCCGCTGTGGCTTTTCACCAGCAGTGGCGCAGGCCCTGGTGACTTGCCGTGGGGGGGGTAGTACCAGGCATGGGTGCGTTCGCCTTGGTGACCGTTGAACCACAGCGGTTCGGCCACGCTGATCGCCTCAACCGATAACGGTGACGTGATGGCGGGGCTATGGCTCCAGATCGGGGTGGTCGGCCGCAAATCGATTTCCAGCAGCCCGGCCACGCTGGTGCTGTTGCTGGCCACGGCCACGGCGCGGCCGTTGCAGGCGCTTAATCCTGCAAGGTCATCAAACGGTTGCGTCAACGGCTGCACCGTTCCTTCCAGGCTGAGCCGTTGTAACGACCAGGCCCCGCGGCTGCAGACGGCGGCGACCAGCTGCTCGCCATCCCAGGCCGTGGTGCTCATCCCATAGATCCACTGGGGCATGGCTGTCTCGGCAGCCATCGGCCAAGGTCTCTCCCAGGCGGCGTCGGCATTGGGCTGGAGCATCAGGTTCCACCAACCTGAGCTGTCCTCCGCCACAAGCAACTGCCCGTCGGGCAGCCATTGGGGTTGAAACACCGAGATGCCATCGCCTCCGGCCAGCTGACGGGGCTCGACCAGCCCGCCCGTGTCGCTGAACTCCGCGCACCAGAGACGGCTGCTGTCCCAGGGCATGGCGGGTTGCTGCCACTCCACCCAGGCGAAGCGCTGGCCATCGGGGCTCAAGCAGCCATAGCCGGCAAAGTCCGTCGGCTGGTGAAGCAGCAGCGGCGTCTGATCCGTTGCGTTCAGCGCCAGGCTCACTAGCTCGTCACGGCCCTCGATTTCACGGATTCCGATCCAGCGTTGCCTGGGCAGATCGAGAACGCCATCCGCCAGCTCCCAGTCCCCTTCCTGGCTGAGCCGTTGGGGTGCAGCCAGGGGGGTGGGTTGCTGGGGGCTGGTCTGCGGCAGGCGCCAGTCCTGACGCCAGAGGCAGCCGCGCTCGATCCAGGCCAGGATCAGCCTGTCCTGCTCCATCGCGGTTGCGAGTACGCCGCCGCCGTAGTCATGCACCCGACTGCGCAGGTTGCTCGGGGCCGGCGTCAGCTCCTTTGGTTCAGCCTCGGAATCATTGAAACGCCGGATCAAGGCAGTGGTGCGGCCGCGCTCCTGGGGGCGCTGTTCCAGCCAGATCAGCCATAGCGTTGCATCGGGGCCACTGACCAGGGCTGGTTCCTTGAGACCAGGCAAACGGCCGACGGCATGCTGCGCGGATAACGGAGCGGCTCTCATAACGGCTGATTCAGGCCGCTTACCATGCTGAATCAACGCGGCGTTGGTCTTGGCAGGGAGCTTTGCAGAGTTGGCCCGTCAGGCCGATAAGTCGCGGGACACGATGCTGGTGCCCAAGACGGCCCTGGAAACACCGCCGCTGGAGATTCACACCCTGGGCGATGAGGTGTTGCGGCAGTCCGCGCGTCGCATTGGCAAGGTGAATGAGCAGGTGCGGGAGTTGGCCCGCGACATGCTGCGCAGCATGTACACCGCCAAGGGCATTGGCCTGGCGGCTCCTCAGGTGGGGATTCATCAGCAGCTCCTGGTGATTGATCTCGACCTTGAAAATGCAGCCACGCCCCCCCTGGTGTTGATCAATCCGGAAATCACGGCCGCCAGCGCCGGGCTCGACACCTACGAAGAGGGCTGTCTCAGCATCCCTGGGGTTTATCTCGACGTGGTGCGCCCCACCGCGATTGAACTGAGCTTCCGCGACGAGATGGGTCGGCCCCGGAAGATGAAGGCCGATGGCCTAATGGCCCGTTGCATTCAGCACGAGATGGATCATCTCAATGGCGTGTTGTTTGTCGATCGCGTCACGGATGAAGACGGTCTGCAGAAGGAGCTCAAGGAGAAGGGCTTCGAGCGCCAAGATGTGCGGAGCGTCGCCTGAGTTATGCCGATGAAACCCTTGGCCGGCGTTTTTCTGGCCCTCGCTTGTGTTCTGGGTATCGCCAGTACCGGATGTGTGTTTGAACTGGCCTACGGCGATCCCGACCTCGGGGTCAAAACCACCAGCTGGATCCTCGCCCTGGCGGCCCCTGGAACGGTTGGGACCCTTCTGTTCGCCATTCGCCTGAACAAACCGGCCTGATCGGGGGCGACCGATCCAGGCATCACTTTTACGATCCGCTCAGTTCCTCCATGGACGTGATGGCACGCTTTCGAACCGTGGCCGCTGCCGGTCTCGCTCTTGCAGCGACCTCTGCATCGGTGGTCCTGGCCCAGGGTTCGCTCTTCACGGCGGTGCCCGTGGAGTTGAGCAACTTCGTGTTGGTGTCGGCCCCGATCGGGCAGGGTGAGCGTTCTCAGTTGAACATCTACGAGCAGCGCACCACAAAACGCCCCTGTTTCGCTGTGGATGCGGGATCACCGGCCATGGTCGATCCCTTGTTGTCCACGTTTGATTTCAGCGGGGTCTGCAACCGCTACATCGATGGCAACGGCTATTCCCTTCGGATCGGTGGTGACGACCTCGGCACCCGCTACCGGCTCAGCGTGGTGAACACTGGTCGGGATATTGAATTGCTGGCCACGCCCACCAAGAATCCCTCCCAACCGACCATGCTCGTCGCTCGGGCCGGTGGTGCCGCCAGCGGCTTTGTTCAGCTCAAGCTTGCGCCGGGCTGGACCTTGAAGCGACGGGCCTACGGCAAGAAGAGCCTCGGCCATCTCTATGTCTACAGGGACAGTGCGCCAGTGGCCGGTTCCAGCCCAACCAGCGAGCCTGCTGAGACTGAACAGAGTGGGAGTTCCGTAGCTCCGTCGTACTGAGCTGGCGCAGAACAGGTGAAAACACCTGTTGTCGTCCTTTGTCAGTGATTTCACACTGAAGACAGACCCAGGAGGACGTGATGAAAACAACGGTTGTTCAGTGGTTCCAGTGGTTCGGTGAAGCGATGACCCATGCGCTGGGTTCCTTCAACGACCGCCATCTCCAGCCCCCGCCGATCGGCACCCAGCCCTACCGGGACACCCCTGACAAGCGCGCCCGAGACTACTGAGCCCCAGGTTGCTTGAGTAGATCGGTGCAGCGGAAGCAACTTGCTTCCGCCACGGCGTTTCGATCGACGCTGCTCCGGTCGTTGAGATCGGCAATGGTGCGCGCCACGCGCAACAGTTGAAGGCTGCTGCGCGTGCTCAGGCCGCGCTGGTTGATCACCACGCGCACAAGGGGGCCGCTGAAGCCGCTGTTGCGCAGGGTGGATCGGACCCGCTCCCGGGATTCCTGAATGGCCTTGTCCGGCAGACCCACCAGCTGGACGCCCGGCAGGCCCGGGGCGAGATCCACCACCACCGGTCTGGCCTCCAGACTTTGTAGGGATGCACTGAGACAACGTGCCAGCATTCTGTGGAGGGTGACGCAGGAGATTCATGCCCCCTGCTGACACACCGGTCCGGCTGTTCCTTCGTTTTCAAGGCCCATGGCAGACGACACGATCTTCGGGAAGATCCTTCGTGGCGAGATCCCGTGCGATGAGGTCTACAGCGATGAGCAGTGCCTGGCCTTTCGCGATGTCGCGCCCCAGGCACCCGTTCATCTGCTGGTGATTCCGCGCAAGCCGATCGAGAGTCTGCGCTCCGGTGCTGCTGAGGATGGGGCCCTGCTGGGCCATCTGTTGCTGGTGGCTGCCCGCGTGGCCAAACAGGATGGTCTGGATGATTTCCGCACGGTGATCAACAGCGGCGCTGGTGCTGGCCAGACGGTGTTTCACCTCCATGTGCACGTGATCGGTGGCCGTCCTCTGGCATGGCCTCCCGGTTGAGGTCAGCGGCGAAGCGGCGCGGCGACAGCCAGACTGAGCACAGTTCAGCAGTGGCATGACCCACCAGCTTCAGAACTTGCGCAATCAGGCCGCCAAGCTGCGTCGGCTTTCGCAGCCCTACTTCTTCCCCTACACCGAAGACAACGGCTGGCAGTTCCTTGGACTGCTGGTGAGCCTGCTCTTCTGTGTGGCCGGGATCGTGCTGTTCCTGGTCACGGGCTTGATGAACGGCCTGTCGTGGCTGTTGCCGGAGCTGACCGGCCAGTACCTCGGGGGCGTCCAGTCCTCCCTGGCCATGCTCTGGTCCCGTGGATGGGGAGCGGGGATTAGTGCCATGTTCGTTCTGGGGGCTGTTGTGTTCGCCTCCGTCCGGGGCCAACTCAGGCATCGCCGCTGGCTGCCTTGGCTGTTTCTCGGCCTGATCATCCTGATGCTGTTGAGCGTGAACGGCATCAATGCCGGCATCACATTTATTGCCAGGGATCTGACCAATGCGTTGATCTCCAAAGACGGCGATGCGTCGTATCGCAACCTCTGGATCTACGGCGCCTGTTTTGCGGTGGCACTGCCGATTCGCAGCCTGCAGTTTTATTTCACCCAGAAACTGGGGCTGTTCTGGCGGGAATGGTTGTCGCTGAGTCTGGTGGACGATTACCTGCGGGATCGGGCCTATTACGTGCTCAATCCCAATGATGAAGCGGCCACCAATGTTGATAACCCCGATCAACGTATTTCCGAGGATGTGCGTGATTTCACGGCACAGGCCCTTGGTTTTGCGCTGAATATTTTTGATTCGATCCTCACCTTTTCTCTCAACATCCTCATCCTGTATTCGGTGAGTGATGGGCTCACCTTTGCTCTTCTGGCCTATGCATCCGGGGTGTCTGTCCTGATGATTGTGGCCGGCCGTAAGTTGGTGCGGCTGAACAACTTCCAGCTGCGTTTTGAAGCGGATTATCGCTATGGCCTCGTGCGGGTGCGGGACAACGCCGAGTCGATTGCGTTCTATGCCGGTGAGCAGCAGGAAGCCAAGGAGGTGACGCGTCGTCTGGCCACCGTCGTTGAAAACTTCAATCTGCTGATTGTCTGGGAGGTGCTGCTGCGGGTACTGCAGCGCTCCAGCATCTACGCCAGCAATTTCATCCCCTATTTGATCCTTGCGGCTCCGATTCTTGCCGGGGAGATGGATTACGGCGGCTTCGCCCAGGCGAACGTCGCCTACAACCTGGTTGAGGGATCACTATTTTTCATCGTCTACAACATCGAAGCCCTGGCCCGGTTCTCGGCATCGATCAACCGGCTTGAAGGATTTCAATCCAATATCTCCAACCTCGATTCCGAGGAGTGCAGTGATTACGTGCCGCGGATCGTGCCCTCTGAGCGCCTGGCGCTCCAGGGGGTGACGGTCAAAACACCCCGCACTGACAACGTGCTAGTGCGCGACCTCAGTTTTTCCCTGGGCAACGCTGAGGGGCTGTTGGTGGTGGGACCCTCAGGCTGTGGCAAGACCTCACTGCTGCGGGTGGTGAGTGGACTGTGGGGCTCGCCGACGGGCACCGTCTATTCCCCGGGGCAGGGCGATCTCCTTTTCATCCCCCAGAAGCCCTACATGGCACTGGGATCTCTGCGCGAACAGCTCTGTTATCCCCTTGATCAGGCCCGTTTCAGCGATGAACAGCTACGGGCTGTTTTGGATCAGGTGATGTTGGGCAAACTTCTGCAGCGTTATCCGGACCTCGACATCAAGCAGGACTGGCCGCGGCTGCTCTCTCTGGGTGAACAGCAGCGACTGGCCTTTGCGCGGCTGTTGCTCAATTCGCCCAAGGTCGTGGTGCTTGATGAAGCCACCAGTGCCCTGGATGTTGAGACCGAATCCCGCCTTTATTCCCTGTTGCGGGATCGGGAGGTGGCGTTCATCAGCGTGGGCCACCGGCCAACTCTGAAGGATTTCCATGACACCGTTTTGGAGCTCAGCGGTGATCACGACTGGCGGCTGATCCCTGCGACCAGCTATGACTTCGGGCGTTCTTGAACCGGCCGGATGACCTCCACCAGCGAGACCCCTGACACCACGTCCGTTCCGGAGACGTCTGCTACCACCAACGATGTGCCTGCCTTCGGCTGGAGTGGCTATGCCGAGCGGGTGAATGGCCGCTTCGCCATGGTGGGTTTTGTGGCGATGCTGCTGATCGAGGTGCTCAGCGGCGACACCTTTCTCCACTGGGCAGGGCTGCTGCCCTGATCAGGGCAGGCGGATCAGATCCACATCCCAGCGTCCATTCCGGCTCACCTGCACCGCCAGTCGCCTGCCGGAGCCATCCAGGCTGACGCTGCGGGGCACGCCCGGCGGGTCCAGGGGCAGCCGTTGCGTCGCCCCTATTTTGCGCCGGTAGAGCACCAATTCCGTGCGGTCTTCCCGTTGCTGGACCACGGCCAAGCGTTGCCCATCGCCACTGACGCTGACGCTGATCGGTTGGGCATCAGCACGGTTGAGGCCCGGCAACGGGACGGGGCTGCGGTTGCGCAGGTCGATCAGTTCAACCCGCTCCCTCCCATTGCGTTGGCCCAGGCTGGCCAGCCAGCGTCCCCCCAGGGATGGATCCCGCCGGCTGTTCACGGATTGACGCAGCAGGCCGTTGAGGTCGGGCCGGGGAGTGGGTCTGGGGCTGCTGCACCCGGTCACCAACACCAGGCTGAAAAGCAGAGCGACGCGGATCATGGCTCTGACGACAGCGCCGGTGTGGAGAGGCTCTGTCCCGGAGGACGGTCAGGCTCGAGCAGATCACTCAGATCCAGCAGTTCCACGCGCCACCTCCCCTGATCCGTCACCTGCAGGGCGATCCGCTGGGCATCCGGCGCCAGGCTGAGCTGCACCGGGTCTCGCCCCCCCGGCAGCGGCAGGGGGTACATGCGTCCGTTCAGACGGTCGGTCACCACCGCGAGTCGGCGGCGCCCCCGCTGTGTGATCGCTGCCAGGTAACGGCCGTTCCAGCTCAGGGAGGGCGAGCTGTGGGGCTGATGTCGGCTCAGCTGGGGAACGGAGACAACCAATCCGTCGCTCAGGCGGCGCAGCTGCACCGTGGGTCGGCCGCCGCGATCGCTGACGACGGCCAGCCACTCACCACTGCCGCTCAGGGCTGGGGCCTGCTGACTGGTGGCAAGCAAGCCGGCACCTGCCCGTTCACTGCGACCGTTGCAGCCAACCAGTATCAAGCTGGCGAGCAGGATCAGCAGCGGACGAGGCAACTGGTTCAGTCGTCGAAGCGGGAGCTGTTGTCCCGCGGTCTGTCGGACGAGGGCCGTGAGCTGCGGGGGGGTTGGCGGTTGCTGCTGGGTCGGTTCGACGCAACGGGCGGTTCGGCAGATTGCCTGGAGTCGCTCACGGCGTTCGGGTTGGCGCTGGGGCGTCCTCGGTTAGGGGCCGCACTGTTCGGTGCTGAACTGCGGCTGGGGGCGAAGGCGGCATCTTCTGCTCCTGAAGGAGCGCGTTCGCCTGCAGGACGTTCAGGTCGCCCCACGGGTCGGCTGCCGCGGCGTTGGTCGTCTCGATCCGTCCGTCTGGAGCCAAAGTCGGGACGTCGTTCATCTCGGGCTTCGCCAGCGCGGAAGCGAGCCATGCGGCGGGAGCGCTCGTCGTTTTGTTCCCAACCGGAATCGCCATGATCACGGTCTGCTGAGCGACGGCTGGCTGCTTCCTCAGGAATGGCTGCACGGCTGGCCCGGCGCGGCCGGTAGAACTCCTCTTCAGGCCGTTCTTCGGTGTCATCGTCGCGGCCTGAAAAGCGCCGCCGCACCGGCTGGGGTTCATCAAAACGTTCGTACACGCCGTCATCCCAACCGCCCCGCAGGCCTCCTGGACCTCCGCCCCGGGCCGGTGCTGGTTCGTCATCGAAGTAGGCGGAGCGCCGTGCCTGCTCAGTGGCCACGCCGCGCAGTCGCACACTTTCGTAGGCAAAGAACACGGTAGTTCCCGCCAACAGGAACTGGCCGAACTGAAGAATTGGGTCGAGGCGCCAACCCTGGAAGAACAGGATGCCGCCGCATAGCAGCCCGATGGCAGCAAAGAACACGTCGTAATCCCGCGCCAGGGCCGGTTTGAACGACCGCATGAAATAGAGCAGAGCGCCGCCGACGGCCAAAACGATGCCGACGATGCTGGCCCAATTGAGACTGGCGTTAACCAAAGCTCTGCTTCCGCTTGGGAGTCAGTCTAAGAGGGGCGCCAGTGGCGGGTCAGAGCTTGCGGTCGACCTGGTCGGTCTGGCTCAGCAGGAATAGGGCGATGGAGGCAGGAATTACGACGATCACACCTCCCCAAAGGAGGCTGCTCAGGAAGTTGGAGAGGGAGGGGGTCATGGGGTTGCTGCCGTCTGCTTCAAAGCCGCGCCGATCTTAAGAAGCGATGTCGTCTTTCTACGATGAGGGGACGATTTGCTTTGAGCTTTGTGACGCCGCTGCTGCTGCAGGCCCTGCCAGTCCTCCATTTACTACTGGGCTTGCTGCTGGCGGCCTGGACCCTGGCGTTCCTGCTGCGCATCGTGCTCACCTGGTACCCCCAGGTCGATCTGAACCAGGGAGCCTGGCCCCTGGTGGCATGGCCAACGGAACCTGTGCTTTCGCTGAGCCGCCGCGTGATCGCCCCGATTGGTGGAGTCGACGTCACTCCAGTAATTTGGGTGGGGTTGATCAGCCTCGTGCGTGAGTTGCTGGTCGGTCAGCAGGGGCTGCTCTCTCAGATCCTGATGCACGCCCAGGCAGCTGCCTGAGCTCAGGGGAGCATCTCTTGCTCCACGAACTTGGTGTGCACGTCGCCGTTGATGAATTCCGGCCGATCCAGCATCTCCAGGTGGAATTCCACCGTGGTTGGGATCCCTGTGACGGCACATTCATTCAGGGCCCGCTTCATCCGCGTCATGGCGTGGTCGCGGTCCTTTCCCCAAGCGATCAGCTTGCCGATCAGGGAGTCGTAGAAGGGCGGGATGTCGTAGCCCGTGTAAACGTGGCTGTCGACGCGCACACCTGGCCCCCCGGGGGGCAGCCATCCCGTGATGCGTCCGGGGGCGGGACGGAAGTTGTGCCGAGCATCCTCGGCGTTAATGCGGCATTCGATCGCATGGCCGGTGAGCTGGATCTCCTCCTGCTGCACGCTGATGGGTTCGCCACCGGCGATGCGTAACTGTTCAGCGATCAGATCCACACCCGTGACCATCTCAGTCACCGGATGCTCCACCTGGATCCGGGTGTTCATTTCCATGAAGTAGAAGCCACCGCTGCGATCCAGCAGGAATTCCACCGTTCCGGCGCCCTCGTAATTGATGCTTCGGGCGGCAGCAACGGCGGCATCGCCCATGCGGCGGCGTAGGTCGGGATCTAGGGCTGGGCTTGGGGCTTCCTCCAGCAGTTTCTGGTGACGGCGCTGGATCGAGCAGTCCCTTTCACCAAGGTGAACCACGTTGCCGTGACGGTCGGCCAGCACCTGCACTTCCACGTGGCGGGGCCGATCGATGAATTTCTCCATGTAGAGGCCGGGATTGCCGAAGGCAGCTTCCGCCTCTCCCTGGGCTGCTTTGTACAGGCTCTCAAGCTGGCTGGCGTCCGGCACCAGGCGCATGCCGCGACCACCGCCGCCGGCGGTGGCCTTGATCATCACGGGATAGCCCATCTCCTCGGCCAGGGCGGCCGCCTGGCTGGTGCTGCTGAGCAGGCCCTCGCTGCCGGGCACCGTGGGAACACCCACCGATTGCATGGTCGATTTGGCGGTCGACTTGTCCCCCATCGAGCGAATCGCGTGGGGGGAGGGCCCAACGAAGGTGAGGCCGTGATCACGGCACATCTCGGCGAACTTGTCGTTCTCCGCCAGGAAGCCGTAGCCGGGATGGATGGCGTCAGCACCGCGGGAGGTGGCTGCCGCCAGGATGTTGGGAATGTTGAGGTAGCTCTTGCTGCTCAGGGCTTCGCCTACGCAGACCGCTTCATCGGCGAGCTGCACGTGCAGAGCGTCTTTATCAACGGAGCTGTACACCGCCACAGTGGCGATGCCGAGCTCGCGGCAGCTTCGAATGATCCGGAGGGCAATCTCGCCGCGGTTGGCGATCAGCACTTTGCCGATGGGCATCCCGCAGCATGTTCAGGCCTGACGCCGGATCGTATCAGCGCCGACCGAAGTTGCCGAGAGCGAAGACCCCGCCCGGTATGATCTGGCTTCGGCAGCACCCGAGCGGTGAAGTCGACCACGCGGATGTGGTGGAATTGGTAGACACGCACGTTTGAGGGGCGTGTGGCTTCGGCCTTGCGAGTTCAAGTCTCGCCATCCGCATTTTTTTCTTTGGCCCGTCCCAGCGCTGCAGAACCAGGACCAGCCGTTGTTCTTGTTTCGAACGGTCCCGGTGAGCTGACCACCTGGGTTCGCCCCTTGGCGGAACGGCTGCACGCCAGCCTTCGTCTGCGTCCCCGGTCTCGGAGCGCGCCAGCGTCGTTGCATCTGGTGTTGGTGCCCTGCCCCAATGCCACGGGCCAGGAGCGTGCGGCCGCGGAGCCCTGGGGCTTGTTCGAGCGCATCGTGCCGGCAGGACGCTTCTGGTCGCTGCTGTTGCGTCCCCAGCGCTACGGCCCATGGCCGCAGAAGGGTGTGGTGGTGTTCCTGGGCGGTGACCAGTTCTGGACCGTTCTGCTTTCGGCTCGTCTCGGCTACCGCCACATCACCTATGCCGAGTGGGTGGCGCGTTGGCCGGGCTGGAACGATCGGATTGCGGCGATGTCTGACGCGGTGCGGCGCCAGCTGCCGATCCGTTACCAGCCCCGGTGCCGCGTTGTTGGCGATCTGATGGCGGATCTGTCGTCCTTCGCTCGTTCCGAGGAGCCTCTCCCTGAGGGCCAGTGGGTTGCCCTGTTGCCGGGATCGAAGCCGGCCAAGTTGAGCGTCGGCATGCCGTTTCTGCTCGACACCGCCGATCGTTTGGCCCGATTGCAAACAGGATGCCGTTTTTTGCTGCCGCTGGCTCCCACCACCAGCGTTGATGAACTGCTGCGTTTTGCCGGCGCCTCCAACCCAATTGCTGCCCGCTACAGCGCCTCCGTTGCTTCGGTGGAGCAGGGGGAGTCGGTGACGGAGTTGCTGACGGGTGCGGGGACAAGGATTCTTCTGCTGGAGCAGCATCCGGCCCATGGCCCCCTGAGCCAGTGCGCCCTGGCCCTGACCACGGTCGGCGCCAACACAGCCGAACTCGGCGCCCTTGCGGTGCCGATGATCGTGATTGTTCCCACCCAGCACCTGGAGGTGATGCAGGCCTGGGACGGCGGGCTGGGCCTGCTGGCGCGTCTGCCGGGTCTGCGGCGTCTGATCGGGGTTCTGTTGACCCTCTGGCGTTTGCGCAACAACGGATTGATGGCCTGGCCCAACATCAGTGCAGGCCGTGCTGTGGTGCCGGAGCGGGTGGGGGCGATCACTCCGGAGGAGATTGCGAAGGAGGCCTGCGATTGGCTGAACGCCCCCGAGCGGCTTGAGGGCCAGCGCCAGGACCTCCAGGCGTTGCGGGGAGAACCAGGGGCGGTGGCCGCATTGGCCGCCGAGGTGAGGGGGTTGCTTCCCCGAGAGCTCAACGCTTCCTAGGCTGCGATCCACTCTGGTTTCGACGACCATGACTCCGCCCAATCCGGTCGAACGCAGCGCCGAGGAGTGGAAGCAATCCCTGACGCCGGAGCAGTTCCAGGTGGCTCGCTGCGGCGGCACGGAGCGGGCTTTCACCGGGGCGTACTGGAACAACAAAGCCACGGGGAAGTACCACTGCGTCTGCTGCGGTGCGCCGCTGTTTAGCTCTGAGACCAAGTTCGATTCGGGCACGGGTTGGCCCAGCTTCTGGGATGGTGTAAGTGCCGAGGCGATCACCACCAAAGAGGATTTGACCCACGGGATGGTGCGCACCGAAATCAACTGCGCTCAATGTGATGCCCACCTCGGGCACGTCTTCCCCGATGGTCCCGCTCCCACGGGCCAGCGCTACTGCGTCAACAGCGCATCATTGAACTTCAAGGCGTCCTGAACACCTGTCGGAGCCTCAGGCCCGTTCACCAGGGATCGTCGAGATCCTGGCTCCGGCGCTGGGGCGCTGCATCCTCTATCGGTTCCACATCCATGGGTTCGCCCGGCTGCTGAACCGCGCGACGGGAGGCTGGCATGGCCCGCCGAGGGGGCTGTTGCTCGTATGCAGGCTGCTGCTCTACGGGTGCAGGCTCGTTGTAGGTCTGGGCTCGCTCAGCCGGCCGCTCGTCGTAGCGGGCAGGTTCGTCGTAGCGCGGCTCGTCGTACCGCTGGGGTTCATCGAGGTAGCGGCGTTGCTGCATGGACTCCTGCCGCCGGTCCTCCAGCTCCACATATTCCAGTTCTGCATCAGCCTCAAACCGCTCGGTTTCTGCAGCCTGGAGACGTCGTTGCCCCTGCTCCAGGGGTTGTCCGGAGGTGAGCTGATTTTCCACGGGCACCAGGTTGACGCGGTACCGCTCCCGCTCCTGCTCTTCCCAGCTGGGGCCACCGACTCCCAGTTTTTCCAGAACACCGCTGTTCAGCTGTTTGAGCTTGTCTTCGGCTCCCTCGTAAACAATGATCCGGTCTGGGCCGCTGCTGACAATCTCCTCTACTGGCATTTCCCAGGTGCTCAGCACCCCTTCCCCCAGCAGGGGTACGCCAAGGGCGCCCATCACTAGGGTGGTGAGCTCGCCGGTTTCGATGTCGAAGGCGAAGCCGAGCACCCGCCCCAGCTGTTCACCGGACTCGGTGATCACCTGGCAGTTGATCACCCGGCTGTAGCGCTCAGGGTTGAAGTTTTCGCTTAGTGAGTCGGCCGAATCCACCAGGATCACGTCGCCCACCTGACGGATCCGGTCCAGCGGCATCCAGCGCGGCAGGCCGGGTAGGAAACGGGTCAGGGGGTTGTCCCGCAGCCCCACAGCCACCACTTCACGGCGGTCGATATCGACGATCACTTCACCCACCACCCCAAGACGGCGGCCAGTGTCACGGGTGATCACCTGGGTGCCCATCAGTTCGGAGCGCAACCAGAGGCGATCGCTGGGTACGCCATTGGTAATGGCGTCATTTGGGGTAGGGGTCGGGGTCAAGCGTGGGCCCTCGGCCATGGACACTCAGACCATTGTGGCGCAGGGGTTCCGCCTGTCACGTTCAGATTGCACAGCGAAAACTCCGATCGTTCAGGCGGCATCTGGTAAACCCACCACCTGGGTATGGGCGCCGCGGGCCTGGGTCACTCCGATCGTGCGCTGGGCTGCGCCGATCATCGGGCGGCGGTGGCTGACCACCATGAACTGGGCTGCCTCGGCTTGACGGGCGATCAGAGCCGCCAGGCGCTCCACATTGACACCGTCGAGGAAGCTGTCCACCTCGTCGAGGGCATAGAACGGCGACGGCCGGAAGCGCTGGAGGGCGAACAGAAAGCTCAAGGCGGTGAGTGATTTCTCTCCCCCCGACATCGAGGCCAGGCGCCGCACGGTTTTGCCCTTGGGATGGGCCACCAGGGTGAGGCCACCTTCCAAAGGCTCCTCTGGGTTCTCCAGTTGCAGGTGGCCATCACCATCGGAGAGCGAGGCAAAGATCTCGCGGAAATGGCCATCCACGGCGGTGAAGGCTTCCATGAAGGCGTCCTGGCGCAGGGTGGCCACGGTTTCGATCCGCAGCAGCAATTCTTCCCGCTCGTTGTTGAGCACGTCGAGGCGTTCGTTGAGTTCGTTGAGCCGCTCTTCGAGGGCCTCGAGTTCCTCCAGCGCCAGCATGTTCACGGGCTCCAGCGCTTCCATGCGTTGCTGGATGGCCTGCAGATCGGTCTGCAAGGCTTCCAATCCCGCCAGCTGAAGGGCTTCCGGGATCTCCGGCCTCGGGTCCGGCAGGGCCTGTTCCATCTCCTGCAGGCGTACCGCACCGCTGCGCTGTTCTTCGATCAATCCTTCGCGGTCTTCCTTGAGCCGCTCCAGATTCCATTCGGCCTGCTGCAGGGCCTGACGCTGGCGGCCCACCTCGGCTTCCGCGGCGTCCCGGGCCCGGCGCTGGCTGCCGAAGCGCTCCTGCAGGTCGGTCTGCTGTTGCTCGAGCTCTTTGCGCTTCTCCTGGAGGTCGCTCTGCTGCTGGCGCCAGGCCCCATGGGCACTGGCGAGGGCCTTCACCGCCTCCTGCAAGCGGGTTTCTTCGGCGGCCAGAGCATTCTCCTGGTCCCCCAGGCGTTCAATCGCCAGCTGCCGCTCGCGCCGGGCATTCAGCAGCTGGTCGCGCTCGCGGCGGGCCGCCTCCAGCCTTTGGTCGGCGGCTTCCTGTTCTGTCTGAAGTTGGGCCCAGGCGGAGGCATCGTCGTTGTTGCCGCTGTTGCGTTCCGCCTCATCCAAGGCCTGCAGTTCCGCGGTGAGTGGCGTGAGTGCAGTGCTGATGGCTTCGAGCCGCTGTTGTTGCTCGGTCTGGTCCTGCTGCAATTTGCTGAGCCGTTCGGCCCGCTGGCGGCTGCGCTCGAGCAGCGGGCCGTGGTTTCGCCGGGCGGCATTGCGCTCGGCGATCAAGGCCGCCTGTTGCTTTTCCAGTTCGCGCAGCTGGGGTTTCTGCTGCTCGATCACTTGGGCCAGCTTCGACTCCTCCCGCCGGCAGGCCACCAGGGATTCCCCCAGTTCCAGCAGGCGCCGCCGCAGGGGTTCGGCTTCGTCCTGATCGCTGCTGCGACCGAAGCTGAGGCTGCTGCTGCGCTGGGAGAAGCTGCCGCCGGTCATGGCGCCGCTCTTTTCCAGCAGCTCCCCATCCAGGGTCACCGCCCTGGAACGGCCCAGTTGTTGACGGGCGCTGGCCAGGTCGGAGAACACCAGGGTGTCGCCGAAGACGTAAGCAAACACCTGGTCATAGATCGGTTCGAACCGCACCAGTTCCACGGCCCGGCCGATCAGTCCGGCACCGCTGTCCCCACCGGGGCGTGCACCCCGGGCAAAGGCGGCTGAAGAGCCCCCGCCCCCTGGCGCGCGGATCTTGTTCAGGGGCAGGAAGGTGAGCCGGCCAGCACGGCGGCTCTTGAGTAGTTCGATGGCGCGGGCGGCGATGCGGTCGTCATCGACCACCACCTGGCCGAGACGGGCCCCCGCGGCCACTTCCACGGCGAGGCGATGGTGATCCTCCACCTCTCCCAGCTGGGCGACAGGGCCGTGGATGCCATCGAGGCCGGCCTCCAACAGCAGGCGCAGTGCTCCAGTGCCACGGCTTTCCTGAAGGGCATCCCGCCGGCTCTCCAGGCGAGCGATCTCCCGTTCCAAGCGGGTCTGCTCCTGCTCCAGCCGGCTGCGGGTGCGCTGTTGGATGGCCAGCGATTCGGCGGTCTGCTGGAGCTCCTGTTTGCCGTCGGCAATGGCTTGCAGCAGGTTTTGCCAGGTTGCCTCCAGGGTTGCGAGCTGTTGCTCCACGGCGTCGCCGTCTGTGCCGTCCTGGTGCTGCTCCTGGGTGAGCTCTTCCAGCCGTTCCCGTTCCTGGCGAAGCCGTTCCTGCAGCAGTTGGTGCTCCTCCAATAAGGGAGTGACGCTGCTTTGCAACTCCTGACGGCGACCACTGCGGCGCTTTTGTTCCTCTACCCAGGCGCCGGAGCGGCCCACAACATCCGCCAGCCGGCGGCGGGATATTTCCACGGCCGCTTCAGCGGCCTTGCAGTTGTCGTTTGCCGCGCTGAGGGCGTCCTGATGGGGATCGCGTTCCAGCTCCCGTGATTGCAGCTGCCACTGCTGGCGACGGGTGGCGAGGTTCTGGCGCTGCGCCTGCAGTTTCTGGCCCTCCTCCTGGTGGAGGCTGGCCTGGCGCTCCAGTTCGCGGCTGCTGGTGTCGAGGCCAGCCAGTTCCGCCTGAACCGCCAGCAGCTGGTCTTCCCCCAGGGCCTTCACCTGCTCCTGGAGCAGGTTCAGTTCGGCAACAGCTTTGTTCAGCTGCTCCCGGCCGCTGGCGATGGCCGCGGCGTCTTTCTGTTCCTGGGCTTCCAGCGCCTGTTGGCGTGTGGCTAGATCCTTGAGGGCCTGCTGGGCGGCCTCGTAGGCCAGCACCATTTCCTGGCGGCGTCCCAGTTGCAGCCGTTCCCGCAAGTCCTGGTATTGCCGGGCCTTGGCGCAGTCCTTCTCCAGCCTTTGGCGACTGGCCAGCAATTCCTGCTCGATGATCCGGCAGCGCTCCTGACGCTCCTGCACGTCATCGAGCTTGCGGCGGGTCTGTTCAATCCGGGTGTCGAAAAGGGCAACACCGGCCAGTTCATCGATCAGGCCGCGGCGGTCGCGATTGCTCATCGAGACGATACGGGTGACGTCTCCCTGCATCACCACGTTGCTGCCCTCGGGATCAATTCGAAGGCGGCGCAGCTGGGTCTGCAGCTGCTGCAGGTTGCAGGGAACCCCGTCGGCGCTGTAGCTGGAGCTGTAGGAGCCCCCCGGCATCACCCGCAGCTTGCGGGTCACCGTCCATTCCGTTTGTCCAGGCTGAATCCAGGGCCCCTCCGCCGGTGCTTCCAAGCCTTCCTCGGCGGCATCGGGTGTCCAGTCGCTTAGATCAAAGCGGACGCTGACGGTTGTTTCAGCGGCCTTGCCGGCCTTGAGCATGCCGCTGTTGACCAGGTCCGGCAGGCGTTCAGCCCGCATGCCACGACTGGTGGCCAGGCCCAGGCAAAACAGAACTCCATCAAGGATGTTGCTCTTGCCGGAGCCATTGGGTCCGGTCACGACAGTGAATCCCTCTTCAAGAGGGATCGTCATCGCTCCACCGAACGACTTGAAGTGCGTTAGCCCAACCTGATTGATATGAACCAACAGGATCTGGAGCTGTCAGCAGGCCGAAACTAGCGGAACCCACGAAAAGCTCAAGGGTTCGATAATGAGCAGTACCCAGACGCGACGCGCAGGCAGCCCTGAAGGTCGCCCTCGAGCTGCAAGGTGATATCTGCATTCGCGTCTTTCGGGAGCACCCCGCAGTAGCTGCCGGCAAGGATGAGTTCGGCCCAGCCCCGATTGCCCGAAACGGCAGCACTGCGGGGTTCCAGCCAGACCTTTCGATGCGCTGGCAGGGGAACCGCCGGTTGGACCTCTTCGTTGAGTCGCGGCACTGTGGATAGCCGCCATGTTCGGCAACTGTCCCCGTCCTCCAGCAGCAGATCGAAATGACATCCGCTGGGGTCGTCCGGAGCCCCGGTGTGACGGAGGAGGGCGTATCGCGGCAAAAACTTTCCCTCAGCCTTCAGTCTCCCTACCCTTCTAAAGCGTCCTGCCAACGGTCTTTATGGCCTCGCCATCGCCGCAGTCCAACGGCAGATTCGAGCACCACTTCCGTGAGCGCTTTGAAAGCCTGCTGCCGACGATCCAGGAGCGCTGGCCGGATCTTGCTGAGCACACCCTTGAAGCCACCCGGGGCAGTGTGGATGAGTTGGTTCGTTTGATCGAACAGAACACAGGCCTGACGCCCCAAGGGGTTCGGGAGCAACTGGAGGAACTTCTCCACAGCGCCGGTGATCGCAGCCGCGACTGGGCCGACAGCCTGGATCCCCTGGAAGAGCAACTGGAACAGTTGCTGGATGAGTTGAACAGCACGCTGCGGCCGAAGATCGAGGCGCCTGTGCGCCAGCGACCACTGCTGGCTGTGGGTGTTGCCCTTGGTGTTGGGTTGCTGTTGGGCAGCATGCTTCGCGGGGGGCGGCGTTCCTGATGGCCGATCAGAACTCTCCCCGCGGATTTGGAGCGGCAGCTCGGGTGACCGCTCTGGCAGCTTCAGTGATGGATCTGCACGTGCGGATTGCCCTGCAGGAAGTGGATCGGGAAAAACGCCGACTGATCAGCGGTGGCTTGTTCCTCGCCATTGGAGGCACGGCCATGTTCCTGGCATTGCTGGCGGGCGAAGCGTCGTTGCTGCTTTGGATTCAGGCCCAGTGGGATCTGGATTGGATGCGCGCACTGTTGAGCCTCGCCGTGGCGAATCTGGTGCTGGCGGGCATTAGCTTGCGAATTGGCGGCCAGGTGCTGAAGGGCCCGTTCCTGCCTCAGACGTTGGAGGGACTGATGAAAACCGTACGGGCAGTGATCGGACGGGTCTGATCAGCGAATGTCGTAGTGCAGCCAGCGGCAGTCAATGCCGCCGTTGCTCACGGGAATCCGTTCTTCTGCCTTCAGACGCAGGGCTCCCGTCAGGTTGCGATTTCCGCTGAGCAACCAGAGCGTCCAACCCTTGGCCTGGCCTTTGGCGTAGTTGCCAAGCTCTCGATACAGCGCCTCCAATTCCGCTTCATCGCCGATCCTTTGGCCGTAAGGGGGATTGCAGACCAACACCCCCGGCCCCTCCGGCAGGGGTTGATCGCTAAAAACGCCCGTGCAGATGCGGATGACTCCACTCAGCCCAGCGGCTTCCACATTGGCTCGGGCCTGATCGGCAATGGCGGGATCCGCCTCAATCCCCAGTAGCGGCGGAAGGGTGAGGTCTCCCCTGCGCCGTTGCCGGGCACGATCAGCTTCTCTGTCCCAAAGCTCCGGCTGGAAATCGGCCCAACCCTCGAGGGCAAAGCGGCGCTCCAACCCCGGGGCCTGCTGCAAGGCGGCCAGGGCCGCTTCGATCAGGAGCACTCCTGAACCGCAGCAGGGGTCCACGAGGGGTTGGTTTCCATCCCAGCCCGTCAGGCGGATCAGCCCGGCCGCCAGATTTTCCTTCAACGGTGCCGCTCCCATGGCGGCCCTGTAGCCACGACGGTGCAGGCTGCCGCCACTGCCATCCAGGCTCAGCTGTGCTTCCCCGCGGCCGAGGTGCAGGTGCAGGGAGAGATCGGGGTCGTCGAGATCGATGGAGGAACGCTCCCCCCAGAGATCCCGTTGTGCGTCCACAAGGGCGTTTTTGACCTGTAACGCCGTGAAGTGGCTGTGGTTCAGCCCCGGTGCCATTCCGGTCACATCCACCCGGAAGCTCATCGAGGGATGGAGCCAGCGCTCCCAGTCGAGCGCCTGGCGGATGCCGTTGTAGAGGTCGTCTCGGCCCTGGCAGGGGAAGCGCGCTACCTGGCGCAACAGCCGGAAGGGCAGTCGAGACTGGAGGTGCAACCGGTAGAGGCAGGCCATGTCCGCTTGGAAGCTGACGGCCCGCTTGCCGGGCCTCACGGCATGGGCACCAAGGGCGCTGAGTTCATCGCCAGCGGCTGCTTCCAGGCCTTGTGGCACAACTGCCACGGCGGATAGCCGGTTTGTTCGACCCAAGGGCGTTGTGCTCCAGGTCACCACTCCTGTCAGAATGACAGGGTTCGGCTTCGTCGGACTAGGTGATCCACACCAGTGTTTCGGACAGCGGTTCGATTCCGCTCAGCTCCATTCTCCCTTTTGGGGCTGCAATGGTTTCGACGGGGCATGAGGAGGGTGACTGAAGCCTGCTCGGTGAGAGCAAACCCGTAACTGCGAACAACATCGTTCGTTTCTCCCGTCAAGCAGCCCCTGTTGCTGCCTGACCCTTTAAGGGAGATGGGGTGAAGTCAGCCTTATCACCCAAATGACTCATGGGCCCTGGAAGGGGCCTTCAACAATCACCAAACCGACTCTGCTGGAAGTGATCCCAGCGGAGCAGGTTTAGTTACGACGGAAGCACCAAAACACGGTGCGAACATTTCTGCGAACAAGTCTCTGCCGCCTGTTCTTGTCGGCATGGACAAGGCAGAGGCGCTGGCCTTTGTCAGCCGCATGTTCGACACAGCAGCAGCCGGAGCCGTTCTTTGGGGCGACGCGCTGCTGATCAAACGCTTCCTCACGCAGTGCAGTCGCTCTGGCAGCAGTGAGACCGTTCGTGGCTACAAGCGCGAGATCCGCGAGTTCACGCGTTGGCGGGATCGCAATCACCCGCATCTGCATCTACGCGAGATCAACGCTGCCTTCTGCCAGGACTGGGTGTCCCAACTGCGGGAACAAGTCGATGCCGGACTCATGAAGCCTCGAACCTTCAATCGGCGGATTGCTGCGATCTCAAGCCTTTATCGATGGGCATCGGAAGCAAGCCGTTCTCCTGTAACTGGAGTGCCACGAAACCCGGTCCCCACACGATCCCTGCTGCAAGCACCCAAGACCACAAGGGGGATCTCAGAAGAGGCTGTAGCGACACTGCTGGCCGTAATCAGGCAGGCGTTTTCTACTGATCGAAATTCAAGGCGTGATTACGCCTTGATTAAGGGGAGTTACCTACTGGGTTGCAGGGTCTCTGAGATCGCGGTTATCCGTTGGAAAGACATCGAGGCACTCGATGACGGAGGCCAGATTCACCTCTTCGGCAAAGGGTCTAAGAGACGCACTGTCCGCGTATCGGCAGCAACGCTCGACCTTTTTCAAGAGCTGGGCCGCGGCGATGCGGAGGCTTTCGTCTTCCCTAGTCCCCGCGGTGAAGGACACCTCACACGCCAAGCAATTGGAGATGTTTGCCGCAAATGGGGACGTGCTGCTGGATTCCACGTCCACCCACACCAGCTAAGGCACAGCCATGCCACGCACGCGGTACAGAGGGGAGTCGACGTATTCACGCTTCAGGCGACCCTCGGACATTCGTCGAGCGCGACAACTGGTCATTACGTCGCTAGCAACCCTCGGGACAGTTCTTCTCTTCGGCTTGGCTAGCCATGGCCCGGCTGTGATTGATGCCATCCCGCCTGTTGGTTGAGCTGATGGCTTAAGTCGAACTCGTAAATGGCGTTGGCCTGGCACGGGAGACACAGGCGCGGCCAGGTAAGCCTGTGTCGAGCTTGCCCTTTCAAGGCAAGGGGCTAGAGCCGTTTCTCGTAGGTAATGCCTCTGTAGGTGAGGCTCACAACCTTGTTGATCGCCATTTGAGCTTGCAGTCGGTTCAGGATGTACTCCCCCCTCCTGTATTGCATGAGGTGGTTTCGCTCAGAACTTTCAGCAACCAATGCTCACCACCAAGAAAACGGGATGAAAGCACTGATTCGCCCGATGAAATCTGTAGCTGAGTGGAAGGACTGACGGAGGCGGAGGACGAGGCCTCAGCCTTTGACTTGTAACTACCGCCACGGTTTGTGTTGTTGAGTTCAGCACATTGTTCTGCTGGTACAGATGATTTTTTGAAATTCGTGCACTGTTCATTTGTACAACGAGCCTGTATTTGTTTTGAATGATTCTCGATCGGCCGAGAACGAGATAATTCAGCTGATGCTTTACCGAGAAGCATTTCTTCCCCCAGGCCCCAGTGCTCGAGAGCTCTATGGACCTCTTTTGCACAAAATAGAGGCATTGGATCGGAGGCTTGCTGATGCTCATTCGCGGACATTTGAAGATTCTGAGGATGCGGATTCCCAAGGCGCTAGTCATGATCTCTGCACTTAATTCTTGTTTGGCATGAGCTGGCACCTGAGAGAAGAGATCATGATTCTTCGATTGATGCTTTACCGCGTAGAGTGCCTGCATTCAGATTCTATTTGCTCACATAATGACAATGTCATGAGCAAGATAGTGGAGTTAGAAAAAGAGCTAGCTGCTTATGAAGATCAAATGTCTGCTTAGTTTTAGAGAAAGGGTTGCTTTCCAAGATATTGAGGGAGAAAAAATAATCCGCGCTGGTTGGTGTGTGGTCAGCCTCTACTGTGTAAAGCGAAATCGATGGTGAACTACAAGCTGACCTCTCGATGTGGGAAGGTTCTGAACATGAGTCAAAACACAAAAAAGATTCCGGTCTGGCTCGGCGGAGAGTCAGGGCAGCGGAAGCGGTACCTGAGATCGTTAGAGAAGGAGCTGGCAGCTGAGCTGGGGCCTGATTGGCGCGACAAGATCGCGGATTGCTCTGAGAGTTAATCCGATGGCGTTCCGTAGAGGCCTCCGCGTCCTTCCTCAAATAGGAGGAACAACTCGCCGTCTCAATCGCAGTTATGTAATTCAAGAGAGTTCACTTATCTCAGGCTTTCGCAGGCTTCACCGTCTCTGTCACGATCAAGATAAGTGTGGCCTTCTTTCAAAAGCTGCTGAGCCTTACTCCAGGAAACAATTTCCTTGCATCGATACTTACTTCTAGAATTACTATTTGCTGAACGTTTGTTTTTTCGATAATCCCACGGTCGTTGGATGCCTGTAGGGCTAGTTGACCAGACTCCTAGGCCAAGTTTTTGAGCCTGACGTTCAAGAGAAAGGTAGCGAGATCCATTGCACTTACTCAGATAACGCCGGTAAACAAACCCGTGCCCTTGCTCAATTATTGACTCATTTATATTTCCGTTTTTGGTGAATACTTCGGCTACAGATCTTCCGTATCGATCTATGGTTTGAATGCGAAGCGTGACTTCTGTTCCAAGTGGAAGCATCTTTTTGAGAAAAGCTCTTGATCTTTCTCCATAAGGATCTTGAGATATTTCTGGTGCATCAATGCATGCTAAACGCACTGTAAGTTTTTCCGATCCGTCACGGATTCGAATTGTGTCGCCATCTCCTACAGAAATGATTGTTGAGCCATATGCAGGTAAAGACCAAAATGCGAGTAGCAAAAGAGCGGTTCTTTTTATCAAGTGACTCACAAAAACTTGAATTAGTCTAAATCCATTGCTACGACTGGGTATAGCTCGAGAAAGCAGGTGTCCCAACTGCGGGAACAAGTCGAGGCAGGACACATGAAGCCTCGAACCTTCAACAGGCGCATCGCTGCCATTAGCTCGCTCTACCGCTGGGCATCAGAACCAAGCCGCTCAGCGGTTACGGGGGTACCGCGTAACCCGATGCCGCCTCGATCGCTTCTCCACGCTGAGAAGAGCACTAGGCCGCTCAGTGAAGAGCAGTTCGGGTTGTTGATGGCAACCATCGCCAGGGCAGCTCATCTCGATCGCAATGCCAAGCGTGATTACGCCTTAATCAGATGTTCATACCTTTTTGGTTGCAGGGTCTCTGAGATCGCAACTATTAGTTGGGAGGACATTGAGGTTCTCGATGACGGAGGCCAAATCCACCTTTTCGGCAAAGGATCCAAGCGCCGAGTGGTCCGCGTTTCAAGCGACACGCTGGCTTTATTCGAGGGCTTGGGCCGCGGCGAAGCTGAGGCTTATGTATTCCCTAGTCCCCGCGGAAGGGGACACCTCACACGGCAAGCCATCGGAGATGTCTGCCGGAAGTGGGGCAGAGCCGCAGGGTTCCACGTTCATCCACACCAGCTGAGGCACAGCCATGCCACACACGCTGTGCAGAGGGGCGTGGACGTATTCACGCTTCAAGCCACCCTCGGTCACTCGTCGAGTGCGACTACTGGGCATTACGTGGTTGCAAATCCTCTGGACAGCAGTTCTCTGCGTCTTGGTTAGTGCATTTCGCTGATGTGTAATCCGGCTGTCATCTCTGCTGGCAAAAGCTCACTGAGGCTCAGCTGATGGCTTATGGAGGCGGGGCAGTGTCAGGAAAGCAGGGAGGTCAGGGATTCAGAGAAATCGTTCCACGGTGTGAGCCAGGCCCGGAATTTGAAGCATGCCGACGTGACCTCCTTATGGAGGGGGCTGGATTAATGCTTTGGGTGGTCGCAACATTCGCAGTTACCGGAGTTGCCTGTTGGCTTGTCCTGTCAGGTAATTGGGCTTTGATGCTGATCAAGCTTGAGCAGAAGATTCGTTCGTTACGTCGCTAGTAACCCCCAGGACAGCAGTTCTCTGCGTCTTGGTTGATGCGGTCATATCTGCCTACTGACGAAGAGCTGGCGAAGCTCTATCGATGGACACTCCACACGAATTGGGGCGTCTCAGGTGTGCCTGGTTCTGGCATCGGTGCCGACGATGACTTCACCTGCATGTGCGACCGCTGTTTAGAGAGCCGCCGAGATCGCTGGACTCGGGCACATTCGTCGTAAACATCCTTACGGCAAGAAAAAGCTCCCGGGCATCACGCGGGAGCTTTTTTAGTGGCACCACACCGATATGCACACAATTGCTAATAACAATTATCGGCTTCGGTTGGCGTGGCTAGTTTGAGAAATGAATCCAGATGAATCGCGAAATGGAAAACAATGGTAAAGAAAATCATGCCGTCGAGAGCGTGCTTATTATTTGCGCAGTAGCCATGGCAGCTTCAATGGTGCAGATTGGCTTTTTGCTGGCCCCAGTATCCGAGCGTGCGGCAGATATAAATCAATGCGTTGAAGAAAGAACAACTTATTGGATGCAAAATGACAAGAGGCCTGGTCCGCATACGAAATCAAGGCTCACATCATGGTGCAATGGTGGAAGGAGCGGTAAATAAAAATTAGCAATCTCTGCTTAGGGACTCGCCGAGATCGTTGGAATCGTGAAAAATCGGCATACATAGTGTTGCCGACAGTTCTAGACAGCAAAGGAAGGTCCTCAATAAATGAGGGAAATTCTTGCTACGATGAGCCACTATTTCACCGTAGAACTGAACTTTTCAGTATAACTAATACACCTATGCTTGTAGAGAATCAAGCGGTTCCCTTTGGTGCCGAAACATCCGCTTCCCCTTGCTGCTGCTGATCTCCGTGATCGCCTGCAGCGGGAACTTGTGGCAAGAGAGGTTGAGCCGAACTGATGGCAAACATCCTCGACGGCATCCCTGGCGGATTAATCCTTGATGGCGTCGATGATTGGCCCGTCACAGAAACGCGGCAGCACTATTGCGAGCTGACCCGAGAGCTGGTTGCCAGCACCATCGCCTAGATGGACTTGCCCCCCCCCCCCCCAACCCCCCCTTATGAGTTGGCTCATGTCGAGGAGGCGTTCATTGGAGTTGGCCTGCTGTGACTTCAGTCGCGATTGGTTTTCAGCAGGGACTCGACCATCTCCCCAAGCATTCCTCCTTCGCCGGAATACTTGGGAGTCGGGGAGTCAAAGGCTTGGAGCTTGTCGCCCGCGCCGCTTTGGCCTTCCGCGATCATTCGCAAGAGTCGACGACTCCGGAGGTCAGGGCAGGCGGCGATTGCCAGCAAGCCGAGAGGGCCGAAAACAAATCCGATAACGCTCCAAGAGGAATCGTTGTATCCCTTGCCTCGTGCGGCGGCCGCTGTGAAGAGGGCACAAGCGGCAGAAGTTACGAGCCAGAAGAACAGGAGCAGACCCATGTCGCGTTGATATCTACCCACCTCTTTTAGCCATGGTCCCCAGACGAGTCATTAAGCAAGAGAAGCAACAGCGCCACGAGTGGGCGATGAAGCAGATCGACAAAGGCGTCGGCTTCTCTGAGCTTGCGTCCCTTGTGGCCCAAACATGGGGGTGCTCACGTCGACAAGCCCGTCGTGTCGTGACTGAAGCCCACAAAGAGTGGATGGATATTGCCTTCGGCGACGACAACGTTGATCAACGTGACTTGTTGTTCCAGTGCATCGCTCGCCTGGAGCGCACGGCGCGAAAGGCGGAGGAGGCATGCAGCTACGCCTGTGTGATTGGTGCCGTCGCGCAGATGAACAGGATGCTCAGCCTGGGTGCTGACACCCGTGGCTTCCGCGGTCACAGGGCGCATCCTTCTCGCAATTGATGTGGATTCCCTAGTCGATATTGCGCGGCGTTCTTAGGCGGAGGTACAAAGAATATGTAGCCACTGCTACCAAACGTTCACCTCGCTTTTGCGGGGCGCAGCTCGATCTAAGCCATGGAACGGGGGCTTGGGCTCTGCAGGAGCTGTGATGACTTCGTTGTATTGGAACGGTTCAGCATTTACACCCGTGAATAAGACAGCTGCAAAAAAAGAAGCAGTTGTTTTGCGTCTAGAGACAGCGTTCAAGGCTGCGGACGCAATCCCTTCTCTGAGATACCGCGGCATCAGGTATCTGCGTCAGAACGGATTTGCTGCATAGCTCTGACCGTCTCAAGGCCCTTTTGGCAAGCGGCATTGGCCTTGGTATCCAAAAAGCGAATAAAAAAGGCGGGTCGTGCATTACCCGCCTTATCTAATTCTCCAGTCGAGCAAACTGGAGAACGCAATTCTCAAGCCATCAAAATGTAGGAAACTCGTTGGCAAGACTGTGGATTCAGTGCACACGATGAGAATTAATACCCAGGGCTGTAGTTAGGCGGTGACGGCTGGACCGGTCTCCACGTGATGCACGGGCTTCCAATTCCGGCAGCCGTCAGTGAGGCGCTGGCTCTCTCAACGCCCCTTATGGCTACTTACAAGCGTCCATTGAAGGAGCGGCGTGTTCTCTTGCGGTAAATGCGCTTAAAGCGGCCACCGCTCTTGCCACGAACGATTGGAAGGATGGGCTTCTTTGTCCACCAATCCAGTGCCTGACGCCGGGAAATAAATCCCCAGAGTGCTCTTAAGGGTTTCCACAAAGCCCCGGCACCAAACACCAGAAGGGCAACGAGCAGAAGAACGCCTATTACGTCCAAGAACATGGCTAGACGAGCGGTTGGCCCTCAGGCAGATAAGTGGCGTCGGCGATGGCTCGCAGCACCATTGAGCAGGCGGCGTCATCTGCCCCGTATTCATCTTTCCAGGTCTTCACCAAGAGCTTCAGGTCGTAGTCGGCTTGGTTCAGAAATTCGTCGGTCGGTTCCCAAAACGTGGGCTCATCCATGGCGGCGGGGTCTCAGTTCTTAGGTTGTAGCCATATTGAAAGAAAGCCCCCGCGGCAAGGGACATCTCACTCGACAAGCGATTGGAGATGTTTGCCGAAAGTGGGGACGAGCCGCCGGTTTTCACGTTCATCCACACCAGCTAAGGCACAGCCATGCCACACATGCTGTGCAGAGGGGCGTGGAGGTATTCACGCTTCAAGCCAACCTCGGTCACTCGTCGAGCGCGACGACTGGTCATTACGTCCCTAGTAATCCTCGGGACAGTTCTTCTCTTTGGCTTGGCTAGTCACTGCCCTGCCGTAATCGACGCCGTGCCGCCTGTTGGTTGATGGGTATTAGAAGTCCTCTGGGGCGGCAACACGAGCACGTCGCGGAACACTTGTTCCGAGAAGTTCAAATCTAGACTGGCTTTGTGGGGGCTAGGCCATCTCCTGTATTGGGAGACGGTCAGGACCCTCATTCCATCCGTTGGTATAGATATTAAGATCCAGAAAGGCAGTCAAAGGATTCGCTCAAAAGCAATCAGTGACTGGAACACAGGAACACAAATTCAAGCAATTGAGGAGGCTTGGTATGACTGGGAATGTCGGTGCGATTATCTAAATAGAGAATCAAAAATGTCACGAACTTCTCTCGAATTATGTGCGACAGGATGAGAAAATGCGACTGCTTTTGTCTGCATAGAAGTGTCGCATTCTACTTGAAGGCTGTAGAGCTTTGAGATGCTAGTACCCCATACTTTTACGACGGTTGAATCCTGTCTTGTTACTGAAGTTTCAAGGCCATGACTGTGCAAGGCTCGAAGCGAAGATCGCTCACATTCACGCAGGCTTTGCCCGTCGAGAGATCCAACGACCAACCGCATATCAGGAACACCGTGTGCTAAAGCACCCGATGCGAAAAACAGGCTCGCAGAAATAGTAGAGACGAGCTTTCTCATAAAAAGATATGTAATGTCTAGAGCATATCATGTTTAACAACTATGAGTAGCGGGATAACGCATTAGCTGTCTCAAATTTCTATCTAGCTCTGTTTCAGTCTGCAAGGAAGTCAAGTATCTTTTCGGTCCTGCTGACAGTTTTTTTGTAGAACTCCGTGTAACCGCACTTTGTGCATGAAACAGAGTCATACCGCTTATTTTCTATATCAAAGGCGCTGGACCAGAAATCACCAGAGACTCTGATCTGACCTATCTCATAGCTAGTGCTCCCGCACTTTGGACACGTATAGGAGGACTTCGTTCCTGCGGTCTTCGTGCTGAGATTGCCTATGCCATCGAAGGTGTCTCCATCCGTTTGAAATTCGGCGACCTTCGCCCCTCTTGGAGTCCTAAGGGTGATCAAACCGCCTTCATCGGTGGATTGGTCGATGTCCGGTGTACTGGGATCTCGGAAGTAGCCCTTTGAAATTGCGTAGGCAATGGCTTTATCGAATTTGTCTTTATCCACGAGAGGGGAGCCGGACTTAGTTGTTTTGTAGCTCCACTAGAGCGATTGAGTTGTTTGTTGTGACACGTGTCTACGGTTGTCCCCGCTGGTGACGGGCACATCGGCTGTGCCGCAGTCGTGTTGATCTTCCGCTGCGACTCACACGCGGACAGGCGCGGACATCCCGCTATGTCTGGACAAACCCGTTGCAGCACAGTGCGTCTACTGACGGCGGTCAGAAAAACACCGCATGCGCGAAACAAGGCGTTTTCGAGCACGCGGCGAGTGGTGTCTGTGTGTCCGTGGCACCGCGATAGCAGTGCCTGACTGGGCTCTAGGCGGACATCTCGCGATGTCCGTCAACGTCCGTATGTCTGTGGTGTGAGCGGTTTCGACTCGGCTATCTCGCCGATGCCTGCATCACGCATCGTCGTGACGATGTTCGTCCACAGCTTCGAAGCCTCTTTGCGGATGGGGTCTTTGCACTTGGTCTTGAACTTGTCCCAGGCCCATTCGACCGGGGCCAGCTCTTTGAACCTGGCAATCGCCTGAGCCTCTAAGTCGTCGGTGTTGGCGTGGAATCGCTCAGCCTCGACGACCAAGCAATCGATGATCGCCAGCGCAAGTCGGCTTACGGCAGCCTCTACCGCGGGGCTGAGAGGCGTTTCCGTAGGGTTGTCGACATGTTTAAGGAAGGCCCCCGCTACAAGGACAGTCCCGTCAAACCTGGCGGCGAGGTGTTGCTCGTGAATGCTCAGCAGCAGAAGGTGGTGCAGTTCACGCCAGACTCATCCACCGTCCATGCCGAATGGGTGGCGGTGCGCACCTACAGCTGGGTTCCGCCTAGCCCACCTGTTCCTCTCACCCGGCGACGGATGCTTCAGCACAACGCCATCGAGGCGTGGAACACCATGAAAAAGACGGGCTGGGGCCATGCCCCCCACCCGTCCGCTGACTTGTCGTAAGCGGATTTACGTCCAGTCAGTAGGAGGAATCCTTGAAGCCGTAGCGATTCATGAGTTCCTCGGTTGAGATAGGTGTGCCCGCCCCCTCCGCGAGCCCGGGGATGCATTTGAACTTGATTTCGCGGTAGAGCTTTTGGAGCGCAGCGCCGTTTTCTTCGCACTGCTCTATCGATGCCTGAGGCACCTGATCGGTAAAAGCAGCCCCCCTCGTAACGAAGAAAAAGATCAGGTAGATGACTTCCATCAACCGGCCATGATTGCGATTCCAACAGCGACAACCACTGCTGCGGCCAAGTACCAGATCCAGCTGGGGAGTTTCACAGTGCTGTCATCATCAGCAGTGCTGCGCCGGTCGGTTTTGATCTGACCGCATCGCACGAAGTCGTAGGGAGACTCCTCCCATGGCTTGAATCCTGCTGTGTCTTCTTCCAGTGCTGTCGTCAAAGCCTTCTTGGTTTTGAACGTGTCGCTGACATCTCCTGTGGGCTCGTAACCCGTGAGCATTTTCTTGAAGTCGGTTTTGTCCGCGACCTGGGGGGAATGACAGCGCCAGGCGAACCACTCCTTGCTTTCGGAATCGCCTCGAATGATGAAAATCTCGCCGTTGTCGGCCAGCGAGTTGTACTCCCCGAAGTGCTTCCCCGACGCCACGAACTGCTTGTAAGCGGGGAATGAGTAGATCTTTTCGGCGGTAACCGTTTTGAGGATCTTCGGCATGGGGAGCCGTCGTCTTCAGTAGCCTTCAGTTTGGCTACGTAACTCAGATTGCGTCGCCAAAGCGCTGCGGAGGCTGTTGCGCTGAGTGTCGAAGCGCAAAGAACGGTGAATTCGGTAGCGACCGTCGCAGACCAGGTCACCCCCTGAGAAATGAGAATCATTCGCGCCTTCAAGCTGTCGTTATGACTGAAGCGCTGAAACTCCCTTATTCGGTTCAAGGGCGCGGAACCGTTGAGTCCATTGGCAATCACTTTTATCGGGTTTGTGGCCCTACGGGCTGCACCGTTGTGATGGGCCTTTCCAATGCTCTTTATCTGAGCCGGAATGTTCCTGAATCAGCCTCCCCAGCTGACCCTTAGTACTCCCTGATGGTTCTGAGCTGACCAACCGCATGCGGGTGGAGCTGGTCAGCTCACAGCACTGGCGTCGCCGTCGTACCCATCATGGTCCCGACGCTAATCACCACAAGCACCAGAACACCGAAGCCACTGCCAAGCGAGTCGATCACCTCTAGGGAATGATCCTGGACGGGCAGTCCAACACAGTTTGTCTCATTGTTATGAGACAAACGTGGGGGGGCTCCAGAGCCCAGGGCTTATTTACTTCCGTAATCATCGTCAGACGGTTGTTCTTGCACTGGAATGACAGCAGTTGCGCGGCCTGTTCTGGCTCGCCATCCGTTGTAGTCAGCGATTATTCCGCTGCTGGACTCCATGATCAGACCGAAAGTCAGCATGAGCACGGCAGCTTGAAGCGTCGGGTCTAAGCGCCAACCCTGAAAAAATAAGATTGCTCCTGCTGCTGGTAAGCCGACTAGTCGTCCGACACCAGTGACGAACCGCAGGATCGTGCTGATAAGTACTTGAGGGGTGGTGTCTGCTCTTCTAGTCAACAGAAACCAAATTTGAAAGGCTGCAGAGGGAACGCTCACTAGCCATAGGACTAAGAGCAATAGTGCGCTTAGTGATGTCCAGTTCAAGGCATAAGCCATAAGTGGCCCTCGGCATGCAACCCATTCTGGCTAGTGCTTTATGTATGCCCAACAAGGACCGCAGCTGCTGGGAGGTGAAACAGAAACGCCAGGCCGTGTCCGACCACCAGCCCCTTGGCGAAAGTCAGAGTTGAGTACTGGTACTCGCTAAGGCCAAAACGCTTCCGCATCCGTTTGTGGAAGGTCCTGTCCCAGGCGATGGCTCTAGGATCAGGTTGGTGGTTTTGCTTTTCCTACCCATGTTTCGAGGGCTAGGGACAAGTGGTTAGGCCATCTAAATGTCCAATAAGAGCCGCTGCTTTCACGAACCGCCAGAAAAGGCTGGCGGTGAAGGTTGGCTGTAATACGAGCAGTAGCAAAATAGATATTGCCACGACACCTGCAATCCTCTGGCCTGGTGTTATCAAGGTGAAGTGACTAGCATCGTCTAGTTCTATCTGCTACATTGTCCTTGGAAAAGGTACCAATGCCAAATTTATTTGCCAAATCGATTATTTGCTATGAAAAAGTTTTATTTCGTTTTTGCCTTGATTGCAGCAGCAGCAGCGCCAGCCCATGCTGCTAGATATGATTTTGGACAGGGAGCAGCAGCTGTTGCATGTGTAATGCTGGAGTCAGGTTATAGCCAGAGCCAAGTGTATGAAATACTGGACAGATTAGATTCTCAAATTAGAAATAGTCCAACCCCCTATCGAGAGGAGATGCAAATGGTGGAGGGATTTAACTTTCAGGCTCGGAACAACCATTATGACTGCCCATTGAGGATTAGATTCTAGGAATTTGCGTTAAAATAGAGCGCAAATTCCTAGAATCAAGGAATCTCTTTCCCTAAATCTACTAATACCTCTTTTAACACTTTAGAGGTGCAACTCAATGAAGCGGAACGTACTTAACTTTCCTTTTATTGGGAGATGAGCTTAAACGCAGGTAGCGAGCCCCATTGACATTTGCCGCTCGATGGGGACTGGAATGTCTGCCAGCTAACGGGTCGCTCCCCCGTGCTGTCGCGATAAGTCACTCAGCCATAAGAGGAGAATCGCAGGTCGCGATGGCTACGAACAATCGACGTTTGAGCTCCTATTGGCTACTGAACTAACGCCATCGGCGAGACATCGCAGAAAGAGATGGTTTGGGCACGAGCTGTCCTTATCCAGCTCAACCATGTTTCGCAGCATCACCCAGTGCAGCTCTATTCACTCTGGTGGTGAATGTGATTATGGCTCCCGAAGGTGCCGGTTAACCTGGCTCCAATACAGAGCTTTGCCCGCGATTTGTTGCTGTAGGACCTCTTTGGTGCGATGTCGCTTCAGGATGGAGTTACTCGCGGGACGCGCCGATGGCGTGGACATATTTTTTCTGCCTCATCGCCGGAGGGGTGTTGATCACCCTTTCGATCGCTAGTGATGCCGATGCCAATTTGAACATCGAAGCTGATGGAATCAGCGAGGGTGGCAACCTCGCGGTGCTTTTCAGCACGTCGTTCTGGTCGTTTGGTTTGGCGGCCTTTGGTCTTTGCGGTCTGCTGCTGCAGTTGTTTCAGGGCTCCAACTCCTCAGCTTTCACGCTGCCATATGCCTTGCTGCTCGGATTGCTAATGGGTTGGGGAGCTGCCTCAACACTGCGGGTTCTGGCCCGCAGAGATCCCAACACGGTGGTGCGATCAGATGATCTGATCGGCAGCGAAGCCATTGTCACCTTGCCCTTGTCGTTTGACGAACGTGGGTTTGTGGAGCTTTCGGTGCGCGGCAGCTTGTTGCGCCGGGCCGCCCGTAGTGCCTCCAGACCTTTGGAGCGCGGTGAGCGGGTGGTCATTCTCAGATCTGATGGCCTAACTCTGATAGTCGATCCACTTGAAATGGCCGACTGAATAAATTCTGGCTATGGGAAGGCAAGTTTCATGCAGTTGGCATGCAAACCAGCCAGTCAACAGACCCGTTGCCCCTCTTAGCTCAGCGTCAATCCAGCAGCGACCCCGCCGGTGCTGTGGTGTCAATCGGCACCACTGTGTTTGTAGTGATCGTGGCGCTCACCCTGATCAGCCGCTGGATGATTCGTATCTGCCGGCCCAACGAAATGTTGGTGGTGACAGGATCGAAATCCAACCAGGGTGGCCAGGGCGTGAAGGGCTACCGGGTGGTAGCCAATGGTGGTTTCACCTTTGTGAAGCCAATTCTGGAAACGGCCCGTCGCATGGATGTGACCCTCCTGCCGGTGCTCGTGGAGGTCAGCAATGCCTACTCCAAGGGTGGTACGCCCCTCAACATTCAGGCGATCGCCAATGTAAAAGTGAGCACCGATACGGCGGTGCGCAACAACGCCATTGAGCGTTTCCTCGGGCGTGACACCAAGGAAATCGTACAAGTGGCGAAGGAAAATCTCGAAGGCAGCCTACGCAGTGTGCTGGCCCAGCTCACGCCTGAGCAGGTGAACGAAGACCGTCTGCGGTTTGCTGAGCAGATCGCCGATGAGGTGGGGGAAGATCTGCGTCGCCTGGGACTGCAGCTCGACACTCTAAAAATTCAGAGCGTGTTCGACGACGTTGACTACCTCAATTCGATAAGCCGCCGGCGCGTCGCCCAGATAGTGCGCGATGCCGAGATTGCTGAAGCCGAGGCGATTGGCCAAGCCGAGCGTATTGAGGCAGAGATGGAAGAAGTGGCTGAGGTGGTGCGCACCGAGGCGGAAACCGTGGTCTTAGCGAAAGACAACGACGTGCGCACCAAGGTGGCGCAAATGGAGAAGGAGGCCCGTTCCGAGGAGGAACGCACCGAGGCGGCCGAACTGGAAGCCCGCGCCAAGGCCGAACAACGACTGCAAAAGGTACGGGCTGAGCTCGAGCGCCTGCGCCTCAAAGCAGAAGCGGTACTGCCATCTCAGGCACAGCAAAAAGCACAGGAATTGCGGGCTCGTGGCCGGGCAGCCGCTACCGCTGAAGATGTGAAAGCCAGCGCTCTGGTGAACGATCTGCTCACCCAGGTTTGGGAAGACGCCGGCAGCACAGCTGAGTTGGTGTTTTTGCTGCAACAGATCGAAATGGTATTGCAGCAGGCCACCCGTTTGCCGGGACAACTGCAGCTCAAGCGCATCACGGCCCTCGATGGCAATGATGCCTCCAGCCTCGCCAGCCTTGTGGCCGTGAACCATAAGGTGGTGCGCCAATTCTTTGAGCAGGTCAAGGAGATTCTTGGCGTAGACCTGCTTGGCACCTTGTCGTCAACCGGAGTGAACTGATGTTTTTCGCCGTTGGAATCACCGGTGCTGCCGGTATCTGGGCATTCGTGACGATGCTCAAGCAGCTTTATTTCATCTGCCAGCCAAGTGAAGTGCTGATCTTTGCTGGTCTCAGTCGCACCACAGGAGATGGCCGCAAGGTGGGATACCGCACCGTGCGTGGTGGCAGTGCCTTGCGCATTCCAGTGTTGGAAGACGTAATGCGTCTCGACCTAAGCAATATGATCATCGAGCTGCGGGTGGATAACGCCTACTCCAAGGGAGGTATCCCTTTGAATGTGGCGGGTGTGGCCAACATCAAGATCTCTGGTGATGAGCCGGGAATCCACAACGCAATCGAAAGGCTGATCGGCAAAACCCAAGACGAAATCCGCCATATCGCCAAAGAAACCCTTGAGGGCAACCTGCGCGGTGTGATGGCCAGCCTCACACCCGAGCAGCTCAATGAAGACAAAATCACCTTCGCTCGCACTTTGCTGGAGGAGGCGGAAGACGATCTGCAGAAGTTGGGACTGGTGCTCGACACCCTGCAGATCCAAAACATTTCTGACGACGTGCGCTACCTCGATTCGATCGGCCGCAAGCAGCTGGTTGAGTTGAAGCGGGATTCGCGCATCGCTGAAGCCGAGGCCACGTCGCAGTCGGCGGTGAAGCAGGCCGAGAACGCTCGCATCACCTCCCTGCGGCGGCTTGATAAGGACCTGGCGGTGGCGACTGCCAACGCTCAGAAACGTATAAAGGATGCCCTCACCCGCCGTGAGGCCCTTGTGGCTGAGGTGGAGGCGGAAATCGGTGCCGAGCTGGCCAGGGCTGAGGCCGAACTGCCTGTGCAGCAGGAACGCATTAAACAGGTCACCAAACAGCTGGAAGCCGATGTAATCGCACCGGCTGAATCGGAGTGCCAAACGATGATGGCTGAGGCCAAAGGTGCCGCCGCCACGATTGTGGAGCAAGGCCGCTCCCAGGCGGAAGGTCTGCAGGACCTGGTTACGTCGTTGAAGCGTTCCGGCTCTGATGCCAAGCGCCTCTTCCTTCTTCAGAAGTTGGAGCCGCTGCTCACCATGCTCAGCGACACTGTCCAGCCCATCGAGGTGGAAGAAGTGGCCCTGATTGGTGAACGGGAGGGGCAAATGAACCTGTCGATAGCCACCCTGTTGCGCCAGCTGCAAAACAGCACCGGACTGCGAATCACCCAGTCGGATGGATCAACGTCAGATCACCCTAAGGCGGTGAACGAAAGGGGCGCTGGCGCTGACGGGCTCAACGACTAGGCCGCCTGCTGCGATTACGACCTGGGCGATCATGGTTGTTGCGCTCATAGCTGCAAGCGGTAGGTCGACCGGTCCGTCTCCGGCAGGTTTCTGCGGCATGCCTCTCTTTAAAATCGCCGGTATAGCCGCTGATCAATATCAACATCGCCACCAACAGCTCTATCAAACTTGTTCTAATACTTAAACGTTGCTTCCGCTAGGATAAGTCAGGACATAATTGAGATGTATGCTTTATAATCTAATGAAGTTTCTAAGCCTTTTTTTCTTGATCACATTGTCTTGCGGGCCGGCTTGGGCTGGTTACAATGCAATATTTTTTGCACCTAGAAACAACATTGTTGGAGCCTCTTATGGACAGGAGACAAAAGAAGAGGCACTAATTAAAGCGAAAAGGCAGTGTAGGAGACGAGGTGGTTTGGGATGCATTCAAGCTACTTGGTCGAATCGCTGCAGCTCACTCTACGTTTCACCACGCAGCGGGAAATATGGATGGGGGGCTAGCTGGGGCAATAGTCGTAAGGAAGCAAACTCAAAAGCCTACACAAGGTGCACGAAGAGAAATTTTATCTGCATTAGAAGAATCGCTGCCTGTGAAGATGCCTATGAAGACTAATTTTCCAAAGCTGATGGTGGCGCCACAATTGAGACGCCTTTCTATTTCAATGGTCGTGGAACTCAACACATCTTTTACTGTACTTAAGCTAACTACATAAGGCCTGCTGAGTTTTCTGCATTCTAAAAATATAGCTTGTAGTTAAATTAGGCGACCGATATACTTGTCCAGTCGAACAATATGACTCCTTGTGCCAGCATAGCGAGTCGTTTATTGACCCGGTATTTAAAAATTCAAGCCTTGATGGAGGCAAACTAAAATCTTGTCATATTTAGGGCAATAGTTTTTGAGAAAGAATGATATCGGGCGAACAAAGATAAAATGGTTGGGCTCGCTTCAGGAATAGGGACTCTTGACCTAAAGTCTTTTGGTAGCTTTTGTGGCGGAGCAAAATTTGCAATCATATAATAGATTAAATATAGATCTTCAAATGACCTCCTCCTCATCTACTCAGATCAATCTGGGTGCGTTTCAATCAAATGAGATTGGAACGATCGACGGGGCGGTTGCAACGGATGGCTTTATTGAATATTCTTTTAGCGTACCCGAGGCGATGGGAATTTATCTCACGCTAGAGGGTTTGTCAGATGACCTAGACTTGTCTCTATATAAGGAGAGCAACGGTTCATACAGCAAAATAAAATCATCAGATAATAGTGGAACAGTAAGCGAATCGTTCTTCAAGTATTTGTCTCCTGGCTCATACAAAGCTTATGTCCATTATTATGCGAGAGTATCTGGTAATGCTAGTAACAGTTATTTTAGCCTGAAATATGATTCAAAAACATTCCAGGACAATACAGTCCTTCCAAATGACCCTAGCTTTACAAATCAGTGGTATTTATTTAATACTGGACAAGGAGATGGATTGGACAATGAGGACATTTTTGCTCCTGAAGCCTGGAAGATTGCTTCAACAAGCCCCAATGTAACGGTAGCAGTCATCGATGGCGGCATTCAGACAACTCATCCGGATCTTAGTGGCAATGTATGGTTAAACCAAGACGAGATTCAGGGGAATGGAATTGACGACGACAATAATGGCTATATTGATGATATAAATGGATGGAATTTTGTTACCAATAACAATCAAGTTTTCCATCACTCGCATGGAACTCATGTGGCTGGGATTATTGGTGCCGACGGAAACAACAGTGTCGGCGTCGCAGGAGTTACATGGGACGTCAATCTGATGTCACTTGATGTCTTCAACACAAATAAAACAACGAGTAGTAGCTTGTACTGGGAAGCAGTTAATTATGCCGTCAATAACAAAGCAAGCGTAATTAATATGTCTCTGGGTGCAACCGCGAACATGACTTACGAACAATATAAAAGTCTATATCCAGAGGCAGATGCATTGGCCAGGCAAGTATTGCAAAATGCTGTCAATAATGGATGTACTGTGGTCATTGCAGCTGGAAACGAGGACAAAAGCTCTGATGGAAATTGGATATCAACACCAGCTATTTACAGTGATTTGTTTGAAGGAGTAATTTCAGTAGCATCAGTTGGAAATACAGGAAAGATCACTCAATACTCGAACTATGGAAGTAAAATTTCAATTGCAGCGCCTGGCGGTGATTTCTCAATTAGCGGTACAACTGGTGGAATCCTCAATACAGATAGCCAGAGCAATTATTCATGGAAACAGGGAGCAAGTATGGCTGCCCCTGTAGTTACAGGAGCTATCTCACTTATGTTGGGGCTTGACCCTGATCTACAGCCGGCCGAAATACAAACCATTCTTCAGAAGAGTGCTAAGCAGTATCGATCATTAAATGGCTTCGTGGAAAATGGTTACTTTTTAGACTTAGAAGGTGCTTTGACAATGGTTAACTCAATCGACTCTCTCTCTAATTCTGTCTACAGATTGTTTAATTCAACAACTGGAAAACATTTATTTTCCTCTAACCAAGGTGAGATTGATATTCTCACTGGACAAGGTGGAGATTGGAAAAATGAAGGCATGTCTTATACATCACCGGGAATAGGTACAGCTAATGTTTATCGGTTTTATGTGGGCAGCCAAAACCGACACTTCTACACAGCCAACGAAAGCGAAAGAGATGCAATTATTGCCAGTGACTCCTTTTCGTCTTGGCTTTACGAAGGCGCTGCATTTAACTGCTTCAGTGTAGACCAAAAGCCTAATTCTTCATTGGCAGTTGTAAGATATTTAGACCGTAATTCTGGATCTCATGTTTACTCAACAAGCCCTGTCGAACAATCAATTTTAGACAACTCCTCGAATTATTTAAATGAAGGAATTGCTTGGTATGGCGACCTGGCAAGCCTTGCATAGACAATATCGTTCGGTGATAAATGGGGAAAAATAAATTCACTGCGAATTGATGTATTGATTTTTTTATTGCCATGGCTTTTCTAAAAGGTTACCGGGAAAGCATTAAAAACTAGTCGCGGTTTGGTACTATTGTCATGCGTTCAGAGTTGCGCTATTTTCTAGATAGTGAAGGCATATCGATGTGGCTTCGCCAGCTTTTGCATCGAAGTCACTTCATTCCATAGTGTCCAACTTTTGGCAAACCCCCTAATGACCGAATCTACTTCTCAACATTAATCGCTATCAAATTCTATTTGCCCGACTGGGGTACTAGAAGTCAACTCCGATAAATGCAAATGACATGACTACTTAAAGTGAGATTTTATGTATTTGAAAAGAAAGCCCCGTCGTGGCTTTTTGGATTTGAGGCTTACTATTTAAATTAAAAGGGTTTATTGCAATCGTTTATTCATTGGACGAATATCCAATGAATGGTCGCCGTCTCAGCCACATTGCGAACCTGTCATCGGAACCAGCAGTTGGCTCAATGTATTGAGTCAACAATTTTGTCGTGGGCAGCCTCCACAGCCCTTTCAATCGCATCGCTAACCAAGCCACAATCGCGTTTTGCCGCAATATCAACCGCCGGGCCATCGGCCTAGGAGGGCGGGTCGGCACTTGCCTGTACATCCTGATGACTACGCACTGTACGTTCGTGTTCGCACTGTCAAGCTTGAAGTGAAAGAGCTTCTGCTGCTGCTCGAAATAGATCCAGCCATTACAACCAGCATTTTCTAGAGCTCCATAAAAGCCGCGGTCCTTGTTGGACAAAAGTCAAGTCCTCGCCAGAATGTGTGGCATACCTACGATTTTGCTAATGAAACGCCTTCTGCTGGTTATTTCGGCCTTGGTAGTTTCGTCAATCCCTGCCATTGCTTGGGAGCCTGGCGATGATTGGCGGGATGACCAATGCGAATCGGTTCTAGATGATGCTAATAGGGTGGCCGAGGTATGTAGGGGGGTTTTCAATGGAGGTGAGGTGTTTCTGGGTGTTTATTGGATGGACGGAGCTGAAGTTGTAGGTCCTTGTAAAGCCACTTCGAGTTGGCCAGTTGAATATCGTGGGCTTTCCAAAGCCGATGCAATTACCTGGCTTGAGGATTATTGTGGATGGTAATTTGTCAGATTATTTGACTTTGGCACTAACGTTCTTGTCTGCAAGTCCATGCGGTATATCGATGTTTGAGACCCTAAGTCCCTGTCTATAGATCTTTAGGTTCCGTCGCCGGGGGTTTATCAATGGCTATATTGAGCATCTTCTGCAACTGAAGTGGTGAGAAAATTCCTGCATGTCGGGTGTGGTCCACAGTCAAAAGAAAGCACGACTGCTGGTTTTAATACTGATGAATGGGCTGAGATTCGGTTTGATATTGATAAATCTGTGACTCCTGACTTGGTTGGAACCATGACTGACATGGGCTCAGTCATGGATGGTGAAGTCGATGCGATTTTTTCTAGTCATAATATCGAGCATTTGTACCCACATGAAGTTTTGCCTGCGCTGCATGAATTTCTACGAGTTTTAAGTTCAGGAGGATTTGCTGTTATTACCTGCCCTGATCTCAAGTCTATAAGTGCATTAATAGTTGAGGATAAATTAACTGATTCGGCGTATTCTTCTCCTGCCGGTGACGTTGCTCCTATCGACGTCCTGTACGGCTGGAGGAAAAGCCTTGCAAAAGGTAATTTATACATGGCACATAGATGTGGTTTTACAGAGAAAGTGCTCAGGGCTGAGTTGACATTGGCTGGATTTGAATCTGTAGCGACTGCTTCTCGTGGCGCGCCATTTTTTGATTTATGGGCAGTTGCTGTTAAAGAGAAAGTTTCTGACGACTTTCTTCGTGAATTGGCTTTGTCTCATTTCCCTCTGGGCTAGGATAAAGAAAAAATTCGTCAATTATTTTCTAATTTGGTTGGGCTGAAGTAAAATTTTTCTCCCAAAAATGCGACGATGTTTGCTGTTTGGCTTTTTGGGGATAAAGGGAGCTGGAGTAAGTTTGTGATGCGAAAAGAGAGTTTCGAGATCACTTGTGAGCTGGTCGCCAGCGGCATCGCTGACTGAACTTTACCCCTCACGACTTAGGTCGGGTCGAGGCGGCGGATCTTGCGGCACAACTCCATTGAGGCTTGGTAGACGATGCAGAAGACGGGCTGGAGACGCTGCCCCCCGCCCGTCAGGTAAGGACTCAACAATCGTTGTCGACCTTGTTTGCTTCGTCGAGATTGATGCAAGCTTATTTGTTTGCATGGAACAGCAGTGAGCTGTGCCATCAGGTTTTTTCGCTCTAAAGCTGAAAGCTCACCATTGATTTCCCACTTCAAGCAGGTTCGACGTTTGCAGCTACCTGTATGACCTTTGAGGACTTCAAGTATGCAGCCTCCTGTTGGCTGATTAACTGATGGTTGTGACGAACAAGACTTCCGAGTCCAGAGTCGAGTTGCCTAATTTTTTTGGTGGTGCTTTCTCAGTCCCCAATGTTGCAACGTCTCGGCTTTCGCGCCAACTACTGCTGGAATCGGTATTAGTTGAGCCAATTTCTATCCCTGGCCCAGGGAGAGAACCAATGTGCCGTCTGTGGGTTCTAGGGCACAACGGTGGCTGAGTCGTAACCTTCATCGCGCGACGCTAGGCGTCTCCGTCCATGCGCTGAAGAGTGAGGGAGACGCGAGCGAGGGAACCCGCTGGATTTCATCTCCTAAGGCGTGGCAGTGGTGCTCGCGCCAAGCCCATTTTCAGTAGGCCCTAAATCGCGCTCAATGAGGCTTAATACCTGATTGGTGTTTATGGGGTTATATATCGGCATCTGATGGACGACGGTTGACGAGACGCAGTGGTGCCTTAAATGCGTCGAGCATTTTCATGAGGGGGGATGGCTGAGGGGCATACCCCCTTTTTTTGTTGCCGCATGTGCGTTGATGCCATTAAGAGCGGAAGCATCCGCCCCATCCACTTGACTTAGTTTGAGTAGCTCACCCCGCGGTATGTAAGAGCGGTCACAGCGCGTGAGGTGCTGCTAATTGATGCCTGGTAAGCCTTGCCCATGTACTTGAGCTGAACAACGGTCTTCTCCTTTGGCTCGTTGCTCGTGGTGTACTTATTGCCGAGGAAATTGAGTTCCATTAGGGGATGGATGCAAACGCTGTGATCTCAGCGCAAGGCGCTTGCCAAAACAATGTTCCATCCGATACTTAATTATTTAGTGATAATTGCTTGTTGCTCAGCGGCTACAGTGAACGGCTTGAGTGTGTTTCGGCAAACAGTTTTTGATAGCAATTTTCAGTTGCTTGTCACAATTCACAGATGAAGAGCAGTAACTGCTGCTGTTGTTGCATCTGCTGTGATGCTTCACGAGGGACGCCATCTCATTGCCGCCTGCCCGTGCAAAAGCAGTCCGCAGGCTCCTCCACTTTGTTGTCCGGTAGCTGCAGTGATGCACTTCAACGGTGTGGCCCATGGCCGCGGTGATCAGGGTGTCGTCCTTCACGATTCCGTGCGCTCGAACGCCGAAGGTGTCTCGCAATGAGTAAGGCCGCAGCCACTCGCATTGGGCTTTGTATTCGGCCATCAGCCTCTGCCAGTGAGGCATGCGTCGCAGGACGTTCCCGAGAGTCTTCCCGGTCATTGGAGCTGCTTCAGTCCCATCACCCAAATGACTCGTGGGGGCTGGAAGGCTCCTTCAAAGATTTCAGGACAATTGATCTCCAAGTCCGCCTTGATTTGACCAGCCGCTTGGTGAAATCCCTAGCCGCCCTTGCAGTACCTGACCCTCTCGGGAGACAACGGTGGATCCCAACCAGTCCTGGGGGTCAACACGCAGATCGCTGAAGGGATGGTTTGAAGCAGCAAGCAAAACGCAATGACCAGCAAAGCGAAGCCTGTGCCGGGGGCGTGGATGTTGGCTTGGAACCAGGGTTTATGAGCCATGAGATCAGTTTGTCGCTGACATGGAACCGCGTCCTGCCAGATGCGCTCCAGAGTGTGACGCATCCTGATGGTGATATCGGTTGGGCGACAGAGGATCAGCTGATGTTGGCTTCTGGCTGAAAGCTCGGTTTATTGGGGCAACAGCTGATGCAACGTGGTTCGCACCCTCAAAGATCAATGGTTCGCGTTGGCGTTGGGAGCCACTGCGCTCATCGCATTGTTCTGGCTTGAGTTGCTGGCCACCTAACAAGGATTCTTGAAACCAGAAGTTGTCCTCATGCTGCTCTGTTGGGTTGATTGCTGTTGGGCTGCTGGTGACTTGTGTTCCGGCTGCTCGTTCTGGAGAGTGGGTGAGTTGCAAGCGCGATGCTTCCGCTTGAGATGTTGGTCTGTTTGGGATCGCTAGCGTTGGTTGATTCGTCGTAACAATCGGGTGAAGCACCAGTGGATTGTGATGTTGTTGTGGGCTCCAGTGGTGTTGTTGCAGGTGCCCTCATCGTTTGCGCATGCGTTGTTTGATCGACCCCCAACGCGGGTGATGATTCACAGCCCCGAATCAACCGAAGGCTTGCGCAATCGCACCACAATTACGGTTGTGGTTCCTGAGGATGCGGGTAATGCTTTGGGATCGATTGTTTTGCGGCAATTACCCAATCCAGATCAGTGGGACTGGGGGCGGTTGGAACCTCGTCTTTATCTCGGTGACTATTCCCTGCGCGGAAAAGGAACAATCGGATTGGCCTCCGCTGTTGTCTCAGAGGCTGAAGAGGATTTGACCATCCAATTCAATCCAGCGATTGAGCCGGGGCAAACCGTGAATGTTGTCTTCCGAGGCTTTAATCCTCAGGCCAGCATTTATCAATGGTCAACGGAACTCCGGGCGGATGGTGAAGATCCCATTCGTTATCTGGGACCCACCCTTCGTTTGGCCGTGTACGAGCAAGACCCATTTCGTTAGATATTGGCGCTCACAGCAAGTTCGGATAGGCGTTGAGAAGGCCCCAGATCACCAGTGCGGTGATTGAGGCAAAGATCACGGCTGTCCATGCCGCAAGATCGGCGTTGCTGCTGGACCCCTGCAGAAGCTGAAGAAGGCGTGCCATCAGAAGGAATGCGAGCCCTTCGGTTCTGGCTCAGCGGGAAGCCAAATTCCAGCCTTGTTTGCGCTTCCGCATACGTCTGATCCATCTCGCCGACTCAGGACGAACAGCTTCAGCAGTTTTAGTGGTACTCACCGGGGTGCTGAATTTTGGTGACGCTTACGCCTGAGGAGCTCTTGCCGGAGAACCGCAGCAGTTCATCTCCGGAGACCTCGTAGCCCAGCTGCTGGGCAATCAGGGCTGCAGCATCGGCGCTCACGGCCTGAAGTAGCTGCTCCCTGAGGGAAGGATCTCTGGAGATGTGGGCAAAAAATTGCCGGAGTTGGTCCGTGCTCATCCCGCTGGCGATGTTGTGCTGATTCTGATGGCTCTGTTGTTGCCCCTTGGCCTGTTGACTGGTGCGCAGATCAGGTCTGATGGGATGACGCAACTGGCGGTGTCAGGCGCTTCCGGCAAAACCGGATGGCGTGTGGTCGAGGAGGCGCTCCAGCGCGGTCAAGCGGTGCGAGCCATCGTTCGTCCCGCCTCCGTGTTGCCCTCTGCCCTGGCCCAGGCCGAGCAGGAGGGACGCCTGGAGGTGCGCCGCCTGGAGCTGGACTCAGCGGAAGCGTTGCTCCATGCGTTGCAGGGCTGCACGGCCTTGGTGATCGCCACGGGTGCTCGCCCTTCGATCAATCTGGCCGGTCCCTTGCAGGTGGATGCATGGGGAGTGCAGGTGCAGGTGCAGGCCTGCCGCTCTCTGGGGCTGAAGCGCGTGGTGCTGGTGAGCTCCCTCTGCGCTGGCCGTTGGCTGCATCCCCTCAATCTGTTTGGCCTGATCTTGGTTTGGAAGCGGCTGGGGGAGTGCTACCTGGAACGCAGCGGTCTTGATTGGACCGTGATCCGGCCTGGGGGGCTGAGTGAAGACGACAGCCGCAGCACCACGGAGGGAGTGCTGGTGACCGGCGCCGATCAACAACTGAGCAACAGCATTCCTCGCCGCCTTGTGGCACAGGTCTGCCTGGATGCTCTGGAGCAGCCTCAGGCCTGTGGTCGCATCCTGGAAATCACCAGCTCCCCAGCCCAGCCCCAGAAGACGCTGGCCCAGTGTCTGGATCAGATTCCCAGCCGCTCCCAGATCACGCCCAGATTCTCCTGATGTAGTGCGGTGCTGAAGCAGTCCGCCAGCTCCGCCGCGGAGAGGCGGCTGGTGACATCACCATCCGCTTCGAGGTTGGCGCGGAAGTCCCCGCCGGGGGTGTTCCAGGCGGTGTGGGCATTGCGTTGAACGACCCGGTATGCCTCCTCACGGCTCATGCCAGTGCCCACAAGAGCAAGCAGCACGCGCTGGCTGAACACCACGCCGCCATACACATTCATGTTGCGGTGCATGTTCTCGGGGTAGATCCCAAGACCCTTCACCACGCTGGTCATTTCCCGCAGCATGAAATGCAGGGTCACTGAGCAATCGGGAAGCATCATTCGCTCCGTGGAGCTGTGGCTGATGTCGCGCTCATGCCAGAGGGCCACGTTCTCAAGGGCAGCAATGGTGTAGCTGCGCAGTACCCGTGCCAGACCGCTGATCCGCTCGCTGCGGATCGGGTTGCGTTTGTGGGGCATGGCGGAGCTGCCCTTCTGCCCCTTGGCGAAGTTCTCCTCCACTTCCAGCACGTCGGTGCGTTGGAGGTTGCGAATTTCGGTGGAGAAGCGCTCCAGGGAGGCGCCCACCAGGGCGAGGGTCTGCACGTAGTCGGCATGGCGATCGCGGGAGATCACCTGGGTGCTGGCGGTGTCGGGGGTGAGCCCAAGGATCTCGCAGGTGATCGCCTCCACCTGGGGATCGGTGTTGGCGTAGGTGCCCATGGCGCCGCTGATTTGGCCCACGGCGACATCCTGCTCGAGGCGTTTCAGACGCAGCCGGTTGCGCTCGGTTTCGGCGAGCCAGCCGGCCACCTTGAACCCGAAGGTGATCGGTTCGCCGTGGATGGCATGGGAGCGGCCGATCATTTCGGTGCCCTTATGGGCCCGGGCCAGTTCGCGCAGGGCATCGGCCAGGGCATCGAGTTCGGTGCGCAGTAGGGACACGGAACGTTTCAGCTGCAGGGCCACGCCCGTGTCGAGCACGTCGCTGCTGGTCATGCCCACATGGATGTGACGTCCGGCATTACCAACGTGCTCATTCACGTTGGTGAGGAAGGCGATCACGTCGTGGCGCACCTCGGCTTCGATTTCGAGGATGCGCTCTACCTCGAAGCTGGCCTTGGCTTTGATGGTGTCGAGGGCCTCTTGGGGCACGCGGCCGAGCCTGCAGTTGGCTTCGGTGGCAGCGATCTCCACATCAAGCCAGCTCTGGAATTTCGCCTGCTCACTCCAGACGGCTCCCATCTCAGGAAGGGTGTAACGCTCAATCACCGGCGCGCTCGGTTGAACAACACAACAAATCTATGGGGCCGCCTCCGCGCGAGTTGATCTCAGCGCTGGACCTCAACGAGTCGCGATCCTCTCGGAATCTGACTTGTCTTGGTACCCGCCCCTGGATGTTCAGCGTTTAGCTCTCAAAAATGCTCTAAAGCATTCATCGGCCCCGAACCGATGGGGACCGGGCCAATCCTGAGCAATGATCTGGCGTTCTGAGCTCAGAGAGCCGTGCTGTCGCGGTCGCCGGTGCGGATGCGAACCACTGATTCCACAGGGCTGATGAAGATCTTGCCGTCACCGATTTCACCGGTGCGGGCGGCATCGGCGATCGACTTAACCACCTCTTCGACCCGGTCGTCCTCGACCACCACTTCAATCTTCAGTTTCTGCAGAAATTCAACGGTGAATTCCGAGCCGCGGTAGCGCTCCACCTGCCCTTTCTGGCGGCCGAAGCCCCGCACCTCGCTCACGGTCATGCCGATGATGCCAGCCTCAACCAGCGCCACCTTGACGTCTTCCAACTTGAAAGGACGAATGATTGCTTCGACCTTTTTCATGGGGGGAGTACGGATCTGGTTTCAAGGATGCCGCGGTTCTCAGAGCCGTGAGTGGCTACCGTTACAGAACGCTGTTGAAGCTTGACTTCCTAGGGTCGCTGATCAGAACTGGCCCCTACAGCCCTTTGACCCAGACCCCCCTCTATGGCGAACGCGCCATCGCCGAAGCTGAGCTGATCTGCTTCGACAACCCCCGGCCTGGGCGCCCCTACGAGGTGTCGATCGAGCTGCCGGAATTCACTTGCAAATGCCCCTTTTCCGGCTATCCCGATTTCGCGGTGCTGCGCCTGATCTATCAACCCGGGCCGCGGGTGGTGGAGCTGAAGGCGATCAAGCTATATGTGAACAGCTACCGCGACCAGTCGATCTCCCATGAGGAGGTCACCAATCGCATCCTTGATGATCTGGTGGCGGCTACCGATCCGGTGTGGATGCAGCTGGAAGCCGATTTCAACCCCCGCGGCAATGTGCACACCGTGGTGCGGGTGAGTCACGGCACCCGTCAGCCCTGCTGATCGACCACCTGCTGCATCAACTGAGGCAATTCAGTTGCGAAGGCGGCGAGGTTGCGATTGCAGAGGCCACCCACGCTGAGGGTTCCATCGGCTGCGATGGCCCACAGCTGCCGGGTGGCCACGAGGCTCAACCCACCGCCCACCAGCAGCACTGCGAAGCCCAGGTACACCAGCGGTACTCCGGGATCCCGTTTGAGCAGCAGTCCGCTGGCCGGCAGCACTGCATCCACCCGCATAGGCAAGCCCTTCACCTCAGCGGCGGGACCACCCGGTCGCAGTCGGGCGAGCTGCTGGCCGTCGGCATCAAACACTGTGGCGGGTCCCTGTTCGCTCTCCAGGCTCAGAAACACCGGTTCGGTTCCATCGGGGCGTGTGGGCAGTACCAGGCCCCAGATCTGATCACCCAGCTCCGGATATGTCTGAAGCGGCAGCTCCAGCACGGGGCTGCGCCCGATCTGCAAGCTGATCGTCGCCAGTGACCAATCGGCCTGGTAAATGGTGATGCCCCGGTGCCGAAGTGGGTGATTGACGCTGATCTCGGCATCTAAGCTTTGGTTGGGTCCCTGCAACTGCAGAGCGGAGCGGAACTGTTCCGTGCGGCCCGCCGGGTCCCGATCAATGGCGAAGCGGTTCAGGGTGATCGTCAGCTGACTGGTGCCATCGCGATCCAGCAGATCGAGGCTGCGGCCGGGGGCCAGGAAGCGCTCCAAGCGGTTCCCCGATAATGCCCCCCAGGCCGCGCCAAGCATCAGCAGCACCAGGCCCGTGTGAACCAATAGGGGCCCCACCCTGCCGATGGCGCCGCGTCGGGCCGCCAGCCGTTGTGGCTTGCGTTGCACTTCCCATCCGCCGGCTCGCAGCACCGTCTCCAGCTGCGTCAGAGCCTGGCTGGGGTCAGCGCAGGGCTCGCTTTCGGCGATGGCCAATTTGCTCAGCTGGCGTGTGGTGCGGTAGTCGATCCAGCGCCGGGCCGCTATTAGTGCTGGCCACTGACGACGCCAACTGCAAAGGATGAGGGCGAGACCTAGCCAGGCCAGCAGGGCCAGAAACCAGCCGCTGGAATACACATGATCGAGCTGCAACTGCAGCACTTGTTCGCCGTTAAGCAGGCCCAGCCAGGGGGTATCGGCATAGGCATCGATGTAGCTGGAGGGAGGGTCCCCCTGGGGGATGCCGGTGCCCACGGCACTGGCCAGGGCAATCAGCAGCAGCAGCACGATGGCCAGCCGCAGATCGCTGAGCCAGGCTGCCAGGCGTTTCAGTCGTGCCATTCCCATCAGCTCCAGCGGGCCAGCAGGGTGAGTAGGCCGCTAATGAGCAGCACCACTCCACTGGCTGGCGGCACCCAGCGACTGATGCCCCGCAGAGCGAGCAGCTTGGGAATGGCAGCTGCAAAGGTGCCCGCCAGCAGCAGGGGCAGCACCTGGCCGATACCGAAGCTGCTGAGCAGGGCCACCCCTGCTAGGGGACGTCCGCTCTGGGCAATCCAGCCCAGCAGCACCGCCAACACGGGGGTGGTGCAGGGTGAGGCAGCCAGCCCGAAGGCCAGTCCTGCTGCAACCGGCGCCAGCGGGGCCGGTACCTTCTGACGCCATTGCTCCGGGTCTGGACCGCTGGGCAGTGGAATTCGCAGCACACCCAGCAGGTTGAGCCCCATCGCTACCGCCAGGATCGCCACCAAGGTGGGGATCAGTGCCGGCACCTGGCCGTAGATCCGGCCCAGCAGTCCGCTGATGCTTCCCAGCACCACTAGGGCGCCGACGATGCCGCCGCAGAAGGCGAGGCTGCGCTGCCAGGCCGGTTGGCCATCGTCAAAGCCCGCCAGGTAGGCCAGCGTTACCGGCAGTAATGACAGGGAACACGGCCCAAGACTGGTAAGGGCGCCGCCACCAAACACAAGTGCCAGCGTCAGTGGACCTGGATCCGCCAGGGCGCGCTGAAGCAGCTGTTCGCCGCTCTGGGCCAAATCGGAGAGCAGCAGCAGGTCCACAGGTGCCCTTGAGTGTGGAAAGCCTATCCAGGCAAGCTGCTCACCAGACCAGGCTCAGCGTTGAAGCAACGACCGTTGGCGCCCCTTGGATCGTCGTCCCCCGATCAAGCCGGTGGATTCCAGTGAACAGCGGATCAGCAGGCCCAGGATCACCAGGCTCGACATAAGCGAGTTGCCGCCGTAGCTGATCAAGGGCAGTGGCAGACCGGTGGTGGGCATCGCCCCAGAGGCCACTGCGATGTTCAGGATCGATTGGCCCACCAGGATCGTGGTGCAGCCGATGGCCACGAGCCGGGCCTGGTTGCTTCGGCAGCGCAGGGCCACCCGCAGCCCCACCCAGGCCACCAGCATCAGGAACAGCAGCAGCAGCACTGAACCCACGAATCCAAATTCCTCGGCGAACACCGCGTAGATGAAGTCGGTGCTTTGGATGGGCAGATATTGGAGCTTCTGGGTGGAGAGGCCATAGCCCTGCCCCATCCAACCGCCTGATCCGATCGCCAGCAGGCTCTGCACCAGCTGATAGCCATCTCCCATCGGGTCGTTCCAGGGATCCAGAAACGACACCACCCGGATCCGCTGGTATTCATTGATCAGAATGCTTGCAGTGCCCATCAGCGATCCCGCCAGGGCGGTGCCCAACAGGCTGCGCCAGCGCAGCCCAGCCGCCAGGGCCACCATCCAGAGGGTGAGTCCCATCAGGGCCGCTGTGGAGAGGTTGGGTTGCTTGAGGATCAGCAGCAGGAGCCCGCCGAAGCTCCCCAGCCAGAGAAGCTTCTGGTCGAGGCTCATGCGGTTCCAGGGGGCGAACAGGTTGGAGGCCTGCAGCACCACGAAGGGTTTCACCAGCTCCGAGGGCTGCATCTGCAGCGGGCCCAGCACAAGCCAGCGGCTGGCGCCGTTCACCGTGGTGCCCATCACAAGGGTGGCGGCGATCAGCAGGCAGCCCATCCACAGCCCCGGGCCTGACCAGCGCAGCCATCGCCGCAGGTTGGTGGAGATCGTGATGCCCAGCAAACTCCAGCTGGCCAAGAGCCAGATCGCCTGCCGTTTCAAATAAAAACCGCCATCGCCCATTTCCCGTAGGGCCACCCACCAACTGGCGGACGCCAACACCACCAGCCCTGCCACACTCCAGAATCCCGCCAGCCCCATCAGCAGGCGAGCTTCTGCCGGCCAGAGCTGCCACGGCAAGGGAAGCAGCCGCTGAACCAGAGCCGACGTTTGAGTCTCTTGCTTACCCCGTCGTCTCGAAGCTCTTTGTAGGGCTGTCGCGTGACTCAAACGTTTGCTCAAACAGCATCAATGCTCCATTGAGCCGTGAAATGGTTGCTTTGCCAAGGCACTGATTGAACAGAATTGTTGGCTGGGAGTCTTTGCAGGACTTGGTGAGCAGCGGTTTCGCTTATGCAACGTTCAACCGCTCATGCTCGACTTCCCATTGCACGTGGGATCCCCAGGATTGCTGGCGCACCCAGCAGCGTCCGCCGCGGCAGTGAAGCACCTGGAAGGGCGGCAGGTCGCAGGGCTGGTTGTCGAGTCGCACAAAGCTGCCCGGCTGCAACAGCGGCACCACCTTGGCGGGTTGGGAGTGGTGGTTGGACACGTCCCTCGACGCGAATTGGGAAATCCTCCAGGCAGAACACGTTCCAGCAGCTGGATCGCCGGTTTTCTTCGGGATCGGTCTGCTTTTATGTCGCAATGGCGTCCAAACAGCGTCTTGATCTGGAACTCCTGACCCGTGGATTGGTCAGCTCACGCCAACAGGCGCAGCAATTGATTCGTGCTGGAAAGGTGCGGGATGGCTCCGGCACCCTGTTGGACAAGCCCGGAACGGAGGTGACGCCGGAGCGAGAACTGCGGGTGGAGCAGCCCCCCCGCTTTGTCTCTCGAGGGGGCGAAAAACTTCTGGCGGGCTTGAAGGCTTTCGCTGTGCCGGTGGAGGGGCGCGTCTGCCTGGACGGCGGCATCTCTACAGGGGGATTCACCGATTGCCTGTTGCAGCATGGTGCTACTCGTGTTTATGGCGTTGATGTGGGTTACGGCCAGACGGCCTGGAGCTTGCGTACCGACGAACGGGTGGTGCTGCGGGAACGCACCAACTTGCGCCATCTGCAGCCCGATGATCTCTATGGGGCTGACGATCCCTGGCCCAGTTTGGCGGTCACCGATGTGTCGTTCATTTCCCTGCGGCTGATTCTTCCGGCGTTGCGCCGGTTGTTGCGGGGTCCCGACACCGACGCGCTGGTGCTGGTGAAGCCGCAGTTTGAGGTGGGCAAGAGCCGCGTTGGCAAGGGCGGCGTGGTGCGTGACCCCGCGGCCCATCGGGATGCCATTCAATCTGTGATTGCAGCGGCAGCAGAATCGGGTTGGCAGCCCCAGGGCTTGGTGGCTTCGCCGATCACTGGACCGGCCGGCAACCACGAGTACGTGCTTTGGTTGGGGGAGGGAGATGCCGCTGTTCTTCCGGATTTCGATGCTTTGGTGGCGCAGACCCTCAAAGGTTGATGGCCAACAAGAAAGCCCGGTGTTGAACCGGGCTAGAAACTTGCTTTGGAGCGGAGTTCAGTTGCCGACGTTGACCTGCTGACCCCCGGTGCAGAGCTCCACCTTGATGATACGGCCACCCTGTTTTTGGATGCGCTGCTGTTCAGCGAACCAGCTGTCGTAGGGGACCCACTTGGTGAAGAAGGTGTTCTGCAATTCGCGCTGCGTCCGAACCTTTTCAGGGCTGGGAATGCAGGCGGTGACTTTGAACAACCGCATGGGGCTCAGTTGCCGAGACCGGAGCAGATGTAGTCGAAGTAGACACCCATTTCCTTACCTGCATCAGGACCGACCAGTCCGGCGGTGACTTCCTTCATTGCCTGGATGGCCTGAACGGTGGCGCCGATTGGCACACCCAGGGAGTTGTAGGTCTCCTTGAGGCCGTTCAGAACTCGCTCATCAAGGATTGAGGTGTCGCCAGCGAGCATGGCGTAGGTGGAATAACGCAGGTAGTAATCCAGGTCGCGGATGCAGGCTGCGTAGCGGCGGGTGGTGTACATGTTGCCGCCGGGACGGGTGATGTCCGAGTAGAGCAGGGCCTTGGCTACGGCATCGCGGATGATCGCCGAAGCATTGGCGCTGATGGTGGCAGCAGCGCGGACGCGCAGTTCACCGCTGGCGAAATACGACTCGAGGCTGCCCATCGAAGCCGTGTCCAGGTAGAGGCCCTGGACGTCCGACTTGTTGATGACGTTGGTGATGGCGTCTTGCATGGATCCGTGAGGAGGCGAGGGAGAAAATCAGCGTGCGGTTCAGGCGAGGGCGCCAACCACGTAGTCGAAGTAAGTGCCGGCTTCCTCTGCATCGGCTCCGGTGAGGAGGCCCATGGCGACGATCTTCATTTCGCGCACGGATTCAGCCAATGCTTCGAGGGGAGTGCCCAGGGAGCGGTAGAGCTCTTTCGCGCCAATCACGCCGATCTCTTCGATCGGAGTGACGTCACCGGCAACGATGCCGTAGGTGACGAGGCGGAGGTAATAATCCATGTCGCGCAGACATGTGGCAGTCATCTCTTCGCCGTAGGCATTGCCGCCGGGGGAGATGACGTCGGGACGCTTCTGGAACAGCTGACCACCAGCCTGCTTGACGATGCGCTCGCGGCTCTCGCACAGGACCTGGGCCACGCGCAGACGGCGTTGACCGCCGGTGACGAAGGCTTTGATCTGGTCGAGTTCGCCAGGGCTGAGGTAGCGGGCTTCGGCGTCCGCGTTGATGATCGAGTTGGAGACGATGCTCATGCAGTTCTGCCTCGAAACAAGCGGCCGCCCGTAGGAGACCGGTATCCGGTGAATAAGGGGTGATCCCGAGGGATCGCGTCCCAGACTATAAGGCTGGGACAGGGGGTCGAAGCGTTGGGAGTGAGACTTGTTCACATCGGTCAACACTGACCGGGGTGAGCTCGCTCCCTTGGATTCGGCTGATGCATTCTGCGCTGGCGATGGCCAGGGAAATTTGGCTGGGTAACAGTTCTTCACGGCGCGTCTGTTTTGCGGAGAAGCCTTGGCATCATTGCGATCTGCGAGATCGCCCCTGAGTGCTTGCAACACACAAAAATGATCCCGATGAAGCCTTACTTCACCGGGATCGGATCACAAAAACAAACGTAATTTGTGGAGGCTGTTTGTCAGCGAAATGGAGACCTGAGGATCAGATCGCGTCGCCCGTGGGGGGATTCAGGCCGGCATTGCCGCGATAGAGCGAGGCCGTGCGCTGGATGGTGGCTTGGTTGACCCCTGATGCGGTCGCCATGCCGTCGATGCGGGGCACCGTCGTGCTGATACGTTCCGCCAGTAGTTCAGTCACGGCAGCCCCATGACCCGCTTGAGCGCGGGTGATCAGGAAGCGGCTGGTTTCTGCTGGGGTGGTGGCCCGTCCCAGCAGAGCCAAACCTGCCGCAGACGCGGCCCGAAGGGGTGCCATCGTGGCGATGCGCTTCTGGAACGCTTCGCTCATCGCTACCTCAGCAATGAACTCGGTCAGGTCAATGTCCTGATTGCGCAGCCGTGATTCCGCGCTGATGAGACGCTCATTCCCTGTGGGGACACGGTTGAGAAGCTGCTTGTAGGTTGCATTTACAGCAGTCTGGAGTTCATCTTCGCTGCACGGCTGTTTCAGCTCCAGCGTCGCGGGAAGTCCACCCCGCAAGCGGAATCCTTCAGCGCCTTCTGTGACAAGAGCCATCCCCATGCGTGGGAGTGCTTGCCCGCTCCGAGCATTAGAAGAAATCAGCTCAACGCTCCATGACCGGCCACCAATGCTGGTTGGCGTTGAGTTGCTTGCTCGCCGCATCGGGAAGCCAGTCCTGTTGGACGCAAGACGTTGTTGACGCACTACCGACAGCCAACTGGGCGCAGCGGCGTTTCCGCTCGTCGTTGTCGTGAAATCTTGGGTGGCTGTCTTTTGAGTGTCCGGCAGGTTGCGTGGCGTTACATCGCCACTGCTGCGGAATGCTTCGGACCGCTGTTGTGTTTCAGGACGGCTGCTGAGGGTGAGGTCAGCGGGAGCCTCAAGATTGAGAGCACGTGACCAGCCTGGAGTGCGGCGTGCAGTCACATCACCGGGTGTGATGAAACGTTCGTAGGGGACTGTGTCGGCCCCAAAAGCTTCGCTGTAGTCCTTGCTGTCGATCAGAGCGTCAACCACTCCGTAGAAGCCGTGGCGGGCAGCGGTGTCGAACAGGGCATCGATTTCCCAGCGGCCGAAGGTGGGGCGTCCCAGCAGACGGCGGTGCATGACTTCGATCGCCTTCACGATGTAAAGACCACTCCAGTAGCGGCGTCGAAAAGCATCGGATTTGGCGACTGCCCGAACAAAATCCTTGAGTGAGATGTCTCCGTTTTCGAGGCGGGCTTCATCAGAGCTCATCCGCTCTCCCGCATAGCCGCCGTTGCCGAGCACTTGCACGTAAACAGCCTTAATTACGGCTTGGGTGCTGGCCTCAGTCGTACGGACGCTGGGCTGACCACCTCGCCCTGGATTCACAGTGCCACCCGTGGCGATCTGCTGAAGTCGCATCACACGTGGACCACCCTTGCGGGGGCGGCTCTTGCGGAAGCTGGCGCTGTCCAGTTGCCCGGGGCTGTTTAGACCGTTGCTCACCAGCAGCCGGCGGCTGTCGTAGCCGTAAGGCGCTGGCCGTGTGGCCACCGAGGCGGTTCCGCTCGGGAAGATGGCGCCGAATTTGTTCGCCACCGGATCATTGCCACCGCCGTAGACGTGCTGGTCGGCAAAGGGCTGGCGGTAGGAGGCGTAAAGGGTGACGTACTGCGGTGCGCCATCGAACGGGGCGCTGAAGTTGAAGAGCTTGCGGTTGGAGCCCCAGCCGGCACTTTCCTGAGCTTCCGTGCCGAGATCCCGGAGGTAGGGAACGGTTTCCTCTCCGAAGGCCTGGGCGTATTCGGAAGAGTTCACCAGCACATCAACCAGGCCATTGAGGCCCTGGTCGCTGAGGATCGCGAATGACTTGCGGAATTCCTCGAGGGAGCTGATGCCCCGGCCGAGGAAGTGGCGGTAAGCCAGTTCCACCACGCGGCTGTTGACGAAACCGTCGTGGAACTGCTGGCGATATTCCTTGCTGCGGCCGAGGGCACGAACGAATTCGCGCATTGAGATCTGGCCTTGGGCGACGGCGCTGGCTTTGTCTGCACAGGGGGTCTGGGAGTAGCCCTTGGCGATGTCTCGCTCAAAAACCTGGCGGTAGGCGGCACGGATTATTTCTGCCTTCTCGGCACCCGACAGACCCGGCCGCATTTCAAACAGCTGACGTCCCTCGGAGGCCAGGGCATAGATCGCGGGCAGCTGCAGGCCCTGTTGCACCGCACTTCCCTGGCGTTGCTTGGTGCTGGGGGTGGGGATGGCCAGCTCCTGCAACAGCACGTTGAAGCAGTCGATGGTCATCTGACGGGCTTCAGGACGATCCCGCAGCAGTTCCGCTGAGGCGGCACGCATTTCCTGAAGAGCCACATTGGTGGCGGCCAGGGAGCAGTTCTCAAGAAGGATGTCGCGCAGGCCGCGGGTGTTGACCGCAAGGATGCTTGGGTCTCCGGCCACCAGTGCGTATCCCACGTAGCGCAGGAACCAACCCATGTCGCGCACTGACTTGCGCATGAAGGCCGGGCCGTATTTGGCCACGCTGATGGCGTTGAAGCCTGTGGGAAGCACCACACGAATATCAGCATCCCCACCGGCCCCTTCGAGAAGACGGGTCAGGAAGTTGCCTCTTTTCTTGGTGCCGCTATCGCCAGTGAACGTGCGCACCGACTGCTCAAACGCGGCTTGGTCTGCTGCCAGCGGAGTGCCTCCCTGAACGGTTGAACGGCCGGTTTCGCCCGTTGTTAGAGGTGATTCAAGGAAGGATAGGGGCGTTCCTCCCACAAAAATTCTGTTGGCGGCGCGGGCCACGATGGCCTCGGCGTTGGCCGCAATGATCCGGGACGCTTCGATCCGGTCCTGACCGGTTCGGAAGAAGGTCACAAGACTGTCTAGTTCCCCGTTGTCAGGGAAACGGTCCTGCTGCTCTGCCTGACGGACGCTGGAGAGCGGCAGCGTGTCGAACAGTTGGGGAGACACGCGCGGGCTGCCGCTGCTGGCGGTCACTGTCATCGACGAAAGCAAGCCGGATCGCGCCACGTTACGGCTGTTGGGATGGCCCTCCGTGGCCCCATGAACAAATGTTTGCAGGCCTTGCGGTGCTGCAGGGGATCCACGGGTCTGACGTGAAAAGCTCGCAGGCGCGAAATCTGTGCTGCATGACCCACCCCAAGCCCAGTGATGCTGCGACTCCTGTGGTTAGTGCGTTTTATGACCGCTTCCCCTTCCCGGGGGATCCACTGCAGGACGGACCGCCCCCGGGATACAACTGGCGTTGGTGTCACCGCAGCGTTCTGGCCGCCGTGCTCGGATCAATCCCTGCAAAGATGGAGGCGCCGCGGATCCTCGATGCCGGCTGCGGAACCGGGGTGAGCACCGATTACCTCTGCCATCTCAACCCGGGCGCTGATGTGCTCGGGGTAGACATTAGTGATGGGGCTCTGGCGGTGGCGCGGGAACGCTGCCAGCGCTCCGGGGCGGCTGAACAAGTGGCCTCCCTGCGTCAGGAGCAGCGCAGTCTTCTTGATCTCAGCGACGAAGGCTCTTTCGACTACATCAATTCGGTTGGGGTGTTGCATCACCTGGATCAGCCGGAAGCGGGGCTGCGCTCCCTAGCGGATCGCCTGGTTCCTTCGGGTCTGCTGCATCTCTTTCTTTATGCCGATGCCGGTCGCTGGGAGATCCATCGGACCCAGAAAGCGCTGAGCATTTTGAATGCCGGCACAGGGTCGGAAGGCCTGCGTCTAGGGCGGGAACTCTTCGAGAGCCTGCCCGAGGGCAACCGCCTTGCCCGTCATCACCGTGAACGCTGGGCTGTGGATTGCGCACCTGACGCGAATTTCGCGGACATGTACCTGCACCCACAGGAAACCAGTTACAACCTCGTGCGCCTCTTCGCGTTCATCGAAACGGCGGGTCTGCATTTCGCCGGCTTCTCCAATCCGGAGGTCTGGGATCCAGCACGCCTTCTGCACGGAGAGCTGCTGGAACGAGCCCAGGCCTTGCCACCGCTTCAGCAGTGGGAGCTTGTGGAGCAGCTGGATCCCGACATCAGCCACTTCGAGTTCTTTCTCTCCGCGGCACCGGTGGAACGACCTCGCTGGAGTGATGAGGCCCTTGGTCGGGCCAGGGGTTTGGTGCAGCCCTGCCTCTGGGGGGAACCCGATCCAATTCTTGGTCGCAACATGGAGCCCATTCAGCTCAGTGATGCCGACCGCTCCTTGCTGCGGACTGTCGCCGAGCAGCCGCAACAGACGCTGGGGACCCTTGCGTCTCCTGATCAGATCCGCGATCTTGTGAACCGCCAGCTGCTTCTGTTGCAGGAATAACAGCAGCGAACGCGTGATAGATTCCGCGCGCCATTTCAGGCAGCGCTTGGAAGATTTTTATCGTCTTCAACGTCGCCTGCTGTTGGCCACCGTTCTGGTGTCACTCGTCACGGTTCCGATCGTGGCTCTCACCATGAATCTTTCGGTGGCCGGCAGTGTTTTTGTGGGCTCCTGCGCCGGACTTCTGTACGTGCGCTTGCTGGCTCGCAGTGTGGCCCGGCTCAGTGACCAGTCCCGTGGACTGGGGCGTTTTCAGCTCATCGTTCCAACCCTGCTTGTGGTTGGTTCGGCCAAGCTGCCTCAGCTCGATCTGCTGCCGGCCTTCCTGGGATTCCTTCTCTACAAGCCCGCCCTGATTCTTCAGCACGTCTTTGACGACCGCTGAGTCTGAGCACTTTTCTCTGCACCCATGGCTTTGTTGCCCTTACCACTCCCGTTCGCTGAACTGGAAGTGGGTCATCACCTGTACTGGCAGATCGGCGATCTGTATCTGCACGGCCAGGTGTTCCTGAGCTCCTGGATCCTGATCGGCATCCTCCTTGCTGTGGTGCTTGTTGGCACCCGCGGGATGAAGCGTGACCCGATCGGTCTGCAGAATCTGCTCGAATTCCTTTGGAACTTCATCCGCGACATCGCCCGCGACAACATCGGCGAGAAGTACTACCGCGACTGGCTGCCGTTCATCGGCACATTGTTCCTGTTCATTTTCGTGAGCAATTGGGGCGGAGCTCTGATCCCCTGGAAGATCTTCGAACTCCCTGAGGGTGAGCTCGGCGCTCCCACCGCAGACATCAACACCACCGTGGCGATGGCTCTGCTGGTGTCCCTGGCGTACTTCTATGCCGGCCTGAGCCGTAAGGGTTTGCGCTTCTTCGAGCTGTACGTGGAGCCAACCCCGATCATGCTCCCGTTCAAGATCATCGAGGAATTCACCAAGCCTCTCTCCCTCTCCTTCCGTCTGTTCGGAAACATCCTTGCCGACGAATTGGCTGTGGGGGTGCTGGTGTACCTGGTTCCGCTGATCGTGCCCCTTCCTGTGATGCTTCTGGGTCTGTTCACCAGTGCCATTCAGGCTCTGATCTTCGCGACCCTGGCGTCCTTCTACATCGGTGAAGGCCTCCACGAGGCCCACTAAAACCCGATCCCCTCTATCGCCTGAGAACGGCGATCTGCTAAACACATCCGCGCGCAGGTCCGGCATTGCACCCGGGCCCGTTCCTTCGGGAATGTCCCTGCGCGGGGGGAACCGATCCCCAAGTCCATTCCGTACAGCGCTCCCCAGCGCTTCCCCTTACACCACCCAACATGGATTCCATCACCTCCGCCGCTTCCGTTGTGGCTGCTGGCCTGGCAGTCGGCCTCGCCGCCATCGGCCCTGGTATCGGTCAGGGCACCGCGTCTGGCGGCGCTGTTGAGGGCATCGCCCGTCAGCCCGAAGCCGAAGGCAAGATCCGCGGCACCCTGCTGCTGTCCCTGGCGTTCATGGAATCGCTGACCATCTACGGCCTGGTGGTGGCTCTGGTGCTTCTGTTCGCCAACCCCTTCGCCGGCTGATCAGTCCAGGGGGGTCGTTGATCCCCCTTCTGAACTTCTTGTTTCGATTCCTTCCCAGCGCACCTTTCCATGACCTGGCTTCTGCTCGCTGAAGCAGGTGTTCCGGAGGGAGGTCTTTTTGACCTCGATGCCACCCTTCCGCTGATGGCGGTTCAGGTGGTTCTCCTCACCTTCCTGCTCAATGTCCTCTTCTTCCGTCCGGTCGGCAAGGTCGTGGAAGATCGTGAGGGCTATATCTCCACCAGTCGTGCTGATGCCAAGCAGAAGCTTGCCCAGGTTGAACGCCTGGAAGCTGATCTGGCTGAACAGCTGAAAGGTGCCCGCCAGGCCGCTCAGGCAGTAATCGTTGAGGCGGAACAAGAAGTTGATCGGCTTTACCGCGAAGCGCTGGCCCAGGCGGAAGCTGAAGCCAACCGCACCAAAGAGGAAAGCCGTCGTGCCATCGAGGCCGAGCGTGAGTCCGCCCGCACCCAGCTCAAGGGTCAGGTGGATCAGCTGAGCACCACGATCATCAACCGTTTGCTGGCAGCGTGATGACCCTTAATCTCAATCCGCTCGAGACCAATCTGGTCAACCTGGTCATCGTTATCGGGCTCCTGTTTTGGTTCCTGCGCGGTTTCCTTGGAGGAATCCTGGAACGCCGCCGCGCCGCCATCCTTCAGGAATTACAGGACGCAGACTCCCGCTTGAAGACCGCCACCGAAAATCTGAGCCAGGCCCAGTCCGAGTTGGCTGCTGCCCAGCAGAAAGCCGAGAAGATTCGTGCTGATGGCCAGGCCCGTGCCGCAGGCATCCGGGCTGAAGGCGAAAAGCGCACCATCTCCGTGATGGCTGCGATCAAGGCCGGTGCCGATGCCGATGCCGAAGCCGATGCTGCTCGGATCAAGGACAGCCTGCGACGTGAGGCCGCCCTGGCGGCAATCGACAATGTTCTTGCCGAACTTCCGTCTCGTCTCGACGCTAGTGCTCAGGCCAAGTTGATCGATTCCACCATCAAAAATCTGGAGAACGCCTGATGCCTCTCCTCAATTCTCTGGCTACCCCCTACGCCGAAGCGTTGCTTCAGGTCACCGAAGCCCGCGGCGAGTCTGAAACCGTTGCCGATCAATGCAAGCAATTGCTTGCGATCTGGAACGACTCGGAAGATTTCCGCGACGCCATGGTGTCCCCGGTTCTTGAGCCGGATGCCAAGAAGAAAGCCCTCAAGGCGTTGGTTGGTGAGGATGTCACTCCTTCAGTTTTCAATTTGCTGAAGGTGTTGGCTGACCGTCAACGACTCATCGCTTTTGATGCGGTGATGCTTCGCTATCTCGAGCTTTATCGGGAACAGCAGGGCATCACGCTGGCCCAGGTCCGTTCTGCTCAAAGCCTCAATGAGGATCAACAGGCGGCACTGTCCAAAAAGGTGCAGGCCATGGCCGGCACCAACAAGGTCGACATCGACCTCAGTGTGGATCCGTCCCTAATCGGCGGTTTCGTCGTGAGTCTCGGATCTCAGGTGATCGACGCCAGCCTGTCTGGCCAGGTTCGTCGCCTCGGTCTGGCACTCGCCAAGGCGAGCTGACCTCACTCTTTCCTCCACCGCTCCTTCCTCCCCAACTCCCAGCAGGGATCACACGCCATGGTTTCCATCCGTCCCGACGAGATCAGCGCCATCCTCAAAAAGCAGATTGAGGACTACGACAAGTCGGTTTCCGTCAGCAATGTCGGCACCGTTCTGACCGTGGGCGATGGCATCGCCCGTGTTTACGGCCTGCAGCAAGCCATGGCCGGCGAACTTATTGAATTTGAGGACGGCACTGAAGGCATCGCCCTGAACCTCGAAGACGACAACGTCGGCGCAGTGCTGATGGGTGAGGGTTACGGCATTCAGGAAGGCAGCACGGTGAAGGCCACCGGCAAGATCGCCGCTGTGCCCGTGGGTGAAGCCATGCTGGGCCGCGTGGTGAACTCCCTGGGCCGCGCCATCGATGGCAAGGGCGAAATCGCCACCAGCGAGACGCGCCTCATCGAATCCATGGCGCCCGGCATCATTCAGCGCAAGTCGGTGCACGAGCCGATGCAGACCGGCATCACCGCCATCGACGCGATGATCCCCGTTGGCCGTGGCCAGCGCGAACTGATCATTGGTGACCGCCAGACCGGCAAGACCGCCATCGCGATCGACACGATCCTGAACCAGGCGGATCAGGACATGATTTGCGTCTACGTCGCTGTTGGTCAGAAGGCTGCTTCCGTGGCCAACGTCGTTGAAGTGCTGCGTGAGCGCGGTGCCCTCGATTACACCGTGATCGTGGCGGCCAACGCCTCCGAGCCCGCTGCGCTGCAGTACCTGGCTCCCTACACCGGCGCCACTATCGCCGAGTACTTCATGTACAAGGGCAAAGCCACCCTGGTGATCTACGACGATCTTTCCAAGCAGGCTGCTGCTTACCGCCAGATGTCGCTTCTGCTGCGTCGTCCGCCCGGTCGTGAGGCCTATCCCGGAGACGTCTTCTATTGCCACAGCCGTCTGCTTGAGCGTGCAGCCAAGTTGTCTGACGCCATGGGTAAGGGTTCCATGACCGCCCTGCCGATCATCGAGACTCAGGCCGGAGACGTTTCGGCTTACATCCCCACCAACGTGATTTCGATCACGGATGGTCAGATCTTCCTCAGCTCCGACCTGTTCAACTCAGGTCTGCGTCCTGCGATCAACGTGGGCATCTCTGTGAGCCGGGTGGGTGGTGCTGCCCAGACCAAGGCCATCAAGAAGATTGCCGGTACCTTGAAACTGGAGCTGGCCCAGTTTGACGAACTGGCCGCCTTCTCCCAGTTCGCTTCTGACCTGGATGCTTCCACCCAGCAGCAGCTGGAGCGCGGCAAGCGCCTGCGTGAGCTGCTCAAGCAGCCTCAGTTCAGCCCCCTGATCCTTGCTGAACAGGTCGCCATTGTTTACGCAGGTGTGAAGGGCCTTATCGACGACGTCCCCGTCGAAAAGGTTGTCGACTTCTCCCGTGAATTGCGTGAGTACCTCAAGTCCAATAAGGCGGAGTTCATCACCGAAATTCAGGAAAAGAAAGTGATGAGTCCTGAGGCTGAGGCGATCCTCAAGGACGCCATCACCGAAGTCGTGTCCACCATGGTCGCTTCCGCGGCCTGAAGGAGCTGCCGAAATGGCGAATCTCAAGGAAATCCGAGACCGAATTAAGTCGGTCAAAAACACCCGCAAGATCACCGAGGCCATGCGCCTCGTGGCTGCGGCCAAGGTGCGCCGCGCCCAGGAGCAAGTGCTCCGCAGTCGTCCCTTCGCGGATCGGCTGGCCCGGATTCTGGAAAACCTCCAGTCCCGCATGGGCTTCGAAGATGCTGCTTCTCCCCTGATGCAGCAGCGCAATGTGGAGACCATCACCCTGGTAGCGGTTACCGGTGATCGAGGCCTGTGTGGTGGCTACAACGCCAACATCATCAAGCGCACTGAACAGCGTTTTGCTGAGCTGAAGGGCAAGGGCTTCGATGTGAAGCTGCTGCTGATCGGTACCAAAGCCATCGGCTACTTCACCCGTCGCGACTACCCAATCCAGGCCACCTTCTCCGGTCTCGAACAGGTGCCCACCGCCGATGAGGCCAATACGATCTCCACAGATCTGCTGGCTGAATTCCTGGCCGAAAGCACTGACCGCGTTGAGCTGATCTTCACCAAGTTCATCAATCTGGTGAGCTGCAAGCCCGTGGTTCAGACCCTGCTGCCCTTGGATCCTCAGGACATCGCTGATCCTGATGATGAGATCTTCCGTCTCACCACCAAAGATGGCCTTCTGACGGTGGAGCCTGGTGCAGGCCCTGCCAACACTGAGCCGAAGATTCCTTCGGACATCGTGTTTGAGCAGACCCCTGAACAGTTGCTGAATGCACTGCTTCCGCTGTATCTGCAGAACCAGATGCTGCGTTCCCTTCAGGAATCGGCAGCCTCCGAGCTGGCCAGCCGGATGACGGCCATGAACAACGCCAGCGATAACGCCAAGGAGTTGGCCAAGACCCTCACCCTTGACTACAACAAGGCCCGTCAGGCTGCGATTACTCAGGAGATCCTGGAAGTTGCAGGTGGTGCTGCCGCTGTTGGCTAACCATTTCGGCTGATCTTTTCGCTCGATTGATTCAGCCAACGCCGGTCCTTCGGGGCCGGTTTTTTTGTGCCGTGTTAACGATGAAGCTGAGCGGTTTGAGAAGTGGGCGTGCTTCAGCTTCATCAGCTCTTCCCCACCGTCGTGGCAACAACGCAACTTCCTCTCGACCCTCTGCAGCAGGCGACCTGCATTCAGGCTCTGCTGGAGCTTCGCGGCGAGGCCGATGGCAACCCCAGTGAAGGCTGCGCCTGGACGGGCGACCTGCATGAGGTGTGGCAGCTGCATCAACAGCAGCCCTTTCAGGCCTTGGCTCAGCTGGTGGTTGAGCAGGCCTGGAATTATCTCGATTCGCTTGGGTTTGAGCGAAGCCAAGTGGCCCTGCATCTGCAGCGTTGCTGGCCGGTGATCAGTGATTGGGATCAAGCGGTTGGCCGCCACCATCACCCCAATGCCCATCTCAGCGCTGTTCTCTACCTCACCGGTAACGGCTCGGGAGAAGAAGGCGTGTTGCGGCTGCATACCTCCCATCAACCCAATGAGTTGGTGGCGGGTTTGGCCGTTGGTTATGGCGGCCCAATTGCTGAAGGCCACCCGTTCAATCAGTCCCACTGGGATCTGGCCCCACGCCAGGGTTTGCTGCTGCTGTTTCCGTCGAGCCTGCACCACAGCGTTCTGCCCAATGACGCCCCAGACGAGCTGCGCTGTTCCATCAGTTTTGATTTCGTGCTGACAGCACCAATGCAGGGTGGTTCGCCGGAATTTCTGGCGCCCCACCCCCGCCATTGGGACTCGCTGGAGGAGCCCATTGCCTGAGAGAATGCGGCATCTTCCTTGTTGAGCCCGGCATGTCCGACGTGGCCACCTACACCGTCCGTGCCGAGTTCGAAGGCGAAACCCACAGCTTTCCCTGCCGCGCTGACCAGACGGTGCTGAATGCTGCTGAGGCCGCTGGCATTACCCTTCCCAGCTCCTGCTGCTCCGGGGTATGCACCACTTGTGCTGCGGTGATCAGCGAGGGCAGTGTTGAACAGCCCGATGCAATGGGCGTGAAGGGTGAGCTTCAGCAGCAGGGCTACAGCCTGCTGTGTGTGGCTTTCCCGCGGGCCGATCTCACCCTCAAGGCGGCGCAAGAGGATGCGCTCTACGAAGCCCAGTTCGGTCAATACCAGAAGTGAGGCTCACTAGCCTGCAACGCCAGTTTCCTTGGCCCGCTGATGTGCCATTGGTTGAGCTGCGCAGCTGGATCCGTCAGCAGTTGGCTCAGGAGGGTCATGTGCTGCGTTGGGCTCTTACCGCAGTCCACTCCAGCGCCGATGGTGCTCGAACCCTTCAATTGGAGGCAGTGATCAGCGCGTGAGCTCGGCACCGATGCCAACGCTGATGCTGGTGCCGACAGGCATCGGTTGTGACATCGGTGGCTACGCCGGTGACGCCCTGCCGTCTGCACGGTTGCTGGCTGCAGCGAGCGGCTGCCTGATCACCCATCCCAATGTGATGAACGGGGCTTCGCTGTATTGGAGCGATTCCCGCGTGCTCTATGTGGAGGGCTATGGCCTCGATCGGTTTGCCGTGGGTGATTGGGCCCTGCGGCCGGTGCGAAGGCAACGGATCGGCTTGCTGCTGGATGCCGGCATCGAGCCCGAGCTGGCCCAGCGCCAGATTCAGGTGGCTGAGGGCTGTCGCGCCAGCCTGGGTTTAGAGATCGGCCCGGTCATTACAACGGATGCGCCCCTTGAGGTGACGCTTGAGTGCGGTGCCAGTGGCGCCAGCTGGGGGCGATTGGGGTGTCCTGATGCCTTGTTGCGGGCTGGTGAACGCTTGAAGCAAGCCGGGGCGACGGCGATTTCGGTGGTGGCCCGCTTTCCGGAGGATTCGAAGAGTGAGGAGTTGGCGGCTTATCGCCAGGGCAGTGGCGTGGATGCTCTGGCCGGTGCTGAAGCGGTGATCAGCCACCTGCTGGTGCAGCACCTGCAGATTCCCTGTGCCCATGCGCCCGCTTTGGACCCTTTGCCCCTGGATCCGCAGCTGGATCCAAGGGCGGCGGGTGAGGAGCTCGGCTACACCTTCCTGGCCTGCGTGTTGGTGGGGCTGAGCCGAGCACCGGATCTGGTGAGCGCCCCCCGACAGCCTGGCGATCTTGATGCGGCGCAATTGGGGGCAGTTGTGGTGCCCGAAGGTGCCCTGGGGGGGGAGGCGGTGTTGGCCTGTGTGGAGCGCAATTTGCCCGTGGTCTGCGTGGCCAATCCATCGGTGCTGTCGGTTACGGCCGACGCCATTGGTTTGAGCCAAGGCGTTCTTCATGCCAGCAGTTACAGCGAGGCAGCAGGGTTGGTGCTGGCGCTGCGGGAGGGATTGAGTCCGGCGTCCCTGGGCCGGCCACTACCAGCGCTGCAACGGTTGGATTGATGCCTGGCGGTTTCGGTGCAGCCTCCGATCAGAGCTCTTGCCCCTGTGGGGGTGGTGTTTATCGCAACTGCTGCGGGCCCTTGCATCGCGGCGATCAGCGTGCCGAAACGGCTGAACAGTTGATGCGCTCCAGATATTCAGCTTTTGCGCGCGGCGAGATCGACTATCTGCTGGCCACCCATCCCGAGCCGGATGTTCCAGCACAGCAGCGGCGTCGTTCCCTGGAGCGGAGTTGCCGGCAGACCCGTTGGTTCGGCTTGACTGTGCTGGGTGTCAGCGCCGGCGGCCCGCGTGATCTAGATGGAACGGTGCAGTTTGAAGCCCGTTATCGCGGTGGGGTGCTGAAGGAAACCTCCCTGTTTCAGCGTCGCGATGGCGCGGAGGATGGCCCTTGGCTCTATGTGGGTGCACTCCACTTGGAGGGCTAACGCAGGCAGGCCATCGGATGCCGCGGCGGTACCCCCAGTGCTTTGGCCACGCCGGGGTGGCAGACCGATCCCTGCACCGTGTTTAGGCCGGAGATGAGTTCCGGTCGTTCCGTCACCGCTTCCTCAAGACCTCGTCCGGCGATGCCCAGGATGTACGGGAGTGTCACGCTCACCAGGGCTTCGGTGGAGGTGAACGGAACCGCACCAGGCATGTTGCCCACGGCGTAGTGCTGCACGCCGTGGATGGTCACGGTGGGATCGCGGTGGGTCGTCTCCTGGCTTGTGGCGATGCAGCCGCCTTGGTCGATGGCCACATCCACGATCACCGAACCGGGCCGCATCTGCTTCACCATCTCCTCGTCCACCAGGGTGGGGGCGCGCCCGCCGGGAGTGAGCACGGCTCCGATCACCAGATCCGCCGTTGGCACCAACCGTTCCAGAAGCCCGCGGCTGCTCACCACACTCATCAAGCGACCGCGCCGGTCGGCCTCCAGGCTGCGCAACCGCTGGGGTGAGCGGTCGAGCAGCAATACCTCGGCATCCATGGCGGCGGCCGTTCGTGCGGCATTCCATCCCACGGTGCCGGCGCCAAGCACCACCACCCGGGCCGGCTGCACGCCGGTGCAGCCCCCCATCAGCACGCCGCGGCCGCCGTGGGGTTTCTCCAGCAGGTGAGCTCCAACCTGGGCCGCCAAGCGTCCCGCGATTTCGCTCATAGGCGCCAGCAGCGGCAGGCTGCCGTTCTCCAGCTGCACGGTTTCGTAGGCGATGGCGGCGGTGCCTGCCTCCAGCAGGGCCTCGCCAACGCTGGGATAGGCGGCCAGGTGCAGGTAGGTGAACAGCACCATGTCCTTCCGCAGGTAGGCAAATTCCTCCGCCTGCGGTTCCTTCACCTTCACCACCAAATGAGCGCCCCAGGCCTCGTCGCGGCTCACCATTTGGGCACCGGCGGCGGCGAAGGCTTCGTCACCGATTCCCGCTCCAGCCCCGGCACCGGTTTCGATGCGCACCTCCAAGCCTTGGCTGACCAGCTCCCGCACCGCATCGGGAGTCAGCGCCACGCGCTGCTCATCGAGCTTGATCTCCTTCGGCACACCGATGCTGGCCATCGGGGCCGAGAGAACGGAGGCTGCCATGGCGGCTTCAAGGGGATCCCTTCAATCTGGCTCCGCTGCGCGCAACCCGCCACATCTCAAGGGTGGGACTGCTTTAGGCCGCTGCAATGGGCAACCGCCAGCCGCTGCCGAAGGCCTGGGGGCTCACCTTGAGCAACGGTGCTGCCTGGCGTCGCTTGAACTCGGCCTTTTTCAGCAACCGTTCCACCCGTTGAACAAGGGCGGGATCGTGGCCGGCCTCCACCAGGGTTGGTCCAGACTGGCGCTCCTGGATCAGCGCTTTGAGCAGGGCGTCCAGAGCGTGGTAGTCGGGCAGGGAGTCGCTGTCTTTCTGGTTGGGCCTGAGCTCGGCGCTGGGGGGTTTGCGTCGAATCGCCTCCCCCACCAGCTCCCCGTGGGTCGGGAGTCCCAGCGCCTGGCGGCAGCCCAGGGCTGCGTCGCTGTCGAGCCAGTCGCACAGGGCAAACACGCTGGTTTTGTAGAGATCGCCAATCACCGCAAGCCCGCCGTTCATGTCGCCGTAGAGGGTGCAGTACCCCACGGCCAGCTCGGATTTGTTGCCGGTGGTGAGCAGAAGTTGGCCCTGCTGGTTGGCCACGGCCATTAGCAGGGTGCCGCGAATGCGTGATTGCAGATTTTCCGCCGTCACGCCCTGGGGCGTTGCCCCTAGCGGTGCGGTCAGGGCCTGGTCGTAGCCCTCCATCAGGCCGGCGATCGGTACTGTGTTGGTCTGCAGCCCCAACCGTTCGGCTAAGGCCAAGGCGTCGTCGATGGATCCAGCCGAGCTCCAGGGGGAGGGCATCAACAGCGCTGAGACCGCCTCGTTCCCAAGGGCTGCGCTGGCGATCACGGCCACCAGCGCTGAGTCGATGCCGCCGCTCAACCCCAGCAATGCCTTGTTGAACCCGCATTTCCTGGCGTAGTCACGCACCCCAAGCACCAGGGCGCGGAACAGTCGCTCGAGGGGGGGCATGGGTTGAATCTGGATCGAGGTGGGATGGTCGCTGTCCCACACCGCCAGGTGCTCCTCACAGACGGGGAGCTCCAGCTGCATGGCGCCATCGGCTCCCATCACAAAACTGGCCCCGTCGAACACCAGCTCGTCGTTGCCACCCACTTGATTGAGGTAGATCAGAGGGCAATTGAGGCGTTGCGCCGCCGCCGCCGCCAGCTGTTGGCGCAAGGCTGGCTTGGAGGCATCGAAGGGGGAAGCCGCCAGATTGATCACCAGATCCGGCTGTTCGGGGATCAGTTGATCGATGGGATCCGGTCCGTCCAGGCGCTCGCGCTGCAGGCCGTCATCCACCCAGAGGTCTTCGCAGATGGTGAGGCCCACTCGCTTCCCGTTGGGCAGCCTGAGCAGGCAGGGCCCATCGCCGGGGCGGAAATAGCGACGCTCATCAAAGACGTCGTAACTGGGCAGCAGCTGTTTCTGGGCAATCGGACGCCAGCCCAGACGATTCACCAGAACCACACCATTGTGCAGCCGTGGACTGCGAGCATCTGTTGCGGGCAGCGCAGCTCCCACCAACAGGGTGACGCTGCTGTTGAGTTGGTTCACCAGCCACTGCAGCACCATGTCCTGCTGTTTGAGGCGGCTGGGCTCGAGCAACTGGTCCCGAGGGGGATACCCCCAGAGGGAGAGTTCAGGGGTGAGCACCAGCTCAACAGCCTGCTCTTCTGCCCTGAGCACGGCCTCCAGAATCCGCTTCGCGTTGCCCTCGAAGTCGCCGATCACAGGGTTGAGTTGCGCCAGTGCGATACGCATCAGCAGAGGCTCCCAGAGAGGCCATAAAGATTGTGCTGGAGCAACAGCGGCCACACCGCTTCAGGGATCTGAGCTTCATTCGGTTGCTGGCGCAGTTGCGAACTGGCGGTGGCGGGAACCTCCAGATCCAGCAGCTCCACCCGTCCGCCCAGATCGCGCAGTGCCTGCAGCGTCGCGTCCTCGAGGGGCCAACCCTTACGTGGGGCTATGGCCAGGCGGCACTGCGGCAGCCAGCAATCGCTCTGTTTCCAGCGGGGAACCTGGCCGGCGAGATCGCTTCCCACCACAAACACCAGGTCGCGATCAGGCCAATGCTGGGCGGCCCGTTGCAAGGTGATCAAGGTGTAAGGGCTGCTCAGATGCTGGACCAGCTCCAGCCGTTCATCCTGCAGTTGCTGCACCAGCTGGCCGAGCAGCATCGCCCGCAACGCCAGGGGGGCATCGTGCTGTTTCAGGGGGTTGTCACTGGCCCAGGTCGCAACCTGGCCATAGCGGCTCAACAGACCCTCCAGCAGCACCTGGTGGCCGCGGGTGGGTGGATCGGCGCTGGTGCCCAGCAAAGCGATGGCAGCAGCGGTCATCTCAGGGCAGCAGTGGTTGCAGATCCTGCTCCAGGGCTTTGGGCCAGCGCAACAGCCAATGGTGCACCACGGGATCACGTTCGGCCAGGCGGCGCAACAGTGCACCTGGTTGTCCACCGCGCCGTCGCAGCAACTGCTGAGCCACCAGACGCCCCGTTCGGCGGCTGGCATGCACTGCCAGGGCGGCCTGGGCCAGGGCCACCGGCGCTGCAGGGGCCAAGCTGCCGCCGCCGCTCACCGGCACCAGCAGCAGCAGTACCTGCTTGAGGGCCGCCAGCCCCAACTGCACTCCGCCCAACAAGGCGTTGTGGCTGGAGAGTCGGGTGAGCAGCAGCCTTGCCGCCGCAGGTGTCATCGGCAGGTTGTAGAGACGGCTGAGCTGCAGCACCAGGGCGGTGTCGCAGGCCATGCCTCCCGCCATATCCAGTGCCATCACAGGGTTGACGGCCACGCCGGTGGCCTTGGCGGCTGCATAGCGACCGATCAGGCTCTGGGCCGTGCGGCGGTGCTGTTGCAGCCGCAGTTCTTGGCAGGCCTTCTGGAAGCGGTCGGCCTGGCGCAGCGACTGAATCGCCAGCAGCAGGGTGGCTTCGTTCTCCAGCTGCCGGCAAAGCTGCTTCTGAAGATCTTGTACCTGCGGCGCCGTGATCCTGCTGCGCACCCGTCCATCTGCCTGGATCTGGGGGCTGCGGGGCGCTGCCGCTGCCGCGGTGATCGGTAGATCCACCGGCAGCCGGGCGCGGATGCTGCGCAGCAGTTCGGCACGTTCCTGCTTTGGCCAGCGGTCGCTCCGGTTCAGCACCAGCTGCAGGGGTTTGCCGCTCTCCAGCAGCGTGCGTAAGGCCTCCAGGTCGGCCCGGGTCAGGTCGCTGTCCACCACCAGCAGCACCAGATCAGCCCCCATGGCCACGCGGGAGGCCAAGCGAGCCCGCCCAGCGGCATCAATTTCATCAATGCCGGGGGTGTCCACCAGTTCCACCCTGGTCAGTCCGGCAATCTCCACGGGCCAGTCCACCGCCTGCTGATGGCGGGTGCTGCCGTGGGCGACATCCGTTGCCAGCAGTGGCTGGCGGATCAATGCATTGATCAGGCTGGATTTGCCGACCCCCACCCGACCAAACAGAGCAATGCGCAGGCGCCGTTGCTGCAGCCGTTGCAGCTGACGATCCAGCAGCTGCAATTCACCCCCCAGCAGTCCCTGGTCCCGTGGGCTCAGCTGAAGCTGACTGCGCCAGTGTTCCAGCAGCAGCTGGCAGCGCTCAACGGTATCGGGCGGGGTGGGTTGCATCCCTTTCATGCTGCCGGCTTACGCCACCAGCCGGCCAGCACGGCCAGCACTGATTCGGCACCGATCACGCCGACAAAGCCGCCGAATTCATCCACCACAACGCGTACGCCACCGCTATCGCGCCGGAAGCCTGTCAGTAGCCGATCGGCCCGGATCATCTCGGGCACGTATTCCACCGGTTCGCAGAGGTCAACGGGTGTGAGCAGGCCGCGGTTCTCCAACAGAGCGGTGAGCACCCGTTCGCGGCTGGCCACGCCAAGCACCTTGTCCACTTGATCACCCAGCACCACCCACCAGGGATCGTTCGTGCTCATCAGCTTGGCCCGCTGGGCTTCGATGCTGAGGCTGCCGTCCAGGGTGGGCGCCGCCACCCGCGGCGTCATGAGGTCGCGGGCGGTGAGGTCGTTGAGTTGGAACACCTTGCCGATCATCGCGGCTTCATCGGCTTCGATCTCTCCCTTCTGGGAGCCCAGACGAGCCAGCAGACGGATCTCCTCTTCATTGGTGCTGAGTTCCGCTTCGGCGGTAATGGCCGGCAGCATCCGTTCCAGCAGCAGCACCAGCGGCCGTAGCGCCAGGCCGAGCCAATGCAACAGGGGTGCGCTGGCCAGGGCCACCGGCAGGGCCAGACGGCTTCCGAGGGCTTTGGGCAGGATTTCCCCCAGCAGGATCACCAGGACGGTGAGTCCCACCGAGAAAACTGGCAGGGCTGCACCGCTGATATTGCGCTGCTCGAACACCCAGGCGGCATAACCACCAAGCATCAGGCTGCCGAAAATGTTGAAGCCGTTGTTGGCGATCACCAGAGCCGATAAGGTGCGCCCCAGTCGTTGACGCAACTGCGCTAGCCGCCGGGCCCCGGCCACGGGGCGTTCCCGGGCAGCCAGCTCGTGCACCCGGATCGGACTCACGGTCAGCAGGGCGGCCTCCACGCCGGAACAGAGGGCCGAACCCAGCAGCACCACCAAAACCAGCAGCAACAGCACCAGGAGATCGGAGCTCATTGCCGTCTGAAACTCCTTGCATCGTAGAGGCCCTGGCCAGTTCGGCCTTGCCAACTGCCATCCTGTTCCCCTGAACGCTCTGCTGCTGTGAACGGTTTCGACTCCGGCATCCACGCGCGTCGTCGCGCCTTGTTCATGGAGCAACTCGGCGCTGCCGCCGCTGTGATCCCGGCCGCGGCGTTGGCGACCCATCACGCCGACTGTGAATGGCCTTTCCGGCAGGAAAGCGATTTCTTTTATCTCACCGGTTTTGATGAACCGGACGCGGTGGCTCTACTGCTGCCGCATCGACCGGAAGGCGAGCGCTACGTACTGTTCGTGCAGCCCAAGGACCCGGCTGCTGAGGTGTGGACTGGCTTCCGCTGGGGCACCGAAGGAGCGGTGGAGCGCTATGGGGCGGACCTGGCCCATCCGCTGGATCAGCTGAGCGAAAAACTGCCCGAGTACCTCGCCGGTGCCGAAGCCATCGCCTTCCGGGTGGGCCGCCATACATCGGTGGAATCGATGGTGCTTTCGGCCTGGGGGCGGCAACTGGATACCTATGCCCGCACAGGGACGGCGGCCCTGGGCCTGGTGGCACCAACGCCGATCCTGCATCGCCTGCGCCTGCGCAAGGAGCCCCATGAGTTGGAGCGTCTACGAGAGGCCTGTCGCATCTCCTCAGAAGCCCACGAGCTGGCCCGATCGATCACCCGCCCTGGCATGAACGAAGCCGAGGTGCAGGCGGCGATGGAGGCCCACTTCCGCAGCAACGGGGCCCGCGGTCCTGCCTACGGATCCATCGTCGCCGGCGGTGATAACGCCTGCGTGCTGCACTACACCGCCAACACGGCCCCCCTTCAGGACGGTGACCTGCTGCTGATCGATGCCGGTTGTTCGCTGGAGGATTACTACAACGGCGACATCACCCGTACCTTCCCGGTGAATGGCCGCTTCACGGCGGAACAGCGGGAGCTCTATAGCGTGGTGTTGGAGGCTCAGGAAGCTGCGGTTGCCGTTGTGGCTCCCGGCGGCACGGCGGAGGCGGTGCACGACACCGCCCTGCGAATTTTGGTGGAGGGCCTGGTGGACCTGGGCCTGCTGATCGGGGATGTGAATGGCATCATCGAGCGAGGCGACTACCGCCACCTGTACATGCACCGCACCGGCCATTGGCTGGGTCTGGATGTGCATGACGTGGGGGCCTACAGGCTCGGTGAGCAACCTGCGCCGCTGGAGCCAGGCATGGTGCTCACCGTTGAGCCCGGTCTTTACGTCAGCGATCGCCTCAGCGTGCCGGAAGGACAGCCTGAGATTGACGATCGCTGGAAAGGTATCGGCATCCGCATCGAAGACGATGTTGCCGTCACCGAGACCGGCCATGAGGTGCTCACCGCCGGCGCCCTCAAGAGCGTTGCTGCGATGGAGCGCTGATCGCCTCGATCAGCGGGGAGTTTCGCGGAGCACAGTCTCCCTCATCCCGCGGCTCCTTCCCAGTGCAAGACCGCTTCGGTGGTCTTCAGCACTTGATCGGCGCCCGCCTCCTCTAGCCGTTGCTCATAGATTTCGCGCGCCGCAGCCTGCTCTACGGTTTGCAGGTGAGGAGGTGCCACCGCCAGGCTCACGAATGATTGTTCCGGCCAGCGTTCCCGGGCTTGGATCACGGTGTGAACATCGGCCACGGTGTCGCCGAGATAAGCCACCTGAACTCCCTCGGCACTGGCTCCCAGTGCTTTGGCCAGGCGGATCAAGCCTGTGGGGTCCGGTTTGTCTGGGGCATCTCCCATCGCGATCAGGGGCGGGTCCTGGAGCCCCAGGCGCTGCTGCAGCACGAAGCGGGCTGAGGGCGGTTCAGCTCCACTCACAAATCCCCATCGCAACTTGCGCTTCGACAGCGTCGCGAAAAAGCTGTCGTCCACCAGAAGAGGCTCATCACCGATAAAGCCCGTCCATTGGCTGGGGTCTCCGTCCGGATCTCCGCCGAAGTAAAAGCCGCTGAACACATCGATCAGCGCGGCGCGATCCGGCAGCTCAGCACCATGGCGCCGCAGCAGTTCAAGGCTGGCGTCCCAGTCGTTGTTCCAGGCTCCCTCCGACTTCAACGCATCAATGACATCAACGCTGGGCTGCCAATCGCAGTAGTGCTGCACAGTGCATTGAAGGGCCCGTCGATAGCTGCCCGCTACATCGCGGATCACACCATCGATGTCGAACAGCAGGATGGTTGGGGGTCCCAGAACGTCCAATGGGGAGCGGCTGGTAGGTTAGTTGTTTGTATTTCTGTCTTGAGCGCTGACACCATGACGGTCACCGAAGGCGCTGCCCCTACCGACCAGGAGGTCGCGACTCCGTCCGCCGAAGCGGCAGAAGGCGCCACCCAGGCAGCTGAAACCACTGAAAAGCCTGCAACCAGCGAAGGCGAAGGCCGTCCTGTGCTGAAGGGCGCCGCCGCGGCTTTGGCCACGGCCACCATCGATGCTGATGGTGTTCCTTCCGGTTACACCCCCAAAGCCGATGAGGGTCGCTTCCTGCTGAAGATTCTCTGGCTTCCCGACAACGTGGCCCTTGCGGTTGATCAGATCGTTGGCGGTGGCCCCAGCCCCCTCACCTCCTACTTCTTTTGGCCCCGTGAGGATGCCTGGGAAAGCCTGAAGACCGAGCTGGAAGGCAAGAGCTGGATCACCGACAACGAGCGGGTTGAAGTGCTCAACCAGGCCACTGAGGTGATCAACTACTGGCAGGAAGAGGGCAAAGGCAAGAGCCTCGATGAGGCCAAGGCCAAGTTCCCCGATGTCACCTTTTGCGGTACCGCCTGATTACGCTCTTCAATTTGATGATGCAAACCTGCTTTCGGGCAGGTTTTTTTATGCCTTCCCGTTGCTTGCGTGGTGTTGGGATGACTAACGGACAAACGACACCACTAAAAAGGCCAGGGGTAGGAGCCCCTGGCCTTTCACAACGTCATCCTTGAAACAGGGGGATGAATCAGTCGGTGGTTTTGCTGGCCTGAAGGCGAGCACGGGCTTCGTTCAGCTGTTGCTGCGCCTTGAGTTTTTCCGGCGAAGTAGGTTGGCCTTCCATGCCAGCCACCACGGTGGAGGCCTTCTGGAAAGCGGCTTCGGCTGCAGCGGCATCGATGGAGCTGCCCAGTTCGGCCTTGTTCACCAGAACGGTGACTTCATCAGCATCTACTTCGGCAAAACCACCCATCAGAGCGATGGAGTTCCAGGCACCGTTGGCACGCACCCGCAGCACACCAATGTCGATGGCGGTGAGCAGGGAGATGTGGCCGGGCAGGATGCCGAGTTGACCGGTGGTACTGGGCAGGATCACCTCGTCGGCGCTGCCATCAAAGACGTTCTGGTCTGTTGCCAGCACGCGGAGGGTGAGGGACATGAACCTTGGTTCGGAAAGAGAACGGACTGTCGAGAAACACGTGATCGGGGGTGTGAATAACACCCCCGCAGGGATCACTTGGTTTCGGCGGCGATCTTCTCGGCCTTGGCTTTCACTTCCTCGATGTTGCCCACCAGGTAGAAGGCGGCTTCGGGGAGGCTGTCCAGCTCACCGGAAAGGATCTGGTTGAAACCAGCGATGGTCTCCTCCAACTTCACGTACTTTCCGGGCATGCCGGTGAAGATTTCAGCCACGAAGAAAGGCTGGGAGAGGAATTTCTCCACCTTGCGGGCACGATCCACGGTGCGACGGTCGTCTTCCGACAGTTCGTCGAGACCCAGAATCGCAATGATGTCCTGCAGTTCCTTGTAGCGCTGCAGGGTGGACTGCACGGCGCGGGCGGTGCGGTAGTGCTCGTCACCCACCACAGCTGGCTGGAGCATGGTGCTGGTGGAATCCAGAGGATCCACAGCGGGGTAGATGCCCTTGGAAGCCAGGGCACGGTTCAGCACCGTGGTGGCGTCGAGGTGGGCAAATGTGGTGGCCGGCGCGGGGTCGGTCAGGTCGTCAGCAGGAACGTAAACAGCTTGGATCGAGGTGATCGAACCTTCAACGGTGGAAGCAACACGCTCCTGCAGGGCACCCACATCGGTGCCCAGGGTGGGCTGGTAGCCCACAGCGGAAGGCATGCGGCCAAGCAGTGCGGACACCTCGGAACCGGCCTGCACGAAACGGAAGATGTTGTCGACGAACAGCAGCACGTCCTGCTTGTTCACGTCGCGGAAGTGCTCAGCCATGGTCAGAGCGGAGAGGCCCACGCGCATCCGGGCGCCGGGGGGCTCGTTCATCTGGCCATAGCAGAGAGCCACTTTCGACTTGGACAGGTCGTCGGCGTTGATCACGCCGGACTCCTTGAATTCCTCGTAGAGGTCGTTGCCTTCACGGGTGCGCTCACCCACACCACCAAACACAGACACACCGCCGTGCTCCTTGGCGATGTTGTTGATCAGCTCCTGAATCAGCACAGTCTTGCCCACACCGGCGCCGCCGAACAGGCCGACCTTGCCGCCCTGACGATAGGGAGCCAGGAGGTCGATCACCTTGATACCGGTCTCGAACACCTTGGGCTTGGTCTCAAGCTCGGTGATGTTGGGGGCATCCCGATGGATGGGAGCAGTGGCCGAGGTGTTGACGGGGCCCTGCTCGTCTACGGGCTCGCCCAGCACGTTGAAGATGCGGCCTAGGGTGGCTTCACCCACGGGCACGGAGATCGGTGCACCGGTGTCAAGGGCTTCCATGCCGCGCACCAGACCGTCGGTGCCACTCATGGCAACGGCACGAACCCGGTGATCACCCAGAAGTTGTTGAACTTCAGCGGTCAGGGCGACGTCGTCACCTGCGGGGTTTTTCCCCTCGATGCGGAGGGCGTTATAGATCTTGGGCAGTTTCCCGGCGGGAAATTCCACGTCCAGAACCGGGCCGATCACCTGACGGATCACACCCTTGGTGCCAGCAGATGCAGGAGCAGAAGCGACCATAGGAAGGAGAGTTGCGGGAACAGGCGCTGCGCGCTCGGACCCATTCAGAGCGGCGCAACCATACCACTGCTGTGGTTGCAGCCCCTCCGGTTCGGTCACCCGCACAGCTTGGGGTATGGCCCGAGGGATGGTGGATTGAATACGTTGGCACTCATCGGCATCGAGTGCCAACTCGCGTCGATGCGTGCGCATTGCGCCCTGTCCCTGCTCCTGCAAGTACCCATGGCTGCTGTTTCTCTCAGCGTCTCGACCGTTAAACCCCTCGGCGACCGCGTGTTCGTCAAGGTCTCTGAATCAGAAGAGAAGACTGCCGGCGGCATCCTTCTCCCTGACACCGCCAAAGAAAAGCCCCAGGTGGGTGAAGTGGTTCAGGTGGGCCCCGGCAAGCGCAACGACGACGGCAGCCGTCAGGCTCCCGAAGTTGGTGTAGGCGACAAGGTTCTCTACAGCAAGTACGCCGGCACCGACATCAAGCTCGGCAGCGATGAATACGTGCTGCTGTCCGAGAAGGACATCCTGGCTGTCGTCAACTGAGATCAGCCCCGCTGCATTGCGGCTTGAGACTCGACTCAGCCTCCCTTAACCATCCCCTTTATTAGGAACCGCCTTCCATGGCAAAGCGCATCATCTACAACGAGAACGCCCGTCGCGCTCTCGAAAAAGGCATCGACATCCTCTGCGAAGCCGTCGCCGTGACACTGGGTCCCAAGGGCCGCAACGTGGTGCTCGAGAAGAAGTTCGGTGCACCCCAGATCATCAATGACGGCGTCACCATCGCCAAGGAGATCGAGCTCGAAGACCACATCGAGAACACCGGTGTTGCTTTGATTCGTCAGGCTGCCTCCAAAACCAACGACGCCGCCGGTGACGGCACCACCACCGCCACCGTTTTGGCCCATGCCATGGTCAAGGCGGGTCTGCGCAACGTGGCTGCCGGTGCCAATGCCATCACCCTGAAGAAGGGCATCGACAAGGCTTCCGATTTCCTGGTCAGCAAGATCAAGGAAATGGCCAAGCCCATCGCGGACAGCAATGCCATCGCCCAGGTCGGCACCATCTCCGCTGGCAACGACGAAGAAGTTGGCAAGATGATCGCCGATGCCATGGACAAGGTTGGCAAGGAAGGTGTGATTTCCCTCGAAGAGGGCAAGTCCATGGAGACCGAACTCGAGGTCACCGAAGGCATGCGCTTCGATAAGGGCTACATCTCCCCTTATTTCGCCACCGACACAGAGCGGATGGAAGCCGTCCTCGACGAGCCTTACATCCTTCTCACCGATAAGAAGATCGGTCTGGTGCAGGATCTGGTGCCCGTGCTGGAGCAAATCGCCCGCACCGGCAAGCCTCTGCTGATCATTGCTGAGGACATCGAGAAGGAAGCCCTCGCCACTCTGGTGGTGAACCGTTTACGCGGTGTGCTGAACGTGGCCGCCGTGAAGGCTCCTGGTTTCGGTGATCGCCGCAAGGCCATGTTGGAAGACATGGCTGTGCTGACCAACGGTCAGCTGATCACCGAGGACGCCGGTCTCAAGCTGGAGAACGCCAAGCTCGAGATGCTGGGCACCGCCCGTCGAATCACCATCAACAAGGACACCACCACCATCGTTGCCGAGGGCAACGAGGCGGCTGTCGGCGCCCGCTGCGAACAGATCAAGAAGCAGATGGACGAGACCGACTCCACCTACGACAAGGAGAAGCTGCAGGAGCGCCTGGCCAAGCTGGCCGGTGGCGTGGCTGTGGTGAAGGTGGGTGCAGCCACCGAAACCGAGATGAAGGACAAGAAACTCCGTCTGGAGGACGCCATCAACGCCACCAAGGCGGCTGTTGAGGAAGGCATCGTTCCTGGCGGCGGCACCACCCTGGCTCACCTGGCTCCGGCCCTGGAGCAGTGGGCAGCCTCCAGCCTGTCCGGCGAGGAACTGATCGGCGCCAACATCGTGGCTGCTGCTCTTACGGCTCCGCTTATGCGCATCGCTGAAAACGCAGGTGCCAACGGCGCTGTTGTGGCTGAGAACGTCAAGGCTCGCGCTGGTGCCGAAGGTTTCAACGCTGCCTCCGGTGAGTACGTCGACATGCTGGCTGCCGGCATCGTCGATCCCGCCAAGGTGACCCGCTCCGGTCTGCAAAATGCCGCATCCATCGCTGGCATGGTGCTCACCACCGAGTGCATCGTGGCTGATCTGCCTGAGAAGAAAGAAGCAGCTCCTGCCGGCGGCGGCATGGGCGGCGGCGACTTCGACTACTGATCGACGTATGGGTGGTCGGGAGACCACCCGATCACCCCAACTCAAGTCATGCCAAGAGGTCCTGCGGGGCTTCTTTTTTATGCTCGGATACATGTCTTGCAAGAACTAGTTCTTACAAGACATGTGGTGCCTGGGGGGCAGCGTTGGTGCCGGCCATGGAGGATGTGAGGTGTGGAGACGCGCCGGCTAGCGTCTTGCTGTGTAACGTTGTGTCGGGACAAATGCCCCAGCGCCCCGGAGCTTTTGCCGCCCAGTTCGCTCCAGAGACGCTGCAGCGTTTCAAGGCCCTCTGTCGACAGCAAGACAAGGCCTACTCCAAGGTGTTGGAGCGTCTTGCGTTGTTGTACGTCGAAACGGATGGAGGCATTCTTTCTCCAGCCAGCACGGCTTCCGCTCCGTCAAAAGGCGTGCAAAAAAGGCAAGTCCAGGTTGAATCTCTGCAAAACAAACTGTTGGAGGATCTGTTGAAGCGGGTTGAAATCCTTGAAAAGAAGGAAACAAAAACGTTGTACGAGCTTGATAGGGTCTACAAGGAAATTGCTTTTCTGAAATCAGGCTTGCAAAGCCCTGAGTGATGTTTCTGACGTATCACGACTGAAGTTCACGGCCGCTTCGGCTTTCACCCATCCAGACTGCTTGAAGAGCTCTTGGTTTTTGTTATTGCAGTACCGCCTCGGTTTTGCCTTAGTTTTCTGGATTCGTGCTCAATGTGCTTCTTTGAGTTTGTTCTGGCTCGCGAAATTGATCGGAACAGAGAGGCAAGTTGATGAAGAGCAATTCAACCATCAGGTTGAAGCTGCCTGCAAAGAATGCATGCTGAAAATTGAGTTTGTGAGCGGGTTGGTTTAGTTCAACCAGCCAGCACTCAGGATCACAGCCAAGGACAAAAACAACGCCAGGCATGTCCATGTCAGACGGTTCAACGTTGCTTCTGCGCTGCTGGCGCTGCTGAACATGGAGCTGCCGCTTGCCGCCAAGCCACCCATGCCATCACCTTTGGGGCTATGCAGCAGAACCAAGACGATCAAAAGAAGGCCGGTGCCGATCCAGCTCCAGGACAAAATTGAGGTGAGCATTAAACGGAAAGAGGAAGGCGAGCGGTCTTTGGGGTGGGGTCCATATTGGACATGGGTGCAATCAGGCTTTGGCCAGTCATGGCCGCCGGTTGCGCAAGGTCAAGAATTTGCAGCAACGTCGGAGCGATATCGGCGAGCCCCCCGTTATCGCGAAGTGTGATTGCGTTGCCATGGCCAGGCAGTTTGCGCCGTTCTCCTTCGATCAGGATCGCAGGCACAGGATTGGTGGTGTGGGCTGTCCAGGCTTGGCCATCCGGACCTTGCATCAACTCGGCATTGCCGTGATCAGCCGTGATCAGCATGGTTCCGCCCTGGCGTCCCACCGCATCCAACAACCGGCCAATGCAGGCATCCACGGTTTGGATGGCTTCCTTGGCGGCCTCCATCACACCGGTATGCCCCACCATGTCGGGGTTGGCGTAGTTGATCACGATCAGCGAATAGTCCGCTCTTTCAATTGCTGAAATACAGCTGTCGGTGAGTTGCTCGGCCGACATTGCCGGTGAAAGGTCGTAGGTGGCGACCCTCGGCGATGGCACCAAGTGACGGTCTTCTCCCGCAAGTGGCTGTTCGATGCCACCGTTCATGAAGTACGTGACGTGTGGATACTTTTCCGTTTCGGCAGTGCGGTATTGCTTCAGCCCGGCGTCTGCCACTACTTGCCCCAACAGTTGGTCGAGCGGCTCGGGAGGGAAGACCACTTGCACGGGAAGGTCTTGTTCAACCTGGGTGAAGGTGACCACATCCAACTCCGGAGTGTGGCTGCGCTCGAAGCCCTCGAAATTGGGAAGGCAGAGCGCTTGCACGATTTGGCGGGCGCGATCGGGTCGGAAGTTGAACACCAGAACGCTGTCACCGTCTTTGATGATGCTGTTCTGAAGCCGTACCGGTTCGAGGAATTCATCAGTTATGTGCTCGGCATAACTGTCAGCCAACACCTGCTCTGCCATCCGGCTGTCGACGGCGATGTTGGGATCGGTGTAGAGGTTATAAGCCTTTTCGATCCGCTCCCAGCGCTGGTCCCGGTCCATGGCCCAGTACCGGCCACAGAGGCTGGCGAGCTGGCCGACGCCGCTTCGGCTCAGGGCCGCTTCCACCTGGCTGATGTATCCCGGTGCGCTCTGGGTGGGTGTGTCGCGCCCATCGGTGATGGCATGCACGGCGACATCGGAGATGCCGCTGTCGGCTGCCCACTTGATCAGTCCACAGAGATGGTCCACATGGCTGTGGACGCCACCATCGGAGCAGAGGCCGAGCAGGTGCAAGGTGCCGCCCCGCCTTTGGGTGCGTTCTGCTAGTCCCTTTAGTGCTTGCGTGTCGCCCAGTTGATTTCTGCGCACCGTGTCGCTGATTCGCACCAACTCCTGGCGAATGATGCGGCCGGCTCCGATGGTGAGGTGGCCCACCTCAGAGTTACCCATCTGTTGATCGGGGAGGCCCACATGGGAGCCACTGGCCTCAATCAAGGTGTGTGGATAGGCATGCCACAGGGCATCCATCACAGGAGTGCCGCTTTGCTGAATCGCGTTGTGCTCGCTTGCGTTCCTGTAACCCCACCCATCAAGAATGGCGAGAACGACCGGTGCCACTGTCCCGGAGCGTCCTGAACCGTTGGTAGTGCTTTTCCCCACGTTCACCCGCGACCGACGGTTCTTAAGGACTCTTGCAGAATCAACTTAACGCCAAGCCAGCCCTCAAGCTGCAGTTTCAGCCAATTCCCATACCCCGCAGCGCTCAATCCTCCATGGCCGACCCTGAACGGATCGAAATTCTCTCGGAGCGTGAGCTTGGTCTAACGCTGTCGCGTTTGGCGTCGCAGGTGTTGGAGAGCGCCGAAGACAGCCGTCGACTGATGCTGTTGGGGATCCCCACCCGCGGCGTTCAGTTGTCCAGGGTTTTGGCGCGTGAATTGGAGCGGTTGACAGGTCACGCAATCTCCCAGGGGGCCATTGATCCCACGTTCCATCGCGATGATCTGGAGCGCATCGGCACCCGTCTGCCCCAGCTCACGACTCTCCCCAGCAGCATTGAGGACCGTCAGGTGATTCTGGTGGACGATGTGATCTTCACGGGGCGGACGGTGCGTGCCGCGCTGGAGGCCATGCAGAGCTGGGGGCGGCCGCAGCGGGTGATGTTGCTGGCCATGGTGGATAGAGGCCATCGGGAGCTTCCGATTCAGCCTGATTTCTGTGGCCGCGTTGTGCCGACCCGACGCAGCGAAACCATCGAGCTACGCCTCAGGGATGTTGATGGTGAGGAGGGAGTGTTCCTCAGCCGACTCAGCCGGCAGGCTTGAGTTCGTCGGCGCGGAAATGGGCTTTGTAGCGGCCGAAAGCAACGATCACAGGAAGGGTCGGGCTGATCACCCGACCCTTCCAATCATTGAGAACGTTCGCCACCTCTCCGGTCTGCCCTTTCATGTCAAAGGCCTGGCCCCGGTGTTCGGGATGGTTGAACACAACGACGGATGCCTCCACCGTCACCCTGTCGCCCGCCTGCATTGCACCTGAGTCATCCACGGGCTCATTTTGTCACGGGCTCGGGGACGAGTGTCGACAGAAACTTTCCGGTCCGTCCTCTTCGACGCGACCGCCAAGGTCGCTGCAGCCCATCGAAAAGGCCGACCAGGGGTCCAGACCTTGTAGCAACTGATCCTCGACGGCGGCATCCAGCCTGTCACCGCTGATGACGTCGGAATGCACCGCTGGGTGCTGTTGGTGTTGCTGGGCCTCATCGAGGGCCTGAATGGCACTCTCCACCTCTTGACGGGTGGCACTTGCCTGCTGCTGCCACCAGGGATGGTCGAGTTTGTTGAGGCTGTCCAAGGCCTCCCACCAGCGTTTTTGCTCCACCAGTTGAACCAGCCGACGCTGTTCCAATTGGTTGCGGTTCCAGATCTCCATCAGCGTTGCACTGAGTTGGCTGATGGAGCTGCGCGCGGTGCCTTTGAGGGGATCCAGCAACTCGAGTGCCTGCTGCAGGTCTCCCTCACGAAACAGAGCAATCGCCTGATCCATCAGGGCCTGGCGCCAGCGTTCGAGGTTCTTGCGATGGAGGGCAAGGTCGCCATGGCCCGAGGCGACCAGTTGCTGCTGCAGCGTGAGGGCAGCGATCGAATCGCCTTGGCCCCAGAGATGTTCGGCGTGCTTCCGGCGGCATAGGGCCTGCTCTTCCGGTGCGCCCTCCCCCAACCAGCGCAGGGATGCGAGTTGCTCACTGGTGCGGATGCAGGCCTCGTAGTCGTTGGCATCGATGGCGCTCTGCAGCCGCTCCGGCAGTTGTTGTTCCCACAAATAGGCACCTGTCGCAATCGCCAGCACCAATCCCAGGGTTCCAACACCCCAGAGCCGTAGCAGCAGTTGACGCGGTGCTGCCACGAAGGGTGGAGCTGAACGTTGGTTCTGTTCTATGGAGTGACGGCTCCCGTTCCAAGGGCCTGTGGACGGACGTCTTATCGGACAGCCCCCAGCGTTGGCTGGGACCACTTCCGACCTGAACGCAGATCGTTGATCTCCAGCTGAAGCTGCGCTTCTTGATCAATGCTCCAGCGCAGCCGCAGGCAGTCCTCGCCCTGCTCTCCGGCGGGTTCCAGAGGCAGCACCAGCTCGATGCCGGGCCAAGGCTGATGGGAGACCTCCCCGGCGGTCTGCTCCTGCAGGGTCGGCAAACCATCGATGAAGACCACGCTGTGGCTCCCCTGGGCGATGGGCTCCCCCAGCACCAGCTCCACGCTGCTTTGGCCGGTCCGGCTAGCGGCCAGCACCAGCTCCAGGGGGGCTGGGCTCGGCCAGGGTTGACCGGCCATAAAGAGGGGATGCCAGCGGTGGCTGTTGCTGCGCTGATCCCAGAAACGGAGGGAAACGCCGTGTTGCAGCACATCCCGAATGGCGACCCCCGGCGTGAGTTGAAGCGCACCCAGGGCCACGGCTTCCACCGGTGGCGGGGTGAGCAAGGGCGCTGGCGCCGTGTGCTCGGAGAGCCACTGGCGCAGCAGGGGCAGCTGGGCACCGCCTCCGACGGCCACCACGCCCTCCAGATCTTCAAGGCTGCAGTTGTTGCGGCGACCGCCGGCGAGACATGTCTCCAGCAACTGTTCTAGGGCGTCTCCGAAGCCGCGCTTCAGCAGAAGCGCGTTGAGTTCGCTGCGCGACAGGCTGAGCACATGCTCCTGCTCATCCACCGCCAACTCCATCAGGGGCTCGCGTTCGGCCAAGGCGGTGTCGCTCAGCCGGCATTTGAGCCGTTCGGCGGCATTGAGCAGGGGTGTGCTGGCGGGTTGACCTGGGCAACACCGGTCCACAATCCAGCGATCAATGTCACGGCCCCCGAGGCGCAGCCCCGCCTTGCCCAGAACCTTTGCTGTGCGAAGCAACTGGCGGCTGTTGTCCCCGAGGCTGCGCCCCCCCAGCCGCAGCAATTGGGCGATCGGTGCAGCACGACCTTCCCCTCCTTCCAGAGCCACCAGGGCAAGATCCAGGGTGCTTCCGCCGAGGTCCACCACCAGCAGAGTGGAACCAGCGGGAAGCCCTGCACCCATGGCTGCTGCTGTGGGTTCATCCACAAGGGCGATCTCGGCCACCGGCAGCGTGGTGCAGGCCTGCAGCAACCAGCTGCGATACGCCCGGTAGCACTCCACCGGGGCAGTCAGAACCAGCCGCTCCACCTGGAGATCGTTGGGGAGCCGGCTCCAGATCTGTTGAAGCAGCTGTTCTCCAGCCCAGCGGGCTGCTTCCTGCTCTGGGGCATCCGCTTGACCAATGCGGCCTTTGAAGTCGCGATGCAGACGGCTGTCCACGGAGTCATTGAGGCCTGACTCGAGCACTTGCCGGCCAATCAGAGGGCGTTGGGATGACTCCCACACCAGGCTGGGAATTTCACCGGCGCGGCTGCAGATGGCGGGCAGGTTAAGCAGATCGGCAGTTGTGGATGTCGCTCCCTGATAGGCCACCACCGTGGTGGTGCTGCCCAAATCGATGGCGAGTGTTCCGCCCCGTTGGTCTGAATGCTGAAGCTTTTCTTCGCCCACGCGATCTCTGACCGTGCTCAGGGCACGGTGAAGTCAGGATGAGACTAGGGGGACTTGCGGCGATGGATCGATTGCAACAGCTGATCTTCTCCTTCTATCGGGAAGATCCTGAACTGCAGGACAGGCTGGAGCCGCTGCGGAGCTGTCGCATGCGTCGCAGCTGGGGCAGCATCCGCATCGAGTGCATCGACGATGCGCATCTCGAGGAATTGAGTGGTTTGGTCGCTGATCTGCGCTTGCCCCTGGCGGCCTTGGGGATGGGGCGCCAGATCGTGTTGCGGGTTCCAGGCTCCCGTCAGCGGGCTTACCCCATGCACGTGCCCTTTCACACCGATCAGCTGGCCTGAGACGGTCACCAATTAATCTGTAGATGTTTGATCAAGAAGCCTGTGCTCTCGGCCGGAGTGGATTCCAAGGATCTCGCCAAGCGTGGCGAAAGTTTGATTCGTCAATCAAGCAACCGTTATCTGACGACGGTGCGGATCGCCTTCCGGGCCAAGCAGCGCCGCTTCGACGACTTTGACGGTCTGCTGGAGGAGTCCAGCGTCAAGCCGGTGCAACGGGCCATCGTGGAATTGAGCGACGAGCAAGACCAACCCGATCTGCTGCCTGGTTGATCCATCGGCTGTGATTCAGCAGGAGGGGGACGGATGGCGGGTGTCGCACGACCCCTCCCGCGGCGAATATTGCGTTCTTGTGGGGGGACAACGCTGGGCGTTTGAGTTGACCGAGCCGGAGTGGCGGGATCTGGTTGATCTCGTGGCGACCCTTGAACAGCAATACAGGGGTCTGGTTAACCAACTGATGCCAGAGGAGTCGATCGAGCTGGAGCTGGATCGGGGCGTGTGGTGGGGATGCTTAAGCGGTGGTCGCAACCAATGGGAGTTGAGCATCCTGCTCACCCCGCTTGAGGGACGTGCGGCGCAGGGGGAGTGGCCTGCCCCAGCGGCGGCGGCGGCCGTTGCGGCCTTGAGAACGTTGTGGGACTCGCAGCATTGATTAATCCAGCTAATCGTTTTTGAGTCATTGATTTCCCCCGCCCTTTCCCTGCTGCTCTGCACAGTTTTTCCACAGGCCATGGGCTGTTAACGCCGCCCTGGCGGGTTTCTGTGGAAATTCCCCGTTTGTCGTTGTTTTTGCTTGACGATGGCGGCGGGCTGCACAGTTCCGTCTAGGCCGGCGCCTCGACCAGTGCAGGAGTGGCTTTCTGGCAGGGATCTCACCTGGAGATTCGTGAGAATGGCCCCGTGTTGGGGGTCCTTGACGGCGGCGCCGTGGTGTGGAGAACTAGTGTTCGTTTCGAAGAGAAAAGATGCCGGAAGGCCTTGAGCAAGCCGCGGCTGAGACCAGTGTTGTGAGTTTCCAATCGGAAGTACCGCAGCCCCTCCAGCAGGCCATGACCCAGTTCATCGAAGGACACCCGAACTGGGATCAATACCGTTTGGTTCAGGCGGCGCTTGCCGGCTTCTTGGTGCAGAACGGCCAGGCATCGCGTGAGATCACCAGGGTTTACGTCGGAAACATGTTCCGCCGGGAATCGCTGATCAACGGGGTCTGAGGCCGGCAGCAGGCCATCAGCACCAGGGCGCTGAAGGGGAGGCTGAGCAGCAGCCCCAGGGTGGCCCCGATCAGCCCCAGAAGATTGAGGCCGAGCAGCATTCCCAGCAGCGCCAGCACCTTGAGCCCATTGCGGTGCACCAGCTGTCGGCTGTGGTCCATCGCCTGAAGCGCTCGGCAGCGCTCGTGCACGAGCAGGGGCAAGGCCAGGGTTTGGCTGAACAGCCAGCTCAGCAGCACCACTCCCCCCAGCAGCACGCTGAGGCCTGCCAAGGCCGTGCTCCAGCGTCCGAGCGCCCAGCTCACCGACTGAATCAATCCGACGCCACCCAGCACCAGCACCAGCTCAAGCAGCACCAGGGTGAAGGCCTGGCGCAGCAGCTGTCTCCAGCTCTGCGGTTGACGGTCGTCGCGTCGGTCGGGAAGGAGGCCATCCGTCAGTTGGAGCAGGCCTAGGAAAGGCAGCAGCGGAAGCACCAGGCTGATCAACACCGAGAGGTCCCCCAGCCGATTCAGCCAGGGGGATCCCGCCAGGCGCAGGTCGTGGCCGATCACTGCAGGGCCACTGGCACTGATCAACACCAGCGCCGCCAAGCCAACACAGCGCCAGGGCCCCCTGCTGAAGCCGATCCAGGCCCGTGGCAGTAGCGTGACCAGCGGGATTTCAGTGGAGCTGGCCAAGCCGTGCAAGGAGGTCGTTGGCGGTGTCGGTGGGGACCGGAAGGATCGAGAGCCTGTTGCCGCGTTTGATCACGGGCAGCTGCTCTTCGCTGTAAAGCTCCCGCAGCTGGTCGAGACTGAGCAGGGCGTCGAATTCGCCGAGGAATCGCAGGCGTGCGCAGTCCCAGCGTGGTTTCTCGGGGCTTGATTTGGGGTCGTAATACTTGGCCGTGGGATCAAACTGAGTGGGGTCCACCAGGCCGGTCTCCATCACCTCCATCAGCCCGATGATCCCGGGTGGTTTGCAATTGGAGTGATAAAAAAATGCCTGGTCGCCCACGTCCATGCTGCGCATGAAATTGCGGGCCTGGTAGTTGCGAATGCCGTCCCACAGCGTGGTGCCCTCGCGACGCAGATCATCTATCCCGTAGGCGTCGGGTTCGCTTTTCATCAACCAGAAGGCCACGTCTCAAGGCTTGTTTCACACCATCATCGGACCGTTAGGCCCAGATGCATCCCCTTGAGTTCGTTTGGTCTCAGGCGACGTCCAGTAGGGGCTGGATCAGGGTGCGGAAGTGTTCACCTCTAGCCTCGAAATCCCGGTATTGATCAAAGCTGGCACAGGCCGGTGACAGCAGCAGCGTTGAGGCCTGATGACGCTGCACGGCCGTTTCAGCCAGGTTCACAGCGCTTTCGAGCTCCGGGCACTGCTGCAGTTCGCCGGGGTATCCAGCTGCTTTGGCTAGGGAGGCGAGCTCATCGGCCCCCGCGCCGAACACGATCAGGCTGCAGGCCTTGGTGTGCAGCTGCTCCAGCCAGCCACCAGCGTCGCCCTGTTTGGTCTGACCCCCGGCCAGCACCACGACGGGTCCCTGCACGGCCCGCAAGGCAACCTCGGCTGCGTCGTAATTGGTGGCTTTGCTGTCGTTGAACACGCTGGCTCCCGCCAACGTGCCCAGCTTTTCAAGTCGGTGCGGTACGCCCGGAAATGTACGCAAGGCGTCGGCGATTTGCTGGGGGGAGAGGCCGACCTTCAGGGAGGCAGCGGCCACCAGCAACAGGTTTTGGCGGTTGTGGCGGCCCGGCATCGCTAGGGCATCAGCCGCAAACAATCTGGTGGCGTTGTTGCGCACCATGCCCTCGTCATCAATCCAGAGGTCGGCGGGCTGGTCGTCCGGACGCGCGCCCTCACTGCTCACCCAGGTACCGCGGTCCCAGCTTCTGCGTTGCTGGCGCAGGTCTGGATCATCAGCATTGAAGAGGGCGCACTCCGAGCGTTCGAGCAGCCCGCGTTTTATGGCTCGGTAGGCCTCCAGACTGCCGTGGCGTTCGAGATGGTCTGGGGTCAGCGTGGTCCAAATGCCGATCTTGGGGGCCACAGCGGGAGCCGCTTCAATTTGGTAACTGCTCAGTTCCATCACGAGCCAATCCGGCCGGGGCGTGGCCCCTGAGCCGATCTGGAAGGCCAGGTCTGCCGCGGAGAGGCCCATGTTTCCCCCCATCGGTGCAGTGAGGCCTGAGGCCTCCAACACGTGGCTGAGCAGATGGGTGACAGTGGTTTTGCCGTTGGTCCCTGTGATGCCGATCCAGGGGATCTGTTGAAGGGCATCCCAGGCTAGATCCATCTCGCCGCGTACCTTGATGCCCTCGGATCGCAGCTGGACCAGGGTTGGGTGATCCCAGGGGATGCCGGGGCCGATCACCACAGCGCCTAGGTTGTTTCGCCAATCGTTAAAACTTTCTAGGGCCAGGGGTTGGCCCAAGACCACCCGAATGCCCTCTTCGGCGAGCGTTTTCGAGGTGTGTTGGAGGGCTTCGTTATCGCCGCGTTCGAACACAACAACGTCGCGATTCTGCTGCTTGAGCAGACGTGCAGCCCCCAAACCTGAGCGACCCAAGCCAACGACAATCGTGCGTGTCATCGCAAGGTCTGAGGTTTGAAAACGCAGTCCCGACAGGGAAAGTGGGCGATACTGGATTTGAACCAGTGACTCCTACAATGTCAATGTAGTGCTCTACCCCTGAGCTAATCGCCCGGCCTCGATCAGGTTGAAATCTTGTGATTTCACCGATCGAGGCAGAACAGTAGCAGCTGATGGGCAGCTCAACTCAACTGCGGCGCAGTTCAACGCGCCAGCGCTCCCTTTTGGTGCGGGTGAGCGAGAGCACTTCCACCGAGCCGCGATCCTGCAGCTGCAGCCGGTCGCCCACCACCAGTTCACGGCTGGCTTGACGCACGTTGCCCCAGTTGAGCCGTAGACGCCCAGCTTTGACGTGGGTCACGATCTTGGCTCGGGACAGCCCGAATCCTGCCGATGCAATCGCATCCAGGCGACAGGAGGCCTCCACCGTCTGCAGGGTGCGGACGCTGCGTTTGACAGGCTGCTGCAACTGCTCTATGGGGAGGGATTCGCAGCGAATCTCCACCTTGCGTACGGCCCCCAGGCGGCCATGCAGGGCTTCGGCAGCGCTGGGGGTGCAGACCCCTTGCCCGCCGCGATCGCCTCGCACCCAGAGATCGCCGATTTTGTCTGCGTTCACGCCCATAAGCTGCAATGCCTCGCGCAGGTCGTCGGGCGATAGGGGGTCGAAGAGGAAATTGCCTTCGATCAGCAGGCCTTGAGTCGGGGCCCCTGAATCAGGGCTGTCGTCGCGGCGGTGGCAAAGTAGTCGTTGGCGTTCGGCGTCTGGATAGCCGCCATCACTGATCCAGGTCAATTCACTGAGGTTGCCCAACCGCGCCAAGGCTTCCTCCCGCAGTGGTGCGCTGAGGAAGGGACTCCAGGCCGGTTGCCAGGTGCGCAACACCTGCTCCGCGAGATCGACCAGCGCCGTCAGCCCTTCCGGGTTCTGGGTCCCCGCCAGCAGCTCCTCCCGAGGCAGCATCACAGGTCGTCGAGGCGAACCACCTGCTGCGGCCGTGATTTTTGAATCACCTGCCAGGGGGCCTCGATGCCATTGGGCGTTTCCAGCAGCACCAGCCAGCGTCCTTCGTCGCGGCGGTTGCGCAGGATCCGCACGCCTGCATCGTTGTCTGAATCCACGCTGGCGGCTGCGGCGTAGCTCCCCATCAGGCCGGAGCCCATGCCCAGCAGGCCGGCGATCAGGGTTTCACCCCAGGGACCAAAGCTGGCGAAGGTGGTGAGAGTGGTGATTTTGGTGAAGGTGACCCCTGCCAGGAAACCGAAGGGCATCAGCCAGCGGGCCATTCCCCTCTGCCGCTGTTGGCGCGTGAGGTTGGGGTTCAGCAGGGCAACCTTGTCGATGGCATCACCATCTGGGGGGATCGTCAGACACTTCAGCAGCGGCAGATCGGTGTCCCGGAGCCGCTGGGTCAGGCCTTCCGCCGCAGGAGCGTCGGCCATCACCATCACACAGACGGGCATGGGGCATTTAGATCCAATGCGCTGAATTCTGAACCCTGTGCTTCGAACTGGAGGGGGTGGTGGATGTCGATCTCTACAGTTCAGCGCGGCAGTTCTGCGCCTTTCGATGACGAAAGTTCTTGTCTCCGATCCGATCGACCAGGCCGGGATCGACATCCTTGGCCAAGTGGCGCAGGTGGATCAGCGCACCGGCCTCTCGGAGGAGGAGCTGATCGGGATCATCGGTGAGTACGACGGATTGATGATCCGGTCCGGCACCCAGGTGACCGCAGCGGTGATCGCGGCGGCGAGCCGTCTCAAAATCATCGGCCGCGCCGGCGTCGGCGTCGACAACGTTGATGTGCCTGCGGCCACCCAGCGGGGTGTGCTGGTGGTGAACTCGCCAGAGGGCAACACCATCGCTGCTGCAGAGCACGCTCTGGCGATGATGCTGACCCTCTCGCGGCACATTCCTCAGGCCCATGGCGGCATGCAGGCAGGTAAGTGGGACCGCAAGAAATATGTAGGCAACGAGCTCTACAAAAAAACGCTGGGGGTGGTCGGTCTCGGCAAGATCGGAACCCACATCGCCCGGGTTGCCCAGGCCATGGGCATGGAGGTGATCGCCTACGACCCCTTCATTGCCGCTGACCGGGCTCAACGGATGCAGGTGAAGCTGCTGGAGCTGGATGAGCTGTTCCGCACCGCCGACTACGTCACCCTGCACATCCCGCGAACCAAGGACACCGAGAACCTGGTGAATGCGGAGCTGCTGCGCACAATGAAGCCCACGGCGCGGATCGTGAACTGTGCCCGCGGCGGCGTGGTGGATGAAGAGGCGATCGCTGAAGCCATTAACAACGGTGTGATCGCCGGTGCGGGCCTGGATGTGTACGCCAGTGAGCCCCTGGCGGAAGACTCCCCCCTGCGGGCGGTGGAGCGTGGTCTGGTGCTGACGCCCCACCTCGGTGCATCGACGGAAGAGGCCCAGGAGAATGTGGCGATCGATGTGGCGGAGCAGATCCGTGATGTGCTGCTGGGTCTGCCGGCTCGCAGTGCGGTCAACATTCCCGGTCTCAGCGCTGAGATCATGGAGCGGCTCAAGCCCCATCTCCAGCTCGCCGAGACCGTCGGTCTGCTCGTCAGTCAGCTGGCGGGCGGTCATGTGAAGGAGATGGAACTGCGCTTGCAAGGTGAATTCGCCAGCCATCCCTCCCAGCCTCTGGTGATTGCTGCCCTGAAGGGTCTGCTCAGTGCTGGCCTTGGTGACAGCATCAACTTCGTGAATGCCTCTCTCGAGGCCAAGGCCCGCGGCATTCAGGTGCTGGAGGTGAAGGATGAGAGCAGCCGCGACTTTGCCGGTGGCTCACTTCAGATCACCACCCGTGGCGATCAGGGCAGCCGCAGCGTCACCGGTGCTGTTTTTGCCGATGGCGATCTGCGCATCACCAGCATTGATGCCTTCCCGGTGAATGTGACTCCCAGCAGCCACATGTTGTTCACCCGACACCGGGACATGCCCGGAATCATTGGTCACCTGGGCTCTCTGCTGGGAGAACACAACGTCAACATCGCCTCCATGCAAGTGGGCCGCAAAATCGTGCGCGGCGATGCAGTGATGGTGCTCAGCATCGATGATCCGATCCCAGCCGATCTGCTGCAGACGATCACGGCAATCGATGGCATTCAGGAAGCACACCCGGTCACGCTCTGATGTGGTGGCGTCTCACACTCCCGTGTCCTTCGGAGCTGGAGGAATCGCTGGTTTGGAAACTGACGGATCTGGGGCTGCATCGCCATGCGGTGCAGCATGCGCCGGAAACGCCTGATCGCAAGACGCTGTTGGTCTGGCTCCCGAAGCCGGAGTGGCCGGAGCCTCAGCGGCAGGAGCTGATCGCCAGCCTGATGCCGCTGGCGGAGCCATTTGGACTCAGCCTGCCCGATGGGCACTGGGATGATGTGGCGGACGAGGATTGGAGCCTCAGCTGGAAACAGCACTGGCAGGCCGATCCTGTCGGTACGGGGTTGTTGATCCTGCCGGCTTGGCTGGAGGTTCCGCCGGAGCATGCCGACCGGTTGGTGATCAAGATGGATCCCGGCAGTGCCTTTGGCACCGGAAGCCACCCCACCACAAGGCTCTGCCTGGAAGCTTTGGAGCAGTCGCCTCCGGTGGGGGGGCTTGTGGCCGATCTGGGCTGCGGCAGCGGGGTGCTGGGCCTCGCTGCGCTGGGTCTGGGGGCGGAGTCGGTGGTGGCCGCTGACACCGATTCCCTGGCGGTGCGTGCCACGGCGGACAACCGCAGCCTCAACGACCGATCGGAGGCTGAGCTTCAGGTCGCTCTAGGTTCTGTGGAGACCCTGAGCGAGCTGCTCGCGCCCCGCCGCGTTGACCTGCTGCTCTGCAACATCCTGGCCCCGGTGATTGAAGCCCTCTCCCCGGGTTTCGAGGGGCTGCTTCAGCCCGATGGGCGCGCTCTGCTCAGTGGGCTTCTGGTGGATCAGGCGCCGCGCCTGAAGGAGGTCCTCGGGGGCTTGGGCTGGTTGGTCACCGCCGAGGCGGCACAGGGCCGCTGGGGGCTGCTGGAGATCCGCCGCCGATAAGCCTGGCTTATCGGAGTGGGGTCTCCGATTGGTCCTCCTCCCCAGTGGCCCCGGAATCGTCAGGTTGAGCACCTATTTGAAGTAAAAATGTGGCGTTCTGCAGGACCGGGTTTTCCGGAACCCTGTACGCATTCATCAATCATGGCTTCCTACAAGGTCACCCTGGTCTCCGAGAGCGAAGGTCTGAACAAGACCATCGAAGTGCCCGACGACCAGTACATCCTCGACGCTGCTGAAGAGCAGGGCATCGACCTCCCATACTCCTGCCGCGCTGGCGCTTGCTCCACCTGCGCCGGCAAGATCACCGCTGGCACCGTCGACCAGTCCGACCAGAGCTTCCTGGACGATGACCAGATCGAAGCTGGTTTCGTGCTGACCTGTGTCGCCTACCCCACCAGCGACTGCACTATCAAGACCCACGCCGAAGAAGAGCTCTATTGAGCCTCTGTCCTTCAACTGGACGTGTCCTCAACCACCCCTGCGGGGGTGGTTTTTTTTGGTCTGGTCGTCTTCCATGCGTGTCCCTTGTCTTCTCCTGCCGTGAGCCGCCCCGAAGTCGACGATCTTCTGGAGCCCGGCAGCGTTCACACCAGCCCAGGTGGTCAGTACAGCTTCCGCGTCATCGGGCCCTGTTGCCGGTTGTTTGACCGCGAAGAACTGCCCTGGCCCTGTTGTCGTCTGGCCTGGCGCAGCAAAGAGCCGAGCTGGCGAAGGATCGGACGGCGTTTTGTTCCCGACCTTGCGGCCCGGCGTTGCCCCTCCTACGCCGTGGAACTGCTGCAGCCAGGGGGCCGACCCACACCCACCGTGCTGACCCTGTTCTCCGTTCGTTTCAGCCGGGATCTGCAGGAGTGGTGGTACAGCCGTCATCCCAACTCCATGGCCCCTGAGCAGGTGTGTCCCTAACAAAAAGCCCCGACGACCTGAGGCCGGCGGGGACAAACGATTTTGACTGGAGTTGATTAGCAGTAGCTGATCAGAAGTAAATTTTGCCGCCGCCCCAGGCGCTGCCCTGGACTTTGGGCGACACCAGGATGTAGCCGGCCATCAGGCGCAGATCCTCATCATCGAGATCGCGCATGGCGGGGTAGAGCTCAACGTCGCGCATGCTGGGGTGCAGGTCAGCAATGCTGTACTCACCGTCGTAGGAGGTGGGGTCCTTCATGTAATCGACCAGGGCCTCAACGTTGTCGCGGGCCGGGGTGGCCAGGGCCAGGGTCTCAGGATCCAAACCCACGTTTTGGTTGGTCTTGGTGATGCCGCCGGCGTGGCAGGTGCCGCAGCTGGTGTTGAACACCTTGCGGCCAGTATCGATTTCGCGATCGCTGAAGGTCACCTCTGTGCCGGAGGGATCTGCCGGAACTGTCAGGGTCTCAGCGTCCCACTGGGCAGCCTGAGCCGGAGAGATAACGGCCAAACCGATCAGCACCGGGACGAGGACCAGAAGGCCCTTCAGGGACCGTCGCAAGGAAGAGAACACAGAGGCCATGAAGGTAAGGGGGTGTGACGCATTCACCGCACCAAGCTCTTGTATCACGGGGAAGTGACCCTCTGTGGCCGGATCACGAACTGTTGCAGCGTGGTTTGACGTCAATGCTGAGGAAGTCCTTGGCCAGCAGCGTGTTGGGGAAGATTGCCTTGGCCTCGTCCAACAGGTCTTGGGGCGTGACCGGGTTGCCCGGCACGTAGCGCGGGCTCAGGTGGGTGAGCACCAGCTGCCCCACACCCGCTTCGGCGGCTGTCTGGGCAGCCATGGTGCTGGTGGAGTGCTGTTTCTGGAACGCCATCTCCGCCTCGCCATGGGCAAAGGTGGATTCATGAATCAGCAGATCCGCGCCGCGCGCAAGCTCGACCGCCGCTTCGCAGAACACGGTGTCGGTGCAATAGACGACGCTCACACCGGGCCGTTCCTCACCGCAGAGGCTGGTGCCGTCGATGCTGCGACCGTCCTCCAGGGTCACCGTTTCACCTCGCTTTAACTGGGCGTACACGGGCCCGGGCGGGATGTTCAGTTCCCGTGCTTTCTCAATATCGAAGCGACCGGCCAGAGGCTTCTGTTCGATGCGATAGGCGTAGGCCGGCACACGGTGGGTGAGCGGGGTGCAGCGCACCGTGAAGTCGTCGTCCTCGAACAGCAGCGTGCTCTGCTCGGCTGCATCCCGGACCCTGTGGATAGCGAGGGGGTAGCCGATACGGGTGGAGCTGGTGCGCAGCACACCATTGAGGTAACTCTCCAGCGGGTCCGGCCCGTAGAGATCCACCCCTGCGGAGCTGCTGCCGGCGAGCCCGAGGCTGGCGAGCAGACCAGGCAGGCCGAACACGTGGTCGCCATGCATGTGGGTGATGAACACCCGGCGCAGCTGCGATAGCCGCAGATCACTGCGTAAAAACTGATGTTGGGTGCCCTCGCCGCAGTCGAACAGCCACATCTCCGAGCGCTGCGGCAAGCGCAGAGCCACGGCTGAAACGTTGCGGGCCCGGGTGGGTACCCCAGAACTCGTACCGAGAAATGTGACCTGCAAGGCCGGTGCTCCTCAGGACTCATGCTGCCATCTGGCTGAACCCCGGAACAGGCGGCAAACTGGGACGCCTGTTGATCTCCAGCGTGCGCCGCGCCTCCGTTGCCGTCGGGCTGGTGCTCGTCGCTGTGATCGCTCCATCACCGGCGGCGCTGGCCCGCGGCCGCGAGCCGCAGATGCGCGTGCTGCTGCTGGAGAACAACCGGGTCAGCCTGCGCTCCGATGGTGCACAGCCGCTGCGGGTGCAGGGACTCCCCGGCGGCGAGCGACGGCCGCAACGGCTGCAGCTCAGCCTTCAAGGAGCCCGCCTGACCGCGACTGTGGATGGCCGATCGATGCGGCTGGCCTCCAGCACCCTGGTGACGGTGCAGAACGACGATCCACGGGGCATCTGGTTGGGAGAGCATCGCTACCGCGGTGTGCTGCGCATCAGCGGCCGAGGCGGGACCTTGCGGGTGGTCAACAGCCTCGGCGTTGAGACCTATCTGGCCAGTGTTGTCGGCAGCGAAATGCCCCACCGCTGGCCCCTGGCTGCCCTGCAGGCCCAGGCCGTGGCCGCGCGCACCTATGCGTTGAAACAACGCAGCCGCGGTGGTGCCTGGGATGTGAAGGCCACGGTGGCGAGTCAGGTGTACCGCGGCGTGGAGTCGGAAACCCCGAGCACACGCAAGGCGGTGGCGAGCACACGTTCGCTTGTGCTCGTGCACGGCGATCGCCTGATCGATGCCGTCTTCCACAGCAGTTCTGGCGGGGTGACCGAGGCGAGTGGGATGGTCTGGCGCCGCCAGCATCCCTATTTGGTCAGCGTCCCCGACCACGATCAGCACAGCCCGGTGCACCGCTGGGAGCAACGGTTTGATTCGGCCGGGCTGCGTCAGCGGCTGCCCGAAACCGGTGGGCTCCAGGCTGTTGAGGTGCTGAGTCGTTCCGGTAGCGGACGCGTGCGTGAAGCCCGCTTGCGCGGGCCCCGCGGATCGTTGGTGCTCAGCGGCGGCGAGCTGCGCAAGCGGTTGGGTCTCAAAAGCACGCTGGTGAACTTTGAGATGGTGACCGCAACCGCCAGCCCTGGCTCCCGCATCGATCGGATCACGGCATCGGTGGCCCGTCAGCGGGTAGCACGGCCGCCCCTGTTGGTGCCCCCTCCGCCGGTGCTGGTCAGCAAGACGTCGGTGCGTCGTTGGTCCGCTGGTGGACTCCAGCTGCTGGTGAAAGGCCAAGGCTATGGCCATGGCGTTGGCATGAGTCAGTGGGGAGCCCACGGTCTGGCGGAGCAGGGCGTTCACTTCCGCTCGATTCTTCGGCACTACTACCGCGGGGCTGAGGTTGTTCCTTACCAGCCGCACCATGACCTATCGCTGGCGCTTAAGCCCCCAACGAAGCCACTCTGGAGAGACATGCCGGTTTCGCCCTTTGGCACGGTTTCCCTGTCGTCTGCAACGCCATTCCAGTGACACGGATCTCTGCGCTGTGCTGGCGGCCCATCTCGAGCGTCATCTGCGCAGTTGGCAGGGGCCTGATCCCCTGAAGCCATTGGGCTTGGCCACGGGACGCACGATGGAGCCGCTCTATCGCACGCTGGTGGAACGGCTGCTGTCTTGGTCTGCCGATGAGCTGGAGGCCCTGCGGGCCCGATGGTGCAGCTTCAACCTGGACGAATACCTCGGACTTTCGGCGGACGATCCCCGGGGCTACCGGGCCTATATGACCCACCACCTCGCTGCCCCCCTGGGCTTGCCCGCCTCAGCGGTGCATCTGCCCGATAGCACTGCCGCTGACGGAGCGGTTGCCGCGCGGCGCTATGGCGAGCAGCTCAGCTGCTGCGGGGGCATCGGCCTGCAGCTTCTGGGGCTCGGCAGCAATGGTCATGTGGGTTTCAATGAGCCGCCTTGTCCCCCTGATCAGCACTGCCATGCGGTGGAGCTGACCCCTGCAACCCGGCAGCAGAACGCTGTGCTCTTCGATAATTGCGTTGAGGCTGTGCCCTTGCGGGCCATCACCCTGGGCCTGTGGGAGATCCTCGAGGCTGCTGAGATTCATCTGGTGGTGACCGGCGCCGCCAAGGCCGGCATCCTCAAGCGGTTGTTGGACTTAACGGAGCCGGATCCTGCTCTGCCCGCCAGCTGGCTGCTGACCCATCCCAATGTCTGGCTCTGGTGCGATGCAGCGGCTTTAGTTTGAACAGCCGAGAGCAGCGGCGATGAGCATCGACCCCGTGGAACGGCGCCTTGAGCAGAGCTTTGAAGCGGAACGCTGGACACGCTTCATTCAGGACTGTCAGGACTTTGAGCAGTTGCGCGAGATCGCCCTGGCGTTGGTGCAGCAGCTGGCCCAGCAAAAGGCGGCCAGTGCCTGGATGGCCACCCGGGCCTCGGAATCGGAAAACGCCAAGTTGGAGATGCTGGCGCGGATGATCCGTCAGCAACCGGATGGCAAGGAGGAGAAGGCGACTAAGTCCCCCTGAGGAGGCCCAGCCGCCGGCCTGGTCGGTTGTCAGTGTTCCTTCTGCCAGCGGCTCAGGTGTGCTGGCGAGAACTTGTGGCCGTGTTTGGCTCCGACCTTGACCACGCAGGAGTTGTCCTTGCCGCAGCGCTGCACTTCATCGCGGATCGAGTCGTTGCTCTGCACCCGCGACATGAACGTCTCCAGCTGTTTCATGGACATGTCGATCCTCCAGAAGGGATGTCTTCGGCCTAGCGCTGGGGTTGATCGAGGCTCAGAGCCTCAATCTTTGGTGCGGATTTGCTGACCACAAACTTCAAGGAGGCGTCAGTCGAGCTCCAGCCCGTCGGCGAGATCGAGGTTGGCGCTGACGCTGCGCACATCGTCGAGTCCGTCGAGGGCATCCAGCAGCTTGAGGCAGCTGCGCGCTGTGTCGGGATCGCTCACAGAGACGCTGGTCTGGGCGGACCAGTGATGGCCCCATTCCCGCACATCCCAGTCAGCTCGTCGCAAGCCGTCCTGAAGGCTCTCCAAGGCCTCGAAGGGGCCGTGCACCACTACTGCCCTGTCCAACACCTCATAGCCATCGGCGTCCAGCTCCAGGAGGCTTTCCAGCAACCGTTCCTCGTCGACGGGGCCGGCGTTGAGGATCACTTCGCTGCGGTGTTCAAACAGGTAGGCCACGCAGCCGTTTTCCCCCAGGTTTCCGCCGTTCTTGCTGAAGGCCAGCCGCAGATCCGCCGCGGTGCGGTTGCGGTTGTCCGTGAGCGCCTCTACCAGCACCGCCATGCCGCCGGGACCGTAGCCCTCGTAGCGCACCTCCTCGAGTTGGGCTCCATCACCCGCCTGACCTGACCCCTTGGCGATGGCCCGCTCGATGTTGGAGGCGGGAACCCCAGCGGCACGGGCTTTGCTGATGGCCGTCCGCAACTGAAAATTCCCGGCGGGGTCGGTGCCTGCACGGGCCGCCACCATGATTTCCCGTCCCAGCCGGGTGAACACCGCGCCTCGTTTGGCGTCGACGATGGCCTTGGTGCGTTTGATCTGGGACCATTTGCTGTGGCCAGCCATCGCGTCAGGGCAGGGCGGGATGCGCTCGGAGAGTACTGAGCGACCGGGTGGTTTCAGCCTGCTGCATCGAAGACCACCTTTGGTCGCAACAGACTTTCTCTCTCGCGGTGGCCGATGCCGGCCATGCTTCCATCCGCGTTGCACACCACCACCGCCTCTCCAGCCCCTGGATCCATTGCAATGCGTCGGCCGCAGCGCCAGTCGATCTGCTCGGCTTCGCTAAGAACACGCCGGGGCAGGGCCCCTAGGGCCAGCAGCGGCGACAGGGGATCGGGCGGCACAGCGTCTCGCTCCGGCAGGGGATGGGCCTGATGCGCATGGAACCCCAGGGCCTGGGTGCGGCGCAGAGAGGCCAGACAGCCTCCGCAGCCGATGCGGTCCCCCAGATCCCTGGCGATTGAGCGGATGTAGGTGCCAGCCGAGCAGTGCACCTCGATGCTCAGCTGCCCCAGGGCCACATCCCAATCCAACAGCTCCAGCCGGTGCACGGTGACGGCCCGCGGCGGCAGATCCATGGCTTCACCGCGCCGTGCCCTGGCGTGGGCCCGTTCGCCATCTACATGGACGGCGGAGATCTGCGGTGGACGCTGTTCAATCGCGCCCCGGAACGCCTCCAGGCCGCTGTTGAGTTCGGCCTGACTGAGGCCAGGCCAGGCCTGCTGCTCCAGCAGCTCTCCTTCCAGATCGTCGCTGCTGGTGCGCCGTCCCAGCTGAATCACCCCGGTGTAGGTCTTTTCCCCGGGGAGGTAGGGCAGCAATCGGGTCGCCGGCCCTAGGGCAATGGGGAGAACCCCGGTGACAGCAGGATCAAGGGTGCCTCCATGGCCCACGCGCTTGAGACCGTAGCTGCGGCGCAGGCGGCTGACGCAGGCGTGGGAGGTGAGGCCTGCGGGCTTATCGATCACCACGAAGCCGAAGGGGCCGTTCACCGGGGCTGGAGCAGGGTGCCCCGACTGTTGCATTCCGCCGGCTGCGTAGGTTGGCCGCTCTCTGATGCCCATCCATGCCCCAGCTCCGCAGCAGCACGGATGTGGACGTCTCCGCTTTCCTGGCGGACGGTTTGGGCATCAAGCAACACCTCAGTCGCTACCTAGACCTGACGCTGGATCAGCTTGAGCAGCGTCTGCCTAGCAGCACCGACGACCTGGCGGATCTCCACCCCGGTGCGTTCCGGCCGGAGGACGCCACCGCCTTCTATGAGGACACGGTGGGCACTGGACACCTACTGGAGCTGGCGGCTTGGCATCTCTCCAGTGCGGATTACATCGCCGACACGCTGCGGCTGCAGGGCATGGCGGTGCAGGGCCAGGTGCTGGATTTCGGCGGTGGCATCGGCACCCATGCCCTTTCGGCGGCGGCGCTGCCGGAGGTCGATCACGTCTGGTTTGTCGATCTCAATCCCCACAACCAGGCTTTTGTTCAGCAACGGGCGCAAAGCCTGGGGTTGGCGGACAAGCTCACGGTCCATCGCGACCTCAGCAGCACGCGCGATGTTCGTTTCGATGCGGTGGTCTGCCTCGATGTGCTGGAACACCTGCCGGATCCCTCGGTGCAATTGCTGGAGTTTCACCAGCGGATGGCCCCCGGGGCCATCGCTCTTCTGAACTGGTACTTCTTCAAAGGGCATCAGGGCGAGTACCCCTTCCATTTCGATGATCCGGCCCTGGTGGATGGGTTTTTCCGGACCCTGCAGGCTCAGTTCCTTGAGGTGTTTCACCCCCTGTTGATCACGGCCCGGCTGTACCGGCGTTCCTGAGGCTGCAACAACACAAGCTGCCAACAAAAAAGCCCCGGTGCCAGCTGGGATCGGGGCTTTGGATTGATGTTGGCCTTGAAACTCAGACCGCTGCAGTGATGTTGATGCGCTTGCGGTTGCGCAGGCCGCGACGGATCGATTCGAACTTCACGATGCCGTCGGTGAGGGCAAACAGGGTGTCGTCTTTGCCTTTGCCGACATTGATGCCTGGCAGAACGGAGGTGCCGCGCTGGCGGATCAGGATGGAACCAGCGGTGACGGTTTCGCCGCCGTAGGCCTTCACACCAAGGCGTTTGGCGTTCGAGTCGCGGCCGTTACGGGTTGAGCCTGTGCCTTTTTTATGTGCCATGAGAGGAGATGCTGATGGGGCGGTTGATGGAGCTAGGTGAGAGGTCAGCTGATGGCCTTGCCGCCCACGGAGATGGACTCAACCATCACCCGGGTGAGTTCCTGCCGGTGACCATTCTTGCGGCGGGTTTTCTTTTTGGGGCGCATCTTGTAAACGATCACCTTGGGTCCGCGGCGATGGGCCATCACCTTTAGGGACACGGACGCGTCTTTGACGTAGGGCTGGCCGAGGGTGGTGCCCTTGCCGTCCTTCACCAGGAGAACGTTCTCAAGCTTGATGGTGTCATCCACCTCGGCTTGAAGCCGATCGATGTCGTAGTAGCGGTTGGGCTGCAGCCAGATCTGGGTGCCCGACGCCTCAACGATGGCGTAGGTCCCGCTTTGTTCCGCGGCTGGTTTGGTGTCGGCCATAAGGGGAAAAGACGCGTTCAGGCTCGGCGAACCGATTTAGGCCTGAGCCGCAATCGAAAGACAAACAAAGATCTTCGTCTCTGACGCGCCCCATCGTCAAGATTCAGATACTTCGAAGCTGCGGATGCTCGGATGGCCAGGCCGGCCCTCACTGTTGCTCTCGTGCTGGCCAGCCCAGCCTTGGTTGAAGCCTGCCGCCCCTGGCTGCCGGCCAACCGTTACGAGTCTGTTGTTCTGACGGTTGATCCTGGGGAGACCCTGGCGGCTGTTCTCGGACCTCGGCAGAACGACTTTGACGCTGTGGTGCTCGAGCAGAGCCTGCTCGATGCTGAGGCCAAGGAGCAACTGCTGGCGTCGGGTCTGCTTTTCCCCGCCGTGATCGTTGGGGAGGTGAAGGGGCAGGTGGACTACCACCCCGAGGAGTTGCATCTGCCCGACGACCAGCTGGCCCAGCTGGGATACAACGTTGACGCGGCCATTTCGCGTTTTCTGCGCCAGGGTCGTGCCGATGGACGCCAGGACGAAAGCAGCTCCTCCTCCCGCGCCGTCAGCAATCTCTCCGATCGCCTGCAGGAGCGACTCGGCTACCTAGGGGTCTTCTACAAGCGGGATCCATCCCGCTTCCTGGGCAGCCTGCCCCCTGGGGAGCGCCGGGATCTGCTGCTGTCGCTCCAACGCACCTATCGGGACCTGCTGGCGAGTTATTTCAGCGATCCGGCCGCGGCCAATCAGGCCTTGGAAAGCTTCGTCAACACTGCTTTTTTCAGTGATCTGCCGATCACCCGCACCGTTGAGATCCACGTGGATCTGAATCGATGAATTCTGGAAACAACTGAGTTTGGAGGGCCACAAACATGACTTTCTTCAGGATTACCGCCTTGCGCTTCTGGATGTGATGGCGCATCTGTGTGAGATGTACCGGCGCTCCATTCCGCCGGACATTCCTCTGTCGGGCACGGCTTCCAGCCGTGTACGTCGCCCGACGGATCAGCTCGATGCCTCGGAGGAGTCGTCATGAGTCCCCGCAAGACCTACATCCTCAAGCTCTACGTGGCGGGCAACACGCCCAATTCGATGCGGGCGTTGAAAACGCTGCGCAACATTCTCGAGACCGAATTCCGGGGGGTGTATGCCCTCAAGGTGATTGACGTGCTCAAAAATCCCCAACTGGCTGAGGAAGACAAGATCCTGGCAACGCCGACGTTGTCCAAAATTCTTCCCCCGCCGGTGCGGCGCATCATCGGCGATCTCTCCGATCGGGAGAGGGTGCTGATCGGTCTGGATCTGCTTTACGACGAGCTGTCTGATACATCGCTCAATTCGAGCTTGATCGATGCGGTCGATGAGGAGACCGACACGACGATTTCTTCAGATCCTTAAGCGACATGGTGCGCTCCAGCACGGTTCATCTCCTGCTCACTACGGTCAAGTCATAGGTGGTTGTCATGCAGTTCCCCCCGACCAGCGGTCAGCCTCAGATGCAGGTTCAAAAGCTCCCGACAGGGATCGAGGGCTTTGATGATGTATGCCAGGGCGGCCTGCCGATCGGCCGCAGCACGCTGATCAGCGGCACGTCCGGCACCGGCAAGACGGTGTTTTCGCTGCACTTCCTCCACAACGGCATCAAGCAGTTCGACGAACCCGGCATCTTCGTCACCTTTGAGGAATCGCCCCTCGACATCCTGCGCAACGCCGCCAGTTTCGGCTGGAACCTGCAGGAGATGGTCGAGCAGGACAAACTTTTCATCCTTGACGCCTCACCGGATCCGGACGGCCAGGACGTGGCCGGCAGTTTTGATCTCTCTGGTTTGATCGAGCGGATCAACTACGCCATCCGCAAATACAAGGCTAAGCGGGTTGCTATCGACTCGATCACGGCGGTGTTCCAGCAGTACGACGCTGTGTTTGTGGTGCGTCGTGAGATCTTTCGGCTGATCGCGAGGCTCAAGGAAATCGGCGTCACCACGGTGATGACCACCGAACGGATCGACGAGTACGGCCCGATCGCCCGCTACGGCGTTGAGGAATTTGTGTCCGACAACGTGGTGATTCTGCGCAACGTGCTCGAGGGAGAGCGGCGTCGGCGCACCCTTGAGATTCTCAAGCTGCGGGGCACCACCCATATGAAGGGCGAGTTCCCGTTCACGATGGGAACCCACGGCATCAGCATCTTCCCCCTTGGGGCCATGCGCCTAACCCAGCGGTCCTCCAACGTCCGGGTCAGTTCCGGCGTGCCGCGCCTGGATGACATGTGCGGCGGTGGTTTCTTCAAGGACTCGATCATCCTGGCCACCGGAGCCACTGGAACGGGCAAGACGATGCTCGTCTCCAAATTCCTCGAAGACGCCTGCCGCAACAAGGAACGTGCGATCCTTTTTGCCTATGAGGAATCGCGGGCTCAGCTGCTGCGCAACGGCACCAGCTGGGGCATCGACTTCGAGCAGATGGAGCAGGACGGGCTGCTCAAGATCATTTGCGCCTATCCCGAATCCACGGGCCTTGAGGATCACCTGCAGATCATCAAGACGGAGATCTGCCAGTTCAAACCGTCGCGGATGGCGATCGACTCCCTTTCGGCCTTGGCGCGCGGTGTGAGCCACAACGCCTTCCGTCAGTTCGTGATCGGGGTGACCGGTTACGCCAAGCAGGAGGAGATCGCCGGCTTCTTCACGAACACCTCCGAGGAGTTCATGGGCAGCCATTCGATCACCGACTCCCACATCTCCACAATCACTGACACGATCCTGCTGCTGCAGTACGTGGAGATCCGCGGGGAGATGGCCCGCGCCCTCAACGTTTTCAAGATGCGCGGTTCATGGCACGACAAGGGCATCCGCGAATTTGTGATCACGGGCAATGGTCCTCAGATCAAGGATTCCTTCTCCAACTTCGAGCGGATCATTTCCGGTGTGCCCCATCGGGTCACCACCGATGAGCGCAGCGAGTTGTCGCGCATTGCCCGCGGCGTCTCCACCGAGGACTGATCTAAAGCTCCACGGCCTCGGCGATGGCGATGCGGCTGCGCCGTTCCGCCTGCAGTTGCAGCTCATCCTTGTCGGCCTCCGCCAGGGGCAGATCGAACCAGAAGGTGGTGCCCACCTCGGGCTCACTCGCCATCTGCACTTGGGCGCCGTGTTTTTCGAGAATCCCGCGCACGATTGAGAGACCCAGCCCGGTGCCCACTTCCGTGTGAACGGCGTTCTCGACCCGGAAGAAGCGATCGAAGATGCGCTCCTGATCAGCGCTGCTGATGCCGCAGCCCGTGTCGGCAATCTCCACCCTCAGCTTGGGAAGCGGTGAGGTGAGGGCGCAGGTGGGTCCGTCACTGCTGGTGATCGCGGTTCCCTCCACCGAACAGGCGTCGGGCCAGGGATAGGCCCGCAGCGCCAGGGGACCGCCGGGGCGGCTGAACTTCAAAGCATTGCCAACCAGATTGTCGAGCACCTGGAGCAGCAGGTCCCAGTTGCCCAGCACTTCGGGCAGTTCTTCGTTGACATCCAGCACAAGTTCCACCTGGCGATCCTCGGCATTCAGCCGGTAGGTGCGCAGGGTCTGCTCCATGGCCGGGCGCATGCTGATTGGTTCGAGCTGCAGCGTCCGGCCCGACTCCAGCCTGGAGAGGTCCAGCACATTGTTAACCAGCCGGGTGAGTCGATCGGTTTCGTCGTTGGCTACCCCGAGAAACTCCTTCTGTTCATCGGGGCTGAGCTGATCGCCGAGGTCGTGCAGGGTTTCGACGTAGCTCTTGATGTTGAACAGCGGCGTGCGCAGCTCGTGAGAGACGTTGCTGATGAAACGGCTCTGGGCCGCATTCAGCTCCACCTCTCGCGTGAGGTCCTGAATGGTGACGGCGATGCCCTTGAGGGTTTCACCGCTGGCATCACGCACCGCTTGCAGAACGATGCGCAGGGTGCGGGCCGGTTCCCCCACGCTGCAGCGCAGGTCTTCACTGTCTGCTGCGCTACCGAGCAGGGAATCGAGGGGACTGTGCAGTTCGATGGCAAGCAGTTCTGGCAGTTCCCCCACCAGCTCCTGGCCTTCCAGGCTGCGCCCTTCCCAACGAAACAGACGCCGCGCCGTGGGATTGGCCAGCACGATGCGGCCATCGGCATCCAGCAGCATGGCGCCGTCGGCCATGGTGGCGATCAACGACTGCTGCTTCACCTGGGCGGCGGTGAGCTCCTCGATATTGGCCTCGTCGTAGGCCTCGAGCTGGGAGGCCATGGCGTTGAAGCCGGTGAGCAGTTCCCCCAATTCCCCCCCAACTGGCAGGTCAACCCGGGCGCCGAAGTTGCCGGAGGCGACTGAGCGCACCCCCCGCAGCAGTTCCTTCACCGGTCGGGTGATGGTGAGGGCGTTGAATACCGCGCCCAGGATCACCAGCACCCAGATCGAGATGAACACGGCCACGGTCACCTCCCTGGTGAGGGCTGCGCTGGCCAGGGCGGTCTCATTCGGGTTCACCCCGAGGCCGAGAACGCCGTAGTACTGACCTCCCCGGATCAGGGGGACGAACACATCGGTGACGGCACCCTGGGGCGTGAGGTGTTGCCGCACCAGGGGGTTCTGGGGGCGTCGACGTAGTTCATCGGGCAGCTCCAGTCGTCGGTTTAGACGAAGCTCCCCATCGCCACTGCTGGGGGTGGCGCTGATGGGAATCCCCAGATAGACGACGCCTTCAGGATCGGCGAAAAAGATGTAGCGGACGCTGCGGCTGGAACGCCAGAACTTTTCGGCGACGTTGGCCAGCTCACGGTCCTGGCCCTGAGCAACCAGCTCAGTTACATTGCCGGCCAGCAGCAGGCCCAGATCCCGGGCGTAGCGCGTGTCGTTCATCACGGCATCGCGCTGAATTCCGTTCAGCGCGAAGAACGTGATGCCCGTCATCATTAGGCTCACTACCAGGGTGGCAATCGCCAGCAGCTTTGTCTGGAGGGTGAATTCCGCCCACCACGCGGTGATGCGGTCCCAGAGGTTCTGGTCGTCTCCCGGCGGCTTGCCATTGGGGGGAAGCGCCCAATCAGCGATTGTTGCTCCGCTGCTGCTGCTCATCCGCCCGAGCGCACCTGATGGCCGATATCTCGACGGTAGGTGATTCCGGCGTAATCCAGCTGATTGAGGCTGTTGTAGGCCCTGGCAAAGGCGGCATCGAAGTCATCGCCCTGGGCGACGACGGCCAGCACCCTGCCCCCTGCGGTGAGCAGTTCGCCGGAGCTCTCGCGGCGGGTGCCGGCATGAAACAGCTGATGGCTGGGGCTGGGGGCGAGGTCGATGCGTATCGCATCGCCTTTGCGGGGGGACTCGGGGTAGCCCTCGGCGGCCGCCACAACGCAGGCACTGCAGCGTTCGGCGATGCTCAGTTGTGGGGCCAGATCCAGGCGTCCCAGGGCACAGGCCTGCAGCACGGCGCCGAGCTCAGGGCCGAGCAGGGGCATCAAGGTCTGGCATTCGGGATCGCCGAAGCGACAGTTAAATTCGATCACCTGGGGCCCATCGGCCGTGATCATCAGGCCTGCGTAGATCACACCGCGGTAATCGATGCCCCGTTCGCGCAGGGCTTTCAAGGTGGGCTCGAGCACGATGCGGCGTACCTCCTCGAGGCCCTCGGCACTCAGAAGCGGGGCGGGGGCATAGGCGCCCATGCCGCCGGTGTTGGGGCCGAGATCACCGTCCTTGAGACGTTTGTGGTCCTGCGCCGGTGGCAACAGCACCATCCGCTCCCCATCGCAGAGGGCGAACACCGACACTTCAGGGCCCTCCATCCGCTCCTCCAGCACCAGCTGGGAGCCGGCGGCACCGAAACGCCCTTCAAAAGCCTCGCGGATGGCGGTTTCCGATTCCTCCACGGTGTCCGCCACCGTGACGCCCTTGCCGGCGGCCAAGCCATCGGCTTTGACCACCAGAGGCCGTTGCACCTCCTGTAACACCGCCAGGGCCTCGGCTTCACTGGTCACCGCCCAGTGGCCAGCGGTGGGGACCCCCTCCTCCTGCATCAGCTGCTTGGCCCAGGCTTTGCTCGCCTCCAGTTGGGCACCCTCCGCTCCCGGGCCGAACACGGCAAAACCCGCATCGCGCAGGGCATCGGCGACGCCAGCGGCCAGCGGCGCTTCCGGACCCACCACCACCAGGTCGACGGCGTTCTGCTGGCACAGCGCGATCAACCCAGCGCTATCGGTTTCGCCCACCGCCATGGCGCTGCCTTCCGTGCCGCCGTTGCCAGGGGTGATCCAGACCGTGTCCAGACCCGGACAACGGCCCAGGGCCCAGGCCAGGGCCTGTTCCCTGCCGCCGCCACCGACGACGAGGGCACGTTGGAGGGCGGGCAGTGTGGTGGGACGGGTGGACGACATGGCCATAGTTGCGGGAGGAACGGTTTGGGCCTCGTAGGTTTTCCTTTGTAGACCGCAGCCCGCCATGGGGACTCCCCTTTTCCCCTTTGCCCTCACCCTTATGGCTGCTGTCACGGCAGCCCCGGATCCGCGGGTGATGCGCGAGGAACGCTTTCAGAGCGTTCTCGCTGAGATGGATCTGGCCGCGGCGGAGCAGGCCTGTCTCAACCCCCGCATTGCCAACTCCGATGGCCGTCGCCAGCCTTTGCGTGACCAGCTGCTGGAGTTGCATCCGGTGATCGATTCGTTGGAGCTGGTGCTGGCGAACGCTGAAGCCCTGATGGTTTGCGGCGCCCCCGAAGCTGCGGCCGCGGTGCTCAACCGCTACAGCCCCCGCGCTGGCGATGAACGGCGTCAGTGGTTGTTGCTGCGCTGGCGTGCAGCAGCAGCGGCCCTGGATCACCGCCAGGCGGCTTTGGCGCTGCGACGTTTGGTGGATGGCAACCTGAAGGCTCTGGATGCGCCTCTGTTCCCTGATCAGCCGTTGCCGGATCAGGGCAATGGACTTGATCAGTTGGCTTTGCATGAAGCAGCCCTGGGCCGCAACGCTGTGGCTGTGGAGCTGCAGCTGCTGGGCGACCTGACGGGCGTTCAGGGGGCGAAACGACTGGCGCGGGCAGTGCAATGGCTCGATGCCGAACAATTCGAGCAGGCCGATCAGCTGCTGGAAACCGCCTTGGACCAAGCGGCAGCAGCAGAGGCCTGGGGACTGGCCATGGACCTGCTGCATCAACAGCTGCAACTGCAGCTGGCGGCTGGGGGCGATGGCGCGCGGCCGCGGCAGCGGATCCAACGGTTGGCCACTGTCCTCAACGATCGTTATGCACTCCAGCAACTGCATCCGGAGGTCGAGCCCGATCCCCTGCTGCGTTCACCGCGGGAACCCGGAGGCCATGCTGATGTAAGACCATCAGCCGTTGCACCGTCGCTATGACGTCCGATCACGGAGAGCTGCTTTACGAAGGCAAGGCCAAGCGGGTGTTCGCCAGCACGGATCCCGACCGGGTGCTGGTGGAGTTCAAGAATGACGCCACCGCCTTCAATGCCAAGAAGAAAGCTCAGCTGGACGACAAAGGTCGGCTGAACTGCCAGATCTCAGCACGGTTGTTCGAGCTACTGGAGAGTGAGGGGGTGCCGACCCATTACTGCGGTCTGGTCGGGGAGACCTGGATGTTGGTGCGACGGGTGGAGATCATTCCCCTCGAGGTGGTTCTGCGCAACATCGCCACTGGATCGCTGTGCCGTCAGACGCCGATCGTGGAGGGGACAGCCATCGAACCTGCCCTGCTTGATCTTTATTACAAGGATGATTCCATGGGCGATCCGCTGCTGACTGAGGCGCGCGTGCAGCTGTTGGGGGTTGCAGACCCGGCGGGACTGTCAGCAATTGAACAATTGGCCCGTCGGGTGAATGCCGTGCTCAAGCCCTTCTTTGAAGGGCTTGAGCTGCAACTGGTGGATTTCAAGCTGGAGTTGGGGCTGGCATCGGATGGAACACTCCTGCTCGCCGACGAGATCAGTCCTGACACCTGCAGGCTCTGGGACCGCCGCAACAGCAATGCCGAGGACCGGATTTTGGACAAGGACCGCTTCCGCAAGGATCTCGGTGGGGTGATGGAGGCCTACGGGGAGGTCCTTAAACGGGTCCAAAGCAGCTGCCCCAACCCCCGCAACTGCCTGTAAGGTCAGCGCAACTTTTGTGGCTTCGGCCCAGCCTCCGTCTCGATGACCCGTCGTTCGACCCGCCGCTCCTCGGTTGCCGTTCGTCGCACGGTTCTGGGTCTGATACTGGGAATCCCCTTAGTGGCTCCACCTGTCATGGCTCAGGAGGCCATGCCTGAGAACCAAGCTGCTGAGAGTAAAGAGGTCGTTGTGGCTCCCACTGTTGGTGAAGACGCCCTGGTGGAACAGCCCCGGGTGCTGATCTCCGAGGTGCTGATTGAGGGTATCGAGGGCCACCCGGAAGAGGAACGTCTTCAAATCTCCACCTACGACGCCATGCGGGTGCGTCCGGGGATGCGTGTGAACCGTGAGGAGCTGCAGAACGATCTGAATGGCATTCAGGCCACGGGTTGGTTCTCGGATGTGCGGATCGTTCCTCAGAACGGACCGCTCGGGGTTCAAGTGGTTGTTCAGGTGCAGCCCTTCCCTCCGCTGAGTGCCGTGGAGATCAACGGTGATGAGGAGAATCTTCTCTCCGATGAGCTGATTGAGGAGACGTTTGCCTCCGATTACGGCCGTACGCTCAATCTCAACGATCTGCAGCAGCGGATGAAGGCCCTGCAGGCCTCAGTAGCCGGTCTGGGCTATTCCCTGGCGCGGGTGTCCGGTCCGGAACGGGTCAGCCAACAGGGTGTGGTCACGTTGAAGCTGCTCCAAGGGAGTGTGTCTGGCATTGAGGTGAAATTCCTCACCCAAGATGGTGATGACACCGATGAGAACGGCAACCCCATACGCGGCAAAACTAGGGAGTGGGTGATCACCCGAGAGGTTTCGATTCAGCCTGGTGATCCGTTCAACCGCAACCAGCTGGAGCGGGACATCAAACGGTTGTATACAACCCAGCTGTTCAGTGATGTGAAGGTCACTTTGAGGCCTGTGCCCGAAGAACCCGGCGACGTGGTGATCGTGCTGGGCATCGTTGAGCAGTCCACCGGCCAGCTTTCCGGAGGCCTTGGCTACAGCCAGAGTCAGGGTGTGTTCGGTCAGGTGCAATTACAGGAGACCAACCTCCTTGGAAGAGCTTGGAATTTGGGCACCAACATCACCTACGGGCAATACGGCGGACTCGCCAACCTCAACTTCTCGGACCCCTGGATCTATGGCGATAAGCACCGCACGAGTTTCCGCACGTCTCTCTTTTTGAGCCAGCAGGTGCCTCAGGTCTTCCAGAGCGAAGAGAATGGCAACATCCGTACGGCAGAGGAATATGCCAATAACGGCTCCAATTTTGCTTATGAAATAGGCAATGTTTACAACTTCACGGCAGGTGTTGCAGCTCCTGATGATGTGAATTTGGCGCAAGCCGCTTATCCGAACCGCAGTTGGTTTGATTACGAGGGTGACACGGTGGTCCTGCGCAAGACTGGCGGCAGTTTCTCCTTCTCCCGTCCTTTGAACGGTGGTGATCCGTACAAAGACGCTAAGTGGAATGTTGTGGCTGGCATGTCTTTTGCTGAAGTGCGGCCAATCAACTTTGCAGGTGATTCAAGGTCCTACGCCGTTTCCTCCAAAAAGCGCAGTGAAGGGAATGGTGAGGTCGGCAAAGATGAAATTATTTGCGTTTCGTATAACTGCGCAGATAGCAACACCCTCATTGGGACTCGTTTTGCTACCACCTACAACACGCTCAACAATCCCCGCAACCCCACCGCCGGGCGGTTTTTCTCAGCAGGAACTGAGCAATTCGTGGGAATCAATAGCAACTCTCCCACCTTTAACCGGTTGCGGGCGAGTTACACCCAGTTCTTCCCTGTGGACTGGCTCAAGCTTCATAAGGGCTGCCGTCAAAAGCCCGGCGAACAGGCTGATTGCCCCCAAGCCATCGGTGTGCAGATCAAGGGCGGAGTGCTTATGGGTGAAGCGCCTTCTTACGAGGCGTTCTGCATGGGCGGATCTAACTCGATTCGTGGTTGGTACGACTGTGATCTTGCGGTTTCGAAGGCCTTCAGCGAACTCACCCTCGAGTACCGCTTCCCGCTGATAAGCATTATCTCCGGTGAGGTGTTCATGGATGCCGGTACTGATTTCGGCACCCAGAAAGATGTTCCTGGCAAGCCCGGTCTGCTTCTGGATAAGGACGGTTCTGGTGTCTCTGTTGGTACAGGGGTGATCGTGACCACCCCTGTCGGCCCAATCCGCTTGGAGGTGGCCACCAAAGACTTTTCATCCGACTATCGCTTCAATCTGGGCGTGGGCTGGAAGTTCTAGTGACCATCTGGCCTCAGGACTACTCCGCTGCTTGGACATTGGCGGCGGAAACATCACGCTCTGGCGTCGGTCTCCACAGTGGAGCTGAGGCCCATGTTGAGCTTCGGCCGACGGAACTGCCGGGTTTCCACATGCGTTTGCCCGGGATGGAGCAGCCGATCCAGCTTCGGCCGGATCAAGTCCGTGACAGCCCGTTGTGCACAACCTTGGATTTGGGTTCCAGCAAGGTGGCCACCGTTGAACATCTGCTGGCGGCCCTGGCCGGTTGTGGGCTCAGCCATGTGGAGATAGGCCTCAATGGCCATGAAGTTCCGCTGCTCGATGGCTCCGCCTTGGGCTGGGTAGAAGCCATCGAAGCCGCTGGGTTGGTGCCGGCGGCCACCCCACGGCCGTCTGCACCGCGGCTGGAGCAACCCCTGCTGCGCACACGTGGCAACAGTGTGATCACCGCCACCCCGTCCGATCGATTTGGCATTGTGGGCATCATCGATTTCCCGCAGGCGGCCATCGGGCGACAGCAGTTCGCTTTGGAACTCTCGCCCCAACGCTTTGTCGATGAGATCGCTCCAGCACGCACTTTTGGTTTCCGGGAGCAGGTGGAGCAGCTGCGCGCTGCCGGATTGATCCAGGGCGGAGCCCTGGACAATGCCCTTGTCTGTGACGGTGATCAGTGGATGAATCCGCCGCTGCGGTTCGAGGATGAGCCGGTGCGCCATAAGCTCTTGGACTTAATCGGCGACCTGGCCCTCGTCGGTTTTCCCCAGGCACAGGTTCTTGTGTACAAGGGATCCCATGGTCTTCACACTGATCTCGCAGCCGCTTTGTGACTGAATCCACCACCCCTGACGTCGTGCTCACCAGCGAGCAGATCGCCGGTTTGCTCCCGCACCGTTATCCCTTTGCTCTGGTGGATCGGGTTATCGCCCATGAGCCCGGTGTTTCGGCCACGGCGATCAAGAACGTGACCATGAACGAGCCCCAGTTTCAGGGGCATTTCCCCGAGCGTCCGCTGATGCCAGGGGTGCTGATTGTCGAGGCGATGGCGCAGGTGGGTGGTCTGATCGTCACCCAGATGCCCGATCTGCCCAAGGGACTGTTCGTTTTTGCCGGGATTGACGGGGTACGCTTCAGAAGGCCTGTGGTTCCTGGAGATCAGCTGGTGATCCGCTGTGAACTGCTCGGCCTAAAGCGCAAACGCTTCGGCAAGGTCAAGGCGGAGGCCACGGTGGACGGCGATCTGGCCTGCACCGGGGAATTGATGTTCTCGCTGGTGGACTGAGCGGGATGTCTCAGCAAACGGCGTTACAGCAGATCCACCCCACTGCGGTGGTGGACCCGAAGGCCGAGCTGGCCTCCGGCGTGGTGATCGGCCCGGGTGCGGTGGTAGGGCCTGAGGTAGTGATCGGTGAGAACACCTGGATCGGTCCCCATGCCGTCTTGGATGGTCGGCTGACCTTGGGCCGTGACAACAAGGTGTACCCGAACGCCTGCCTTGGTCTTCCGCCGCAGGATCTCAAGTACCGCGGTGCCAATACCGAGGTGTTGATCGGTGATGGAAATACGCTGCGGGAATGCGTGACGATCAACCGCGCCACCGAAGAGGGCGAGTTGACCCGCATCGGCAACGGAAACCTGCTGATGGCTTATTGCCATCTGGGCCACAACTGCGATCTCGGCAACAACATCGTGATGTCAAATGCCATTCAGGTGGCGGGCCACGTGGTGATCGAAGACCGTGCGGTGGTGGGTGGCTGTCTGGGCATTCACCAGTTTGTTCACATAGGTGGAATGGCGATGGTGGGCGGGATGACCCGCGTCGACCGGGATGTTCCCCCCTACTGCCTGGTGGAAGGCCATCCGGGCAGGGTACGGGGGTTGAACCGCGTGGGCCTGAGGCGCAGTGGCCTGGCTTCGAACCACGATGGTGCTGAACTCAAGCAGCTCCAGGAGATTTGGACTCTGATGTATCGCTCTGACCTGGTAATTGCTGATGCGCTTCAGCGGGCCCGCAGCCAGCCCTTGCTGCCGGCGGCTGAGCACTTCTGCCAGTTCCTTGAAGCCTCCACCGGTCAGGGCCGACGGGGTCCGATGCCAGTGCAGGGCCGCTGATGGTTCGGCTGCTGATCAGCACCGGGGAGGTCTCCGGTGATCTGCAGGGCAGCCTGTTGATTCGCGCCTTGCGGTTGGAGGCGGAACAACGGGGGCTTGAGCTGGAGGTGCTGGCTTTGGGAGGTCCGCGCATGGAGGAGGCGGGCGCGGTGTTGATCGCCGACACCGCGCCGATGGGGGCCATCGGTCTGTGGGAGGCCGCTCCGTTGATTCTTCCCACGCTGCGGCTGCAGGCCCGAGTAGATGCGCTGTTGGAGGAACAGCGCCTTGATGGGGTGGTGCTGATCGACTATGTCGGGGCCAATGTGCGCTTGGGCACAAGGCTGCGGCGGAAGCAGCCCAAGCTGCCGATCACGTATTACATCGCTCCCCAGGAGTGGGCTTGGCGCTTCGGCGATGGCAGCAGCACTCGATTGATCGAATTCACCGACAAGGTACTGGCGGTTTTCCCTGCTGAGGCCGAGTTCTATGGAGCCAGAGGTGCGGATGTGAGCTGGGTGGGCCATCCCCTCTTGGATAGCTTCCAGAACCTGCCCGATCGCGCCAGCTCCCGTCTTCAACTGGGTCTGGACCCTGATGCCCCAGTGCTGTTGTTGCTGCCGGCCTCGCGGACCCAAGAGTTGCGCTACCTGATGCCACCGTTGGCCCAGGCGGCGGCCCTGTTGCAGCAAAGCCATCCTGATCTTCAGGTGCTCCTACCTGCTGGGCTTGCGGAGTTCGAAGCGCCCCTGGATGCAGCGCTCCAGGCGGCCGGCGTGCGCCATGGCCGGGTGATTCCCGCTGCTGAAGCGGATGGGCTTAAGACCACCCTCTGTGCGGCAGCGGATCTCGCCTTGGGCAAGTCCGGCACGGTGAATCTGGAGCTGGCCCTGCAGGGGGTCCCCCAGGTGGTGGGGTACCGCGTGAGCCGACTGACGGCCTGGATTGCCCGCCACGTGCTGCGCTTCCAGGTGGATCACATTTCGCCGGTGAATCTGTTGCTCAAGCAGCGGTTGGTGCCGGAGCTACTGCAGGACGAACTCACGGCCGAAGCCCTGGTGGAGAGGGCGCTTCCCCTGTTAACCGCTACACCGGAGCGCCACGACATGTTGGAGGGGTACGCGCGGCTGCGGACCACCCTGGGTGCTCCTGGGGTCACCGAGCGGGCGGCCAAGGCCATCTTTGATCAGGTGATCGGATGAAACGAACCTTGCTGCTGCTTTTTACCTGCCTGATGTTGCTCAGCTGTCCCCAGCGCGCCATGGCTGAGCTTCAGACGGCGGTCTTCGCCGGTGGCTGTTTCTGGTGTTTGGAGCACGACCTGGAACATCTGCCCGGGGTGCGTGATGCCGTGAGTGGCTACAGCGGCGGGCAGCTAGAGCGCCCCACCTACCGGCAGGTGAGCAGTGAGACGACTGGTCATCAGGAAGCGGTGCAGGTCCGTTTTGACCCGGATCAGATCAGCTACTCGGAGCTGCTGCGCAGCTACTGGCGCAATGTGGATCCCCTCGATGGCGGCGGCCAGTTCTGCGATCGAGGCGATTCCTACCGGCCGGTGATCTTCACGGCTGATGACGCCCAGGCTCAGGCGGCTGAGGCCAGTGCGTCGGCAGCGGCCCGTGAGATCGGACAACCACGGTCTGTATTGAAGGTGGAGCTCACGCAGGCGACTCGCTTTTGGCCTGCCGAGGGTTACCACCAGAACTACGCGGAGAACAACGCCGTCAAATACAACTTCTACCGGTTCAGCTGCGGTCGTGACCGCAAGCTCGACAGCGTCTGGGGCGACAACGCGCGCTCAGGTAACGCCTGGGTGAACTAAATCTGGTGCAGCCTCATTCCTCTGCAGAGCGCCCCCGATGCGCGCACGGTCGCTCAGCCAGATGATTACCCGCGTGATAGCTCACGCGAGGGCGACAGCCAACAGGATCGAGAGCAGCGACTCCACAGCACAGCACTAGAGGACTCAGGCACTTGCTGGATGCTCCTAAATATGTCGATCTGAGCAAGGAATGCGTGGGGACTGTTGCGATCAGTCGCTTGCTTTGGCGTCCTTGTTCTTGTCTTTTGCTGGCTGTGTTGTTGCGTGAGGCTTGGATGCTGATTTGCAGGCCAGGGAGGCTTCCAGGCGCTGCAGCTGCGCTTCGCGCAGGGCATCGGAAATGCTGAGGGTGCGGTCAGTCATCGATTGGCGTTCTCGACGGCGGCTGGCTCAGGGCCTTGTGCGATCGAAAGGGGGCCTACGGATCTGAAGACTGGTGAAACTTAGACGCCCACGGGTCAAGGTCCAGGGAGCAAAAGTGCTTACGTCAGTGTCTGGCAACACGTCCGCGCTTAAGCGCCAGCGCGATTTTGGCTTGCCAAACCCGTATCGCCATGGCTATGAGTACAGGTGTACTTATTCATGGGCGGCTCATGTCGGTTGATCTCGGTGATCTCGCGGTGAAGGCGGATCCTCCCTTTCTCCACGTCCGCCCAGGGCACTTTGTGATCGTCGCTGGAGACCAGCTCGATCAAGAGGATTGGTGGATGGGGCAGGTGCTCTTCTGTGAGGGAAGTGCTCGCCACCCCAGGCTTCCGTCTCTGTTCCAGGTAGCCGATGTGGATACGGGCGTCATCAAATGGATCAATGCCGACGCGGTCTCGGATGTGATCTGGTCGATGGATGGGTGGCCCGCCAGTGCGCCTGTTTCTTCGGGGTGTTGATCGAGTGGGGGCGTTGATCAAGGGGCTGTGTGTATTTGCGCGAATGGTGTTGGCTTGACGGCTGTCCTATAAGTAGTTTGTAGCGGTTGCTACAAAACGTTCACTCCCTCTTGAGGGGGCGCAGATGCTCCAAGCCATGGAACGGGGACTTGGATTTCTTCGAGGAACATCCAATGACTGCACTTCTCTATCGAGGCCACACCTACGCAGCAGCTCCAGCCACTGCCAAGGCCTGCATTGAATTGACCTACCGCCGCGAGCATTACAACACCTGCCGCCAGGAACTCATGGGCGAAAGCCGCCGCACCCTCACCTACCGGGGCGTCACGTATACCAAGTAGCCCGAAGCCTCTGTTGGCTCCTACCCCTGCCCTTGGCAGGGGTTTTTTGTTGGGCAACCGGATAGCAAGCCACGGTCCAAGGGAGATCCAGGCATCCTGTGGGCGAGCCAGTCAGCATTCGCCGATGGGATCGGACCTCACCGCCATCGTGATCTCCTCGGTGTTTCTTGGGGTGGGTTTTGTGATTGCCAAGTTCTTCCCCGAAGCAGCGTTGTTGGCGGCGGTGTTCTTGGTGGGGCTGGCGATTCTCAACATCGCCCTTTTTCTTGTGGCTTGATGCCAAAAAAGGGGGGTGTTCCCTAGGCGCCCCCGCGTTCGACGCATCCCCCTTTACCGAAAGAAGCCCCCGCAGGATTGCCTGGGCTCCTGCGGCTGGTCGTCGCCATCACGACTGAATGGTTCTGGTTTGAGGGAGTCAAGAAAAAGGGGCCGGGCTCTGTGGGCAGCCTCGCTGCGTTGACAGGGGCCGCACTATGAATATGTTCACTATGAACTTTTTTCATGGCAAACGTCCGCGAGATGGTCAACACCCATCTGCCCGTCGCGCTCAAGCTGATCAACAGCGCCGCCCTGGTCGCGATCGCTCTAGCGACCCTCTGCGCTGCTAGCTCTCTGCGTGAGATGTCTGGCAGGTCTGCTGCTCCAGCGGCTGTCACTGAAGCCAACTGAGCCCGATGAAATGGAGCGATACCCCTTATCGCTCCAGGGGATCTCGCCGGCCGTTACTTGATCAAATCTGGTCGAATTCCTTAAGAAACCAATACCCAACCTGTTGAAAAGATTAAGCGCGGCAACCTGATTGATTCAGCAAGTTCTCAGTGAACAGACGGGTTTCCGGCCATCGACGAAGCTTTTGCTAATGCTTACCATCATTCGGTGAGAGGAGGGTTGTATGTATCTGCTGACCATTAAGGATGGTCTTGGTACCCGTCATATCGGTCCCTACGCGTCGCCGAAGCACGCATCGGATGATCTAGATAGGGTATTGGCAACCTGCTCCGAGCGAGCACGGTGGCAGATTCATGCACTTGAAACTCCAGATCGCTCCCTCGAACTGCAGGCGATTGCCTCCTGACGGGCTGCCTCGTACTGAGCAGGCGCGCCCCGATCAGTCCTGACGTCGCCCAGGAAAGCCTCGGGTCAGCCCGCTGTCGATCATCAGGCCGATGCCGGCGTTGATGCAGATCAGGCTGAGGGTTCCATACCAGAACCAGGGGCCTGCGTCCTTGCCCAGCATCTGAACTACCTTGCGGCTCATTGCCTCGCCGAACAGGCAGAGGCCCACCGGGAGCAGCAGCACCCCCAGCTGGGCCTTGACGTACCAGCGCACCGGGGAGCGGCTCATGACTGGGCCAGCACCCAGTTCACCAGAGTGCGCACGCCGTAGCCGGTGGCACCAGCGGGATTGACGCCTTTGCCCTTGTCACTCCAGACCGGGCCAGCGATGTCGATGTGGGCCCACGCGGTGTCTTTGGCCACGAACTCCTTGAGGAACAGAGCCGCTGTGATCGAACCGCCGGGTCGCGGGCCGGTGTTCTTCATGTCGGCCAGCAACGACTTCAATCCATCCCTGTAGGACTGCCGCAGTGGCATGCGCCAGAGGCCTTCACCGCCCGTCTGAGCAGCGGCGTCGAGGGCTTCAGCCAGATCTTCATTGTTGGACCACAGCCCGGCCATCTCATCCCCCAGGGCAATGACGCAGGCTCCGGTGAGGGTGGCCAGATCCACCACGGCATCAGGCTTCTGCTCACAGGCGTAGAGCAGGGCATCGGCGAGGGTGAGGCGACCTTCGGCGTCGGTGTTGTTGATCTCAATCGTCATGCCGTTGGCGGCCGTGACGATGTCGCCGGGGTGGACGGCGGAGCCGTTCACCATGTTTTCGCAGGAGGCCACCACCATGTGCACCTCAACGCCGGCCGGCTTGAGTTCGGCGATGCTGCGCATGGCACCGATCACAGCGGCACTACCGCCCATGTCGAACTTCATCATGTCGATCTGGGCGGCGCCCACCTTGAGGTTGTACCCGCCGGAATCGAAGGTGAGGCCTTTGCCCACCAGGGCAACGCGGCGTTTCACCTCGCCCTCGGGGCGATAGATCAGGTGGATGAACTTGGGGGGTAGATCTGAGCCCTGGCTCACCGCCAGGAAGGCCCCCATGCCCTTGGCTTCGCAGTCGCTGCGCTCGAGCACCTTGAGCTCAAGGTCATGGTCCTTGGCGATGCCAGCGGCCGTGTCGGCGAGGGCAGCTGGGGTGACCACGTTCGGAGGGGCTGCCACCAGCTCCCGGGCCAGTTCCACTCCGGCGCAGGTGGCATTAACGGCCTTAAAACCGGCGGCGGCGGCAGGGTCGAGGTCAATCAGCTCCAGGGCCGCGGGGATTCGGCGCGGGTCCGGCTCCTTGCGGAAGCGCTGGTCTTTGTAGAGGCAGAGCCGGACGGCTTCTGCACAGATGCGGGCGGCTTCTGTGGCATCGGTTCCAGCCCAGGGCAGTTGCAGGCCGAGGCTGCCTTCACAGCCGATGGCGGCCTTGGCAGCCCGAGCGGTGGCGCCGCGCAGGCGCTCGGCGTCTATCCCATCGCTCTCGCCCATGCCCAGCACCACCAGGCGCTGCGGGCACCCGCCCAGGGGCGTGATCACCAGTTGGTCCCCAGGCTTGCCTTTGAACTTCTGCTGCTTGAGGGAATCGGTGATGCCGGCAAAACGTTGTTCCAGGGCCGTTGCCGTGGCCTCGACATCGTCCTGGGGCAGCCCCACCGCCAGCACATCGCCGTTCCACTCCTGTAAACCGGCGGAGGACAGGGAGAAGCGCATGGGTGGACGCATCAACAGAGGATGAGCGTAGCGATCCCACGTGATGGGTTTGGCCCTAGAGCTCTGCGGTGAAGGGGGTGGCCCAGCGCTGGCGGGTTTCCTTGTTGAACGGCGGCCACCAGCGTTGGATCAGCTGTTGTTCCAGGGCCCGCCGGGCGAGGGTGGCTCGGGGCACATCGCAGCTGAAGCGGATGCTCAGCTGGGCGCTCAGCTCACAACGCTGCAGGGCTTCCCCATAGGCGGCGAGGTAGGCCTTGCAGTCGTGATCACCTTTCCAGCGGCGCTCGGCGGCCAGGGTTTCGCCCACATAGAGCAGAAGTGGCTGCTCCAGCTGCGCTGGTTTGTCTATCACCAGATAAATCGCTGCTCCGCGGTGGGACGGTTCCGGCCAGCGCCAGAAACTCATCGCCAGGGGGGTCAAGGCCAGTGGATCGATGGCCGCAGCGGCGTCATCGGAGCTGGCACCGAACAGATCCCCCTGGGCCGCATCAGCGCTCTCTCCCCGGAACAGCGGCGCCTGATGGGCATGCAGTCGCTGTTGCCAGGCGAGCAGCTGCTCCCGTTGCAGGGGCAGGTCGGGCCCGTTGCTGAAGGCCAGCGCACCGGTGGAGAACAGATCCCCCTGCATCAGGGCAGCGGCAGGCTGGGCCCGGCGCGGCGGCTGCCGAAACTCACCCTGCCGATCAGGGCTTCCACGCTGCTGGCAGGCAGGCAAAGCCGCTCCTGCAGATCGGCCAGATCTTTGAAAGTGGCGCGTCGGCGCTCGCGCATCAGGTTGGTCAGCCGTTGGTCCGGCCAGCCAAGCAGCGCCAGCTGATCGGAGCTGGCGTTGTTGAGGTCGAGGGGAGCGGCCTGCGGCTGCGGTGGGGCATCGCCGTGCCACTGGAAGAGGAGATGGGGTGTCCAGAGCCTGGCCAGATCGTTCGGCAGCTCCAGCAGCCGGAACAGATCATCGGGACTGGCGAATTGCACCCCACCCCGCTGCAGCCGCACCAGCAGATCGGCTGTGTCCTGGCTGCAGCCGGGCAGTTGCAGCCACTGATCGCGGCTGGCCCGGTTGACATCCATCATCCAACCCGGCGGCTCGGGCACGGTTGGTAAAGGCTGCTCTGGGGCCGGTCGGGGTGGTGCTGGCAGCTGCCCGGTGGCTTGCAGCACCCTCCTGGCCAGGGGATCCAACCAGTGGCTGCGGGGCATGCTGCTCAGCAGAGATGGGCTGACCTTAACGAGGGTGCAGGGGCTGCGTCAGCGCAACTTGCACATCTGGTTGTTGTGGCACCGAGCGGATTCCTTCAGGCTGAGCGGGTCCAGCGGGGAATCGGCAGCGGTGGATCCACAAGGTTGCGCTGAAAGGCGATCAGCGCCGCCTGGGTGCGGCTTTTGGCATCGAGTTTGCGCAGCAGCCCCGTGACGCAGTGCCTGGTGGTTTCAATCGAGAGGTGCAGCTGATCGGCAATCTCCTGATTGCTGAGGCCCTTGCAGAGCCCGCGCAGCACGTCCTCTTCACGCAGGCTCAGCACGTCGCTGAGGGGATGGGCGGCGCCTCTGGATCCGCGGTCGTGGTTGGCCACGCCGGCAATCACCGGATCCATGTGGCTGCCATCGCTCTCCATGGCGCGCAGAACGCTGAGCAGGCCTCCGCTACCGATGCGTTCATGGCTGCAGAGCCCTTCGCATTGCGCCTTGGCCGCGGCGTGAATTGTGCTGAGCAACGGGCGCTGAATCAACATCAGGCAGCGCAGGGAGGGCTGCTGGGCCTTAGCGGCCGCCACCAGGGAGGGGCCGGTGCCGCGCTCGAGCTGGTCGCTGCAGATCAGTAGATCAGCTGCTGTGTTGCGAAGGCAGGCGAGTGCTTCTGTTTCAGTGCTGGCGGCTCCCACTAGGGAGCCGATGCCATCAAGGCTGTGCACCAGGCCGCTGATCAAGACGCGATCGGCGGAGGCCACCACGATGTGGCACCCCTCCAACAGGGGCCGATGGCGCCGGGGAAGCTCACGCATCGTGCCGAGCTGAGCGGTGAAGTCCACATCCTGGAGGCGGCCCGAATCTCACCATGAATTCGGATGCCACCAGAGGGTGGTGCGGGTCAGCAAGACCGTACAAAACCTTTCCGTGAAAGGTCATCAAAGGTGCGGCGATCACCCCCGTTGCCACTGGCGAATCCTTGGCAGACTTTGCCGAAGCAATGCTCGACGTCGACGATGACCTTCTTCGATTCCGACATCGTTCAGGACGAAGCCAAGCGCCTGTTCAGCGATTACCAGCAGCTGATGCAGCTGGGCAGTGAGTACGGCAAGTTCGACCGGGAGGGCAAGAAGAAGTTCATCGAGACAATGGAAGAGCTGATGGGCCGCTACAGGGTGTTCATGAAGCGCTTTGAACTCTCGGAGGATTTCCAGGCCAAGCTCACGGTGGAGCAGCTGCGCACCCAGCTCAACCAGTTCGGCATCACCCCCGAGCAGATGTTCGACCAGATGAACTCCACCCTCGAGCGGATGAAGGCGCAGATTGATCAGCCGCCCTCCAGCTGAACCACCTCGAGCTGAGCCAAGACTCGTACGATCGCCAGCGCTCGCTCGTTGCGCCTCTCCATGCCGGACTCCATCCCGTCGTTGCCGGATTGGCTGTCCCGGGGCATGGCCGACCTGTTCCCGGCCGGGGATCCCAGTGATGCGGATCAGGCCCTGGCGGCCCGGTTGGTCCAGGCCGAAAAGGAAGGCCGGCCGCTGCGGGTGAAGCTGGGCATCGATCCCACCGGCAGCAACATCCATCTGGGCCACAGCATTCTGTTCCGCAAGTTGCGGGCCTTCCAGGACGCGGGCCACAAGGCCGTTCTGATCATCGGCGATTTCACGGCGCGGATCGGTGATCCCACCGGCAAGTGCGCCACGCGGGTGCAGCTCACCAAGGAGCAGGTGGCCGCCAACGCCTCCACCTATCTGCGCCAGTTGGGACAGGACCAGCCCAAGGAAACGGCGCTGCTCGATTTCGAAACCCCCGGCCGCCTGGAGGTGCGATACAACTCCGAGTGGCTGGAGGGCATGGACCTACCGGCGGTGATTGGCCTGCTCGGCACCGGCACAGTTGGTCAGATGCTGGCCAAGGACGACTTCTCCAAGCGCTACGGCAGCGGCACCCCAATCGCCCTGCATGAGTTTCTCTACCCGCTGCTGCAGGGCTTCGACTCGGTGGCGGTGAATGCGGATGTGGAGCTGGGCGGCACCGATCAGAAGTTCAACGTGGCCATGGGCCGCGACCTGCAGCGCCACTTCAACAAAGGCACCCAGTTCGGCCTGCTGCTGCCGATTTTGGTGGGTCTGGATGGGGTGCAGAAGATGAGCAAGAGCCTTGGCAACGTGGTGGGGCTGGAGGAGGATCCGCTGTCGATGTACTCCAAGTTGGAGAAGGTCGGCGATGCGGCGATCGACGACTACGTCACGTTGCTGACCGATCTGCATCTGACTTCTTTGCCTGAAAACCCGCGCGAGAAGCAGAAGGCGATGGCCCTGGCGGTGACCGCCAGCCGCCATGGCATCGAAGCCGCCCAGAAGGCCCAGAGCGATGCCGCCACCCTGGTGGGGGGCAGTGGTGATGCTGGCGCTGATGTGCCCGAAGCGTCGCTTGCCGAGGTGAATTTCCCGGCCAAGGCCTTTTATCTGTTCAGTGCCGTGGGGATCTGCGCTAGCAGCAGCGAGGCCCGCCGTCAGATCAAGGGTGGTGCGGCCCGACTGGAGGGGGAAAAGATCACCGACCCCAACCAGGAGTTCGCTTCAGCGGCGGAGCTGGAGGGCAAGGTGTTGCAATTGGGCAAGAAAACCTTCCGTCGTTTGGTGGGCTGATGACCTTGCATCCCGCTGACCCCGCCGATCTGATCATCGTGGCTCTCGATGGCATGGCGCCCGAACAGTCGCTGCGCTTTGCCGGCCAGGTGGAAGGGCTGCGCTGGGTGAAGGTGGGCCTGGAGCTGTTTGTGCAGGCCGGCCCGGCGGTGGTGGCCCAGCTGCGCGAGATGGGACTGCGTGTGTTTCTTGATCTCAAATTTCACGACATCCCGGCCACGATGGCTGGTGCTTGCCGGCGGGCAGCGGCGCTGGGGGCCGAACTGATCACAGTGCATGCCTGCGCCGGCAGCGAAGCACTCAAGGCAGCCCAGGCCGCGGCAGAGGAAGGGGCTCAAGGGGCTGGCCAACCCGCCCCCACCTTGCTGGCGGTGACGGTGCTCACCAGTTGGGAAGAGCAACGGCTGCAACGGGAACTCGCCGTTGCCCAGGGCATCGCCGAACGGGTGCCGGTGTTGGCGCAGCTGTCGGCAACCGCCGGCATCGGCGGTTGTGTGTGTTCACCTTTGGAGGCCGCGGCATTGCGGGCTCAGCACCCTGAACCCTTTGCCTTGGTGACGCCAGGCATTCGTCCCAAGGGCTTTGCGGTAGGTGATCAGGCCCGGGTGATGGGGCCGGCTGAGGCGATTGCAGCTGGAGCCAGTCAGCTGGTGATCGGCCGGCCGATCACCAAGGTTGAGGATCCAAGCGCTGCTTTTGCAGCCTGTTGCGGGGAGCTTTGATCGACGAGCGTCATTTTGTTGCCTGAGCTTTTGCTGCTCAAGTAGCTAGCTCAGCCCTTGGCTTTCTGCCCGATCTTGGGTTCGGTTCCCGCCAGCAACCGCTCGATGTTGCTGCGATGACGCCAGAGAACCATCAGGCTGGCCACAAGCGACACCACCACGTAGGCGCTGCTGCCGCCGGAGAGCAGCATCAACAGCGGCAGTCCAATGGCGGCCACCACGCTCGAGAACGACACGATCCGGAAGATCGAGATCACGGCCATGAACAGGCCAAAGCAGGCCAGCCCTACCGGCCAGGCCAGCCCCAGGAACATGCCCAGGCCGGTGGCCACCGCCTTGCCGCCCTTCCAACCCAGCCACACCGGCCAGATGTGACCGGCCAAGGCCGCCAGGCCCGCCAGCACCTGCAGCCAGTCGCTCAGGCCAACGCTTTTGGCCAGCAGCACCGCCAGGGCTCCTTTGCCCAGATCAATCAGGAACACCACCAGGGCTGGGCCCTTGCCCACGTTGCGCAGCACGTTGGTGGCGCCGATGCTGCCGGAACCGCAGTCGCGCAGGTCGATGCCTTTGAGCCAGCGGCCCGCGAGGTAGCCGCTGGGGATGGCTCCCAGCAGGTAGCCGATGGCCAGCAGCAGTAGTGAGGTGAGGATCACAGGGACGTGCGCGGTTGCGAGATCGCGGCTGAATCGAAGCACGGCGCTGCCCCGTTTGCCTTGAATCTCAATCGGTTCGTGGGATTCGCGCACGTCGTCGATCAACGAGAACAGGCGTTTTCGCGCTTCTGTCACGGAGATCGATGCCATCAGCACAGACACATGTACGCAATAGCGCACCGGCGATCGCCTGAGGCTTCAGGGGTCGATGGGCTTCTGCTTACAGCAGATCGTCGTTGTCGAGGCGTTCACCCGGTCCGGCAGCGAAGGCCAGCCAGAGCGGGAACTGAAGCACAGGGATTTCGACGCTGCGCTCGGCCGCATCGATCAAAATCAAGGGCACTTCGCCCCGCTCCTCCAGCCGGTCGGCCCGCTCCACCAGGGCTTCGGGGCGTTCGAACAGCACGATGCCGCTGCTGGGGCCGAAGTCTTCCCGGCCCAGGCCCAGGGCATCCTGCAGGCCGCGCCGCCATTCACCGAGCCGTTCGGGGCCGCCGGCCAGCACCAGGCACTGGAACTGATCGCCGTACAGCTCACCGATTACTGCGATCAGGGCCGCGCTCACCAGGATGTTGCGGGGCCGTGTGCCGCGGCTGGGCTGGGCGCCACGTCCGCCTTGATTGAAGAACCAGTCCTCCAGCAGGGCCGTGTCGCGGGCGTCGATGCTGCGCCGCAGATTCCAGGGGTCGGCGTAGACGTCCGGCTGCTTGAGGAAGCGCTCCAGGGTCTCACGGATCAGCTCTTCATCGGGGCGGAAGGTGTCGGCCACCGCTGGCGGTGGGGTGCTCTCACCGGGCTTCTCCGGCGCCGTTGCGTTGTCTGCCGCCTGATCGAGGGGGGAGGGCTGCACCACCATTGGCTGCACGACCAGCTCCAGGTTTTCCACGCTCTGAACCAGGTCCTGAAGGGCGCCGCCCAGGTACTCCTGGAAGCCCTTCACGCGGCGGGCGATGGCGTCGGACTGGCCAGCGAAGTTGGCCTTCAGTTCAGTCTCTAGTTGCTGCTTGCGGGAGCTGAGGGCGTTGATCTCCGCTTCCAGGGCGTCGCGACGCTCCTGAAGATCCTTGAGGGCCAGTTCCATCACGGGATTGGCTTCTGCAGCGGCGGGCTCGGTACTGGTGGCACTGGGGGGTTCTGTGCTGGTTTCGCCGCTGGATTCCGCCAGGGCCTGCTCCGGTTCAGGCGCCTGGGGGGTCAGGTCGGTGTCGTCGGGCATTGCGTCAGCTGCCGTGCTCTCCATCCCTCCATTCCAGCCGACCAGACCGCAGAAAAACAGGTGGCATCACAACTGCGACAGGGGTGCACGAAATCGCATGGATATCAGCACAGAATCGCCTCGAAATCGTGCTACTGCTCGCTTTTGCTCGTGTTGTCTTCCGGGTCGTCTTTCGGTACTTCAAGTGCTCCCAACCGCAGTTCCAGCTGTTCCCGCAGCTCCCTGGGGCTGAACAGGATCGGCAGGAAGTGAATGCTCTGGGTTTCGCGGAAATAAAACAGGCCTGGCAGCCAGAGGGCGAACAGCCGCCAGCTCAGCCATTGGTCGTAGGGGAAACGCCGCAGCTCGCGGCTGTTCTGCCACACGATCAGAGCGTCTTCCTTGAATTCCAGCCGCAGGCTGGCGCTCTGTATCAGCAGAAACAGGCCGAACAGCCCCACCACCAAGGTGGGCCAGGGCGAGAGCGGCAGCGGTAGCAGTGCCAGGCCAAGGGCCACCACCAGCAACGGCAGCCGCACGTCCGGCTTGAGGGTGACGGGGGCGGGGGTTGAACTCATGCTCCGAACAGCACCTGGGTGAGAACGACATCCATCAGGGCCACCAGGATCAGGATCATCACCACCGCGCCGGTGGTGCTGGTGCCCACTTCCTTGGGACCGCCGCGGGTGGTCAGGCCCCAGCCGCAGGCCACCGTGGCGATGATCAGCCCGAACACCAGGGCTTTCACCAGCATGAACGGCAGGTCCAGCGGGTTCATCCAGGTCTGCACCGAGGTCCAGAAAACCGCCGGCGGGATGTTGTAGAGGGCCGTACTGGTGAGTTGGCCCGACCACACCGCCACGAAGAAGAAGAAGAAGCACTGCACCGGAGCCATCACCACCATCGCGATCATCCGGGGCACCACCAGGTACTCCACCGGGTCGGTGCGCAGCATGGTGATCGCATCGATCTGTTCAGTCACCTTCATCGTCCCCAACTGGGCGGCGTAGGCGGTGGCCACCTTGCCGGCCAGCAGGCAGGAGGTGAGCAGGGGCGCGATCTCCCGTGCCAGGCCGATCGCCAGGATGCCGCCCACCGTTGATCCCGCTCCCTGGCGGGTGAGTTCTGCGGCCACCTGGATGTTGAACACCGAGCCGGCGGCCACCGAGATGATCAGCACGATCAGCAGGCTGCCCGGGCCGGCCTCCAACATTTGCTCAAACAGCTCGCCCCGATTGATGCGACCGCGCAGGGTGGCCGCCACGGCCTGGCCTCCGATCAGCAGGCTGGTGCCCAGGCGTTTGATGGAACGAGGAGTGTTCATCCGGTGTCCTTCTGCAGACGGGCTCCACGCTCGGGCCAGCCTCGCATCACCACAAGGCCAAGCAATACAAGGATGGCGGGAATCAGACCCATGCAGAGCCTGATCGCCAGCAGGGCTGAATCCGGCTGTTCGATGAAACTCAGTGCCCCGCTGCAGTTGCCTCCCTTGGCGGAGATGTAGCCGGTGAGTGAGAGCAGGCTGCCGAACACCGACATGGTCAGGCCGATGATCAGTTTCTGGCCGAACACCATCCAGGCGGTGTAAAGCCCGGCGGGTTTGCTTGGGTCAGCGTCGATCGCGTCGGGTAGCAGCGACCAGGGAATCAGATAGGCCGTCGCCGCTCCCACCCCAACGAGGGCAATCAGCCCCACCAGTGGCAGCAGTTGCAGCGGGCCGGGATCCGCCGCCAGGGGCGGGAACAGCATTGAGAGCAGGCATGCGCTGATCCATAGCCCCGCGCCCCAGCGCAGGGTGGCGACGCGCCCGATACGGTTGCTGAGGTTGCTCCAGATCTGAAGCCCCAGCAGGGCGGCGATCTGGAAAGGCAACAGGATCCAGGTGGAGAGGTTGGCAGGCACATGCACCACCTGCACCAGCCAGATCAGGGCCACCACCTGCATCAGTTGCAGGCCGAACCAGAGCAGCAGATACAGCCCCAGCACCTGGCGGAAACGGGGGTTGGTCATCACCCGCTTCAGCTGCTGCATCGGCGGCTCGTTGTTGGGCACCGGCCGTTGGGCCCGCTTGGCGTAGGGGGCTAGCCCCCAGCAGCAGAGCAGCGTGGTGGTGGCGGCGATGCTGCCGGTGATCCGGCCCATGGCCAGATAGCCCCCGCCTCCTTCGGTGAGCACCACCGAAGCCACGATCAGTCCGCTCAGGCCCGCCAGGATTGATCCGGTAAACCGCGCCGCATTGAGGCGGGTGCGAATGGCGGTGTCGGGAGTGAGTTCGGTGCTGAGGGCGGCGTAAGGCAGGTTGACGCTGGTGTAGGCGGTCATCAGCAACACCGCCATAACCGCGTAGTACGTGGTGCGCTGCAGAGTGTCGCCTGGGGGCACCCACCACATCGCCGTTAGGGTGATGCCTAGCGGCAGGGCTGCGGTCAGCATCCAGGGCAGACGCGGGCCCCAGCGGCTGTGAGTGTGATCGCTGAGCCAGCCAATCAACGGATCATTAAGCGCATCCCAAACCTTGCTCACCGTTAGCAGAGAGCCGGCGATGAAGGCCGGCAGGCCAGCGGCGCAGATAAAAAACGGGAAGAGATAGAAGCCTAGTTGGGTGGCCGCAAGTCCGGTCCCGGCGTCGCCCAGGCCGTAGGCCAGCATCAGCCTGCGGCGGGATCCCTGTAGGGATGCGTCGGTCGGTGTCACGCGGAGGCTTCGGGCAGGCGGATTGCCATAATGAATGCGTGCTCACTACGCCACCAGCCCCATGGGCAGTGGTTTGTTTGTACTATGCGGGTGTTGTGTAATGGTAAGACCTCAGCCTTCCAAGCTGATGACACGGGTTCGATTCCCGTCACCCGCTCTGATCACAACCGCAGGCCTGAGGCTTCCTCTTCGGCGATCAGCAGCACGAAGCTCCGGCTCTGCAAGGGAATCTCAACGCCGCTGAACCTGGCAGGCTCGGCTGGAAAATCCTTGGGGCTGGGCAACGAGGTGTCGATCACCCGTTTCCAGGGGGAGGCCGGAACCGGCAACTCAAAGCTGAGACTTTCCTTGTAAGCGTTGAAGCCCATCCACAGCAGGGCCCCGCGGCTGCCGCGGTGGAGGCTGGTGGCCGTCGTGCGGCTCCAGGCGGCCCAGTCGGGTTTGGCCAGGTTCACCCCGTGCCATTGGCGCCAGAGATCGCTTCGCTGCTCCGATGGTTGTTCCGCTGATTTGCGGTTGCTCTCCCGTGGCGGCACCAATGGATTAAACAGTTGCGGCAGGGCCTGGCGCAGCCGCAGAAGCCGCTGCAGAAACTGCTTGAGTTCCAGGTCGCAGTGGTCTTCATCCCAGACCATCCAGCCCAGGGGGCTGTTCTGGCACCAACTGTTGTTGTTGCCACCTTGGCTGCGGCCCACTTCATCGCCCATCAGCAGCATCGGCACGCCACGGGCCAGCAGCAGCGAGCTGAGCAGGTTGCGTTGCTGACGCCGCCGCAGGCTTTGCACCAGGGCATTGCTGCTGGGACCTTCGATGCCGTGGTTCCAGCTGTTGTTGTGGTTCTCGCCGTCCCGGTTGTCTTCGCCGTTGGCCAGGTTGTGCTTGCGGTTGTAGCTCACCAGATCCGCCAGGGTGAAGCCGTCGTGGGCGGTGATGAAGTTCACCGAACTCCCCAGGGCCACGGGCTTGCCGTCATAGAGATCGGGGCTGCCCTTGAACCGCTGGGCCAGGCTCCAGGTGCTGTGGTCGTCCCCTTTCCAGAAGCGCCGCACCCCGTCGCGGAAATGGCCGTTCCAGGTGCCGATCCGCTTGGCGGGGAAGTCGTCCAGCCGATAAAGGCCGCCGCAGTCCCACGGTTCGCTTACCAATTTGAGGTCACTCAGCTGTGGGTCGGCCTCCATCGCCGCGAACAGGGGCGGCTCATTCAGGGGTTTGAGCTGGTCGCCGCGGCTCAGGGCAATGCCCAGATCGAAGCGGAAGCCATCCACACCCAGTTCCAGGGCCCAGCAGCGCATCGACTCGAGGATTAGCTGGGTGGTGATCGGCGCATTGGCGGCGATCGAGTTGCCGCAGCCGCTCACATCCTGATAGTCGCCGTCCTCGTTTTGGTGGTAGTAGACGTTGTCGGAACAACCCCGCCAGCTCAGGGTGGGGCCATGGCGGTTGCCCTCGGTGGTGTGGTTGTAGACCACATCCAGCAGCACTTCGATGCCGGCGTCATGGCATGCGGCTACCAGTTGGCGCACCTCATGGCGGGCTTGCAATGGATCGCGACTGCAGCAGTAGTCGTGGTGGGGTGTGAACCAGCTCAGGGGGCTGTACCCCCACACGTTGTCGCGCCCCGGGGGGGCATCGGCCGGGTCGAAGCAGAACACCGGCAACAACTCCACCGCCGTAATGCCCAGCTCCTTTAGGTAGGGCAACTTCTCAATCAAGCCCAGGTAGGTGCCGCGGTGTTCCACGGCGACCCCGGCATCCTCGCGGCGGGTAAAGCCCCCCACGTGCAGCTCGTAGATCACCGTGCTTTGCCAGCTGTGGCGCGGGCGCGGATGGGCCTGAAAATCGAACAGATCCCGTTCGCACACCACCGCCTTGAGGCAAGCATGGGCGTTGGGTGAGGGGCCGGTGGCCAGCACCCTGTCGTAAACGTCCCAGCCACTGATGGCACGGGCGGTGGGGTCCAGCAGCACTTTGGAGGGCTGGAAGCCATGGCCACCCGGCGCCAGCGGCCCGAAGACCCGGTAGCCGTAACAGCAGCCTTCGCCGACTCCTTCCACTTCTACGTGCCAGTAGTCGCCCGAGCGGTGACGTCGACCGTCCAGTTCGATCACCCGCTCTGGGTTGCGATCGTTGCCGTTGCTGTAGAGCAGCAATTCAATGCGGTCGGCCCCGGGAGCTGCCAGCACAAAGTTCACACCTTGCCTGGTGAGGCTGCTGCCCAGGGGCCATGAAGAACCGGGGTGAATGCCACTCAAGGCCCGTTGGGGCATCTCGACTTCAAACTAGTGGTTTGGTCCGTTGTTTTGAACCAATGGCGATGACCACCACACTTGAGGCCGGCCGGCCGCCGCAGCAGCTGCGTAACGACCTCTGGTTGTTTCCGCCCAACCGCGACAGCCAGGGGGGCAGTTCCTGGTGGCTGGATCTGGATCCCGAGCCCGTGCTGGTGGACTGCCCGCCGTTGACGGAGGCCAGCCTCACTGCTCTGCACCAGCTGGCGGGAACCCGCAGCCCGAGGATCCTGCTCACCAGCCGTGAAGGCCATGGGCGCCTTCGTCGCGTTCAGGAGCGCCTGGGATGGCCGGTGCTGGTGCAGGAACAGGAGGCCTATCTCCTGCCAAATGTGGAGCCGTTGGACACCTTCGCCGAGGAACACACCACCGTGAGTGGTTTGAGGCTGTTGTGGACGCCGGGGCCGACGCCGGGGAGCTGTGTGGTGTTCGCCCCGGCACCAAATGAACTGTTGTTCTGCGGGCGTTTGCTGACGCCATGGGCTCAGGGTCAGCTCGCGCCGATGCGCCATGCCCGCACATTCCACTGGCCAAGACAGCTGAACAGCTTGGCCAGGCTCAGGGATTGGATTCCTTCAGATGCCAGTCCCCAACTGCTTTCTGGGGCTGCACTTGGTGCTTTGCGTGGGGAGCGGCTTGTGCCCTTCAGCGGTTGGAGCGATTCTGCAGACAACTGCTAAAGCGTTGCGGCACAACACCTTTCGCTTGCAGCAACCGGTTGCTCTCCATACGATTGGGCCGCTTGGGGAAGGCAGCGGCGAGCCCACGACGCCGTATCTGAGCCGTCTCCCGCCCCCCGACTCTCTTTAACCAATGAACAAAGCTGATCTGGTGAATCTGGTGGCTGCTCGCACCGAGCTCACCAAGACCGACGTTTCCATGGTTGTCGACGCCGCTATCGACACGATCATCGACTCCGTGGTGGAAGGCAAGAAGGTGTCCATCCTCGGTTTCGGTTCCTTTGAACCCCGTGAGCGTTCCGCCCGTCAGGGTCTGAACCCCAAGACCGGCGAAAAGATCGCTATTCCCGCCAAGCGCGTTCCCGCCTTCACCGCCGGCAAGATGTTCAAGGACCGCGTTCAGGGCTGATCAGCGCCTCAATTTCGTTCTGCGGGCGGCCCAGTGGGTCGCCTTTTTTGATGGCTCTTCCAGAGCATCTGCAGCAGCATCTGGAGCGGGGTCGAGCCCTGGCTCCTGCCGGTGGCTACCGCGGCCGTTTCGCCCCATCCCCCACGGGGGTGCTCCACCTCGGCAACCTGCAAACGGCTCTACTCTCGTGGTTGGTGGCCCGTCAGGCCGGTGGGGCCTGGTTGCTGCGCATCGATGACCTCGATACACCGCGTAACCGCGCCGGTGCCATCGAGGCTATCCAAAGCGATTTGCGCTGGCTGGGCCTCGAATGGGATGGGCCGGTCCTGCTCCAGAGCGAACGGCGTGGCATTTACTACTCCTGGTTGTCGTGGTTACGCCGATCCGGATGGTTGTTCGCCTGTCGCTGCTCCCGAAGGCAGCTTGCCGATCACTCGATCTATCCCGGCTTCTGCCGGACGGCTGGGCACCACTGGGGCTGGCAGCAGCAGCGGCTCCCCAGTTGGCGCCTGCGGGTGGCCGATGACGATCCCCACGGCAGTGGCGATGTGGTGTTGCGGCGAGCCGATGGCTTCATCGCGTACCAGCTCGCCACCGTGATCGACGAACTCAGCTTCGGTATCACCGATGTGGTGCGTGGTGCTGATCTGCGCGAGGCCCTTCCAGCCCAGCGCAGTTTCTTTGCGGCCCTGGGTGAATCACCACCCGAGTTCCGGCATGGGCCTCTGCTTTGTGATGCCAGCGGCCAGAAACTGTCTAAACGTGAGGCCAGTTCCGGCCTTGAATCGCTCCGAGCCGTGGGGCTGGATGCGGCTGCGGTGATTGGTCGCTTGGCCTCAGGTCTTCAGCTGCTGGATCCTGGTGCGCGTCTGAGTGCAACAGAGTTGCTCGAACACTTGACGGAGCAAGAGATCAATGCAGTGATTTCTTAGGGAATACTTCGGGATCAACGCCGGGTTTTCGCCCCACACTGAATCCATCGTCTGATCCTTGGGATCATGTGCACGTGCACCGTCTGTGGTGGCAGTGGAATGCAGCGGGTGTCGGGGGACCGCTTCCGCACTTGCATCGTCTGTCTGGGGACCGGTCAGATCAGTTCAGCAGTCCAGTCGGCACCGTTGAACCACCAGCCAATCACCAACCCAGGTCTGGCCAAACTCAGCTGTCCCACCAGGCCCCTGGCTTGATCCTCAGTCCAGGGGAGTCTTCTGATCGTTCTGGATCACGAAGTAGGTGGCCGTCGCCACAACGATCAACAACGGCACCGCGGTGAACAGCAGCAGGGCAATGGCGGTCCAGTCGGTGTACACGGCGGGGCGATGGGTCGAAGTTGAGGCATCATCTCAGCAAATCGCCCCCCTGAGCCCTGCTCGCGCGCTCCGTCACAGTCCTGCTGCTGCTCGCCATGGGGGGGCCTGTGGTGCGTGCGTCGCCCTTGGCAGCCTTTCAGGCCCGAGCCAGGCGCTGTTTTGAGAGCCGTCAGCCTCAGCTCTGTGAACAAGCCTTGATCGAGGCGGAGGTCCTGCAGCAACAGGCGTCAGCCCGCAGTGCCTATCCCTGCCAGACCCTGCTGTTGGGGGTTCAGGCGGATCTGGTGATGCAGCAGCTACGGGCGGGCCGTGGCGCCGAGGCCATTGCTGACCTGCAGGCGGCGACCCGCTGCTGCGCTGGGTTCTGACGCATCCCGTTATCGGCCAACGATCACCGGCGGCGTGCTGCCCCCACGAATGGGCGGAACCACCTTCGTTTTTCCGTCCCACTTGTCGAGGAACAGCTTGTAGAGAACGCTGTCATTGAGCGATCGGGTCAAGGTCTGAAACTTCAGGGCCTCCTGCTCGGCGATCTGAACCTCTGTTTTGGCGCGCAGAAGCTGCTGTTGCGCGATCTGCTTCTGCTCGATGGCCGCTCGGTATTCCTCAGCAATCTTGAGGCCCGTGATGTCCAGGCCTTTGACAGCCACATAGTCGAATTTGCTCAGCTCATTGGAGACGCTTTCCTGCACAAGGGTGGAAATGTTGTTCCAGTCGGTGGCGATGGTGTCGAGTTCATACTTCGAGAACACCGATTTCAGTGATTTCAGCAGTGATGGCTGAATCACCCTGGCGTAAATCGCAGAGTCATCGGTGGCAATCGTGCTGTAGATCCTGGGTGCTTCTCCAGGCTTGACCGCATATTTCACCGTTGCTGTGGCTTCGATCACCTGCAGGTCTTTGGTGAGTGTTGAAAATTTTTCGGGGATGACCTGTGTTCTGACGCTGAAATGATGGGTCGACTGAATGAACGGAAGTTTGAGGTTCAATCCCGGCTCTCTTGGGGTGTTGGAGACTTTTCCAAGGGTGGTTACCACGCCAACTTCACCGGCGGGAACAACAAACACACTGGAGAGCAGAGCAATGCCTCCAATGAAGACCGTGGTTACGCCCACCACGGTTTTGGTGATCTGCTCCGGCTGGGGGTTGGCTTGCATGCTGCTGGCTTGAGTCAATCCTTAAAACAGTAGTTATTTGTTGTTGGTTATTGGCAAAAGGTTTCTGATGATCTCTGGGCTGGTGCAGCAGCGATTGTGGTGTTTTTGCCCAGTCAGCTTCTCCGTTCCCGGTGCATCCAGCTGATCCAGTCTGCGGAAATCCTTGGGGACAGACCCTTGCATTCGAGGTCGCTACTGCAGCTGCCGAGGCATTGCGGCAACTGGCGACGCAGGCGCCACAACCGATGCAGGTTGCCGTGCTGAAGGCGCTGGTGGCCTGCTCCCGGCCCATGGGCAGGGCGTTGCCATCGGGGGCCTGGCCGTTCACCAGGAAGCCGCAGCTGCCGCAGATGCCTTCGCGGCAGTCGTGCTCGAAGCTCACAGGCCGTTCTCCGGTGCTGATCAGTTGTTCGTTGAGCTGATCGAGGGCCTCCAGCAGGGAGAGGTCGGGGGAGACGTTCTCCAGCTGATGGCTCTGGTGACATCGTTATTGATGCTGTTCCTCCTGGTTCTGGGAGTCCTGTTGATTCAGCCCCGGTTGTCGGAACGCTGTCAGCTGTTGCCCGATCGATACGTTCTCACTGCCGATGAAGTTGCAGAACTGCCGCAAGGCACGCTTCCCGTGGTGTTGGATCGCCGCCTCGGTCAGGATCAAAACGACTTTCGCTTTCGCCTGCTGAAGCTTGTGCTGGAGCGCAGCGGCACACCGTTTGCCCTGTGTTTCAGCGCTGCAGTTCAGCCGCAGGATGAGGCGATTGCAGCGCTCGCGGAAGGGCAGAAGGCAGGTCGGCGGCACCCCCTGCGACTCTTGGTTGGTGTTTACGGTGCCGGCCCTGAGTTCAACCGTCGTCTCCGGGCGGTGCCCATTCTGGTGACGGGTGGAATCCTCGGGCTGCGGGCGGGATGGACCAATCAGGCATCGCTAGCCGAACTGCAAACGATCCGCAGCCTTCAGGACCTCCAACGCATCGTTTTGGTGCAAGGACTGGGCTGGAGCGATGTTGAAATTTTCGATCGTGCTGGATTGCGCACCTACACCGCCCGGTCGGAAAAATGGCTGCGCTTGGTGAATGACAACCGGGTGCAGTTGTTTCCCCGCAGTGTGGCGGAACTTGAAGCGGAGGATTCCGTGGTGACGTCGTTATACCCGCAGATGCTGCTGGATCCCCATCTGTTGATTGTTTATCCCTTTGTAGGTTTTTTCTATGTGGCTCCAGAGAACGCCGAGCTGGCAGCCGCGATCCATACCGGTTTTGTACGGGTGATTGCCGATGGCTCGTACCAGCGCCTTGTTTAAGAAGCGATCATGACGCCCTGGTTAAGGCGCCAGCTCAAACTGCGGTCGCGAAGGATCCTGGTGCTTCAGAATCCTGAGGCGGCTGACGTGTTGGCTGATGTGAATCCAGAGCACTGGATTGTTCCCTGGGACGATCTTCTTCGTGGCAGTACCAAAAGCGGAAACGATCTCTGCTCGTTTTCGGGATTGAAGCGACTATGTGTTAACTAGACATGCATTGAATCAGGCTGATTCAATGCACCACTGCTTAAAAAGCCGATGACCTGACTTGAACAGGCGACCCACGCTTTACGAAAGCGTTGCTCTACCGGCTGAGCTACATCGGCGTCATGGGCAATTTAACATTTGCTCTGAATCCAACTTGGACGTTTGCCCGATAATCCCCGTCCCAAATCTGGCCTGGATCCCGCCCTGCGGGAACGGTTGCTCAAGGAATCACAGACCCCCTGGCGTGGGCTCAGACGGCTCGTCTGGTTTGCTCTCTTTGCCTCCGCTGGACTCGGCCTGTTCACGATGGCTTTCCGTGTCTCCGCCGGCGACACTGTCGATCTGGCTGACTTCGGCATTCAGGGGGGTGCTCTCCTGCTCTTCTCCGGACTGCTCTGGTTCGACCGCAACAGGGACAGCAGCAGCGACGCTTGATTCGTCGGAGTCAACCGCACGGATGTCTTCAGAGTCGTCGTCTTCAGACATGTCGTCTTGATCCTCTGCGTCGACGGGTTCCAGCGCTTCGGGCTCTGCCTCATCAGGTTCTTCAGTCGTCTCAGTGTTGATGACTGAACTTTCGTCGTCTCGCTCTTGGTTTTCTGGCTCTTCGTTGTCAGAGCTCATGTCGGCGGCGCTGACGTCTTCAGTGCTGTCGTCCGGTTCCGGCGTGGTGTCTTCCAGGCTGATGGCCTCATCGGCGTCCTGATCACCTGTTGGATCAATGTCTTCAGCTTGAGCCTCGGCAACGACGGGCTTAGGAGTGGTTTCGGGACCAGCCACGTCAGACACTGCAGCCGTCATCGGATGGACGGCTGAACTCTCATCGTCGGGTGCTTCATTTTCAGTATTGGCTTGATCAGTGCTGTCGTCCGTCTCCAACTCGGTGTCTTCCACCCCGATGACCTTGTCCTGCTCTCGCTTGATCGGCTCCACTGCAGGTTCCGGCCACTCAAGGGCGTGGAGGTTGAGCAACTGCAGGCCAAGGCTGGTGCGTTGCGTTGCCACAGCATCAGAACGAAAAGCCGAATCGCCAGGGGCAACTGTTGCTGGTGATCCAAGCAACAGCGCTGCGGCTTGAATCAGCTGCTGCACCTGCCAGACCATCAAGGCCAGCAATGGGCTGACCAGCAACAAGGTGACCAGACGGGATTGTCCCGAAACCGGGGAAAATTCACTTGCCAGCACCGCTGAATCGTCCATCCACCAGAGCACGGGCAGCAGGATGACTGCGGCGATCACCACAGCGGCGCGGCTGCTCAAGCCGCCGTGCGAGGCACTGATGCGGAGTTGATCGCTGTTGCGGCTGGCCAGCGGCTGACGCACCAACAGCAGTGAGCCCCAGTCGGCTGGCCGTCGCCACAACGCAACAGCTGGGGCCAGGACCCCCACCCCCCAAATCAGAAATCGCTCCACACCGGGAACAGGACCCGGATCCGCGCCGGCCAGAACCAGGCGGATCAGCAGCAGCTCCAGGGGGATGGCTCCAAGGGCCAGGCACTGAAGCCAGAGCAGGGGCTCGCTGCGGGGCTGCACGATCGCTTGCGGGGTCAGGTGGTGAGTTTGCGGCGTTGGGTGACCATCTTGAAGGCTTCAATGCGATCGCCTTCTTCCCAGTTGGCGAACCGATCGGTGCCGACACCGCATTCGAAGCCCGTGGCCACTTCCTTGACGTCGTCCTTGTTGCGACGCAGGGAGTCGAGGTCGCCCTCGTAGACCACCTGTTTTCCGCGGTGCACCCGCACCCGGCAGTTGCGATGCAGCTTGCCGGTGGTGACATAACAGCCAGCAACGGCGCTCTTGCCGATGGTGAAGACGGCGCGCACCTCGGCTTCGCCCAGGGCTTCTTCAACCAGTTCCGGCTCCAGCAGGCCTTCCATCGCCAACTGGATGTCTTCCAGCAGCTTGTAGATCACGTCGTAGTCGCGCACATCCACCCCGGTGGCATCCGCCGCTTTCTTGGCGCCGGAGGCCATGGAGGTGTTGAAGCCCACGATCACCGCGCCGGAGGCGGCTGCCAGGTCGACGTCGGTCTCGGTGATCTCGCCAGGTGCCGACAGCAGCACCCGCACCTGCACCTCATCCTTGGGCAGCTGCTCGAGCGACCCGAGGATGGCTTCCACAGAGCCTTGAACGTCGGCCTTGAGAATCAGGTTGAGTTCCTTCAGCTCACCGTCATTGGCCTGGCCGGACATGGCCGTGAGCGAGACGCGCCTTGACGCCATCTGCTGAGCAAGACGGGTGGCACGGGCATCGGAGGCGCGATCGCCCACAACGGCCCGGGCTGATTTCTCGTCGGGGTACACCTCGAACTCGTCACCAGCGGTGGGTACCTCGCTGAAGCCCAGGGCCTCCACCGCAAAGGAGGGGCCCGCTTCCTTGAGACGTTGGCGGTTGTCGTCCACCATGGCGCGCACCTTGCCCAGCACCGGACCAGCGGCGACGACGTCGCCGGTCTTGAGGGTGCCGTTCTGCACCAGCAGCGTGGCCACGGGGCCTTTGGCCTTGTCGAGGTGGGCCTCGATCACAGTGCCGCGGGCCAGACGATCAGGGTTGGCCTGCAGGTCTTCCACTTCGGTGACCAGCAGCAACATCTCCAGCAGCTTGTCGATATTTTCGCCCTTGATGGCGCTTACCGGCACCATCACCACATCGCCGCCCCAGTCTTCCGCCAGCAGGTTTTGCTCAGACAGCTCCTGCTTTACCCGCTCGGGCGAGGAACCTTCTTTGTCGATCTTGTTGATCGCCACCACGATCGGCACTTCAGCGGCCCGGGCGTGGCTGATGGCTTCCAGGGTCTGGGGGCGGACGCCGTCATCAGCGGCCACCACCAGCACAGCCACGTCGGTCACCTTGGTGCCGCGGGCTCGCATGGCCGTGAAGGCTTCGTGGCCCGGAGTGTCCAGGAAGGTGAGCTTGCGCTGCTCGTTGTTGTGCTCGATCTCAACCTGATACGCACCGATGTGCTGGGTGATGCCGCCGGCCTCACCCGCAGCGACGCGGGCCTGACGAATGGCATCCAGAAGGCTGGTTTTGCCGTGGTCGACGTGGCCCATGACGGTGACCACGGGCGGACGTCGGATCAGGTGCGCCTTGTCGGCCTCTTCGATCATTTCGACGGTCTTCTTGGCTGCCTCCTCTACGTCGTCCTGAAGCACCGGCACACCGAATTCGTCGGCAACGGCCTCGATCGTGGGCATGTCCAGGGTCTGGGTGACCGTGGCGATGATCCCTTTGAAGAACAGGGATTTGATGATCTCTGAGCTTTCGACGCTCAGCATGTCCGCCAGTTCCTGCCCCGTGAGGTTGTCCTCCGGCACCACGATCATTTCGGGACGCACTTGCTTGGCTTCCCGGGCTGCCCGCAGCTCCATGGCACGCCGGCGCTGACGCTGACGGGCGGTTTCCTTCTTGCGCTTGCGCATCGCCGCCACTGGCTTGGGTGCGGTGCGCTGCTGCGACTTGGGCTTGGCGGGACGAGCCAGGCTCGCCGAGAGAACCATGTTCTCCTGTTCGCCGGCGAAGCCGCCGGTCTGTGCCGCCAGGGAATCATCGTTTTCACCGATGATGTGCACTTTCTGGCGCTGCTTCTGCGGCGAGCGGCTGCGCAGAGCATCGAGCCGCGCGCTGTCATCCCAGTCGGGACGGCCAGGCCGCCGTTGGCCACCAGGGCCACCCGGACGGAAGCTGGGACGGCGGGGCGCCGAGGGGGCATTCGGACGCGCCACGGGCGGGGTGGCCGTTCCTGCACCTCCACCAGTTTTGGTGGGTGCATCCGGACGGCGGGGTGCCGGTGCTGCTGGCCTGCCGACAGGCTTTTGCAGCTGCATGAGCTCACCGGGAGCTACTGGTTTGCGCATTCCAGCAGGCATGCCGGGACGTCCAGGAGCTCCCGGACGGGTGGGCGCACCAGGACGACCGCTACCTGTGCTGCTGCCGTCGCGACGAATCGGCTTGCCGACCAGTTCCAGGGTGTTGCCGCTGCGGGGGGGCATCCCTGGGCGACCCTGTCGGGTGGGGGATCCTGGACGGCTTGGACCTCCCTGGCGTTGAGGCACGCCGGTGCCTGCCGGACGGCGGGGAACGGGTTTGCCCACCAGTTCAGGCCTCGGAGTGGGCCGTGAGGGTGCACCAGGCTTTGTGGGAGCGCCGGCACGGGTTGGCGCACCGGGCCGAGATGGAGCGCCTGCGCGGATGATCTGTGGCTTGGGCTGCCCCTGGCCAGGGGCGGGTCGTGCTGGACTACCCGCTCCTGCAGGTCGCGGCGCCGGGCGAGCCGGTGTGGGTCGCGGCGTGGGTGCCGTGGGTTTGGCAGCAGACTTTGGCTTGCTCACCAGTTCCGGTTTGCCTGCAGACGGCTTGCTGACAACCTGCGGCTTGGCCGCGGCAGGTCGTGGAACGGGTTTTGCCGCCGTCGGCCGCGCCGGGGCTGCGGGGGTTTTCTGAGGAGCGGCGGGCCGCGCCGGGGCTGCTGACGATTTCACCGGTGCAGCCGCTGGCTTGGTGATCACCGGTTTGGGTGTGGCCGCTGCGGGAGGCTTCGGGGCCGCCTGCGGTTTGGCAGCCGCCACGGGTTTGGCGACCACGGGCTTTGCGGCCACAGGCTTGGCAACCGGTTTGCTCACCGCTGGAGCAGGCTTGCTTGGCGCGGCGGGGGCCGCTTTCTTCACCGAGAGGATGGCCTTGCCAGGTGCGGGCTTGGCAGGGGCCGCGGCAGCGGGTTTCACACCATTCCCGCCTTTGCCGAGTAGCGAACGGATCTTTCCGGCTTCAGTGTCACTGATCGAGCTGCTGTGGCTCTTCGCAGCGATCGACAGCTTTTCAGCCGCATCCAGCACGTCCTTGTTCTCAAGGCCGAGGTCCTTGGACAGCTCGTAAATTCTGACTTTGCCGCTGCTGGTCATTCAGTTCGGGTCTCCGATCGGTCCGGGCATGGAATGCCGCGGTGGCCACGCACAAGGTGGGGCCAATGTTCAGTCTGCCTCAGCGGATTCACCAACGCTTTGGTTGAGCCGCTGTTTCAACACCGCAAACACTGTTTCGGGCACCTGACAACGCAGGGCTTTCTGCAGACGCTTGCGACGGGTCGCCTCCTCAAGGCAGTTCTCCTCGCGGCAGAGATAGGCCGAACGGCCCATTCCCTCATCGAGGAGAACTCCGTCCTGATGGTCGCGGATCACCCTCCAGAGTTGGCGGCGATCCAAGAGCTGGCGGCAGGCCACGCAGCGACGCAGGACGGGGCGGTCACTCACCGGACCTGCTCCTGATCGGGATCGGCATCGGCCTCAACCGCTGCGTCCGTGGTTTCTGCTTCGGCCTCGAACTCGGTTTCGCTGCCGGCTTCCACCTCATCGGGCTCCTGCTCAGAGAACTCCTGCTCGGCCTGCTCCTCGCCGTACTCCTCCTCGTCTTCGGGCAGCGGATACAGCTCTCGCAGGCGTGCATCCTCTTCTGCCCGAGCGGCCTGTTCGGCGGCTAGTCGTTCTTCGGCTTGCTGCTGGAGGGCTTCCTCCTCCTCACGCTGGGAGATCAGCTCCGCCACCACGGCATCCTCTGCCTCTTGGTCGTATTCGGTGGAGTTCTTGATGTCGATTTTCCAGCCGGTAAGTCGGGCGGCCAAGCGCACGTTCTGGCCCTCGCGGCCGATGGCCAGGCTCAGCTGATCGGGGGGCACCAGCACATGGGCGTGCTGGCCCACGGGATCCACCAGGCGCACCATTTCCACCCGAGCGGGGCTAAGGGAATTGGCGATGTACTGGCCCGGATCCTGCGACCAGCGGATCACGTCGATTTTTTCTCCACGCAGTTCGTTCACCACCTGCTGAATGCGGGAGCCGCGGGCGCCGATGCAGGCGCCGACGGGATCCACCTCTCGTTCGATGCTGTCGACGGCCACCTTGGTGCGGGGGCCCACGGAACGGGAGGGGGGATTGGCCTCACGGGCTACGGCCACGATCCGAACGGAACCTTCCTGAATTTCGGGAACTTCGTTCTCGAACAGGTAGACCACCAAACCGGCATTGGAGCGGCTGACGAACAGCTGCGGTCCCCGGCGGGGCACTTCGCTCACCTCTTTCAGGAAGACCTTGAAGGTGGCGTTGGCGCGGTAGTTGTCGTTGGGCAGTTGATCGCGCCGGGGGAGTTCAGCCTCCACTTCCGGACGGCCCAGGCCTGAGCTGACCGCCATGATTACCGACTGGCGCTCGAAGCGGATCACCCGGGCCGTCAGCACCGGATCCTCCAGATCAGCGAATTCCTCCTGGATCATGCGGCGCTGCTGATCCCGCAGCTTCTGGGCAAGCACCTGTTTGGTGGTGGCGGCAGCCATCCGGCCGAAATCTTCTTTCTCTGGGGTGACATCCAGCACCACCGTGTCGCCCACCTGGGCGTCATCGGCCACCTGCATCACCTCGGCGATCGCGATCTGGTGGTCTTCGCTCTCCACCTCATCAACAATGATCTTGCTGGCGAGAACCCGGTAGCCCTCCTCCTCAAGATCGAGGCCAACGTCAAAGTTGCTGAAGTACTCCTCATCAAAGGGGTCTTCGCTGATGCCGATGTACAGCGTGCGCCGGTAGCGCTCATAGCCCTTCAACAGGGCCTCCCGCAGGGCCGCTTCCACCACCTGGGGCGGCAGCTTCTTCTCTTCGCTGATGTCGTCGATCAGGTTGCTGAGACCGGGAAGCAGGACGAGAGCCATCGCGTTGGGTTAGGGGAAAAGAAAGGAGCGGTTGTAGGGGTGTGAACGCTGGGTTCAGCTTCCCGGACTCGTGAGGCGGACACCGATCACGCAATCCCGGGGAATCCGTTTGATTCGCCCGCGAATGTTGATCTGCAGCGTGTCGGCGTCGCGTTCGAGCAAGAGGCCCTCCAGGCGTTGCTCGCTGTCATCGTTGTCGCGGTGATGCACCTCCACGGGGAAACCGCGGAAGGTTTCAAAGTCGCGATCGCTGGACAGCTGGTCGCCGATGCCGGGACTGCTGATCTCCAGAACATACGCGTCAGTGAGCAGGGTGGAGGCCTCAAGGGCATCCCCCAGTACGCCACTGAAACCGGCGCAGTCATCAAGGCTCACATCCGCTCCACTGCTGTGGCGGATCTGCACTTCCAGGGTCATCGGGCTCATATGGGTGAGCAGCTGAATGCCACAAAGGGCAAAGCCTTTGCTGGAGGCCACATCGGTGACCAGCGTTTCAAGATCCGGAAGCAGAGGATGAGGCAACTCGAACTGAGGGCGGACGTCGGCCCGACGTGCATTTTCAGTTGTGACCGATCTCCCGCAGGGAGATGCCCGTCGGACACACCTTCAATGTACGGGACCGTCTGCCTGTCGTCAGCTGTTGCCTAATCGATGGCTGGTGCATCGGGGAAGGCGTCGCCCGGCTGTTCGGCGCCGTACCCCCAGTATGAAGACGTCACCCGTGTAGAAGGCGTCCAACGTTTCCTTGGGGGTGGTGAAATTCTTCAGCGTGGCGCCGGGCAGCACGTTTTTCAGCACCTGGGCTGAGGCGGTGTCGTTCACCACACCAATGGTTTGGCCCTCCATTGAGGCGGGGGTTCCATCGACGGTGGTGTCGTTGGCCATCAGAAGACGGGTGCCACCGATGCCGAAGGGAAGGCTATGAGTGATGCGTAGAGCGGCCCCAGGTGAAGGCCACGCCGCGGGCAATGTCGGCTTTGCCGGTTATCACGGCGCCGATGCCGTCGTTCACCGACTTGGCCACGCGGTAGTCCGCCTTGCGGCGCTTGGCCTGGATCCGGATCTGTTCAAGAACGTCAACCCCGGGGCCTTCGTAGCCGGCATCTGTTTCGTGATTTAGCGGCTTGACCTCCTCGAAGATCACCGCCTTGAGCGTTGTGCTCTCCGCGGAGGCCTAAGGGGTGAGGGCAACCGGGCCAGCCGAGATGCCGCTGGAGCCAGAAGTGCACGCTTGCGAAAACTGCGTTTGCTGATCTGTTATCTGTGATTTTCAGAGTCGTCCGCGCATCGCAAAGGGCGTCGTGAGATTGCGATCGATTTGGACCAGGGCCCGTTTCTCGGGCTGGATCCGATAAAAAGAAGGCAATTAGAGGTCTTGTGTTGCGGTACGCCCTGCGTCAACTGCTGGCCGTTCTTCTGGCCGGAGCGGTCCTGGTCGGTGAAGGTGCCTCAGCGCAGGCCCTGGAGCACAGCTTTGTGGCCGATGCCGTTCAGCGGGTGGCCCCGGCGGTGGTTCGGATCGACACCGAGCGCACCGTGGAACGTCAGCCGTTTGACCCCACGCTGCTTGATCCCCTGCTGCGGGACCTGCTGGGGGACCCTCCGGCAGGTCCAGAGCGGGAACGGGGACAAGGCTCCGGTGTGGTTATTGATGCCAAGGGCCTTGTGCTCACTAATGCCCATGTGGTGGATCGGGTGGAGTCCGTCAGCGTCACGCTGGCCGACGGTGAACAGCGGGATGGACGGGTGGTGGGCACCGATGCGGTGACAGACCTTGCCCTGGTGCGTCTTGAGGGCGATCAACTGCCGCCACGGGCTCCCTTGGGTGATTCGGAAGCCATGCAGGTGGGCGATTGGGCGATCGCCCTCGGCACCCCGTTCGGATTGGAACGCACGGTGACCCTGGGCATCGTCAGCAGCCTCCACCGCAACATCAACAGCCTTGGCTTCGCCGACAAACGGCTGGAACTGATTCAGACCGACGCCGCCATCAACCCCGGCAATTCCGGCGGGCCTTTGGTGAATGGCGATGGCCAGGTGATTGGAATCAACACCCTGGTGCGGTCGGGCCCTGGGGCCGGCCTTGGTTTTGCCATCCCGATCAACCTGGCCCGCCGTGTGGCTGATCAGCTCCAGCAGCAGGGTGAAGTGGTGCACCCCTACATCGGTCTGCAACTGGTGGCCCTCACACCGCGCATCGCGCGTGAGCACAACAAGGACCCCAACGCCCTTGTGCAACTGCCGGAACGTAGTGGTGCCCTGGTGCAAGCCGTGCTTCCCGATGGCCCGGCTGAAAAAGCGGGACTGCGCCGCGGCGATCTGTTGATCACGGTGGATGAGCGCGACATTGCCGATCCTCAGGCGCTGCTCGAGGTGGTTGATGCCTCCGCCATCGATGTTCCCCTGCCCTTGAAGGTGCTGCGGGCGGGCCGCGAGCTGACCCTGTCCGTCAAACCTGAGCCCCTGCCTGGGATGGCTTGAAACCCTTGCTACGGTCGCGCCCGAAGGACGTGACCTGATGGCTGATCTACAGACCCAGATGAAGCAGGCGGTAGCTGATGCCGCTGTGGAACAGATCAAAGATGGCATGGTGCTGGGCCTGGGGTCAGGCTCCACCGCCGCCCTGATGATTCAGGGCCTGGGGGCCAAGCTCGCTAGCGGAGAACTCAAAGAGATCGTCGGTGTCACCACCTCCTTCCAGGGAGAGGTGCTGGCCGCTGAGCTCAACATCCCCCTGCTCAGCCTCAACGCCGTAAGCCGGATTGATCTGGCCATCGATGGTGCCGACGAAGTCGACCCTGGCTTCCAATTGATCAAGGGTGGTGGCGCTTGCCACGTGCAGGAAAAACTCGTGGCGGCACGGGCGGATCGTTTTGTTGTGGTCGTGGACTCCACCAAACTGGTTGACCGTCTCAACCTCGGTTTTCTGCTGCCGGTGGAAGTGCTTCCCGGGGCCTGGCGACAGGTGAAGCAGCAGCTGGAAGCTCTCGGGGGCAGTGCTGATCTGCGCATGGCCCAGCGCAAGGCCGGCCCTGTGGTCACCGATCAGGGCAACCTGGTGCTGGACGCCAAGCTCGATGGCGGCATCAGCGATCCAGTGGCCCTGGAGCAGACGATCAACAACATCCCCGGTGTTCTGGAGAACGGTCTGTTCGTCAACATCACCGATGAGGTGTTGGTCGGCGAGATCACCGATGGTGTTGCCGGTGTCCGCAGCCTGGAGAAGCGCCTCAGCTGAGGCGCCGCTGCACCGATTCAGCGTGGCTATGCAGGCCTTCACTGATGGCCAGCTCCTGCACAGCTGAACCCGTTGCTTCCAGGGCAGCCCGGTTGAAACCGATCAGCGAGGTGTGGCGCATGAAGGTCTCAACACTCAGGGCCCCGCTGAAGCGCGCGGCTCCACAGGTGGGCAATGTGTGGTTCGGGCCTGCCAGGTAATCCCCCACGGCTTCTGGAGACCAGGGGCCCAGGAAAATGGCTCCGGCGTTCTGAATGCGATCCGCCAGGGGTTCGGGCCGCTCCACCAGCAGCTCCAGGTGTTCGGGGGCGAAGCTGTCGCTGAGGCGGGCACAGCTTTCGAGGTCGTCGCAGACCACCACCAGCCCCCAGTCCCGTAAAGCGGCTTCGCAGATCTCCTGGCGGGGGTGATCGGCCAGCTGTTCGGCAACTGCGGCGTTGATCCCGTCGGCCAGTGCAGGGTCAGTGGTGATCAGCACCGCCGCCGCCAGAGGGTCGTGCTCCGCCTGCGCCAACAGATCTGCTGCCACCTGATCGGACTTGGCGGAGTGATCTGCGATCACCAGCACTTCGCTTGGTCCCGCTAGGGAATCGATGGCCACCTGGCCGTACACCGCCTGTTTCGCCAGGGTGACGTAGAGGTTCCCGGGACCACTGATCACGTCCACTTTGGGAACGCTCTCGCTGCCATAGGCCATGGCGGCTACAGCCTGGGCACCTCCGAGGCGAAACACCGTTTTCACGCCGGCCAGGTGGGCCGCTGCCAGCACCACGGGGTTCACAGCACCATCACGTCCGGCGGGGGAACAGATCACCACGTCTTTGACGCCGGCGACCCGGGCTGGCACCGCATTCATCAGCACGGTGCTGGGGTAAGCCGCCCGTCCTCCGGGCACGTAGAGACCCGCCCGCTCCACCGGCCGCCAGCGCCGCCCAAGCTGTTCGCCGTGGGGGCCCGTCACCGCCAGATCGGCGGGACGTTGGCGTTGGTGGAAGTCGGTGATGCGGCGATGGGCCAGCTCTAGGGCATCCCGCAGATTGGTCGGTAGCGACGTCCAGGCCTGTTCGAGGGCCTCGGGGGACACCTCCATCGGTTCGGGCCGGAAGCCATCGAACCGTTCGGTGAAGTCGGCAATGGCGGCATCACCGAGGTCGCGCACCGCTGCGAGAATGGCTTCAACCCGCTGACGGGCTTCACCCTGCTGGGTTTGTGTGGTGCGGCTCGACAACCGTTTCAGCTCCGTCTGGGCCCGGTCCAGATCCCGCACGATGCGAAGGGGAGCAACGGCCGGCTGGCTCACAGACAAAGGATCAGGGGGAGATTTCAGTCAAGTTACGACTCCACAACCCAGGTAAGGGGGTCCTGTCAAGGAGTAGGGTGTTGGATTATTCGCACCGTTGAAGCCTCAGTGGCAAATAACAAGTCAGCCAAGAAGCGGATTGAGATTGCTGAGCGCAACCGTCTGCGCAACCGCACCTACAAGTCGTCGATGCGCACTCTGATGAAGCGCTGCTTTGCCGCCTGTGACACCTACAGCGTTACACCCGGTGATGAAGCCAAGTCCAGCGTGGAGTCCTCCATGCGTGCCGCCTTCAGCAAGATCGACAAGGCCGTGAAAGTGGGTGTGCTGCACCGCAACAACGGCGCCAACCAGAAGTCCCGCCTCAGTGCGGCCGTGCGCAAGGTGCTCGAGCCCGCCAGCTGATTCGGTTTCAACCGGCAGAATGGGCCGAAAGCGCGTTTCGGTCCAGCTGTGTCCCCCACCCCGACGTTGATTGACAGCCACTGTCACATCGTCTTCCGCAACTTTGACGACGACCTCGATGAGGTGGCCTTACGTTGGCGTGAGGCTGGGGTCGGTGCTCTGCTGCACGCCTGCGTCGAACCCTCCGAAATTCCGGCGATCCGTGCCCTGGCAGATCGGTTCCCGGAGATGCGTTATTCCGTCGGCGTCCATCCACTGGACACCGAGCATTGGCGAGATGACACGGTGGCGGTGTTGCGCCGGGCTGCTCTGGAAGACGATCGGGTGGTCGCCATCGGCGAACTCGGTCTCGATCTCTTCCGGGACAAGAATCTCGAGGAGCAGCTTGCTGTGTTGCGTCCTCAATTGGACCTGGCGGTGGAGTTGAATCTCCCGGTGATCATTCACTGCCGGGATGCTGCCGAGCCGATGCTGGAGGAACTGCGGGCCCGCAAGGCGCAGGGCTGGTGCCCCGGAGGAGTGATGCATTGCTGGGGCGGCACCCCCGCTGAAATGCACCAGTTCCTGGACCTCGGCTTTTACATCAGCTTCAGCGGCACCGTCACCTTCCCCAAGGCGGAGCCCACCCACGACTGCGCCCGTCAGGTGCCGGAGGATCGTTTCCTGGTGGAAACCGATTGCCCTTTCCTGGCCCCTGTGCCCCGCCGGGGCAAGCGCAACGAGCCGGCCTTCGTGGCATCCGTTGCCACGCGGGTGGCCGAGCTCCGCGGCGTGGATCTCGACAGCGTGGCCTGCAGCAGCACCGCCAACGCCCGGCGTTTGTTTGGACTCCCTTAACCGGAGCTCAAAGGGTGTCGAGTCCATATGTAAGATGTTGTATTGGCCTGGCCATGCGCAAGATTCCGTCTTGTGTGTGGTGCCTGAAGCGTCCATTTCCTTCCGGTGCACTTGTCGTCGTCAGCTGATCTGACCCGCGATTTCTGAACAGCAGCAGCGGCGCTCTCGGTTCCGTCCTGGAAACCGTCGGTGCCGCTGTTGTGTCGAATCGTCCTGTCAGGTGAGCTTCTGCCGCCAATCCAGTCCTCCCCAGTCCCTTCGTCCTCTCTGCCGGTCCCCGCATGAGCAGCAGCGCGATTCAGGTCGCCAAGACCGCCACCTACCTCCCTGATCTGGTGGAGGTGCAGCGGGCCAGCTTTAAGTGGTTTTTGGATCAAGGTCTGATCGAGGAGCTGGAAAGCTTCTCTCCGATCACGGATTACACCGGCAAGCTGGAGCTGCACTTCATCGGTAGCGAGTACCGCCTGAAGCGCCCCCGCCATGATGTGGAAGAGGCCAAGCGCCGCGATGCGACCTTCGCGTCACAGATGTATGTGACCTGCCGCCTGGTCAACAAGGAGACCGGTGAGATCAAGGAGCAGGAGGTCTTCATCGGCGAGCTGCCGCTGATGACCGAGCGCGGCACGTTCATCATCAACGGCGCTGAGCGCGTGATTGTGAACCAGATCGTGCGCAGCCCCGGTGTCTATTTCAAGGACGAAATGGACAAGAACGGCCGGCGCACCTACAACGCCAGCGTCATCCCCAACCGGGGTGCCTGGCTGAAGTTTGAGACGGATAAGAACGACTTGCTCCACGTTCGTGTTGACAAGACCCGCAAGATCAACGCGCACGTGCTCATGCGTGCCATGGGTCTTTCAGACAACGATGTGCTCGACAAGCTGCGTCACCCCGAGTTCTACAAGAAGTCGATTGATGCCGCCAACGACGAGGGCATCAGTTCAGAAGACCAAGCGCTGCTTGAGCTCTACAAGAAACTGCGCCCGGGTGAACCCCCCTCTGTAAGTGGTGGTCAGCAGCTGCTGCAGACCCGTTTCTTTGATCCCAAGCGCTACGACCTCGGTCGGGTCGGCCGCTACAAGATCAACAAGAAGCTGCGCCTCACCATCCCCGACACGGTGCGCACCCTCACCCATGAGGACGTGCTCTCCACGCTCGATTACCTGATCAACCTGGAACTGGATGTCGGTGGCGCCAGCCTCGATGACATCGACCACCTCGGCAACCGCCGCGTGCGTTCCGTGGGCGAACTCCTGCAGAACCAGGTTCGGGTGGGTCTGAACCGTCTTGAGCGAATCATCAAGGAACGGATGACCGTCGGCGAAACCGATTCGCTTACCCCAGCCCAGTTGGTGAACCCCAAGCCGCTGGTGGCGGCGATCAAGGAGTTCTTCGGCTCTAGCCAGCTGAGCCAGTTCATGGACCAGACCAACCCTCTGGCTGAGCTCACCCACAAGCGCCGCATCTCGGCCCTTGGACCCGGCGGTCTCACCCGTGAGCGTGCCGGCTTCGCCGTCCGCGACATTCACCCCTCCCACTACGGCCGTCTCTGCCCGATTGAGACGCCGGAAGGCCCTAACGCCGGTCTGATCAACTCCCTGGCCACCCACGCCCGGGTCAATGAGTACGGATTCATTGAAACGCCGTTCTGGAAGGTGGAGAACGGTGTCGTTCTGAAGGATGGCGATCCGATCTACCTGTCTGCAGACCGGGAAGACGAAGTACGCGTCGCCCCTGGTGACGTGGCCACCGACGACGACGGCCGGATCTCGGCGGATCTGATTCCTGTGCGTTACCGCCAGGACTTCGAGAAGGTCCCCCCTGAGCAGGTCGACTACGTCGCCCTGTCACCGGTCCAGGTGATCTCCGTGGCAACGTCCCTGATCCCCTTCCTGGAGCACGACGACGCCAACCGCGCTCTGATGGGCTCCAACATGCAGCGTCAGGCTGTTCCATTGCTGCGTCCTGAACGTGCCCTGGTGGGCACCGGCCTGGAAACCCAGGTGGCCCGAGACTCCGGCATGGTGCCTATCTCTCGCGTCAATGGCACCGTCACCTATGTGGATGCCAACGCCATCGTTGTGCAGGACGAGGACGGCAACGACCACACCCATTTCCTGCAGAAATATCAGCGCTCCAACCAGGACACTTGCTTGAACCAGCGCCCAATCGTCCGCTGCGGCGATCCGGTGATCGTCGGTCAGGTGATGGCGGATGGCTCGGCCTGTGAAGGCGGTGAGATTGCCCTGGGTCAGAACGTTCTGATCGCCTACATGCCCTGGGAGGGTTACAACTACGAGGACGCGCTGCTGGTCAGTGAGCGTCTTGTCACCGAGGACCTCTACACCTCTGTTCACATCGAGAAGTACGAGATCGAAGCGCGTCAGACCAAGCTCGGACCTGAGGAGATCACCCGCGAAATTCCCAACGTCGCTGAGGAAAGCCTTGGCAACCTCGACGAGATGGGCATCATCCGCGTGGGCGCTTTCGTTGAAAGCGGCGACATCCTCGTGGGCAAGGTGACGCCCAAGGGTGAATCCGATCAGCCGCCGGAAGAGAAGCTGCTGCGCGCGATCTTCGGTGAGAAGGCGCGCGATGTGCGCGACAACTCCCTGCGGGTGCCCGGCACCGAGCGTGGCCGCGTTGTGGATGTGCGCATCTATACCGGTGAACAGGGTGATGAGCTGCCCCCCGGCGCCAACATGGTGGTGCGGGTTTATGTGGCCCAGCGCCGCAAGATCCAGGTCGGCGACAAGATGGCCGGCCGCCACGGCAACAAGGGCATCATCAGCCGCATCCTTCCCCGGGAGGACATGCCCTATCTGCCCGACGGCACTCCGGTCGACATCGTGCTCAACCCCCTGGGTGTGCCGAGCCGGATGAATGTGGGTCAGGTGTTCGAGCTGCTGATGGGTTGGGCAGCGTCCAACCTGGATTGCCGCGTGCGCATTGTTCCCTTCGATGAGATGCACGGTGCTGAGAAGTCCCAGCAGACCGTCGAGACCTTCCTCAAGGAAGCCGCCAAGCAGCCCGGGAAGGGGTGGGTGTACGACCCTGAGGATCCCGGCAAGCTGCAGCTGCGGGATGGCCGCACAGGTCTGCCCTTCGACCAGCCAGTGGCCGTGGGCTACTCCCATTTCCTCAAGCTGGTTCACCTGGTGGACGACAAGATTCACGCCCGTTCCACCGGTCCCTACTCCCTTGTTACCCAGCAGCCCCTGGGCGGTAAGGCACAACAAGGTGGTCAGCGTCTGGGTGAGATGGAGGTGTGGGCACTCGAGGCCTATGGCGCCGCTTACACCCTGCAGGAACTGCTTACTGTCAAGTCCGACGACATGCAGGGCCGCAACGAGGCCCTCAACGCCATCGTCAAGGGCAAGCCGATTCCCCGCCCGGGTACACCGGAATCCTTCAAAGTGCTGATGCGCGAGCTTCAGTCCCTGGGTCTGGACATCGCCGTCTACACCGACGAAGGCAAGGAAGTGGATCTGATGCAGGACGTGAACCCACGTCGCAGCACCCCCAGCAGGCCCACCTACGAATCCCTCGGCGTCGCGGATTACGACGAGGACTGACGGATCAACGAACGAACCGATTCCCCGCTCCTTCTTCCTTAACCGTCAATGACCAACAGCAACCTCCGCACCGAGAACCACTTCGATTACGTCAAGATCACCCTCGCATCACCCGATCGGGTGATGGAGTGGGGACAGCGCACCCTGCCAAACGGCCAGGTTGTCGGTGAGGTCACCAAGCCGGAGACCATCAACTACCGCACCCTCAAGCCCGAGATGGACGGGCTGTTCTGCGAAAAGATCTTTGGCCCCTCTAAAGACTGGGAATGCCATTGCGGCAAGTACAAACGGGTGCGTCACCGGGGCATCGTTTGTGAACGCTGTGGTGTGGAGGTCACCGAGAGCCGTGTGCGTCGTCACCGCATGGGCTTCATCAAGCTGGCGGCCCCCGTCTCCCATGTCTGGTACCTGAAAGGGATCCCCAGCTATGTGGCCATCTTGCTGGACATGCCCCTGCGGGATGTCGAGCAGATCGTCTACTTCAACTGCTACGTGGTGCTGGATCCCGGCGACCATAAGGACCTGAAGTACAAGCAGCTGCTCACGGAAGACGAGTGGCTGGAAATTGAAGACGAGATCTATGCCGAAGATTCCGAGATCGAGAACGAGCCCGTGGTGGGCATAGGTGCTGAGGCCCTCAAGCAACTGCTGGAAGACCTCACCCTCGATGAAGTGGCTGAACAGCTGCGGGAAGAGATCAACGGCAGCAAAGGTCAGAAGCGCGCCAAGTTGATCAAGCGTCTGCGCGTGATCGACAACTTCATCGCCACCAACGCCCGTCCCGAGTGGATGGTGCTGGATGTGATCCCGGTGATTCCGCCCGATTTGCGTCCGATGGTGCAGCTCGACGGTGGTCGCTTTGCCACCAGCGATCTCAACGATCTCTACCGGCGGGTGATCAACCGCAACAATCGTCTGGCGAGGCTCCAGGAAATCCTGGCCCCTGAAATCATCGTCCGCAACGAGAAGCGGATGCTCCAGGAGGCCGTCGATGCCCTTATCGACAACGGTCGTCGCGGTCGCACCGTGGTGGGTGCCAACAATCGTCCGCTCAAGTCACTGAGCGACATCATTGAAGGCAAGCAGGGCCGCTTCCGTCAGAACCTCCTGGGTAAGCGGGTCGACTACTCCGGTCGTTCAGTGATCGTGGTGGGTCCGAAACTGAAGATGCACCAGTGCGGTCTGCCCAAGGAGATGGCGATCGAGCTGTTCCAGCCCTTCGTGATCCACCGTTTGATCCGCCAGAACATCGTTAACAACATCAAGGCGGCCAAGAAGCTGATTCAGCGGGCCGACGATGAAGTGATGCAGGTGCTGCAAGAGGTGATCGACGGTCACCCGATCCTGCTGAACCGTGCTCCAACCCTGCACCGTCTCGGCATTCAGGCCTTCGAACCCAAGCTGGTTGATGGCCGCGCCATTCAGCTGCACCCCCTCGTCTGCCCAGCCTTCAACGCTGACTTTGACGGTGACCAGATGGCCGTCCACGTGCCTCTGGCCATCGAGGCGCAGACCGAGGCCCGCATGCTGATGCTGGCCAGCAACAACATCCTGTCGCCTGCGACCGGTGAGCCGATCATCACCCCGTCCCAGGACATGGTGCTTGGTTCCTACTACCTGACGGCGCTTCAACCCGGTGCTTCCAAGCCCGACTTCGGCGATCGCAGCTGCACTTTTGCGGGTCTAGAGGATGTCATCCATGCCTTCGAAGACAACCGGATCGGTCTGCACGACTGGGTGTGGGTTCGCTTCAACGGTGAAGTTCAGGACGATGAAGAGCTGGATGCGCCCAGCAAGAGCGAATCCCTCAGCGATGGCACGCGTATCGAAGAGTGGAGCTATCGCCGCGACCGTTTTGATGAAGACGGTGCCCTGATCAGTCGCTACATCCTCACCACCGTGGGCCGTGTGGTGATGAATCACACGATCATCGACGCGGTGGCCGCCGCCTGAATCAAGCCAGACGTCCTTCCTCCTTAACTCCTGATCCGCGCGCAGCCATGACCTCGTCCTCGAAATCCCGCAAGTCCAAATCCAGCAAAGCCTCCAAGGCCGCCAAAGAGGCTCCCGTGAGCGCATCTCGTCCGCTCTCGAAGACCCCACCGCCGTTCCGCAACCAGGTCATCGACAAGCGGGCCCTCAAGCAGCTCGTCGCCTGGTCCTACAAGAACCACGGCACGGCGGTGACTTCGTCCATGGCCGACAACCTCAAGGATCTCGGCTTCAAGTACGCCACCCAGGCGGCTGTGTCGATCTCCGTCGACGACCTCAAGGTGCCCGAGGCGAAGAAGGATCTGCTGGGTCAGGCCGAGGAACAGATCACCGCCACTGAGGAGCGCTATCGCTTGGGTGAAATCACTGAGGTGGAGCGTCACACCAAGGTGATCGACACCTGGACCGAGACCAACGAGCGTCTGGTGGATGCCGTTAAAAAGAACTTTGACGAGAACGCACCGCTGAACTCGGTGTGGATGATGGCCAACTCCGGCGCCCGGGGAAACATGTCCCAGGTGCGTCAGCTGGTGGGCATGCGCGGCCTGATGGCCAACCCGCAGGGAGAAATCATTGACCTTCCGATCCGCACCAACTTCCGTGAGGGTCTGACGGTCACCGAGTACGTCATCTCCTCCTATGGCGCCCGGAAGGGTCTGGTGGATACGGCGCTGCGCACCGCTGACTCCGGTTACCTCACCCGTCGTCTGGTGGACGTTGCCCAGGATGTGATCGTCCGTGAGGACGACTGCGGCACGACCCGCCACATCGTGGTGGACGCTGAGGACGGCAAATTCGGCAGCCGGCTTGTGGGTCGCTTGACCGCCGCCCAGGTGGTGAATGCCGATGGCGAGGTGCTGGCCGAGCGCGACACCGAAATCGATCCGCCGTTGTCCAAGTCCTTCGAGGCCGCTGGCGTGAAGGCCGTGAGCGTGCGTTCGCCACTCACCTGCGAAGCCAACCGTTCCGTCTGCCGCAAGTGTTACGGCTGGGCACTGGCGCACAACGAACTGGTCGATCTGGGTGAAGCCGTCGGCATCATCGCGGCCCAGTCGATCGGTGAGCCTGGAACCCAGCTCACCATGCGGACTTTCCACACCGGTGGTGTGTCCACCGCTGAAACCGGTGTGGTTCGCTCCAAGGTGGCGGGCACCGTCGAGTTCGGCAGCAAGGCGCGTGTGCGTCCTTACCGCACTCCCCACGGTGTGAACGCCCAACAGGCTGAGGTTGATTTCAACCTCACGATCAAGCCGTCCGGCAAGGGCAAGGCCCAGAAGATCGAGATCACTAACGGCTCCCTGTTGTTCGTTGACAACGGTGCTGACATCGATGCCGACGTCACGGTGGCGCAGATCGCCGCCGGTGCGGTCAAGAAGAGTGTGGAGAAGGCCACCAAGGACGTGATCTGCGACCTGGCCGGCCAGGTGCGTTACGAGGAGGCGATTCAGCCCCGTGAGGTCACCGACCGTCAGGGCAACATCACCCTCAAGGCCCAGCGTCTCGGCCGGATGTGGGTGCTTTCCGGCGACGTCTATAACCTGCCGCCCAACGCTCAGCCCGTGGTCGGCAGTGAGACCCAGGTCACTGAGGGTCAGGTGCTGGCGGAAGCTAGCCAGCGCAGTGAGTACGGCGGTGAAGTGCGCCTGCGAGACTCCATCGGTGATTCCCGTGAGGTGCAGATCGTCACCACGGCGATGACCCTCAAGGACTTCAAACTGCTGGAGGAGTCCACCCACTCCGGTGAGATCTGGAATCTTGAGGCCAAGGACGGTACCCGTTACCGCCTCAACACCATCCCCGGCAGCAAGATCGGTTCCGGCGAGGTCATCGCTGAACTGGCGGATGACCGCTTCCGCACTGGCACCGGTGGTCTGGTGAAGTTCGCCCCTGGTCTGGCGATCAAGAAGGCCCGTTCCGCCAAAAACGGCTACGAGGTCAACAAGGGCGGCACCCTGCTGTGGATCCCCCAGGAGACCCACGAAATCAACAAGGACATCTCCCTGTTGATGATCACCGACGGTCAGTGGATCGAGGCCGGCACCGAGGTTGTGAAAGACATCTTCAGCCAGACCGCGGGCATCGTCACCGTCACCCAGAAGAACGACATCCTGCGCGAAATTATCGTTCGCAGTGGTGAGTTCCACCTCTGCACCGATGCCAAGGCACTGGAGCGTTTCGAGGGTGATGGCCAGATGGTCAACCCCGGTGAGGACATCGCCAAGGGGCTCTCCGTTGACACGATGAAGTACGTGCAGACGGTGGAGACACCCGAAGGCAAGGGGCTGCTGCTGCGTCCGGTTGAGGAGTACACCATTCCCAACGAGGCCCAGCTGCCTGAGCTGTCCCATGTGAAGCAGGCCAATGGCCCTCACCTCGGCATCAAGGCCACCCAGCGTCTGGCTTTCAAGGACAACGAACTGATCAAGTCCGTTGAAGGTGTGGAGCTGCTCAAGACCCAGCTGCTGCTCGAGACCTTCGACACCACCCCGCAGATGACGGTGGATGTGGAGAAGGCTCCCGACAAGCGGGCCAAGACCATTTCCCGTCTGCGCCTCGTGATCCTCGAGTCGATCCTGGTGCGTCGCGACACCATGTCCGACTCCAGCCACGGCTCAACCCACACCGAGCTGCAGGTCGAAGATGGCGTGTCAGTGAAGGCTGGCGATGTCGTCGCCACCACGCAGATCCTTTGTAAGCAGGCCGGTGTGGCCCAGTTGCCTGAAGCCACGGAAGCCGACCCGGTGCGTCGGATGATCGTGGAACGCCCCGAAGACACCACCACCCTGAGCACCTCCGGCAAGCCGGTGGTGAGCGTCGGTCAGCGGATTGTCGATGGCGACGCCCTTGCCGACGGCGAAACCTCCAGCTGCTGTGGTGAGATCGAGGCCGTCAGCGGCAACAGCGTCACCCTGCGTCTGGGACGCCCCTACATGGTGTCTCCCGACTCCGTCTTGCACGTGCGCGATGGAGATCTGGTGCAGCGCGGTGATGGCCTGGCCCTGCTGGTGTTCGAACGCCAGAAGACCGGTGACATCGTTCAGGGTCTGCCCCGAATCGAGGAATTGCTGGAGGCCCGTCGCCCCCGTGAATCCGCGATTCTCTGCAAGAAGCCCGGCACCGTTGAGATCAAGCAGGGTGAAGACGACGATTCCCTCGCCGTCAACGTGATCGAATCCGATGACGCAATCGGTGAATATCCGATCCTGCTCGGCCGCAACATCATGGTGAGCGACGGCCAACAGGTCACCGCTGGTGAACTGCTGACCGATGGCCCGATCAACCCCCACGAGTTGCTCGAGTGCTACTTCGAAGATCTGCGCAGCCGCAAACCCCTGATGGAGGCCGCTCAGGAGGCAATCGCCAACCTGCAGCACCGTCTGGTGACTGAGGTTCAGAACGTCTACAAGTCCCAGGGCGTTTCGATTGACGACAAGCACATCGAGGTGATCGTCCGTCAGATGACCAGCAAGGTGCGGGTCGAAGATGCCGGTGACACCACCCTGTTGCCGGGTGAGCTGATCGAACTGCGTCAGGTGGAAGACACCAACCAGGCCATGGCGATCACCGGTGGTGCTCCCGCCGAGTTCACCCCCGTTCTGCTGGGTATCACCAAGGCGTCGCTCAACACCGACAGCTTCATCTCCGCTGCCTCCTTCCAGGAGACGACCCGGGTGCTCACTGAAGCTGCCATCGAGGGCAAGAGCGATTGGCTGCGCGGTCTCAAGGAGAACGTGATCATCGGTCGCCTGATTCCTGCAGGTACCGGCTTTAGCGGCTTCGAAGAAGAGCTGCAGAAGGAGGCTGGCCCCCACCCGGACATCCTGTCGGAGGATCCGGCCGGCTACCGCCGCATGCAAAACCTGCGTCCCGACTACACCGTCGACATGCCCCCTGCGGCCAGCGCCAGTGCAGTGCTGGATGACCCCAGTGACGCCGACCTCGAGGCCACCCGCACCCGCCACAACATCGACCCCTCGGCGAGCAACTTCGCCGCATTCACCCGTCCGGACGCCGACAATGAGCTGAAGGAAGAGCAGGTGGTCGATGCTGAAGCCGTTGAGGGCCTTCAGGAAGAGGGCCTGCTCTCTGACGAATGAGCTCCGCTCAATCGTTCACCATCGCAGCCCCTTCCATGCTTGAGCCCACTGAGATCCCCAAGAGACGCCTGCCCAAATATGGGTTCCACACCCATACCGAGCGGCTGAATGGACGTCTGGCCATGCTTGGCTTCATCGCCCTGATGGCGGTGGAGATCAAGCTTGGCCACGGTCTGCTGATCTGGTGACCCAGGCTCTGCTGGGTCGCAGCGCGGCCGAGCTGCAGGACTGGGCCGTCGCCCAGGGGCAAAAGCCTTTCCGCGGCCGCCAGCTCCATGACTGGATCTATGCCAAGGGGGCTCGATCCCTGGCCGACATCACGGTCTTCCCCAAGACCTGGCGTGCCGCCTTGTTGGAGGGCGGCATTGATGTGGGCCGGCTGAAGGAAGTGCATCGTTCGGTGGCCACGGATGCCACAACCAAATTGCTGCTCTCCACCGAGGACGGCGAAACCATTGAAACCGTCGGGATTCCCACCGACCAACGGCTCACCGTCTGTGTGTCCAGCCAGGTGGGTTGTCCCATGGCCTGCCGCTTCTGCGCCACCGGCAAAGGGGGGCTGCAGCGTTCACTTCAGACCCACGAAATTGTGGATCAGGTGCTGAGTGTGCGTGAGGCGATGGATCGCCGTCCCTCCCACATCGTGTTCATGGGCATGGGCGAGCCCCTGCTCAACAGCAGTGCTGTGCTGGAGGCGATCCGCTGCCTCAATGATGACCTCGGCATCGGCCAACGGCGCATCACCGTTAGCACGGTGGGTGTTCCGAAAACCTTGCCGCAACTTGCGGAACTGGCCATGCAGCGGCTGGGCCGCGCCCAGTTCACCCTGGCGGTGAGTCTCCATGCCCCCAACCAGCGTCTGCGCGAGGAGCTCATTCCCACAGCCCATGCCTACCCCTATGACGCTTTGCTCGAGGATTGCCGTCACTATCTGGATGTGACCGGTCGGCGGGTGAGTTTTGAGTACATCCTTCTCGGTGAACTCAACGATCAGCCCGAGCACGCCGCAGAGCTGGCGGATCGCGTTGGCGGTTTCCAGAGCCACGTGAACCTGATCGCCTACAACCCGATCGAGGAGGAGGAGTTCAAACGACCAACCCCGCAGCGGATCGAGGTGTTTCGTCGCGTTTTGGAACGACGTGGTGTTGCCGTGAGCCTCAGGGCCAGCCGGGGTCTCGATCAAAATGCGGCCTGCGGTCAGCTCCGGCGTCAGCAGATGGCCCCCAACTCCTCCGGCAGCTGAAGGGTGGGCTGATGGCCTTTGCCTCAGCAGACTGCTGAGGCAAAGGGTCTGCGCATGACAGCGATCGATTGGCTGCTTCTCGCTGCTTACCTCGTTCTCACCCTGGTGTTGGGGTTGTGGCTGGCCCGTCGCAACAGCGGCGAGGCGGATTATTTCGTGGCAGGCCGCCGTCTCAACGGTTGGTTGGCCGGCGCCTCGATGGCGGCCACCACCTTCTCCATCGATACGCCGCTCTACGTCGCCGGCCTGGTGGGTGCCCGCGGCCTGGCGGGCAACTGGGAGTGGTGGAGCTTTGGTTTGGCCCACGTGGCCATGGCCGTTGTCTTCGCACCCCTCTGGCGCCGCAGCGGTGTGCTCACGGACGCCGCCTTCACCGAGCTGCGCTACGGCGGAGCGGCGGCGGCTTGGTTGCGCGGCATCAAGGCTTTTCTGCTGGCAGTTCCGGTGAACTGCATCGGCATCGGCTATGCCTTCCTTGCCCTCCGCAAGGTGGTGGAAGCGCTGGGGCTGGTGTCGGGGCAACCCGCTGCACTGGGACTGACGGACACGGTCTGGCTCTTGATGGTCGTGGCCCTGCTTGTGATGAGTTACACCGTGGCCGGTGGGCTCTGGGCCGTCGTGGTTACCGATCTGGTCCAGCTTGTGCTGGCCTTGGCAGGCGCCCTGGCCGTGGCCGCGGCTGCCCTCCATGCCTCAGGAGGGATGACAGCGCTGTTGGAGCAACTGCAGGCGCTGCAGCGGCCGGAGCTGCTGTCTCTGGTGCCCTGGACCTGGGATGACTCCGGCTTCCGCTGGTTGCAGGGCAGTGGCATCAGCATCCCGATGTTCACGGCCTACATCGCTGTGCAGTGGTGGAGTTTCCGCCGCAGTGATGGGGGTGGCGAGTTCATTCAGCGCATGCTGGCCACCCGCGATGAGCAGCAGGCGCGGCTGGCGGGGTGGGTGTTTCTGGTGGTGAATTACCTGGTGCGCAGCTGGCTCTGGATCGTGGTCGCGTTGGCGGCCCTAGTGCTGTTGCCGGCCGGAGCTGATCTTGAGCTCGGCTATCCCGCCCTGGCCGTGCAACTGCTGCCCCCGGTGGCGCTCGGCCTGGTGGTGATCTCTCTGGTGGCGGCGTTCATGAGCACCGTGAGCACTTCGGTGAACTGGGGAGCCAGCTACCTCACCCACGACCTCTATCAGCGCTTTGTTCGCCCCTCCGCTGGTCCGCGGGAGCTGTTGCTGGTGGGACAACTCACCACGGTTTTGCTGCTCGTTCTTGGGGTGATCACCGCTTTGATCAGCGACAGCATCGGCACGGTGTTTCGGCTGGTGATCGCGATCGGGTCAGGCCCCGGTGTGGTTCTGGTGCTGCGCTGGTTCTGGTGGCGCGTGAACGCCGCGGCGGAGCTGTCGGCGATGCTCTGCGGGTTCTTCATTGGGTTGTTCACCTCGGTGGTGCCCCTGGTTCGGATTGAGGATTACGGGGTTCGCATTGCGGTGATCACCGGCCTCTCCGCTGTGGTCTGGTTGGCGGTGATGCTTTGCACACCGCCGGAATCGGACGCTGTTTTGGAGCGGTTTGTGCGGACGGTGCGTCCTCCGGGCCCCGGTTGGTCACGCCTGCGCCAGCGCTTCGGCGTCATGCCGATGGAGTCGTTGCCCGCCATGCTGCGGCGCTTCGTGCTGGCCTGTGGTGTGTTGTTTGGCGGCCTGCTCGGCACCGGAGGCTTCCTGTTGCATCAACAGTGGAGTGGCTGGATTGGTCTGTCGGTGCTGATCCTTTCGATCTGGCAGCTGCGGCGGCGTGTCGCTGCCGTGCCCTCTTGAGCAGAATGGCGCCTTGATTGGCGTATTCCGGTGTCGTTTTTTCGTTCCACCCTTCTGCCGGCTCTGATTGTTCTTCTGTTTGTCCTGGCGTTGTTCGCTGTGAGTGCCCGCATCTGGCTTCCCGGTGACATGCTGGCTCCAGCTCCCATGGGTTGAGCCCTGGAATGGCTCCCGTAGCATCCCCGCATGACTGACGACCGCAGCCAACAGAAGGACCAGGGGCTGTCCAGCCTTTCTGTGGATCCTGATCTGCTGGCGCGTGAGCTGGCGGCGGAAGACGACGTTGATCCGCTTGATGCGATCCAGCTCGATGACGCCGAGCAGGATTCCTCTCTGAAGATTGCCCGGGCCTGTGACCAGGGTTTGGTCTGGTTGCGTGGCAACCATGGAGAACGGCTGCAGGGCCTGCAGGTGTTCTGTGAACACCGTGATCCCCGGTCGATTGCCCTGCTGCTGCCCTTGCTCCAGAACTCCTGTCCGGTGGAGCGGATGAGTGCTGTTTACGCCTTGGGCCGCAATCCATCGCCGCCGGCTGTTGAGCCGTTGTTGCAGCTGCTGCAGCTCGATGCCAATGCCTACGTCCGCAAGGCTGCGGCCTGGAGCCTGGGCAACTTCCCCGATGCTCCGGTGCTCAATCCGTTGATCCGGGCGCTGCAGACGGATGTCGCAGCAGTGCGCCTCTGGTGTCCAGGTTCCCTGGCGGAGGCCGGCAGCCGTTCCCCGGTCAAGGCCGACCCCGCGGCGGGGCAATTGCTGGTGAGTTTGCGCATCGATAGTGAAGCGGTGGTGCGCAGCAACTGCATCTGGGCTTTGGGCCGTTTGATGGATCAGCTGGTGCAGCCGCGGCAAGCTGAGATCGTTGAGGCTTTGGTGAGTGCCCTGCTCCATGACGGAGAGATCTCCGTGCGCGATGAGGCCAGAACCGCCCTCGAGCAGCTGGAGGATCCGCTGGTGCTGGAACGCCTGCAGGCGTTGATCAACGACGGTTTCATCCTGTAACTGAGCTGTGTAACGAGAAAGGCAACATTCGGGGGAGACCCCCACTAGGCTGCTGCGCAAATCACGTTTCTCGATGCCCCAAAAGACCATTCGCTTCACCATCCGGCCTGATGGCCGTGTGGAAGAGCAGGTCGAGGGTGTTGCAGGGGAAGCGTGCCAGCAGCTCACTGAAGAAGTGGAAGCTGCTCTTGGAACGGTTGAACGTCAGGAGTCCACATCCGAAGCGTTTCTGCAGCCTGAGGTCCAGTCCCAGTCTCTTCCCGCTCATTTGAACTGATGTCGCATTTCAGCACCGTCAAAACCGAACTGCGTCAGCTGGAGCCATTGGTGAAAGCCCTGGAAGACATGGGCTATGCACCTGATCAGGGTGAGCGTCCCGTGCGCGGCTACCGCGGTCAGACCGTCACCGCTGACCTGGCCATCGCCGTGCAGGAGGGTGGTGATATCGGCTTCCGCTGGAACAGCACATCGGAGTCCTATGAGCTGGTCACCGACCTCGATCTGTGGAAGCAACAGATCCCCGTGGAACGTTTTCTCTCCAAACTCACTCAGCGCTACGCCCTGAACACGGTTCTGGCTGCCACCACCAAGGAAGGATTTCAGGTTGCCGAGCAGACCCAAACCGAGGATGGCTCGATCGAACTCGTGGTGACCCGCTGGGACGCCTGAATCCTGGCTGATCCTTCGTCTCACGCCTTTTCTGCCCCTGCTCGGCCGCAAGAACAGGCCACCGGGAGGGAACCCCTGCTCGGGGGTGACATGCGCGATCAGGCTGTCTGGGTGGATGAAGCGGTTTGTATCGGTTGCCGCTACTGCGCCCACGTGGCCGCCAACACCTTTGTTGTAGAGCCCCAGCTGGGACGCTCAAGGGCCATCCGACAGGACGGTGACTCCACCGAGTGCATTCAGGAGGCCATCGACACCTGTCCTGTGGATTGCATTCACTGGGTTCCCTTTGAATCGTTGGAAACGCTGCGGCAAAACCTGATTCACCAGAATCTGCAACCGCGTCCCCAGGGTTGATGGCGCTCCCCACCCGCCGATTCGGCCGCACGGAGCTTGAAATCCCCCTGTTGTCTCTCGGGGGAATGCGCTTTCAGCAGAGCTGGACCGACCTTCCTGCCGATCAGATCACGTCTGCGTCGCAGACCCAGCTCGAGGCGACCCTGAAGCGCGCGGTAGATCTGGGCTTTCACCACGTGGAAACGGCGCGGCACTACGGCAGCTCCGAGCGTCAGCTGGGTTGGGCCCTCCCGCGCACACCCGACCCTTCCCGTCTGCTGCAGAGCAAGGTGCCTCCCCGGCCCGATCCCGCCGCCTTCGAGGCGGAGCTGGAGCTCAGTTTTGAGCGGTTGGGCTGTGATCGCCTGGATTTACTGGCCATCCATGGCATCAACCTGCCGGAGCATCTCGAGCAGACCCTTCAGCCCGGGGGTTGCATGGAGGTGGTGCGCCGCTGGCAGGCGAAGGGCCGCATTGGTCATGTGGGCTTCTCCACCCATGGCCCCACAGCCTTGATCGCAGAGGCCTGCGACTCCGGTGCCTTCGATTACGTGAATCTGCACTGGTATTACATCCGCCAGGACAACGGTCCCGCTTTGGATGCGGCCCGCCGTCAGGACATGGGGGTGTTCATCATCAGTCCCACCGACAAAGGCGGTCATCTGCACACCCCATCTCAACGGCTGTTGGAGCTGTGTTCACCGCTGCATCCCATCGTCTTCAACGACCTGTTCTGTCTCCAGGATCCGCGGGTTCATACCATCAGCGTGGGAGCGGCCCGGCCGGAGGATCTCGAGCTTCACCTTGAGGCGTTGCGCCTGCTGCCGGAGGCAGCGTCCTTGATTGCTCCTGTGGATCAGCGGCTTCGGCAAGCGGCCGATGAATCATTGGGTCATGACTGGATGGCTTCCTGGTCCGTCGGGCTGCCGCCTTGGCATGCGACGCCCGGGGAGATCAACCTGCCGGTGTTGCTTTGGTTGTACAACCTGCTGGAGGCATGGGATCTCGAGAGTTACGCCAAGGCCCGCTATGGGTTGTTGGGCTCCGGCGGCCACTGGTTTTCCGGGGCCAATGCCGATGGCTTTGATAGGGAGGTCAGTGCCGAAGAGCTGCAGAGCGTGCTGCAGGAGAGCCCATGGCGTGAGCGCATCCCAGAGATTCTGCGTAGCCTCAAGCAGCGGCTCAAGGGCGAATCCCAGATGCGCTTGTCGAGTGTCTGAGCGTTCGTCTTAGTTCCCAAGAGGGTCCCGGCTGGGCGTTCCCACGGCCCTTGGGTAGCTGCGGGGGCAGGGGGCGTTCGGTTGCACCCGCAGAAGGTGACGCGTGCCGCGATCACCGGGCAGTTGTCGGTGCTGCACCTCGATCAGACGGGCTTTCAGCAGGCGCAGGGCCCTGTTCAACGGCACGGCATCGCTGTCAGTCCACTGGCCCCGATACAGCAGGGCCAGGCCGTCGCTTTTCAGCAAGGGCACGAGGTATTCGGCCACCACAGGAGCGGCTGCTACAGCCCGGGCCACGGCCCGATCGAAGCTGCCGCGGAAGTGGCGATCGCGCCCTGTTGTTTCGATCCGCTCGGTGCGGACCCGCACCCGATCGGCAAGTCCCAGGCTGCTGGCCATGGCCTCCACGGCGGCGGTCTTGCGCCCGACGGAATCCAGCAGGGTTACCTGTGCCTGGGGAAGGGCAATAGCGATGGCGAGGCCGGGGAAGCCTCCCCCGGTTCCCACATCAATCCAGTTCTGCGGCTCGTCCGCTGACTGGAGTTCCCCCGCCAGCGGCCAGAGGCTGTCGAAGACCTGACCAATCCAGAAATCGTCGCCGTTTACCAGGCGCGTCAGGTTGACCCGTTCATTCCAGCTATGCAGCAGGCCCTGAAGCTCCACCAGCTGGTCGCGCTGCGCCCGCGATGGCTGCCATCCCAGGGCGTCCCAGAACGCCGGTTCAGGCGCGGTGGCGGCCATGGCTGCAGCAACAACTCTTCTTAGGATGAAGGACCGACCGTCCCCTGTGTCCGAAGCCCGCCCCAGCCATCACGAACGGCTTGGCGTGCGTCCCGGGGTTGACGCTGAAACCTTGCGCCAGGCTTTTCGACGCCAGTCCAAGGCCTTGCATCCCGACACCACGCAACTGCCGCCGGAGCAGGCCAGCATTGCTTTTCAGCAGCTCAAGGAGTCCTACGACGTTCTGTTGCGCCAGAGCCAAGCAACCCTCAGTCTTGGCGCCCAGGCGCCGTCATCGCCCTCGCCCCTGCAGCGTCAGTCCCGCCCGGATGCCTGGCAGGGCATTGGTCAACGGAGGCCCCTCTCCGGTGGCGAATGGTTCTCGCTGGTGCTGTTGACCATCGCGCTGTTGCTCAGCCTGGTGCTGGGGTTGGGGGTGGCTCTTGCCCAGGGTCGCGATTGGCAGGTGTCGCCGAGTTGGCTGGCGGATGAGCAGACTCAGAACACATCCGTGCGTTCGCAATTTGATGGCCGCCCTGCCCCCGGAGAGCACCCCGCTGAATCAGCACTCTCTCCCGGCGCTTGAGGCCTGGCTCCAGCAGCTGGGTGCCGTCCGCATGGACGACACCCCCTGCCAGTGGATGCTCGAGCGTTCTGAATGGAGAGCACTGTTGCTGCTGGAACGGGAGGACCTCAAAGTGATCTGGCACCCGGGTTCCCTGGAGGCGATGGTGCAGTGTTCGCTGCCCTATGGCCTCTCCAGGGCCGATGTCGAGGCGGCGATTCAGGCGGGGCCCTGAGGCCACAAGCTTCAGAGCTGATCGAGGGCCTTTTCCAGCACCGAATAGCAGCGTTCCAGCTGGGCATCGCTGATGCAGAGCGGTGGCAGCAGATAGACCACCTGGCCCAGGGGGCGGAGGAAGACGCCGTTTTCCATTGCCAGCCGTTTCAGCTTCGGCCCCGCCGGGTTGAGGTAGCCCGAGCTCCCCTCCACAACGAGGTCGAAGCCGGCCACCGTCCCCGTCAGCCGGGGATGTTGCACCTTCCGATGGCGCGCCAACCGTTCGAGGTGCGGACGATGCCGTTGTTCGAACTGTTGAAAGGCAGCGGGGTTACGCTCCAGCAGGTCGAGGCTGGCGTTGGCCGCGGCGCAGCCCAGCGGATTGGCCGTGAAGCTGTGGCCGTGCCAGAGGGTCAGGCAGGGGTCGTCACCGACGAAGGCTTCGAACACAGCTTCGCTGGCCATGGTCACTCCCATCGGCAGACATCCACCCGTCAAGCCTTTGGACAGCGCCATCAGATCAGGCCGGATGCCCGCCCGCCGGCTGGCGAACCAGTCGCCGCAGCGTCCGAAGCCGGTGAGCACTTCATCGGCGATCAGCAGTGCTCCCGCCTGGCGGGTGCGTGTCTCCACCTGTCGCAGAAATTCGGGCCGCACCATGGCCATGCCGCCGGCCCCCTGCAGCAGCGGCTCGAGGATCACCGCCGCTGTCGGTGTCTCCAGCACGCGTTCGAGCACCTCGAGTGCCGCCGATTCCTTGGCCTCCACGGCATCGTCGTCCCACCAGGTGGTCGGCCAGGGAACCCGGGCGACGGGAAAGAGCTTGTCTTCGAAGGGGGCGCTGAACAGGTTGCGTTCGCCAACGGCCATCGCTCCGAAGGTGTCGCCGTGGTAAGCCCCGTCGAAAGCGACGATCTGATAGCGCGGTTGGCCCCGGTTGGCCCACCACTGGCAGGCGATCTTGAGCGCTACTTCCACCGCAGTGGAGCCGTTGTCGGAGAAGAACAGCCGTTGCAGGCCGCAGAGGCCGCTCAGGCGTACGGCCAGCTGTTCCGCAGGCTCATGGGTGAAGTCGGCAAAAATCACCTGCTCGAGGCGGGCGGCCTGATCGGCGATGGCCTTGGCCAACACCGGATGGGCATGGCCGTGCAGGGTGACCCACCAGCTGCTGATGGCATCGATCAGCGGCTCCCCCTGTTCACGGATCAGCAGGGCACCCTCTCCGGACACCACCCGTTGGGAGTTGGCTGCGCTGGCCATCTGGGTGAAGGGTGGCCACAGATTCGGATGGCGGATTGACCCCATGGCAGCAGCGGCAGCTTTTGTCATATTGAATCTCGAGCTGTTGGAGATGCCCCGGATGGCTGCCCCACGCACCCGTCGTCAATCCAAGCGTTTTGTTCCCACCACGCGGCCTGAGCCGTCAGCCAAGCGAAGTCTTGTTGTTGCTGAGGGCGACTGGCAATCGATTCGCAGTGATCTCGAGCTGCGGGGTTGGTCATCGTCCCAGCTGGAGGTGATCCAGGCTGAACTCAGTCACGGCTGGCCGTTGCGGGTCGCCGTGCGCCATGCCGCGATGCGTCTGGGCACCTGCCCCACTGGTTCTAAGGCCCTGGGCTGAGTGGTCAGCGGCAGACGTCACTGTTCTTTTCCGCCTCTGTGGCGATGGCGCTGCAGTTGACCCAGCGCACCAGCCGCATCTCGATGTCGGTGAACAGCACCAGAATCCCAACGCAGAGTGCTGAAACAGCCAGGGTTGCGAGTGTTTGACGTGAAGTCACGGGGACGAGCGCTTCAACACTTCTCGGAATGTAGTGGTGAGATTCTGCTCGTGCCAAAGCCGCTCCAGAACCGTTGCTGAGAGGGAGGCCTGGGGGAAGAGCTGCGCCAGAACGGGGACGTCACCGAACTGCTTGAGGGTCCCCGGGTTGTCGGCGTGGCGGGGGCCGTTGAGGATCAGTCCCAAGACTTTGAGATTCCGCCGTCTCAGCGCTTCCAGGCTGAGCAGGGTGTGGTTAAGGGTACCCAGTCCACTGCGGGCCACTAGAACGATGGGCAACTGCCACTCCACCAGTTGATCGATCTGGAGCCAGTTGCGGGTGAGGGGCACCATCAACCCTCCAGCTGTCTCGACCACCAGGGATCCCTGATGCTGGGGAATGGCGAGTTGGACTGGGTCGAGTGGCGTGTCGTCCAGTTCGGCGGCCCAGTGGGGGGAGACCGGCTCTCGGAAGGCATAGGCCTCGGGCAGCATCCGTTCCGGCGGGAGGTTCAACAGCTGCCGCACCCGCTCGCGGTCACCGCCGCCCTCCAGTCCGCTCTGCACCGGTTTCCAGTAGCTGGCCTGAAGCCCCTGCACGAGCCACGCGCTCACCACGGTTTTGCCGACGTCCGTGTCGGTTCCGCATACCACCAGGCGACTGACGCTGCCGTTCATCGCTTCACCATCAGGACCCACATCCTCCAGGTCAGGGCGAACCCGGTTGATGCATCGGCTTGGGGCCAAGCCCGGAATATGGCCTTCCATTGTCCTGGGGAGAGCTGGCCCCCGTTGGTGACGGAGGCGCCGATGTTGCTCATCGGTCGCAGCAGCCGCAGTGGATTGCCGGCGTTTTGGGTGAAGCTCAGGCACTCGTCCCGTTGCACCGCGCCATCCGGCAAGGCTGCCATCAGTTGCTCCCGCACCGGCATGGACAAGGCCGTGCAGGTTTGATTCGCTGCCCGGGCGGCGTGCTGCCATTGCGGAAAACTTCCAGCCACCGGCACCGCCAGGGCCAGCCAGCCCCCCTTCGGCAGTGCATCCACCCAACGCCGAAGCTGCTGGGCTGGATCCGGCAACCAATGCAAAACAAAGCTGGAGGCCAGCAGTTGCGGTGGCTCACTCCAGTCCGGTAACCCGTGGCTCAGGTCATGCCGCAGGGTGTGTGTTCCATAGGGGTGGCTGTTCAACATGGCGGCACTTCCGTCAAGGCGGATCACCTGCTGCCCTGGATGAGCGACTTCCAGGGCTGCGGCCAGATGACCGGTGCCGCTGCCCAGGTCAGCCCACAGGCCGCGCCGGATGGAGTAGCGACGGCTCAGTTGGGCCAGGCGCCAGGCCATAGCCCGTTGCAGCAACGCTTCGCCTGCGTAGGTCGGTGCTGCGCGACTGAAGCGTTCCAGCACCTCGTCGGGGCGAATCACAGGGCTTCCAGCCATTGCAGCACCACCGAGAGCACCGTTGGTGTGATCAGTGCGTGGCCCCAATTCGGATCCCGATGCAGGGTCAGCGGCTGCGCTCCGAGGTCATCGATCAGCTGCTGCGCCGATGCGGCGTGCACCACAGCGTCCTGTTCGCCCTGCACCACCAGCACTGGCACCGCTTCAGGCCAGCCTTTTGGCAGGCTCTGGCAGCGCGCCAGAAGCTCCAGATCCTGCTGCAGCCGCTGGCGCCCCAGGCTCGTCAAACCCTGCAGCAGGGGGGCTGGGGGCAGGGCGCTGCGGGCATTGGGTGAAGCGGCTTTGTCGAGGAAGCGTTCGAGCATCGTCTGTTCCTGGTCGGTGCCCAGAGCCGCCTGCATCCCCTTCAGAGCCACCGCCACCGCCCGCCCTGCCCGTCCTTGGGGCACGAAGGCCCTGAAGCTGCCCAGCAGCACTACCGCATCGGCCTGCGCCAGAACAGCTGCCGGCAGCAGGTGCAGCCCCAGGGAGTGGGCGATCAACAGATTGTGTCCTGGGCCGGGGGGCCATGCCGGAGCAACGGCCTCACCGCCGTCGTAGCCCCGGTCCGCGCTGGACCATTTCGCTCCACCATCTTCAAAACGTTGACGCCAGTGGGACCAGGTGCCGGCCTGGCCAGCCCAACCATGCATCGCCAGGACCTGCATCATCGAGAGCCGAGGGCTGCGAGCAGTTGCTCCAATGTGCCCTCCGGCAGGTCCCGCCGCAGCACCAGGCGCAAACGGGCGGTCCCCTCCGACACGGTGGGCGGCCGGATCGCCACAGACAGCAGCCCCGCCTGCTCCAGCTTTTGCTGAAGGTCGAGCGCGTCCTGGTCGTCCCCGACCAACAGGGGGAGAACTGGGCCGTGCCCTGCTGGTTTCGCCCAGCCCTGGTGCGCCAGCGCCGTCCTCCAGCGTTCCGAGCGCTGGCTCAGCTTGCTTCCCCAGTTGGGGTGGGATTGGATCAAGCGCAGGGAAGCCTGGGCTCCCGCAACCAGCGGTGGGGCCAGGGCCGTGGTGTAGCGGAAGGCCCCACTTGTTTGCAGCAGCAGCTCCATCGTGGTGTTGTCTCCAGCTAGAAACGCACCTCCGCTGCCGAAGGCTTTGCCGAAGGTGCCGCACACCAAGGCCATTGGCCGTTGGAGCCCATGGCAAAGCCCACGGCCGCCGGGCCCCAGGACCCCCAGGCCATGGGCTTCGTCCACCAGCAGCTGTGCACCGTGGTGGGCACAAAGGTCGGCCATGCCCTGCAGATCAGGGCTGGTGCCTTCCATGCTGAACAGGCTTTCAGTTACCACCAGTGGCGGTCGTGTTGTCGGCTTGAGCCGCTGCAGCCGCTGGTCGAGATCTTCAAGATCGTTGTGGGCAAAGCGTTGCAGCCGCGCCCCACTGGTGCGGACGCCGGCCAGCAGCGAGTGGTGGATCAGCCGGTCCACCAACACCGTGGTGTGCCTGTCACTCAGGGCCGTTAAGGCGGCAATGTTGGCTTGAAATCCGCTGGGGAATAGCAGCGCCCGGTCCCGGTTTAGCCAGGTGGCGAGTGCTGCTTCCAGCTCCAGATGGCGTGGTCGGGTTCCGGTGATCAGGCGAGATCCACCGGCACCGAGGCCATCTGAGGCCATGGCCTCAGATGCCGCTGCGAGCACATCGGGATGACGGCTGAGCCCGAGGTAGTCGTTGCTAGCCAGATCAACGAGCTGGCCGGCTCCGGCAGGATCCTGCAGCTGCCAGGGCTCCTGGCCGGAGTTCAAGCTCCGCAGGCGTCGGCGGCGGGCTGAAGGGATGGGAGAAGCATGGTCCCGCATTACAACAGTCTGGAATCCGCCCTGAACAAGGATGGCCGCAGTCCTCTGATCGTCATGACCTGGGAGCGTTTCACTCTGTTCTTTCCGCTTTGGACGTTGCTGGGAGCGCTGCTGGCCTTGCTGCATCCCCCGCTGTTCATCTGGTTCAAGGGGCCACTGATCGCCCTTGGACTCGGCGTGATCATGCTCGGCATGGGCGTCGGGTTGACACCCGCTGATTTCGTGAGGGTTGGTCGACGCCCCCGCGCCATGCTGCTGGGGGTGCTGGTGCAGTTCCTCGTGATGCCGGCCCTTGCCGCTGTGATCGCGGCGGCTCTTCATCTGCCTGCCCCGCTTGCGGTGGGCTTGATTCTGGTCGGCTGCTGCCCTGGGGGGACCGCCAGCAATGTTGTGGCTCTGATCGGCCGTGGCGATGTGGCGCTGTCGGTGGTCATGACCTCGATCAGCACCCTGGCGGCGGTGGTGTTGACCCCGCGTCTCACGCAGGTGTTGGCCAGCCAGTACGTGCCGGTGGACGGTTGGGCCCTGTTCCTGGCCGTGCTTCAGGTGGTGTTGCTGCCGGTCACCGTTGGGGTGGTGCTCAAGCGTGGTCTGCCCGGTGTGGCCCAGCGGATTGAGCCGGTGATGCCTCCCCTGGCGGTGATGGCCATCGTGATGATCGTCTCCAGCATCGTGGGCAGCCAGACGGCTTTGCTGCGTCAGCAGGGGGCCGTGCTCATCCTGGCTTGCCTGCTGCTGCATGGCGGCGGCTTCCTGCTCGGCTGGCTGATTCCCCGGCTGGCGGGGCAGAGCGTGCAGGCCCAGCGGACCATCAGCATCGAGGTGGGCATGCAGAACTCAGGACTGGCTGTGGTGCTCGCCCGCAATGGTGGGTTCGCCAGTCCCCTCACGGCGTTGCCGGGTGCCATCTCTGCGGTGATTCACTGCCTGATCGGTAGTGCCCTTGCCGCCGTCTGGAGGCGCCGCTCGCTATAGCCTGTCGCCCTAGGTCGAGCCCCCGTCGTGGAGTTCGAACAGCAGGCGGGCGGCGAGGCCACGGGAGATGCGTCGTGCCACGAGCAGATCGCAGATCCAAGTGAACAGCGGTGGCGCATCGGTGGTGGATGCCAGGCGTTGTTCGAGGGCCTTGAGCTCCTTCACGTCGCGGCAGCCCCTCAGGGCATCGATCAGGGTGTCTTCAGCCGGCCGCGGCTTGGTGAGCTGAGTGCTGGTCACAGGCGGTGGCCCCAATCCCCTCTGTCATGGCACTGGCGCAGTGCCCCTGTCACCCTTCGCCGCAGCGGAGGCAGGCAAAAAAAAAGCTCCGGTGGTTTCACCAAAGCTCGAAGCATTCTCTTCATTATTTTTTATGATGTTGCTAGGTTTCGTCAAAGGAGGTCTGCATATCTGATTGATTGCATTGGCGCGGCTTATCGCTTGTTTGAAAAGAGAGATCAGCCAGGCTCCTTAAGATCATTCGATGAACCAATCGACACCGGCCACCCCCCGATCAGAGCCCGATGTCGATCGCAGTGTCCCACTGAATCCCTCAGAAATTTTTCCCTTCCCGCTGGATGATTTCCAGCTGGAGGCCATGGATGCTCTCAACCAGGGACATTCGGTCGTGGTCAGTGCCCCCACAGGATCCGGCAAAACCCTGATCGGTGAATACGCCATTCATCGTGCCCTGGCCCACGGCCAGAAGGTCTTCTACACCACACCTCTGAAGGCTCTCTCCAACCAGAAACTGCGCGATTTCCGCGATCAGTTTGGTGCGGAGAACGTGGGTTTGATGACCGGTGACCTCAGTGTGAATCGCGAGGCCTCCATCGTGGTGATGACCACGGAGATCTTCCGCAACATGCTCTACGCCGAGGCGGATGAGCACGACGATCCCCTGGCTGATGTGGAAGCAGTGGTGCTCGACGAGTGCCACTACATGAACGACTCCCAGCGCGGCACGGTCTGGGAGGAGTCGATCATTCACTGCCCACCCACGGTGCAGCTGGTGGCGCTCTCCGCGACCGTGGCCAATGCCGGGCAGCTGACCGACTGGATCGAGAAGGTTCATGGTCCGACAACGTTGGTGATGAGTGACCACCGGCCGGTGCCACTGCAGTTCAGCTTCTGCAGTGCCAAGGGGTTGCATCCACTGCTGAACGAAGCCGGTACGGGTCTTCATCCCAACTGCAAGGTCTGGCGCGCGCCCAAGGGGCACAAGCGCAAAGGGCGTTCCCAGAGGCCGCCTCAACCCGAGCCACCACCGATCAGTTTTGTTGTGGCTCAGATGGCGGAGCGGCAGATGCTCCCGGCCATCTATTTCATCTTCAGCCGGCGCAGTTGTGACAAGGCGGTGCGGGACCTGGGGGTGCAGTGCCTGGTGACCCAGGAGGAGCAGGCGCGGATCAAGGAGCGCCTAACCGCCTACAGCCACGACAACCCCGAGGCCGTTCGGGATGGAATTCACGCTGATGCGCTGCTTCGGGGCATCGCTGCCCACCACGCCGGTGTTCTGCCCGCCTGGAAGGAGTTGATCGAAGAGCTCTTCCAGCAGGGGTTGGTGAAGGTGGTCTTTGCCACGGAGACCCTGGCGGCGGGCATCAACATGCCGGCCCGCAGCACGGTTATTGCGGCCCTCTCCAAGCGCACCGAGCGGGGGCATCGCCCGCTGATGGGCAGTGAGTTCCTCCAGATGGCCGGCCGGGCCGGCCGGCGGGGCCTCGACTCTCAGGGCTACGTCGTGACGGTGCAAAGCCGGTTCGAAGGTGTGCGTGAAGCTGGTCAGCTGGCGACAAGTCCAGCCGACCCCCTGGTGAGCCAGTTCACCCCCAGCTACGGCATGGTTCTCAACCTGCTGCAGCGCCACGATCTGGCCAAGGCCAGGGAGCTGGTGGAGCGCAGTTTTGGCCGCTACCTGGCGGGGCTTGACCTTGTGGAGGACGAGGAGAACCTGTCCCAGCTGCGGTTGCAACTCAGCCAGCTGGAGGGCGTCGCCGGCGACATCCCTTGGGAAGACTTTGAGGACTACGAAAAAATGCGTGGGCGGCTCCGCGAAGAGCGGCGCTTGCTCCGCATCCTTCAACAGCAGGCCGAGGAGACGCTGGCCAATGAGCTGACGATGGCCCTGCAGTTCGCCAGCACCGGCACCCTGGTCAGCCTCAAATCGCCGCAGCTGCGGGGTCGCGTCGCGCCCGCGGTAATTGTTGAGAAGGTGAAGGGGCCCGGTCAGTTCCCGCTGCTGCTCTGCCTGACCGATGAAAACGTCTGGATTTTGCTGCCCTGTCAGGCCGTGGTGAGCATCCATGCGGAGCTCAGTTGTCTGCAGGTGGATGGGCTGGATATCCCGGAGCTGTCCCGATCCGGTGAGTTGCGTCATGGCGATCAGGCCAGTGGTGGTTTGGCTTTAGCCGTGGCCCATATGGCCCGGCGCCACGACATGACCACCCCGCAATATGACCTGGCTGGGGAGGTGTTGACCCAGGCCCGGCTGGTGCGGGGTCTGGAGCAGGAGCAGGAGCAGCATCCGGCCCATCGCTGGGGAGATCGCAAACAGCTGAAGAAGCACCGCCGGCGCATGGAAGATCTGGAGCTGGAGATCGCTGAACGGCAGCAGCTGTTGCATCAGCGGGCCAACCGTCACTGGGAGACCTTCCTGGCCTTGATGGAGATCCTGCAGCACTTCGGATGCCTCGATGAGCTGGATCCCACGGAGATCGGCCGCACCGTTGCTGCCTTGCGGGGCGACAACGAACTCTGGCTGGGGCTGGCGCTGATGAGTGGCCATCTCGATGACCTCTCCCCCCCCCGACCTGGCAGCGGTGTTCGAGGCGATCAGCACCGAGGTCAACCGCCCCGACCTGTGGAGTGGCTTCCCACCGCCTGCGGCGGCTGAGGAAGCCCTGCAGGATCTTTCGGGTCTGCGTCGCGAGCTGCTGCGGGCCCAGGCCCGCGCCGGTGTGGTGGTGCCGGCCTGGTGGGAACCCGAGCTCATGGGCCTTGTGGATGCCTGGGCGCGGGGAACGTCCTGGAGCGATCTGATCGCCAACACGTCCCTGGATGAGGGTGATGTGGTGCGCATCATGCGCCGCACCGTGGATCTTCTGGCCCAGGTGCCCTACTGCGAAGCGATCAGCGAGCAACTGCGCAGCCATGCGCGTCAGGCTCTGAAAGCGATCAACCGTTTCCCCGTGGCTGAAGCCGAGGATCTGGTGCCAGCCTCCGCTGCGCTCAACCCGGCAACGGAGCGGGCCGCCTGAGTTCAGGCGTCCGGAGCGGCCATGGCGCCGGGATTCACCTGTTGATCAAAGTCGGCTTCGCTGATGTGGCCGAGCTCCAAGGCAGCATCCTTCAGCGTCAACCCCTGATGGTGGGCATGCTGAGCGATGGCACTGGCCTTCTCGTAACCAATCCTCGGGGTCAAGGAGGTGACCAGCATCAAGGAGCGATCCACGAACCGCTGAATCTGCTCCCGATCCGGCTCCAAACCCTCCACCAGGTTCTGGCGGAAGCTGGTCATGGCGTCTTTGAGCATGCGGATTGACTGCAGCAGGTTGAAGCCGATCAAGGGCTTGTAGACATTCATCTGCAGATGGCCGCCTGCGCCAGCGGCTGCCACGGCGCCATCGAGACCGATCACCTGGGTGCAGACCATGGCCATAGCTTCGCACTGGGTGGGATTGATTTTCCCTGGCATGATCGAGCTGCCGGGTTCGTTGGCGGGCAGCCGCAACTCGCCCAGACCCGCCCGGGGGCCACATCCAAGCAGCCGCACGTCGTTGGCGATCCGGAGCAGGGCCACCGCCAGCAGGCGAAGTTGGCCCATCGCTTGGACGAGGGCATCATGGCCGGCCATCACGGCGAAGAGGTTGTCAGCGGGACGGACCTTGATGCCAGCGACCCGGCTCAGCTCTTCCGCAACGGCATGACGGAAGCCCGTCGGCGTGTTCAACCCCGTGCCGACTGCGGTGCCCCCCAGGGGAAGATCGCCGAGGCTGACCAGACAGTCCTCCAGCCATGCCTGGGCTTGTTTGAGTTGATCTCGCCAGGCGCCCACTTCATCGCCTAGACGCAGGGGCACCGCATCCTGCAGATGGGTGCGGCCAATCTTGACGATGGGCATCCAGGCCTGGGCTTTGGTATCCAAGGCCTGCACCAGGGCATCGAGCGCCGGCAGCAGCCCGTCCTTCAGGTGCTTGGCCGCGGCGACGTGAATCGCTGCGGGAAAAACATCATTGGTGGATTGCGACCGATTGACGTGGTCATTCGGGTGCACTGGGCTGTGGCTGCCGAGGGCGGTGCCTGAAGCCTGAGACGCCAGATTGCTGATCACCTCGTTGATGTTCATGTTGGTCTGGGTCCCGCTTCCGGTCTGCCAGACCCGCAGCGGGAACTGATCGTTGTGCTGGCCAGCGGCAATGGCATCGGCGGCCGTGCAGATCAGCTCAACCTGTTGAGGACTCAGAAGCGCATGCTGGCCGTTCACCGAGGCGCAGGAGCGCTTGATCCAGGCCAGGGCCTGAATGATCTCGAGCGGGATCCGTTCGTCGCTGATGGCGAAGTTCTGAAGTGAGCGCTGGGTCTGGGCTCCCCAGAGCGCTTCCGACGACACCTCAATGCCCCCCAGGCTGTCGGTTTCAATCCTGAACGGCTGCGTCATCGGATTCTCGGCGCGATCGGGCGTTGCATCGATCATCCGTGATCATTGTCCGTTGGTCGTGGCGTCGATCCGCATCAACGGTCCGGTGTTGTCTCTTATTGCTTCACCGTTTCAATGCCCAATCTGCTGCCGTCATATCCCGCCCGCTCGCGCACCTTGCTGCACCATTCCTGATGAGACAGGTACCAGTGCACGGTCTCCGCTAGACCCTCTTCCACATTGTGGCGAGGCCTCCAGCCCAGCTCGGAACTGATGCGGCCTGGGTCAATCGCGTAGCGGCGGTCGTGGCCAGGACGGTCTGTCACCGGCGTGATCAAGTCGGCGTGGGGAGCCGATGCAGGACGACTTAAATCCAACTGTTGGCAGATGGCGTGAACAACCTCCTTGTTGGTGCGCTCACCATGGCCGCCAACGCAGTAACTGCGGCCCGAGGCTCCTTTGCAGGCCGCCAGAAGCAATGCATCGACATGGTCTTCCACGTACAACCAATCCCGCACATTCAGCCCATCGCCGTAGAGAGGAATCGACTCACCTCCAGCGGCCTTCAAGGTGACCACGGGGATAAGTTTTTCCGGGAACTGCCAGGGGCCGTAATTGTTTGAACAGTTGGTGAGCACCACAGGAAGCCCAAAGGTGTGGTGCCAGGCCTGAACGAGGTGATCACTGGCCGCCTTGCTGGCGGAGTAGGGGCTGCGGGGGTCGTAGGGCGTTGTCTCTGAGAAGCGTCCCTCGGGGCCCAGGGACCCAAAGACTTCGTCGGTGCTGATGTGGTGCATCCGGAAGGCATCCCGGCGTTCACCGCTCAAGCCCTCGTAGTGGCTCCGCACCGCCTGCAGGAGGTTGTAGGTGCCGTTGACATTGCTCTCGATGAACACGCCGGGGCCGCAGATGGATCGATCCACGTGGCTTTCCGCTGCCAGGTGCATCACCAGATCGGGGTCGGCCTCCTGCACCGCAGCCTCAACGGCTGCTGCATTGGTCAGATCCACCTTCTGCAGCCTGTGCCGATCGTTCGCCGCGCCCCCCAGCTGGTTCAGCACCTCCTCAATCGAGGAAAGGTCGCTGGCATAGCCCATCTTGTCGAGGTTGAAGACGGTGACTGTGGTCTCCTGCAACAGCCTGCGTATGACGGCGCCTCCAATGAAGCCGGCACCTCCGGTGACCAGAACTCTGCAGCGATTTCCCAACAGGTCGGAGGCGGAAGGCATGGACGAAACCATTGGTGAGAGCGTGGGTTGGGCGTTGTTTGGGGTTGGGGTGTTGAACTCAGTCGCCCTTCATGGTGTTCTGGCTTGCTGCAACACGTTCTTCAGTGCTTGCTGCCAGTGCTCGCCATTGAGGTCCAGGGCGGCTCGGGTGGAGGTGCAGTCAAGAAGGGAATAGGCCGGCCGTTCAGCAGGCGTCGGGTAGTCCGCTGTTGTGATCGGTTGAACGGCTGCGGGCGTGTCGATGAGCCCCAAGTCAGCACCGATTTGGCCCACGGCCACCGCCACGTCGTACCAGCTGGAGGCGCCGGCATCACTCCAGTGCATGACGGCTGGCAATTCCCGGTCACCAGCGATCCGAAGGGTTTGCCAGCAGGCTTGAGCAAGGTTGAGGGTGCTGGTGGGACAGCCCACCTGATCGGCGACAACACCCAGTTGATCCCGTTCGCGGTGCAGCCGGAGCATGGTGAGTGCAAAGTTTCTGCCCACGGGCCCGATCACCCAGCTGGTGCGCAGGATCAGGCCCCGGCCTCCGGCTCCAAAAATCGTTTGGACGGCGGCTTCTCCAGCAGCTTTGCTGGCGCCGTAAACACCGAGAGGGTTGCGGGCCTGCTCGGGTTGATACGGCGTTCCCTGGGTTCCGTTGAAGACGAAGTCGGTGCTGATCTGGAGCAGGCGTCCCCCTTGTTGATCAAGCGCGCGGGCAAAGGCTTCTGGTGCTCCGGCATTTACGGCGTGGGCCAGCTCGGGCTCCGACTCGGCCTTGTCCACCGCTGTGTAAGCACCGGCGTTGAGCACCCAGTCGGGTTGGTGCTCTTGCACGGCGCCGCGGCAGGCTTCAGTGTCTGCCAAGTCAAGCTGCTGACGGCTGGTGGCCACAAGTTCGATTCCCTCAGGGGCGGAAGCGATCAGAGCCTGGCCCAGCTGACCGCCAGCTCCGGTGAGGAGCACCTTCATGGGAAAACGTCTCCGGCGGCTTCAGCGACTTTGAACCCTGCTGCTTCGGCATCTTTGCCCGAGAGGCTCACCTCAGCGCCCTGCAGCTGATCGATGGGCCAGGCAATGGCCAGATCTGGATCATTCCAGAGGATGGCCCGTTCACAGGATTTGTTCCAGAACCCTCGTGCCTTGTATTGCACCTCAGCAACATCGCTGAGGGTTAGAAAGCCGTGGGCGAAGCCCTCAGGAATCCAAAGCTGGCATTTGTTATCGGCACTCAGTTCGACGCCGACCCAGGTGCCAAAGGTTGGTGAGTGGCGTCGGATGTCAACGGCGACGTCGTAGATCACCCCGACCGTGGCCCGCACCAGCTTGGCCTGGGGTTCCGGTGCGAGCTGATAGTGCAGTCCTCGGAGCACCCCCTGGACCGAACGCGAATGGTTGTCTTGCGAGAACAGCACCGATTCGCCCACCGCTTCATCGAACTTGCGTTGGTTCCAGCTTTCGTAGAACCAGCCACGGTCATCGCCAAAGGCCTGGGGCGTTATCAGCAGGGGGCCCTGAAGCACCAGGCCGGACGATGTTTTGAGTTGTTCAAGCTGCATGGCTCACCTTCAGGCTGGTTTGCAGGGCTGCGTGATCGCTCACGCTCTCCTCAAGCATCTGGAGGAGATAGGAGCCGTAACCACTCTTTTTCAGAGGCTGCGCCAGTTGATCGAGTTGTTCCGCCGTGATCCAGCCCTGGCGCCAGGCCACCTCCTCCGGGCATCCCACCTTCAGCCCCTGACGATGTTCGAGCGTGCGGATGTAGCTGCCGGCATCGTTGAGGGAGTCGCAGGTGCCGGTGTCGAGCCAGGCCATGCCTCGGCCCATCAGCTCCACCCGCAGGAGCCCTTCATCCAGGTACATCTGATTGAGATCGGTGATCTCCAGCTCGCCACGCGCTGAGGGCTTCACCCGGCGGGCCCGTTCCACGACGCTGTCGTCGTAGAAGTACAACCCCGTAACGGCATACCGGCTCTTGGGCTGTTGGGGTTTTTCCTCCAGGCTCAGCACACGGCCCTCAGCATCGAACTCGGCGACTCCGTAACGCTCGGGATCACTGACGGGATAGGCAAAGACCGTTGCCCCCTGTGCCTGCTCGTTGCTGTGCACCAATTGGGGCACCAGATCATGCCCGTGAAAAAGGTTGTCTCCCAGAACCAGGGCAGCGGGGTGGCCCGCCAGGAAGTCGGCACCAATCAGAAATGCCTGGGCCAAACCGTCCGGGCTCGGTTGCACGGCGTACTTGATCGTCATACCCCAGCGGCTGCCATCACCGAGCAAGCGCTGGAAGGACTCCCGGTCGTGAGGGGTCGTGATGATCAGCACTTCACGGATCCCGGCCAGCATCAGGGTGCTGAGCGGGTAATAAATCATCGGCTTGTCGTAAACCGGCAGCAGCTGTTTGCTGACGGCCTGGGTGATCGGATGCAGCCGCGTGCCGCTCCCGCCAGCCAGGATGATTCCCCGTCGCTTGGAGGCGGTGCTCATCGGCTGGCTCACCGGCGTGAAGTCGGCGCTATTACAGCATGAGACCCCTTGCGATCACTTCATTTGAGGCGATCGCAAAGCCGTTGCAACAGATCACTCCTCATCTGGAGTTGTCTGTAGTTGTCATGCGGCGGACGCGGCAAGGGCCTCGATCTGCTGCGTCAGCAGCTGCCTGGCCTGGGCGGGCGTGGGGGCTCGCATGAGGGCATGCCGCAGTCGCGAGGCACCGGGGAAGCCCGTACAGGTCCAGCCCATATGTTTGCGGGCGATCAGCAGACCATGGTCGCCGCGATCCTCCACCAGACCGTCCAGTTGATCGCGGGCCAGTGCAAGCCGTGCTGACGGGTTGGGTGTGGTGGGGATTGCACGACCTGCAAGGGCTGCGTCGATCTGTCCCACCAGCCATGGTGCTCCCATCGTGCCTCGGCCCACCATCACTCCCGCTGCGCTTGTTTGCTTCAGGCAGCGAAGGGCATCGTCGGGGCTGTTGATGTCGCCGTTCGCGATCAGGGGGATCGTGAGGGCTTCTCGAACTTCGGTAATCGCGCTCCAGTCCGCAGCGCCCTTGAAGCCCTGTTCGCGGGTGCGTCCATGCAGTGTGAGCAGTTGTGCACCGGCTTGTTCCAGCTGTTGGCACCAGTGCACGGGATCGGCATCACTGCCACACCAACCCAGGCGTGTCTTCACCGTGACGGGCACGGCCACTGCATCTGCTACCGCTTCCACGATCTGGATGGCCAGCTCGGGATTACGGATCAAGCCGGAACCACCCCCTTTGCGGGCAATCTTGCGCACAGGGCAGCCCATGTTGATGTCGATCAGGAAGGCCCCACTGGCTTCAGCCCGTCGCGCAGCATCAGCCATGGCCTGGGGGCGATGGTCGAACAGTTGCACGCCGATGGGGCCGGATTCCTCGGCGAGCGACTCCACCTTGCAGAGCCCATGCCCCATCTCGAGGCTGGTGGCATTCACCATTTCGGTGAACAACAGCGCGTCGGGCGCCCAACGTCGAACCAGACCGCGAAAGATCCGATCGCTCACCCCTGCCAGCGGCGACTGCAGCACGCGGCAGCGCAGCTGACGCGCGGTTCCATTGCCAGGAAGCTGCAGAGGGGATGAAGCAATCATGGGTCCATGCTGCACAACGCAACCGACATGCTCTGGCCGCTCAGTCGTTCGTTGCTGTTGCAGATCCTCGAGGACCGCTGCAGCGATCGCTTTGTATGCGAAAGGATCTGGGAACGTCTGGGCTATCAGCCTGCTGAACCGCAGTGGTGCGCCGGTCCCGACACACCCTCCGAATGGGCCGACGCCTTCCCTCAGGCTCCCGAGCTGATCGCGGAGCGTCCGGCGTCGGTTCGTTTGACCCGCTCGGTCCCCAAGCAATACAAACAGCTGCTGAAGCTACAGCTCAACTTCGCGGGGTACCGCATCGGTGAGTTGTACCCCCGCCGCACCCGACGGGCCACAGCCGTGAACTGGCTGTTGGCGTGGCTGGCTCAGCAAGGTGAGCCCCTACCGGAACTGGGACCCCTGGGACCTGATCTTCCCCCTCCTGCCGATCCGGTGCAGGGGCACCCCGGCGATCTGCCGGTGAAGTGATCCGGTGGCCTAACTCAGGCCTGCATCGTGATGGGTGTGCCTTTCGGGGTGTTGTGGAACAGCCAACGAGCGTGTTTCATCGGCATGCGCACACACCCATGGCTGCGGGGCACGCCGAAGGGTTTCCCTGTGTTCTCCTGCCAGGGGGTGGCGTGGAGGCAGATGGCCTCGTTCGCGCTCACAAATCGTGAACGGCACCTCGGGAAAGGTCTAGGTGCGTTCATACACCGTGGTGGATCGGTACGTCGTATAAATCTTGCTGTTAAGGATCGGTGTTGGCGTTGAGGCTTTGCCGGTGCTGACCGGAATCACGCGAACCACCTCCTGATCGCTGTTGTAAACGGTCAGGCGTTGGTCGGAGAGGTCGACCACAAGGCTGGCGACGAGCTCGAGTATGGCGAGGGAACAGTTGAACCCACCCTGGCCGTCTCAGTTAAGACTCATTGGTCTCGCTCCGAAAGAAATTTGGTTCCATGTGGGCTTCATGGCATCTCTGTAGGGTGAAAGATTGGCCTGTGCAGAAGCTTGGCGCGTCCTGTCGTCGCAATCATCGGACGCCCCAATGTCGGTAAGTCGACCTTGGTGAATCGGCTGTGCCGCAGCCGGGAAGCCATCGTTCACGATCAGCCTGGCGTGACGCGTGATCGCACCTACCAGGACGGCTACTGGGGCGATCGGGAATTCAAGGTCGTCGACACCGGTGGACTGGTGTTCGACGACGACAGTGAGTTCCTGCCGGAGATCCGGGAGCAGGCGGCTCTTGCGCTCGAGGAAGCCAGTGTGGCTTTGGTGATTGTGGACGGTCAGCAGGGGCTCACGGCCGCTGACGAGTCCATCGCGGAATTTCTACGTAGTCACCGCTGTCCCACGCTTCTGGCGGTGAACAAGTGCGAGTCGCCGGAACAGGGCCTGGCGATGGCCGGCGAATTCTGGAGCCTTGGCCTGGGTGAACCCCATCCGATCTCTGCCATCCACGGCGCCGGCACCGGAGAACTGCTGGATCAGGTCCTCACCTTTTTCTCCCCGAAGGATCAGGAGGGTGACGAGGAGGAGCCGATTCAGATGGCCATCATCGGACGGCCGAATGTCGGGAAATCAAGTCTGCTGAATGCCATTTGCGGAGAGCAGCGGGCGATTGTCAGTCCAATCCGCGGCACTACCCGCGACACGATTGACACCAGCATCATTCGTGAGAATCGTCCCTGGCGCCTGGTGGACACGGCGGGCATCCGGCGGCGACGCAGCGTCAACTACGGCCCGGAATTCTTCGGCATCAACAGGAGTTTCAAGGCCATTGAGCGCAGTGATGTATGTGTTCTGGTGATCGATGCCCTCGATGGGGTGACCGAGCAGGATCAGCGCCTGGCTGGCCGCATTGAAGAGGACGGCCGTGCCTGCGTGGTGGTCGTCAACAAGTGGGACGCGGTGGAAAAAGACAGCCACACCATGACGGCGATGGAAAAGGAGCTGCGCTCCAAGCTCTATTTCCTCGACTGGGCTCCGATGCTGTTCACCTCGGCGCTCACCGGCCAGCGCGTGGAGAGCATCTTTGCCTTGGCCGCCCTGGCGGTTGAGCAGCACCGTCGCCGCGTCAGTACGTCCGTTGTGAACGAGGTGCTCAAGGAAGCGCTGAGCTGGCGCAGTCCACCCACCACTCGCGGTGGACGCCAAGGAAAGTTGTATTACGGCACCCAGGTGGCCAGCCGGCCTCCCAGCTTCACCCTGTTCGTCAACGACCCCAAATTGTTCGGAGAGACCTACCGGCGCTATGTGGAGCGTCAGATCCGCGAGGGCCTCGGTTTCGATGGCAGCCCGCTGCGTCTGTTCTGGCGCGGCAAGCAGCAGCGCGATGCCGAACGCGACTTGGCCCGTCAGCAGAGTCGTAAAGGCTGAGCCATGGACTGGTTGCGCCAGGTCCCCATAGGTCAATACGTCGATGGCTCCACGGGTTGGCTCCGGCGCTTGGACCCTCGCCTGAAGCTGGCCTGGTCCCTTGTCTTTCTGCTTACGCCTGTTCTGGCGGGGCCCCTTTGGCGCGTTGGCCTGGTGGTGGCTCTGGTGCTGATCACCCTCGGCAGTGGACTGGCTCGTTCGCTTTGGTGGAGGTCTGTTCTGCTCCTGACGGCCTTGGCCGTTGTGGTGGGTCTCCTGTCGATGTTCTTGCCGGCTGTGGATCCCCCTGCGGCTTTCCCGCTGCGCAATCCGGCCGAGCTTCCAGGGCTCGAGACCGAAGGACCCTCCTGGGATCTGTTGCGCCTCGGCCCCCTGCAGTTGGGTGGTCTCCAGCTGGGGCCGCTGGTGGTGGATCGGGCCTCAGCGCTGCTGGGGCTGCGAACGTCGACCTTGATCTTCACCGTGATTCACAGCGTCAATCTGATGCTGATTACGACTCTGCCTGAGGATCTGGTCTGGGCCCTCAGCTGGTGCCTGGCGCCATTGAAGTGGCTGGGATGTCCCGTGGAGCGGCTGGGGTTTCAATTGCTGCTGGCACTTCGCTTTCTGCCTCTAGTGCAGGAGGAGCTCCAGAATCTGCTGCGCTCTCTCGCCAGCCGTGCCGTCAACCTGCGCCAGCTGGGCTTCAAGGCCGGTTTCGGCCTGGTGCTGGCCGTTGGAGAGCGGCTGCTGGCCAACATCCTTCTCAGGGCTGAGCAGGGGGCCGATGCTCTGGTCGCCCGTGGGGGTCGAATTCTCGGTCCGTCGTACTTCCGCATGCCTCCCGATCGGGCTGCTCCCCTGCTGAATGGCCTGGCGATGATCGTTCTTGTGTTGGTGATTGGGCTGCGCGGTCAGTACGGTGCTCTATGACCTCCGATCACGGCATGGCGTCCGAGCGTTATCTGAATCACCCCACCTTCGGGATGCTCTATCGGGTGGCGCCGGCAGGTGAGGGCCGTGACGTCTACGCCACGTTGTATGCCCAGCGCATGTTCTTCCTGGTCACCCTGCAGCCCCGTGGCGCCCAGTTCGAGGTGATTCCCTACGGGGATGCGCGTCACCACGCTGAGGTGCATCTGGGCCGTTGCCGTCGTGATGGCTCGGACGACCTGGAGTCCTGGAGTCAGCTGTTCGATCAGACGTTCATCTGAACCCTTGACCGATTCCTTCGCGGCGCGTTGGCAGGCGCTCCAGGCAGCCCGCCCCTCTTCATCCAGGCTTTTGGCCGTCAGCAAAGGGCATCCAGCAGCGTCCGTGCGTTGCGTGGCGGAGCTTGGTCAGTGTGATTTCGGGGAAAGCCGCGTTCAGGAGGCTCTGCCGAAGCAGGAGGAGCTGATCGATCTGAACTTGCGCTGGCATTTCATCGGTCGCCTGCAAAGCAACAAGGTGCGGCCGGTGGTGAAGGCCTTCGACGTCATTCACTCGGTGGATTCCCTGGCGCTGGCTGAACGGGTGTCGCGCATCGCCGTGGAGGAGGGCCGTCAGCCTGAAGTTCTGCTGCAGGTGAAACTCCATCCCGATCCCAGCAAAGGGGGCTTGTCGGCCGGTGAACTCGGTGCCATTTGGTCCGACCTGCAGGCTCTGCCGGGGTTGCGGATCTCGGGTCTGATGACCATGGCGCCGCTAGACATGGCCATAGGGCAGCGCAAGGAGTTGTTTTCCGACTGCCGTGCCCTGGCGGATCGGCTGGCCTTGGCGGAGTGCTCGATGGGGATGAGCACGGACTGGAAAGAGGCTGCTGAAGCGGGCAGCACCTGGCTCAGGATCGGTTCGGTACTGTTCGGTCCGAGATTGGTGTCAACAGACGCTGCGAATTGACTTGCCCCGCCGCAGCGAAAACGGTATCCAGGTACATGGTTTTCGAACCACATTCAGATCGAGAGGAATCCCAAGGTGTCGCTGATCTCCCGTCTCCGTGCCGTCGTCGCTGGCGATGACTATCTCGATGGCGAATTGGATGATTTCGCCTACGACGACGAGCAAGATGACCAGGACCAGCGCGCCCTGCAGGCTGACGGTGGTGCACTGGCCACCATTGGAGACTCCAACCCGTTTGAGCTGGGTGGTGATCTGCATGGATCCAACGTGATCGGCATGCCCGGTATCAGCAATGCTGTGTCCGAGGTGAATGTGATGGAACCTCGCAGCTTTGATGAAATGCCTCGGGCCATTCAGGCGCTTCGGGAGCGCAAGACCGTGATCCTCAACCTCACGATGATGGAGCCCGACCAGGCCCAGCGTGCTGTTGATTTCGTCGCTGGTGGCACCTTCGCGATCGATGGACACCAGGAGCGCGTCGGCGAGAGCATCTTCCTGTTCGCCCCCAGCTGCGTCACCGTAACCAACACCGGTCAAGACGAAGCCTCGGCTCCAACGGTGGTGAGCCGTGAGGCCGATGTGGCGGATGTCGACGAATCCGCCAGCGCACCCTCGCCCGCCTGGGGGGCAGCCGCTCTCTGAAGCCCACAGTGCAGCCCGCTTTCGGTGTGATCGGCCTGGGTCGCATGGCTCAGGCCATTGTGGTTCCTCTCTTAGAGCGTGGACGGATTCCTGTCGATCAGCTGTTGGCAGTGGTCGGAGGATCTGGCTCGCTTGAGCAACGACGTGGGGGCCTTCCGGCTGGCATCGGTTTGGTTGCCGCTGATGATCCTTCCGCTCAGCAGGTCTGGACGGCTCCGATCCAGCTGCTCGCGGTGAAGCCGCAGCAACTCGATGCTGTTGCTGCAGCTGCTGGACCTGTTGTGGGTCAACCGCTGCTGATCTCAGTGTTGGCGGGGGTGTCTCTGGCGCGGTTGCAGCATTTGTTTCCCGGCCATCGCTGTGTTCGGGCGGTGCCTAACACCCCTGCGCTGGTGGGAGCTGGTTTGACAGCGCTGGCCTGGGGGGAGGGGATCGACCAAGGGCAACGGGATCAGGTGCGGCAGCTCTTCGCCGATGTGGGCGAAGTTCTGGAATTGGCGGAAGCAAAGCTAGATGCTTTCCTGGCCCTCACCTCGTCGGGCCCTGCCTTTGTGGCCCTGGTGGCGGAAGCTATGGCCGATGGGGCTGTTGCAGCCGGTCTTCCCAGGGACCTGGCCCTGCGGCTGAGCCACCGCACCCTGGCTGGAACGGCTGAGCTGCTGGACCGTCGCGATCTGCACCCAGCCCAGCTCAAGGACATGGTCACCTCACCGGGGGGCACCACCATCGCCGGCGTCCGCGCGCTGGAACGCATTGGCCTGCGCTCCGCCTTGATCGAAGCGGTAGTCGCTGCTGCGGAACGCAGCCGAGAGCTGTCCTAGGGCAGCACCTCTGGCCATCCCTGCCGGATCAGCAGCAGCGAGAAGTAGGGGCGGGGGTCGGCTGCCACTGCATCCGCGCAACAGATCTGCTGGTCGGGCCAGCCGACCCGCTCGGCAAACAGTGCTTGTTGCAGCAGGCCTCTCTGCTTCAGCAGGGGTTGCACCCAACTCCAGCGCCGACCCAGCTTCAGCAGGGCCAGAACTTGCCCCGTTGCCTCGGCGGTGTCCAGCACCCGCCCCAGCTCCTCAGGCGTGTCGGGGCAAGGGCGCAACAGCAGTTGGTCCTGCTGCAGAGCGAGGGGCCAGAGGCCCGCAGCCGCGGCTGCCGAGCAGGCGGTGATGCCGGGAATCACGCTGACGGGACAGTCGGGCCACGCCTGACGAAGGGCCAGCAGCACGTAGCTGCAGCTCGCAAACAGAGACGCATCTCCCTCACACAGCAGTGCCACCTGCTGGCCAGAACGGATGGATTGCTGCAGCTCCTGCGCCGCCGCGCCCCAGGCGGTGCGACGCGGTTCGGCGGCTTCCACCATTGGGAACAACAAGGGCAGGCGCTGATGGTCGCTGCGGATCCAGGCCGCGGCGATTTTTGCGGCCATGCTGTCGGCTCCCGGTCGTCCGACCGGGTAGGCCACCACCTCTGCTCGGCGGATGGCTTCAACGGCGGCCAGGGTGAGCAGGGAAGGATCGCCCGGGCCGACCCCCACCAGTGTGAGACCCCCAGTCGTGGTGGGATCGATGATGGTCAGCAGTCGATGCGCCCGGGGTCCAGACGATGAGTCGTCTCAGCATCTTTCCAGACGAAAGCGCAGCCCATGCTCTGAATGGGCCCATGCCTGCGCTTGAGAGCGATGATCCGGCAGTGATTCAGGCGGAGCTCAGCCGCCGGGGCATCGGCTTTGAGCAATGGCAGGCGGAGCAGGGTCTGCCGGAGGGGGCCGACCAGGCCACCATCCTCCAGGCCTATGCCGATGCCATTGCCCGGGTTCAACGCGATGGTGGTTACGAGACGGTCGACGCGATTCGGATGACGCCGGATCACCCTGATCGTGAGCCTCTGCGCCGCAAGTTCCTTGAGGAGCACACCCACGCCGAAGACGAAGTGCGCTTTTTTGTTGAAGGGTGCGGCTTGTTTGTGCTGCACATTGGTTCCGAGGTGCTCAGCGTGCTGTGCGAACGGGGCGACCTGATGCGGGTCCCGGCAGGGACCCGTCATTGGTTTGACATGGGGTCTCAGCCTCAGTTCTGTGCTGTGCGTTGGTTCAACAACCCCGAGGGATGGGTGGCGCAGTACACCGGTAGCAGCATCGCCCAGCTATTTCCCAGGCTTGACTGAGGGGGCGTTCCAGACACTTTGATGCGTCTCCTCCGCACCTTTGCTGCGGTTCTGCTGGGTCTGCCCATGGCAACACCCATCTCTGTTGCGGCCGAGGATGCTCCCTTTGCACCCGAGGTTCAGCGCCGGGTTGTGGTGGTGGTGCTGGCCCGCCGCATTCGCGGCTATGCCGCCATGGCCAAGGCCAGCAGCAACTGCCAGGTGGAGAAGGGGCGTCTTCCGCGCAGCCAGGCCAGCCAAACCCTGGCGATTTCGCTCGAGGAGTTGGGCATCAGCCGGCGCGTGCTGACTAATCCCCTGGTTGTCGCCGTCAGCCCGCGCCTGCAGCGCCTGCTGGATGACAGGTGCGCCCTGGCTCCAGTCAAGGAGGCTGAAGCGCTGCGGCTGGCCGAAAACGAACTCCGAACCTTTTCTCGAGCTGGGTCTCAGAATGGGACGGGGAGAGCGCTGGCTTTTATTTCCTAAGCGAATAAAACCGCCCATAGGGTTCCGGCCTGTTTGCCTGGCTGCTGTGGTCGTTCGATCTTTTCTCGCGTTAAAGCTGTTGGCGCTGTTGGTCGTGCCCTCTTCTGCCGCTGAGAGGGATCTGGCCTCTGCCTCCAGGCTCCCCACCACGTAGCCATCCATCTCTACCTCCGCCAATGAGTCGGTCTTAGTGCTGAACCGCACCACGCGATCGCTCCCGCGCACGGGCGATCTCATCTGGAGTCTGCGTCTAGAAACCCCAGGTCAGCCCGTGCAGCACTTCGATGCCGTCAGCGGTCGGGCCCACCGTCAGAACGCCGATCGCCATCGCTCCGGCACCCGCGCGCCGCTCCCCGCCGGTCGCTATTTCCTTGGGCCGGTGGAGCCCCTGGGTCCCGCGGGTCCGCGGGAGCTCGGGCCGATTTGGATTGGGATTGAACCGCAGTTCCCCACGGGTCGAGGCCATCTGGGCATTCATCTCGACCCCAGTGCCAACCGCAATGCCAACAGCGGTACGCTCGGCTGTGTGGGCTTGATTCGCTGGGACGACATGCAGACCCTGGCGGGTCTGGTGCAGCGCCCTAACGTCCGAACATTGGCGGTCAGCGAGTGAATGTTCTCCGATTGGGGCTTCAGTTGGGGCGGCTGGTTGGACAACCGCCGGGGTGAGTGGTGGCTGCTGGCCCAGCTGCTTCTGATCACGGCCCATCTGCTGCCGGTCTGGCCAGCGCCCGCCAGCTTCGGTGTGGCGATTTGGCCCAAACCATTGTTAGGGCTGGGCCTGCTGCTGTTGGCTTTTGGCCTGTTTAGGGCCCTTGAGGCGTTTCGCTGTCTCGGGGCCAGCCTTTCGCCGCTGCCGGCTCCCAAGCCGGCGAATCAGTTGATCGCCACAGGCTCCTATGCCATCTGCCGGCATCCCTTGTACCAGGCGGTATTGCTGTGTTCCGCAGGAGTGGTGCTGGCCACAGGCAGCCCGCTGCATCTGTTGCTGTTGATCAGCCTGGCGTCTGTGCTGCGGGGCAAAGCCCGCTTCGAGGAGCAGGGGTTGCGGGCGCTGCATCCGGATTACAGCCAATACGCCGCAGTCACCCCGGCGATAATGAGCTGGGTTCCTGGCTTGGACTGGCGCTGATTGCTTGGCTCAGGCGGCGACCGTGCTGGTCTGCATCAGGTCGGCATAGAGCTGTTCGAGGGCGTCGATGTTGCTGGAAATCGTGTAGCGCTCCAAGGCGCGGAGTCGGGCTTTGCGGCCCAGTTCCGCGGTCAGTACCGGCTGGTCCCTGAGCACCGGCAGCAGCGTGCGCAACTGGGTGGTCACGCCCTGGGTGCTCAGCACGATTCCCGCCCCTCGCTCCAGCACCTCGCCATCGGCACCGGCATCGGTGGCCACGCAGGCTGTTCCGCTGGCCATCGCCTCCAGTAAGGCCAGCGACAGGCCCTCCACAAGGCTCGGAAGGATGAAGACCTCAGCGCACTGGAGCAGAGCAACCCGGGTGTCCAGGTCCGGCTCGTGGCCCCACCAGAGGATTCGATCGTCGTTGAACTGGTTCATCAGGCTGTTGCGCAGTGGCCCGTCGCCGACGATCACCAACCGGCAGCCTTCCGGTGAAACCAGCCGCCAGGCCCGCAGCAGGGCTTCAACGTTCTTCTCCGTTGCCAGGCGCCCCATGTAGAGAAAAATCCGCTCTCGTCCCAGCCGTTGCCGCAACTGCTGATGCATCAGCGAAAGGGTGCCGGGGCTGGTGGGGCACCAGCGGTCGGTGTCCACACCATTGGGAATCACCGTCAGACGATCGGCTGGAACGCCCAGGCGCTCGAGAAAGTCCGCCTGAAGCTGTGAAAACACGATCACCCGGTCGTAGCGGGCCAGGGCCGGTGCATACAGCTGGTACGTGAGCTGTTGGGTGCCGGCCGTCAGGTTGCGCAGGCCTGCATCGAAGGGGGGATGAAAGGTGGCCACTAGGGGCACTCCCAGCTGCTGACAGAGCTCCGGTAGGCGGAAATCCAGGGGTGAAAGGGTGAGGCTGGCGTGCACGAGATCGGGCTGCAGACGCTCCAGGGACTCCCTCAGCTCCCGCTGCGCCCCAGGGGAAGGGATCGTGTAGACCTGCGATTTGACCAGATAAGGCAGGCTGACGTCCGGGTCGTTGGCCAGCAGCGATGTGTTGTCGCGCTCTGGGCTGCGCGGGTTATCGAAATGGATGAAGTGCACCTGATGCCCGCGTTTGCGCAGGGCATCCGTGGTGCTGATCCCGTAGGACACATTCCCGCAGAAGGGAGACTTCTTTCCGAGCCACGCAATCTGCGCCAAGCGGGTTGGGCCTCCTCAGGCGAAAAGGCAAGTTAGCAGCGTTGCCACGGCCGTTCGATCAACGCCGCCACCAGTGCCAACCCCGCCAGCAGCCACAGCACCGGTTGAAGACCAATGCTGCTCACCAAGGTGCCCGCCAGCACCAGCGGCAGACTCAGGGCAATGTTGATCAGGTTGTTCTGCAGTCCGAACACCCTGCCGCGCTCGGTTTCGGGGGTTTCTTCCTGAATCGTGGTCTGCGCTGGGATCGCCACCAGAGCTGCTCCGATGCCCAGGATTCCGCAGAGGCTCAGGGTGAAGGCCAGGGATCCCCGCAGCTGGCTGAGCAGCACCAGGGTCCAGGTGATGGTTCCCAGCCCTGCTGCCGTGAGCCGGCGGCGGCTGAACCGATGGCCCAGCTGGGCGATCACCACGGCTCCGATCGCCATGCCTAGCCCACTCATTGCCAGGAGGGCACCAAAGCCTGAGGCGCCCAGGTTCTCGATCAAGGCAGCCAGCTGGAGCGCCAACACGTAAAGCGCTGCCAACAGGCTGTAGAGCAGCACCAGATGAATCATGGCGCCACGCACCAACGGCACCCGGCGCAGCACCTGTAATCCTTCGCCGATCTCCGTCCACACAGATGTATTGGAGGGAGGCTTGGGGGCTTCCTGCAGCTTCAGGCGCGACAGGCTGAGGGCCGCAAGGCCGTAACAGAGCGGAAGCAGCAGAAACTCGCCGCCATCAATGCCGATGATCGCCAGGCTGCTGTGCAGGGCGCGAAGAATCGGTTCCCCCAGCGCGAAGCCCAGGATCGTCGCTCCCATGCTGGTGGCTTGGTAGAGGGAGTTGGCCGCCAACAGGTGATCTCCCGGCACAACCACAGGAATCGTGGCCTGTTCAGAGGGGGCGAAAAACTGGGTCAGGATCGACTCCAGGAAGGTCATGCCCACCAGCCCCCAGTAGCCCCAGGGCAGACCAAGCAAGACGGGCCCCGGCAGCAGACAGAGCGGTGCGAACACCACCAACAGGGCTCGGATGGCATTGCTGGCCACCATCACCCGACGCTTGGGCCAGCGGTCAGCCCAGACCCCAGCCACCGTTCCCAGCAGCATGGCCGGGATGGTGTTGGCCACAAAGATGCCAGTGGCCAGCAGGGTGATCACCTGGGTGCGTGTGCTGATGTCGAGGCCGTAATCCGAGGCCATCTCCGCCAGCACGCCGCTTCCCTGCCCCTTCAGCAGCAGGTGCTGATCGATCAGGAAGACCATCAGCACGATGTAGAACTTGTCCGCCAGCTGGGAAAAGATCTGGCCCAGCCAGAGTTTGCGGAAGTCCTTGAGGCGCAGCACGGCTTCCAAGCCACGCTTTCCCTCCGGGTTGCTGCCGGTGGGCAGAGCGGGTTCAGGGGTGGTGAGGCTCGGTCCGCTCAAGGGGTAATTGCATCGCGGCCATGATGGCTCACGCCCCTGCTAGTAGCGTCTCTCGCAGCATGGCCAGGGCTTTGCTGGGTCGGTTCAGATGCGTCCGGCTCCAGATCTCAACTACCCGCAGCAGCCGGCGCCACACGGCTGGGGGGCCCATCAGCTCACCGTCCCGGCGACGGGGCAGTTCGGCCCGGGTCAGTCGCTGGAGCAGGGCCAGTTCGGAGGGATTCAGCTGAATCGCTGCCCCTGGCTGCTCATCGATCGCAAAGCCGTCCTGCGGCAGCAGGCTGCAGCGCCAGTCCCACTGCCCCAGTGGTGGCTCCAGGGGATCGCTCGTGATGCAGCAGGTCTGCAACGGCAGTCCATAACCGCCAAGTGTGAGCAGATGGATGCAGGCCTGGACCGTGCCGGCCAGCACCAGTTCCGGGTCGGCTCGGTGCTCCTCCAGGCGCTCCAGGTGCAGCTGCATCGTGTCCAGTAGCCCGTCCACGGGGTCTTGGGCCGCCAGTTGAAGGCATAGATCACACAGCGCCTGCGCCGCAGCCAGTGTTTCCAGCTGTTGCCCGAGGCCGGAAAAACTGCGTAGAACCCGCAGTTGTCGCACCCGGGCCAGGCCGCTGCGTCCTCCCACCTGCAGTTCCAGCAGGGTGAGGGGGGCCGCGGCGGCCAGACTGCTCTTGGGTCGGCGTGCTCCGGGAACGGCGAAGCGACTCACGCCCTCCGCATCACTGAGCAGGCTCAGTAGGCGGTCGTGTTCGCCGAGGGGGCCCACCTTGAGGGCGAGTCCGGTGAGGCGTCGTTCTGCCATTCAGGCCGCGGGGCGGCGCTGGGCCTGCAGAAGAGCCGGCGCGCTACTGGTGCCCAGCAGATCGGCCCCCGCCAACAAAAGCTCCCCCGCATGGCTGAGGCTATGAATGCCCCCGGCTGCCTTGATGGCGCAGCGTTTGCGGATCAGCTGTTTCAACGCAAGGATCTGATCGGCATGGCAGGCCGGGCCAAAGCCGTTGCTGGTCTGCAGTCCCGCTGCGCCAGCATCAATGGCGGCCTCCACGGCCAGTTCCAGCTGTTCGCTCTCCAGACGGGCCATGTCCAGGACGGCCCGCACGGGAAGCCCCAGCTCGCAGAGGGCGGCGAGTTCCTCGGCAAACGCGCCTGAATCGCCATGGGCTAAAGCGCTGAAATCGGGCACGACATCGAGCTCCTGGGCGCCATGGGCAGCACACCACTCCGCTTCCGCCAGCTTGAGCTCAGCGGGAATGGCTCCGAAGGGAAAGCCGATGGCCGCCACCAGGCTGGGGCCTGCGTCGGTGGTCCCGATGCGTTCCCGCAGCAGCGGCAGCTGACGCGGTGTTGTGCAGATGGCCCGCACGCTCTCCTGTATTCCGGAATCACAGAGGGCTTGAAGCTGGTCCCGGGTCAGCAGAGGGTCGAGGATCGCCTGATCAAGCCGTGGGGGTAGGTCGGGGAGCTCTTGGGCTGGATCAGCCATGGCGGGCCGGGAGGTCACTCACGAGCCTGAATCACCCCATACCCCCCGTGGTTGCGTCGGTAGATCACCTGCAGCTGATCGCTCTCCTTCTCCCGGAACAGGTAAAAGTCGTGGTCGATCAGATCCAGTTGGCGGCGTGCATCCTCCAGGCCCATGGGCGGCATGGCGAAATATTTGCGTCGAACTCCCGGATCCGGCAGTTCCGCCTCACGCCCTTGCAGAAGGGAGGATTCAACGGGAGATGCATCGTTGACCACATCCGTGCTGGGGGTGTGGCTGGCGCTGTGGCCGTGGCTGTGGTGGTGATCGCTGTGGCGTTCTTTCCAGCGGCGCAGTTGGCGGGCCAGTTTCCCGGCGGCCAGATCGATGCTGGCGTATAGGTTTTCACTGCGTTCCTGGGCGCGGATCACCGTGCCGTTGGCAAAGACCGTCACCTCGGCGGTCTGCTGGGGCACACGGGGATTGCGGGCCACGGAGAGATGGACGTCGGCCTCGCGTACAGCATCACCGAAGTGCGATGTGGCCCGCTCTAACTTGGTTTGGGTGTAATCCCTCAACGACGGCGTGATCTCGAGGTTGCGACCATGGATCAGCAACTTCATGCCTCGCTCCTGTGCCGGTTGTTATCGGCAAGCTAGATCCGGCGCACGATTCGGCCCACCCCCAGCGTGCATTTCTTTTCGAGCCCGGTGATCCGGTTCGATTCGATGCCGCCTGGCTGGCGCAACAGCGCTGGCAGAGCAGTCTGCTGGCTGATCCATCGGCCCCGGAGGCGATCTGGATCCTGCAGCACCAGACCTGCTACACCCTCGGTCGTGGTGCCAGCGAGGAGCACCTGCATTTCGATCCTGCAGAGCCACCGGCACCCTTGTACCGGATCGATCGGGGCGGGGAGGTGACTCATCACCTGCCCGGCCAACTGGTGGTCTACCCGGTGTTGGACCTTCAGCGCCGCACGCCCGATTTGCACTGGTATCTGCGCCAGCTGGAACAAGTTGTTCTGGACGTTTTGGCGGAGTTGGGCCTGGAGGGTCAGCGTCTGCCGGGGTTGACCGGCCTCTGGTTGGAAAACCGCAAGGTAGCCGCCATCGGTGTGGGCTGTCGCCGCTGGATCACCCAGCACGGCCTGGCCCTGAACGTTGATTGCTCGATGCAGGGGTTTGAGCTGGTCACCCCCTGTGGGCTCACCGGTCGTGAGGTCGGGCGGCTTGCGGACTGGTTGCCAGGACTGACGTCGGCTGAAGTGCAGCCGTTGCTTCGGCAAGCCCTGGCCCATCGTTTCGGTCTGGTCTGGGAGGAGGAAGCGAGATAGACATGAGCTGTTTGAACCCCTGCCTCGGATGACGGCCAGCTGGAGCCCGACAACCCGTGAAACAGACGCTTTGCAGTGTCATTCCCATGTTCAGAGGTTGCCGAGGGTCGATGCGGTGTGGCCCTGGCTCGCCGACCGCCATGGGCTGATTGCCGCCGTCGATGCGCCCCATGCGGCGCATCCCGAACGCTTCAATTTCGGCGAACTGGCGGAGCGCATCGCCACCGCTGCCGCCGCCTTTCGGCGCCATGGCGTGAAAGATGGCGATGTGGTGGCTCTGTTTGCTGAGAACAGCCCCCGCTGGCTGGTGGCGGATCAGGGCTTGATGCGTGCCGGTGCCGCTGATGCCGTGCGCGGTGCCTCGGCCCCAGTCGAGGAGCTGCGCTACATCCTTTCGGATTGCCAGGCGACGGCTCTGGTGGTTCAGAACGCTGATCTTTGGCGTCGTCTGGCCCTTCCCCCGGACCAACGGGCTCAGCTGCGCTTCGTGCTTCAGCTGGAAGGGGAGCCTGCCGAGGGCGCCATTGGCTGGGAGGCGTTTCTGGCGTCAGGGGCCGGCCTTGATCCCGTCTGCCCGGCGGGGGGGCGAGACGCCGTGGCCACTGTTCTGTACACCTCGGGCACGACCGGCCAACCCAAAGGGGTCCCGTTGACCCACGCCAACCTGCTGCATCAGATGAGCTCACTGGCCTGTGTGGCCTATCCCGAGCCCGGTGCTCCGGTGCTGAGTGTGTTGCCCATCTGGCATGCCTACGAGCGCAGTGCCAGCTACTTCTTCCTCTCCTGCGGCTGTACGCAGACCTATACAACCATCAAGCAATTGAAGAAGGATCTGCCGCGGGTCCGGCCGATCGCGATGGCCACCGTGCCGAGGCTCTGGGAGGCGGTTCAGGCTGGATTTGAGGATGTGCTCAAGACTTTCCCCCCCTCCCGGCAGCGCCTGCTGCGGGCGGCATTGGCCAACAGCGCTGCCCAGCGCAAAGCCCTGCGAACGGCGCGCAACCTCCTGCTGGAACCGGTATCAGCCTCCGACCGGCTGCGTGCCTGCGGCTCCGCTGCCCTGCGCTGGCCCCTGCATGCTTTGGCCTCGACCTTGATCTGGCCGAAGCTGCGTCGCCAGCTCAGTGGCGGTCAGCTCGCCTATCCGATCAGTGGTGGCGGTGCCATCGCGCCCCACATCGATGCCTTTTTTGAAGCCGTGGGGATTGAGCTGCTGGTGGGCTATGGCCTCACCGAAACCAGCCCTGTGGTGAGTTGCCGCAGGCCCTGGCGCAACATCCGCGGCAGCTCCGGGCTGCCGATGCCCCAGACCGAATTCCGGATCGTCGATCCCGACAACGGCCAGCCCCTGGGCTTCCGGCAACGGGGGCGGGTGATGGTGCGGGGCCCCCAGGTGATGGCGGGCTACCTCGGCAAACCCGAGGCCAGCGCCAAGGTTCTCGATGCTGCGGGATGGTTTGACACCGGCGATCTCGGCATGCTCATGCCGGATGGTTCGGTGGCCCTCACCGGCCGAGCCAAAGACACGATTGTGTTGAGCAGTGGCGAGAACATCGAGCCCGGCCCCCTGGAAGAGGCCCTAGTGGCCAGCCCTCTGATCGAGCAGGTGATGCTGGTGGGTCAGGATGAACGTCAGCTAGGTGGTCTGATCGTTCCCCGTGCTGAGGTGATCGTGGCCTGGGCGGCTGAAGCCGGCGTGAGCGCGGCGCAGGATCTGGGCGGCCAACCCGGTGATCCGGCTCTGCTCCGTTTGTTGATGCGCGAATGCAACCGCTTGCTCAAGCAGCGGTCGGGCTCCCGGGGTGATGAACGGCTGGCCGGGGTGGTGCTTGTGGATCCCTTCAGTATTGAGAATGGACTACTGACCCAGACCCTGAAGCAGCGCCGTGATCGCATCGCCAGCCGCGATCAGCATTTGATCGATGGCCTTTACGGACGTTGACCGCGTCTGACGAGGCTTGGGGGGTGGTCGGTTGTCCGGTGATTGACCCCACGTGAAAGGGCTGACACGCTTTGGCCGTCTCCCAAGAACACATGTCCGACGGCACCTCCCTGACGATCAAGCGTCCGATCACGGTCCGCGCCGTCGTAACGCCCACCTGGAAAGAAGAAGCAGAGCGCGAGCTCAGCAATGGCATTGCTACCGCTGACCAACAGCTGGCTCAGCTCGAACAGGAAGGCCAGGACGTGGTGGACCAGGTGCGTCGTCAGAGCGCCAACCCCCTTGATCCCCGCGTGCAAGATCAGGTGGCGCAGATTCAACAGCAGGTGGCGGCCAAGCGCGCCGAGCTGGAGGAGCAGAAGCGCAACCTGCTTCAGCAGCAGGCCCAGGTGCGTGAACTGGAGATGGACCAGATCGTTGAGCAGGGTCAGCTGGAGAGCAGCTGTGAGCTGAAGGTCGGCGACAACCTGGTGCAGAAGATGCAGGTGTCCATCGTTGTGAAGGATGGCGTTGTGCAGTCGATTGAGGAAGCCTGATCGGCTTACCTCTGCTGACTCGTAAACTCCCCTGATCTGCCCTCCCGGAGACGGTTTTGGCGACCACAGACATCTTCATGCCTGCCCTCAGCTCCACCATGACGGAGGGGAAGATCGTGGAGTGGCTGAAACAGCCCGGAGACAAGGTGGCTCGGGGCGAGTCGGTTCTTGTCGTTGAGTCCGATAAAGCGGACATGGACGTTGAGTCCTTCCAGGACGGCTACCTCGCAGCGGTCCTGATGCCTGCTGGCAGTACGGCTCCGGTGGGCGAAACCATCGGTCTAATTGTTGAAACCGAAGCTGAGATCGCCGACGCGCAGGCCAATGCCCCCAGCGCTCCTGCTGCAGCGCTCGCCTCTGCACCGGCTCCGGCCCCCACGCCAGCTGCAGTTCAGGCCCCAGCTCCAACCCCGGCACCGGCACCTGTTGCTGCCCCTGCACCGTCGGTACCGGTGGTGAACGACGGTCGCATCGTGGCCAGCCCCCGGGCCAAGAAGCTGGCCTCCCAGATGGGTGTGGACCTGGCCACCGTGCGCGGCAGCGGCCCCCATGGCCGGATTCAGGCCGAAGACGTCGAGCAAGCCTCCGGTCAGCCGATCTCCGTGCCCCGGGTGGCGGAAGGAACTGCCCCCGCTGCTTCCTCGGCTGGCGCAGCAGCAGCAGCGGCCCCAGCAGCGCCTGCGGGCAACAGCTTTGGTCGGCCCGGCGAGACCGTCGCCTTCAACACCCTCCAGGGTGCGGTGAACAAAAACATGGAGGCGAGCCTGGCGGTTCCCTGCTTCCGCGTTGGTTACACCATCACCACCGACAAACTGGATGCCTTCTACAAACAGGTGAAGCCCAAGGGCGTCACAATGACGGCACTGCTGGCCAAGGCTGTGGCCGTCACCCTGGCGCGGCACCCCCAGGTGAATGCCGCCACCACAGCCGCCGGCATGGCCTATCCAGCGGACGTGAACGTGGCTGTCGCCGTAGCGATGGAAGACGGCGGCTTGATCACGCCGGTGCTGCGCAATGCTGATCGCACCGATCTCTATGAGATGTCGCGTCAGTGGGGTGATCTGGTCAAGCGCTCCCGCAGCAAGCAGCTGCAGCCCGAGGAGTATTCCACGGGCACCTTCACCCTTTCCAACCTCGGCATGTTCGGTGTTGATCGCTTCGACGCGATCCTTCCCCCAGGCACCGGGGCCATTCTCGCCGTCGCCGCATCACGCCCCACGGTGGTGGCAAACAAAGACGGGTCCATCGCCGTCAAGCGTCAGATGCAGGTGAACCTGACGGCGGATCACCGGGTGATTTACGGCGCTGACGGCGCCGCATTCCTGAAGGATCTCGCTGATCTGATCGAGAATCGTCCAGAAAGTCTGGCGCTCTGACCGGTCGCCCGGCGTGCCTGACCCCAGGGACCTGCAACTCAGCAGCTACGACTATCCGCTACCGCCTGAGCGCATCGCTCAGGCACCGGTTGAACCCCGCCACAGCGCTCGCTTGTTGATGGTTCCCCCCCAGGAGGAGCCATCAACGGATGCCGCTCACGGCCAGGTGTGGGATCTGATCGAGCAGCTGCAGCCCGGTGATCTGCTGGTGGTGAACGACACACGGGTGCTGAAGGCCCGCCTGGCGGTGCGTCGTTCCGGGGGTGGGCTGTCCGAGTTGCTGGTGCTGGAGCCGCGGGGGGAGGGCCGCTGGCTTTGCCTGGCCCGTCCTGCCAAGCGCATGCGGCCCGGCGACAGCCTCACGATTGATGGCACCTCGATCAGCCTGACGGTGCTCGCAGAAGACCCCGCCAGTGGTGGACGGGTGGTGCAGTTCCCTAGTGATTGCAGGGATGCCGAAACCATTGAGGGTTTGCTCAATGACGTGGGCGAGGTGCCTCTACCGCCCTACATCGAACGGCACGACCCCAGCGACAGCCAGCGTTATCAGACCCGTTACGCCGATCGCCCCGGTGCAGTGGCTGCCCCGACGGCGGGGTTGCATTTCAGTGATGAACTGCTGGCGGGCTTGCAGCAGAAAGGGGTGGATCTGGCCAGGATTACCCTGCATGTGGGCCTCGGAACCTTTCGCCCCGTTGAAACGGAAGACCTCACCGCCTTGGAGTTGCACAGTGAATGGGTGGATGTCAGTCCTGCTGTGGTGGAGGCGGTGCAGGCTTGTCGAGGTCGGGTGATTGCGGTGGGAACCACGAGTGTTCGTGCTCTGGAGGGTGCCGCTCAAGCCCATGGCGGTGTTCTCAAGCCCTACACGGGGCCGGTCAATCTGGTGATTCAGCCGGGCTATCAGTTCAAAGTGATTCAAGCACTGCTCACCAACTTCCATCTGCCCAAAAGCTCTCTGCTGCTGTTGGTGAGTGCCCTGATCGGCCGGGAAACCCTGTTGAAGCTGTACGCCGAAGCGATTGAAAGGAGCTATCGCTTTTTCTCCTATGGCGATGCCATGTGGATTGATGCAGCGGCGGTGCAGCCCCAGGCCCGCCCACCGGCACGCTGAGGTCTGAACGGTTCACGGTGAGGCCATAAAAAAAGCCCCGTCAACAACGGGGCCAAGGCTTCTGGCTGAGACAGCTCAGACAGCCACCGGTTGCTCGATGATGCCGGTCGGCACTTCAGCGAACATCACCGAGGAAAGGTAGCGCTCGGCCAGGTCGGGCAGTACCACCACGATGGTTTTGCCGGCGTACTCATCTTTCTCGGCCAGACGAATGGCGGCTGCAGCGGCGGCACCGCAGGAGATGCCCACAAGCAGGCCTTCCTCCTGGGCCAGGCGCAGGGCCATGGCAACGGACTCCTCGTTGGTCACCTGCTCCACCTTGTCGACCACAGAGAGGTCGAGGTTTTGGGGGATGAAGCCGGCGCCGATGCCCTGGATTTTGTGGGGACCAGGCTTGACGGCCTCACCGTTCATGGTCTGGGTGATCACCGGGCTGTTGGTGGGTTCAACGGCCACGGATTCGATCGCCTTGCCCGCTTCATTTTTGATGTAGCGGGAGACGCCGGTGATGGTGCCACCGGTGCCGACGCCGGCCACGAGCACGTCAATGGCGCCATCGCAGTCGTTCCAGATTTCAGGACCGGTGGTCTTGAAGTGGATTTCGGGGTTGGCGGGGTTGTCGAACTGGCCGGGCATGAAGTACTTGGCCGGATCGCTCTCAGCGATTTCCTTGGCTTTGGCGATCGCACCGGGCATGCCTTTGGCGGCCTCGGTGAGGATCAGTTCAGCCCCAAGCACGGCCATGACCCGACGCCGCTCGATCGACATCGACTCGGGCATCGTCAGGATCAGCTTGTAACCGCGGGCCGCGGCGGTGAAGGCCAGAGCGATGCCGGTGTTGCCGGAGGTGGGCTCAACAATCACCTTGCCCTTGGTGAGCTTTCCGCTCTTTTCTGCGTCCCAGATCATGTTGGCGCCGATCCGGCACTTGACGCTGTAGGCGGGGTTGCGCCCCTCAACCTTAGCCAGCACAGTGGCCTTGCAGTTTTTGGTGACGTTGTTCAGCTTGACCAGCGGTGTGTTGCCGATGGCCTGGCTGTTGTCGTCGTAGATGCGGGACATGGAGCTGCTGTAGAGGGGCCCGAAGAAAACAAACTAATGATCGAAAGCCTCTCCTCAGCCGGTTGTTAAGGGCTTTTTCAGAGTCTCACCGGACTCTTCGTCAGCAAACGCTTGCTCAAATCGCATCCACAGCCCCTCGGGGTCTTCCAGACCGACGGACACCCGGAGCAGATCAGCCGGCACACCGCATTGCTCTGCCCAGCTCAGTTCGTCGTAGTGGGCCAGCAGGGTGTAAGGGCACACCAGGCTGAAATCGGTGCCAAGGCTGGGGCCTTTGCTGATCCGAAGCGCGTCGTAAACCCGCTTGGAATGCTCTTGGCCTCCCTTCAGTTCAAAGGAGAGCAGGCAGCCGTGGCCTGCTCCGCTGCGCATCAAGGCGCGGAAGTTGGGGCAGTTCTTCGGATGCAGCACCCGCTGCACGGCCGGATGCTCTTCGAGTCGTTCTGCCAGAAGCAGGGCGTTCGCATCGAGTTGCGGCACCCGCTGGAGCACATCCCGGCTGGCGATCTCCAGGGCGATGGCATCGGCATCGCTGAGCGGGGCGATGGCTGGAACCGCCGCCAGCAGGGAGGCCGCCCAGGGCGATCGCGGGCTCACCAGCACACTGCCCGCCATCACATCACCTCGGCCAGCGAAGCTTTTGGTGAGTGATGTGAAGATCAGATCGGCGTAGGGCAGGGCATTGAGGTTGATGCCGGTGCCGATCGTGTCATCGCCAATCACTGGAATGCCGCGGCTGCGGGCCAGGGCCGACACGCCCGGCAGATCCATGCAGCGCAGCAGCGGATTGCTGGGCAGCTCCACAATCACGGCCGCCGGCTGGAACTGATCAAGGGCCGCTTCCACCTCGGCGAGGCTCTGCGGTTGCAACAGCTCGCCACCGTGAAATACCACCTGCGGCTGCTTCAGCACATCCACATAGGGGAAGCCCAGCTGCAGCGTGGGTTTCCCCGGCCGCAGCTTCTGGATGGCACTCAGTGCCGCATACAGGCCGGCCATTCCCGCTGGATGCAGGCTGATCTGCTGGATGTCGACGCCATGGATGCCAGCCAAGCGCTTTCGAATGGCACGGCGGGCCGCTTCGCCGGATGTGCTGCTGGGGGCCTTCTCCTTCCCTAGGGCGATGGCGGCCTGGCGGGAGGACAGGCCCAGGCCGGTGTGCTGCCAGAACGCCTTGGCATGGGGGCTTGCCGCTGCGTCACTGCGCAGGCAGGTCCCCCCAGTAATGCCGATCAGCTCTGAGCGGCTCTTTGGTGCTTTGCGTTGGCAGTGGGCCAGGGCCGCCTGGGCTGCCGCTTCGGTGGGGTAGGGCCAGACCGTGCTGCCTGCAAGCTCTGATGGCTGAACTAATGCTCGGATCAGCGGATGCAGGCCGAAGCGGGGATAGATCGTCTGCAAGGCATCGCGGCAGGCCGGATCCTTTTCCTCGTAGGCGATCACATCGCGCCAACGCGGCAGCGCCACAGACACCGCATGGGGGGAGTCCGGAAGGGGATGGCCGAGATCAGAGCCCTGCCAGGCCGGATCGCTGAGCAGATTGCGGGGACTCACGCCAGCAGCTCCAGGGCCTGGTCCAGATCGGACTGCAGATCGGCAAGGTCTTCGCAGCCCACCGAGAATCGCACCAGCCCGTCGTCAATGCCCAGCTTCGCCTTTACCTCGGCGGATACCGCCGCGTGGGTCATGGTGGCGGGGTGGCAGATCAGGCTTTCGATGCCTCCCAGGCTTTCGGCCATGGTGAACCAGCGCAGTTGTTTGCAGAGGGCATAGGTCTGCTCCTGGGTGGCGTTGAAGCTCACCGTCACGATGGCGCCACCGGCACGCATCTGGCGGGTTGCTACCTCATGCTGCGGGTGATCACTGCGGTGGGGATAACGCACCCAGTTCACCTTGGCGTGCCCCGCCAGCTGATCGGCCAGGGCTGCGGCATTGGCCATCTGCTGCTTGAGCCGCAGCGGGAGGGTCTTGATGCCCCGCGTGATCAGCCAGCAATCAAAGGGGGAGGGCTGCAGGCCTAGGGCCTTCTGGGAGAACACCATCTTCTGGTGCCACTCGGAATCGTTGGTGCACACGGCTCCACCGAGGGCATCGGAGTGGCCGTTGATGTATTTGGTCGTGCTGGTGAGTGAGAGGGTGGCGCCCAGCTCCAGAGGGCGCTGCACAAGGGCGGTGGCGAAGGTGTTGTCCACCACCACGGGGATGCCGAGGGGTTGGGTGATGGCGCAGACCGCTTCCAGGTCGATCACCTTGAGCAGGGGGTTGGTGGGGCTCTCTAGCCACACCATCGCCGGCTTCTGGGCTTGGATCTGCTCGAGTGCTGCCGGCTGGGTGAAGTCCACCCAAGCGGTTTTTAAGCCGAACTTCGCGAACACCTGCTCGAACAACCGCACGGTGCAGCCGTAGAGGTTCTCTTCGCAGAGCACTAGATCGCCCTGCTTCAGCTGGGAGACCACAGCGGTGATGGCGCTGACGCCGGAGGCGAAGACGGTGGCGTGGGCACAGCCTTCAACCGAGGCGAGCACCCCATCAAGGATGCGGAAGTTGGGGTTGCCGGAACGGGTGTAGTCGAACCCGCCGGCGTTGCCATGGGCAAAGGTGCTGGTGGGGAAGATCGGCGGCATCACCGTGCCGGTGTCTCCCGCAAAACTGTCGCCGTGGTGGATCACCCGGGTGTTCAGGCCTGTGTTCACGGACGATCCATCGATTCGGACAGGCTAAGAAATCGCCTCTCCCATCCAAATAAAAAACCCCCGCCGTGTGGCGAGGGTTGATGATGATCGTTGGGTTGAACCAGTGGATCAATCGAGGTCGGGCATGCCGAGCACAGGCTCAGCCTTCCGATCGATGCCTTTCTCGAAGCCAGCAGCAGCAGCGCGAGCGCGGCCGGCGTGCCAGAGGTGACCAACCAGGAAGAAGAAGGCGAGCACGAACTGAGTTGCACCCAGCCATTGGCGGAGGTTCACGTAGTTCACCGAGTTGGGCTCGGTGATGATGCCGCCCACGGAGTTGATCGAGGCGTTGGGAGCGTGGGTCATGTACTCAGCGGCACGGCGCACTTGCCAGGGCTGAATGTCGTTCTGCAGCTTGTCGAGGCTGAGACCGTTGGGGCCACGCAGGGGCTCCAGCCAGGGACCACGGAAGTCCCAGAAGCGCATGGTTTCACCGCCAAAGATGATTTCACCGGTAGGTGAGCGCATCAGGTACTTACCAAGGCCGGTGGGGCCCATGGCGGAACCGATGTTGGCTCCGAGGCGCTGGTCACGCACCAGGAAGGTGAAACTCTGAGCCTGGGATGCCTCAGCGTTGGTGGGGCCCCAGAACTCGGAGGGATAAGCGGTGTTGTTGAACCAGATGTAGGCCGAAGCGATAAAGCTCATAAAGCTCAGAGCGCCAAGGCTGTAGCTCAGGTAGGCCTCACCGTTCCAGATGAAGGCGCGACGCACCCAGCCGAAAGGCTTGGTGATGGCGTGCCAGATGCCACCGAAGATCAGGGTAAGACCAAGCCAGATGTGGCCACCGATTATGTCCTCCATGGAGTTCACACCGATGATCCAGCCCTCGCCACCGAAGGGAGCGCGGAACAGGTAGCCGAAGATAACGCCCGGATCGAGTGTCGGGTTGGTGATCATGCGGACGTCGCCGCCGCCGGGTGCCCAGGTGTCATAGACGCCGCCGAAGAACATGGCCTTGAAGACCAGAAGCAGGCAGCCGACGCCCAGAAGAATCAGGTGATAACCAATGATGTTGGTCATCTGGTTCTTGTCACGCCAGTCCTGGGAGAAGAAGGAGGAATAGTTCTCCAGAATCTCCGGACCACGCAGGGCGTGATAAAGGCCGCCGAGGCCAAGCACGGCGGAGCTGATCAAGTGCAGAACACCGACCACGAAGAAGGGGAAGAGATCAGTGACCTCACCGCCGGGGCCCACGCCGTAGCCAAGGGTGGCGACGTGGGGCATGCAGATGAAGCCCTGCTCATGCATTGGCTTATCGAAGGTGAAGTGGCTCACCTCGAACAGCATCATCGCGCCGGCCCAGAACACCATCAGACCAGCGTGGGCCACGTGGGCACCAAGCAGACGGCCGGACAGGTTGATGAGGCGGGCGTTGCCGGACCACCAGGCATACCCGGTGGAGGGAAGGTCTTTGCCGCCAGTGGCGCCAAGACCGGGATTAGAGAGCGTTACCACGGGGCAGAACCTCTTCAGGGAAGACGAAGTTTTCGTGCGGCTGGTCAGCCGGTGCCATCCAGGCACGCAGACCTTCATTCAGAAGGATGTTCTTGGTGTAGAAGGTCTCGAATTCGGGATCTTCTGCAGCGCGGATTTCCTGTGACACGAAGTCATAGGCGCGCAGGTTGAGGGCCAGGCCGATGATGCCGATGGAACTTGTCCACAGGCCCATCACAGGCACGAACAGCATGAAGAAGTGCAGCCAGCGCTTGTTGGAGAAGGCGATACCGAAGATCTGACTCCAGAAGCGGTTGGCGGTGACCATCGAATAGGTCTCTTCTTCCTGAGTGGGCTCGAACGCCTTGAAGGTGTTGGCCTGCTCACCGTCCTCAAACAGTGTGTTTTCCACGGTGGCGCCGTGAATGGCGCAGAGCAGTGCACCGCCGAGGATGCCGGCGACGCCCATCATGTGGAAGGGGTTCAGGGTCCAGTTGTGGAAGCCCTGGAGGAAGAGAAGGAAGCGGAAGATCGCAGCCACACCGAAGGAGGGCGCGAAGAACCAGCTGCTCTGGCCGAGGGGATACATCAGGAAGACACTGACGAACACCGCGATCGGACCGGAGAAGGCGATGGCGTTGTAAGGGCGGATGCCCACCAGACGAGCGATCTCGAACTGACGGAGCATGAAGCCGATCAGTGCGAAGGCGCCGTGCAGGGCCACGAAGGCCCAGAGGCCGCCGAGCTGGCACCAGCGAACGAAGTCACCTTGGGCTTCAGGGCCCCAGAGCAGCAGCAAGCTGTGACCCATCGCATCAGCGGGGGTGGACACAGCAGCGGTCAGGAAATTGCAACCTTCCAGGTACGAAGAGGCAATGCCGTGGGTGTACCAAGAGGTGACAAAGGTGGTGCCTGTCAGCCAGCCACCGATGGCCAGGTAGGCCGTTGGGAGGAGAAGGATGCCGGACCAGCCGACAAAAACGAAGCGGTCGCGCTTGAGCCAGTCATCGAGGACGTCAAACCATCCCCGCTGTGGCGCGCGTCCTACAGCGATCGTCATGAGAGGTGAACGGTGCGGAAAGCCGCAGGCTGTGGGATACGCCGCGACATTAACAATCTTCAAGCGACCTGCGGGGCTGATTTGTGTGAGCTGAAACCCCCTGTATCGCTCTGTTTCTTAGGGATTTTTTCCTATTTCGTCGTCGGGGCCTTTCTGCGGTCACAATGGCGCTTCGTTCTGGCTGGGTCATGTCCGCAGCAGTGCTCGAGCAACCTGTGCTCGGCTCCCGTCGTCTCTCGAATTTTCTGGTGGCCTCGGCCGTCACGATTGGGGGCGTGGGCTTCCTTCTGGCTTCGCTCTCGAGCTACCTCGGTCGCGACCTGGTTCCCATTGGGCACCCTGCAGCTCTGGTTTTCGTGCCCCAGGGACTGGTGATGGGCTTGTACAGCCTCGCTGCGGCGTTGCTGGCCACGTACCTCTGGTATGTGATCGCAGTGAATGTTGGTGGCGGCAGCAATCGCTTCGATAAAGATGCCGGCGTGGTGACCATCAGCCGCCGTGGTTTCCGCAAACCCGTTCTGGTGGAAATTCCGCTCAAAGACGTCAAGGCGGTGAAGGTGGAGGTGCGCGATGGCTTTAATGCGCGCCGCCGAGTCGCCCTGAGAATCCAGGGACGCCGTGACATGCCGCTCACCCGCGTTGGAGAACCGCTTCCTCTGGCGCAGTTGGAGAAGGACGGTGCTGAATTGGCCCGCTTCCTGGGCGTCAACCTTGAGGGCCTTTGATCCGATGCGTCGTCTTCGTTCCTGGGCGCTGCTGCTGCTCATCCCGTTGTTGGTGAGCTGCAGTCCTTCCCCGCGCGCATCGGTGGTGACTGGTTGTGCCGATGCTCAGGCGGCCTGCCTGCAGGGCTTGGCCACCGTCACTATGCAGACGAGCCAGGGCGAGTTCACGATTGAGGTGAACGGCGATGCCGCTCCCCTCACCTCCGGCAATTTCCTTGATCTGGTGCGGCGTGGCACCTACGACGGAACCATGTTTCACCGCGTTGTTCGCGAGCCTGTTCCCTTTGTGGTGCAGGGGGGTGATCCGCAATCCAGTGATCGATCGGTTCCCCTAGGGCAGCTCGGTACTGGCAGTTTTGTAGATCCCGACAACGGCCAGGCGCGGATGATTCCGCTTGAGATCAAGTTCCGATCCGAGCCGCAGCCCCGCTACAGCAGGGTCAGCACCAATCCGGCGGAACTTGATGGCCTGGAGTTGACCCATGAGCGTGGTGCGATTGCCATGGCCCGCTCCCAGGCTCCTGACTCAGCCAGTGCCCAGTTCTACGTAGCCTTGCGTCCCTTGTCGGAACTCGACGGTCGTTACGCCGTCTTCGGCCGTGTTGTGGATGGCATGGAGGTGGTGGATGCGATCCAGCAAGGAGATCGCATCACCAAGGCTGCGTTAAAAGAGTGAACTCAGGCTGGCACCCGGCTATGGCTGGGGGACACCTTGAGCATTTCCGTATTTACTCCTGAGGCCCGCTCGAGGGCGACCTTGCCGGTGCGGGCGATTTCGAGAATGCCGAAGGGGGCCATCAATCGTTCAAGGGCCACCAGCTTTCCTGGATCCCCCACCACTTCCAAGGTGAGGGCTTCATCTGCCACGTCCACAACCTTGGCTCTGAACACCTGAACGAGTTCGATCACGGCGCCCCGGGATGCTGCCGGAGCTGAAACTTTGAGCAGCATCAGCTCCCGTTCCACGGCCGGGCGTTGGGTCAGGTCGAGGACCTGAAGCACATTCACCAGCTTGTCCAGCTGTTTGGTCATCTGCTGGAGCGTCTGCTCATCGCCCTCCACCACCATGGTCAGGCGCGATTGACCTTCGGCCTCTGCTGGGCCGACAGCCAGGCTGTCGATGTTGAAGCCGCGTCGGGCGAAGAGTCCTGCGATCCGGCTGAGTGCGCCGGATTCGTCTTCAACCACCACCGAAAGGGTGTGTTTCATCGCCGCTGGTCGTCCCCTGCCGGTCTGGTCACCCCAAGTTACGGTCCAGCCAGGGCAACAACACAGCCAGGAAGCGATCAGGCGCTTCGTCATGGGGGCAGTGGCCGCAGCGATCCAGCACCTTCAGCTCGAGTTCTGAGTGGTTGGCGGCCACGGATGCCCCGATGGCGAGAGGCACAAATCGATCCTGGCGGCCCCAGATCAGCAGCATGGGCACCCGCAGTTGTGCGAGCAGGGCTGGGGCGGTGGCGCCTCGGGGACGGTTGGCCATGCCCAGGCTCATGCCCCGCAGGGCCTGAGCTGCAGTGGGGCGCCGGGCAGGACGGGCGATCAGCTGCAGCAGCTCCGGGTCGGATTGGATCGACTGCCAGTAGGCCCCCTGAAGCCCGGCTTTGAGCAAGCCTGTGCGCGCGATCAAGGGCACCACGAGCTCAAGCGGAAGCACGTGCAGAACCAGGGCGAGCAGGCGCCGCTGCCAACGCCGCCGCCAGGGCGCCCGCCGTTTCGGCAACGGTTGAATCAGGGCAGGGTCCGGCAGTGGCGCGGCGACCACCGCCCTCACCCGGTTCGGCGCCAGCACCGCCGCGGTGAGTGCGGTCAGGCCCCCCAGGGAATTACCGATCACCACCGCTGGCCCTTGCACCACCTGATCGAGGAATGCGCACACCTGCAGGGCCCAGAGCCGGTTGTCCATCGGCCGCGCCGGCTGGGCGGATTGGCCGAAACCCAGCAGATCCAGGCTGTAGACCCGCCAGCCCTGTTCAGCCAGGCGCGGCGCGCAGTGGCGCCAGTGTCCGCTGGCGGCGCCGAAACCGTGTAACAGCACCAGGGCAGGGCCTGCTTCAGGACCGCTGACCCGCCAGTGGCAGGGCCAGCCCCTCCACTGCCAGGTGCTCTGGACCCCCCACTCGGCAGTCTGGACAGCAGCAGGCGGCACCCTTCTGACCTCAACCGATCATCACTATCGCGAAGGTTTGGCTGAGCTCAGCCTTGGCCCGGGCTTTTTCAGGCCTGAGTCGCGTCCGGCCCGGGACCTTTCGGTGTTGCTGGCCCGTCATCAGAGCCTCCATGCCACGCGGTCCTTGCGCTGGCTGGATGTGATGGCCGGTTGCGGGATCAGGGCCCTGCGTTGGGGGTTGGAGGCGCTGGCCAACCCGGCCGTTGAAACGGAGCTCTGGATAAACGATGGGGATCCTGACCGGCTGCCGCTGATCCAGGCCAATGTGCATGGGGTGGGGTGTTCAACCCGGCTCACGGCTGAGGCTGCAGACCTGCTGCTGCATCGCTCGATTGTTGAGCGCCACTGGTTCGATTTCATAGACCTTGATGCCTTTGGTGCTCCTGGGCCTCTGATTCAGCCGGCCCTTCAGGCCCTTCGCTTCGACGGCCTGTTGTTTCTGGCCTCTACGGATGGTCGCTCCCCCACCGGCCATGACCGGCCGGGCGCCATTCGCAGCCTCGGGGCTGCCGCTCGCGCCCATCCTTCCAGCTGGGAAATGGCCCTGCGGCAGCAGATCGGGCTGGTGGCGCGGCAGGCCTGGATGCTGGGCCGCGGACTGCAGCCGCTGTTCAGCTTCAGTGAAGGCCGCACCTTTCGCCTCGCGCTGTGCATGCGGCGCCAGATCCCCGCGGGCGATGAACAGAAGCTGGGGCTGGTGGCCCGTTGCGAGCGCTGTGGTGCTCAACGGGTGCAGTCCCTGCTCAAGCTCAGCGGCTGGCCCGCATGTGATTGCGCGGCTGGTCTGGGGCGCTGGAGCATCAGCGGCCCGCTGTGGATTGGTCCCTTGCAGGATCCGCCGCTACTGCAGCAGCTGATTGCTGAGGCTCAACAGCTGGGGCGTCAGCAGATCAGCCCCGCCACCATTCGATTAATGCAGCGCCTGCAGGCGGATCCCGGCGATTGCCCCACGGTCTGGCCCACCGATGAGCTGGCCCGACGGCTGGGCATCGGCGGACCACCAGCTCTGGGGCCATTGGTGCAGGCGCTCCAGGCGGCGGGTTGTCGCGCCAGTGCCAGTGGCGTCATGCCGGGCCAGGTGCGAACTGATGCGGAATTACCGCAGCTGTTACAGATCTGCGCCAGCCTGCGGGGGGAAGGGATTTAAATGGGCGGGTGATCGCTTTGCCCAGACCATGGCTGCTGAGATTTTTGGAACTGCTGCGATCTTCTGGGTCTTGATTCCCGTCGGCCTCGCTGGTGGTGCTCTGCTGCTGAAACTGCAGGGCGACGACTGAAGCAGTCGCTTTGCTACCGGGGCCATTAAGCTCCACCCTTCGTGAGGAAGGCGCCGATGCAAGTGCTTGTGGTGGGTGGCACCGGCACCCTGGGACGACAGGTCGCCCGTCGTGCTCTTGATGCCGGCCACCAAGTGCGCTGCATGGTGCGGACCCCCCGGAAGGCTGCCTTTCTGCAGGAATGGGGTTGTGAGCTGACCCGGGGTGACCTGTTGGAGCCCGACAGCCTCGATTACGCCCTTGAGGGCATGGATGCCGTGATCGATGCATCCACCAGTCGCCCCAACGACCCTCGCAGCATCTACGAAACGGATTGGGAAGGAAAGCTCAATCTACTTCGTGCCTGTGAGCGAGCAGGGGTGAAGCGTTTTGTCTTTCTCTCGCTGCTGGGTGCGCATCAGCACCGCGAGGTTCCTTTGATGGACATCAAGGCCTGCACAGAGAAGCTGCTTGAGTCGTCGGATTTTGACTACACGATCCTGCAAGGTGCCGCCTTCATGCAGGGAGTGATCAGTCAGTTCGCCATCCCTGTTCTGGAGAGCCAGACGGTGTGGGTCAGTGGCAGCCCCACGGCCATTGCCTACATGAACACCCAGGACATGGCCCGCTTCGCCGTCGCGGCACTCGAGCGGGAGGAAACCGTGCGTGGCACCTACCCAGTTGTTGGTCCCAAGGCCTGGAACACCGGCGAACTGGTGCAGCTCTGTGAACGCTGCAGTGGCAAGACAGCCCGTGTGTTTCGGGTGCAGCCCGTCCTGATGAACCTGATGCAGGGGGTGGCGTCCTTCTTTGAACCCGCCGTCAACGTGGCGGAGCGCTTGGCCTTTGCTGAGGTCACCGGCAGCGGTCAGACCCTGGATGCCCCCATGCAGAACAGCTACGCCGCCTTCGGTCTTGAGGCCTCGGAGACCACGGACATGGAGGGCTACATCGGTGAGTACTACGACACGATCCTGAAGCGCCTGCGCGAGATGGAAGCCGATCTCGACAAGGACGCGAAGAAAAAGCTGCCCTTCTGAGCCTTGATCTCTCTTGGTTCTTTTGTACTATCGCCTCAATTGATCCTGTTCTGATGGCTGTCGCTCAGCTCAAAAATCTGCAGCGGCGTCTGCAGTTGTTGTCGGATGAGGCGGAACAAGGCCTCAACCGCGTCTGCGGCCATGAGCTGTGGAAGTCGGTGGGCCCCGATGCAGTGGATGGTGTGGCCGACCCCGACCGACGGGCCGAGGCCAACTACTGGTATGGCCAGTGGAATGTGGTGCGTGAGCTGCAGGAGGCGATCGGCTGATGGCGGAATCGTGTTGTTCGTCTCCAGTGCCCCAGTCGCTGGATCAAACCCAGGCGGTGGAAGCCCGCTACGGGGCTGCTGCCCAAGAGCAGGAAGCCTGCCTGTGCACCCCGGTCGGCTTCGACCCTGCCCTGCTCAAGGTGATTCCTGAGGCTGTCGTTGAGCGTGATTACGGCTGCGGTGATCCCACCCGCTGGGTGAAGCGGGGGGACCGGGTGCTCGACCTGGGCAGCGGCAGCGGCAAAAACGCCTTCATCTGCAGCCAAATTGTCGGGGCATCCGGCCACGTCACCGGTGTGGACCGCAACGCCGACATGCTGGCCTTGTCGCGTGAAGCGATCCCGGTTGTTGCTTCAGCTGTGGGCTTCGACAACGTCCGTTTTGTTGATGGAGCCATCGAAGCCCTGGATGCCCCCACCGCCACGGGTGAACCCCTGATCGCTGACGGTTCGATCGATGTGGTGCTGAGCAACTGTGTGCTCAACCTGGTGAATCCGTCGGCACGCGACAGGCTCCTGGCCAACATTCACCGGGTGCTGGCCCCCGGTGGTCGCGTTGCCATCAGCGACATCGTTTGCGATCAGGTGGTGCCCCTGTATTTGCAGCAGGACCCTGATCTCTGGAGCGGCTGCATCAGCGGCGCCTGGCAGGAGCAGGCCTTCCTGGAGGCATTCGAAGCTCTTGGCTTTGAGCAGGTTCGCTACGCCGATCGCAGTGAGCAGCCCTGGCGTGTGGTGGAGGGCATTGAATTCCGGGCGGTCACCCTCGTCGGGGTCCTCCCCGCCGAGGGCCAGGGCTCGAGCTGCTGCTCATCAGGCGGTTGAGCCGTTCCTGTTCAGCTGCCGTCACCGCACGCCAAGTGCCGGGTTGTAGGCCCGTAAGGTCCAGCGGTGGACCGTTGTCCATCAGATCGATGCAGCAGCGCACCAGACGCAGCGTCGGCAGGCCAACAGCCGCCGTCATCCGGCGCACTTGCCGGTTGCGCCCCTCGGTGAGGGATAGCTGCAACCAACTGGTGGGGATTGCAGCGCGATAACGAATCGGAGGTGTTCGTTCGGGCAACTGCGGCTGGTCGTGGCCCTGAAGCAAGCACGCCTTTGCCGACAAGGTGCGGCGCCCCTGAACCACAACGCCATCGCAGAGCTGTTGCAGTTGATTGTTGTTGGGAGTGCCTTCCACCTGCGCCCAGTAGCTGCGCCAGTGGCCAAAGCGAGGGTCAGTGAGGCGCTGTTGTAGACGGCCGTTGCTGGTGAGGATCAGCAGCCCCTCGCTGTCGGCATCGAGTCGACCCGCGGCGTACACATGGGGCACATCAACAAAGTCGCTCAGGCAACGCCAGCGGCTTCCCTCCTCCGGTGTGAATTGACTCAAAACCCCGAAGGGCTTGTTCAGCAGCAGCGTCGTCAAGTCAGCTTGCGTTTTCGCGCATCCTCCACAGGTTGACCACGCCAATGGAGATCAGCAGCAGGCCGAGATCCAGGCTCAACGGGGGGAGAATCACGGCAGGGGGATGTGTGTCGGCGTTGGAGCCTAAGGGCTGTGTTGTCTCTGCGGGGTGCAAGTGGCCTTCTAAACTGACTGCAGCAAGACAGAACTGGCCACCAGCGCATGATCGAAACCTCGGGCGTGATCGAGAAGGAACAGGGCAACGGGTTCTATCTGGTCACCCTCGAGCAGCCTGCTGGTCACCAATGCCTCTGCAGAGCGGCTGGAAAGCTCACCAAGTTCCGGATCAAATTGCTCGCGGGTGACAAAGTGCTGGTGGAGATCAGTCCCTACGACCTCACCCGCGGCCGCATCACCTACCGCGAGCGCAATGCCGGTGCTCCCGGCGGTCGTCCCGGCGGCAACCGCCCCGGCGGCCCGCGCCGTCGTTGAGGGCTGTTGCCCTCAGGCCGCAGCCTGAAGGCAACCTTCAATCGCAGCTTTGAATTCACTGCGCTGTTTCACGCCGCGCCATTGCTTCACCATGGCTTTGTTGTGGAACAGCTGCACCGTGGGTGTGCCGTTCACACCAGCCTGCTCGGCGATCTCTTGATCGGCCTCGATGTCGATGACAACGGCCTGGGCTGATCCATCAAGCTCTTGAATCACCCGCTGCAGCTGGGGCTTCAGCACGTGGCAAGGGCCGCAGGTGGGTGAGGTGTAAATCACCAGCAGAGGCTTGGCGCTGTCGTGATAGAGCTTGCGCAGGGCAAAGCTTCCTTTCTGCCAAAGTCCCTGGGGGTCGTAGGTGGCTTCCGTGGTGACATCCACATTCACAGGACGTTCTGCCACTGCCGGCTCCACCTGCTCACGCTGCACCCGGGTGGCCAGGTTGTGGTGACTCAGCCAGCGCTCTGCTGCCAAGGCCGCCTTGCAGCCGCTGCCAGCTGCGGTGATGCCCTGTCTCCATTCGGCATCGGCCACATCACCGGCTGCGAAGACGCCTTCCATGGACGTTTCCGGTCGTCCCGCTTCCGTTGTCAGGTAACCCTTTTCGTTCAGATCGATTTGCCCCTGAAGCAGATCGGTGTTGGGGGTGTGGCCGATGGCATAGAAGAGACCTTTAACGGCGATGGTGGATGAACTGCCCTCGATGCGATTGCGCAGGGTCATCGACTGCATCCAGTCGTCCCCGCTCACGTCTTCGATCTCGCTGTTCCAATGCACCGTGATTGAGTCGTTGGCCAACACCCGATCAGCCATGGCGGCACTGGCGCGGAGTTTGTCGGAGCGCACCACCAGATGCACGTGGCTTCCGTACTTGGTGAGGTACACGGCTTCCTCGCAGGCGGAGTCGCCGCCGCCCACCACGGCGAGTTCCTCATTGCGGAACTGCGGTGTGGCGCCGTCACAGATCGCGCAGGCGCTGATGCCTTTGCTCCAGAAGGTTTGCTCCGAGGGCAGTTGGAGGCGGTTGGCACTGGCGCCCGTGGCAATCACCAGGGCGTGGGTGCGGATGGTCTGTCCTTCCACCTCAACCCGATAAGGCTTGGAGCTCAGATCAATGTTGTCGGCATCCGCTTCAAGCAAGTGGGTGCCCCAACGCACCGCCTGGGACTTCATCAGGTCCATCAGGTCGGGCCCGAGCACACCATCCGGGAAGCCCGGAAAATTCTCCACATGGGTGGTGGTCATCAGCTGGCCACCGGGAATGCCACCGCGTTGGAACCCAGTAATCAGCAGCGGTTGCAGGTTGGCCCGTGCTGCGTAGATGGCTGCTGTGTACCCGGCTGGCCCTGACCCAACGATGACCAGGTTTTCGATGTGATCTGTACCGGCTTGACCCACCGCTTAAGCGAACTGACTATGAGTTAAATCTAAAGCCCTGCTGCAAGCCGACGTGAGCAAAGACTTGGAAGTGAATGAACGAGGTTTAGAAGAATTTAAGAAAATATTCAGATTTGAACTTCTGAGTCGTTGGAGCTGGGGTCGTGAATCGGGCGCCGTTTGCTCGGGTTGCGCGGAGCTGCCAAAACATTGGCCTCAAGCATCTCTACGTTTTCGCCAATGCATGTGATCCATTCGCAGAATTCTTGCGTTATCGCATAACTGTCCTCATAGCGCTCTTCCTTGTCCAGGACTGCGATGCGCGTTGATGCCCAGCCTGTTGCAACGACGATCCGACGTTCAATTGCGGCGTCCATGGCTGTCTCCTCGATGTTGATCAGGTTGGCGGATCGGGGGGCCCTTTCAGCCTTCCATTTGCACAAATTCGCATTTTCCTCTGGCCAATGCTGTGCTCAGCGCTGCAAAAAAGTGGGCAATTCGGGCGTTTTTAGACGAATTACAGCGCCGGCTCCGTCCTCCACCGCTTCCAGGGGAAGGCTCGGTCCGCGCCAGGCTCCAACCCCCGGCTGCTCGTCCTCGACTTCCTGCTCCTGAGGCCGCAGCACGTAGGGCTCGGCCACCGACCATGACCTGGCGTAGTTCATCAGCAGCGGGTCGGCCGGAGCAAACACGTAGGAGGCTTCTCTGGGAATGGCTTCACGGGCGGCCAGTTCGGGCGTCATCCGCACAGCCCGGGTGATGCCCTGTACAAAACGGCTTCGGGTCACCACGGTCGTCAGATAGGCCACCACCCGCAGACGTGGCGCATCAAAGCCCTCCGCGCACATGTCGATGCTCACCAGCCAATCGGCGTTACCGCTTTGGAAGGCGTTCAAGCGCTCCGTTGCCTGGGGGCTCTGGGAATGGATCAACTCCACCCGGTTGCCGTCGTCGATCAACACCCGGCTGATGGCTTCGGCGTGGCTGATGTCGCGGGCGATCACAAGACCAGCAGCCTGCTGCTGTCGCTCACGCAACTGATTCAGCTTCTGTTGGGCGCGCAGCAGAACCTGCTGGCCAATGCTGCTGCTGTCGGCCAGGCGGATGGCGCGACGCAGGTTGCGCGCGCGCCAGCTTTCCCGTTGCTCCGCCGAGAGGGGCGAAACGTCGCGGTCGGGTTGTCCTTCGCGGCTGTGTTCCACCCAGCCGTCCTGAAAGCGGAACTCCAGGGGGCGCACATCCCCTGCGGCGATCAAGTCCCTGGGTTCAACGCAAAGGTCCGGTCGGATCTGCTCAATCCAACCGCCGTCATCCAGACGCACCCGCATGCGCCGGGCGGCGCAGAACGCCAGGTTGTCGGCACGAAAGGGGGTGCCCGTGAGCCCCAGCCGCAGCCGCACGCTGCCGGTCAGCTCCAGAAAGGTCTGCCCCCAGGCGGTGGCATCCGGTTCGTCGGGATCAACGCCGAGATGATGGGCCTCATCGGCGATCGCCATGCAGGCGCTCAGGCCCCATTGCTCGAGCCGTGCCCCCAGAGCCTCGAGCTGGCGACCGGCCCCCTGATAGGTCACGAGCAATCCATCGGCGTCCTGGCTTTGCTCCGGCGGGCAGGGCCACTCCTCCAGCTGCAAGCCAAGACGCGCCGCGGCGGATTTCCACTGGTTGAGGATTGAGGTTCGGTGGCAGAAGACCACGAAATGTTCCAGCCGGCCCTGATCGCGCATGGCGCGGAATCCCAGCAACGCGCCGAGGGTTTTGCCTGCCCCTGGGCCTGCAAATACCAGCAGGTCGCGGCTGCTGCCCTCAAGCTCGAGCCTTCGTCGCAGAAGCTGAATTAGTTGTTGCTGCCACTGCCTTGGTTGAACCTGCCGGGTTTGGTCTTCGTTCGTGTCCTGACTGGTAGGGAGGTTGAAGCTGACGGCTGAGATATCACCTCTCGGGAAGATGAGTCTTTTTAACCATTCTTTTGTGCTGTGGCATCTCTACTGTCCGGCCATCAGCTCCATCGGGATCGGGTCCCGCCCATCGCCATGGCCCAACGTCGTTTTTTCAGCAGCCCTCTCGACCAGCAGCGCGACCAACTCGATCTCTGCTGGCAACTCGACTGCGACATCGATCCGTTAATTCTTAGGGCCCGCTTCCTGCACCGCCGCGGCGAGGTGAACTGGGCTGTGGGCCTCGAACAGGAAGTGCTGCCGATCGTTTGAGCCGGCAGCATGTCTTGGATAAGCGCCCCTGCTTCAGAGCGCTTCGGCGTGGTTCACCACCAGGTGCTCCACCTCCTTCAAGGCCTCCTCTGAGGCGGAGCGAGCCGCTGTGAAATCGCCCTTGGCGGTGTCCAGCAGCTGCTGAGCGAGCCGATCCAGCAGCTCCTCCTTGTGCTCCTCAAGCATCGCCACGATCTCTGTCTCCACCAAGGTGCGCACCGCTTGAATGCGGAGGTCGTCGTTGTCGGCTTCCGCGAAGGTGCCCTGCACGAGTTCCTGAATAAACAGGCGGTGCACTTCGCTGCTGCGCAGGAAGCTTTCTGTCGCGTTGATCATCCCGTCCACCAGGGTCCGATCGGGTTCGCTCTCTCCGTCGTGGAGCTTGAACTCCCAGTCGAGATGGCGTCGCTGCCAGCCGGCCGTGTGCAGGCTCGGCATCACGCTTTGCGAAAAGGTGTCGACGGAGATTTCATAAATCCGCTCCGCAAGTCGTTCACACCAGTCTTTGCCGTGCAATTGGAGAGTGGACTGCATGGTTTCCCGTTCAACGGCATGGCCACCGTGGTGGCTGTGGCAGACGCCGTCGGGACACTCGATTGCGCTGAGACCCATGGGAAGCACAGAGGGTGCACTCCACGTAGCAAGAACTACAGAAGCTCTGAGCGTTCTTCAGGAAGTTTCCTCGATCTTGAGAAGGCGACCTTCTACCCTGTGCCGGGTCGGTGGTTGTGTTCGCCTTGCCCAGACTTCTGATACCGGTGGAGTCGACGCCGGGAGAAACCCGTGTCGCGGCAACACCGGATACGGTCAAGAAATTTATTTCGTTGGGCTGCAGCGTCGTAGTCGAACGCGGAGCCGGTACCCCCTCCGGACACCTCGATGAGGCCTATGCCGAGCAGGGTGCGGAGCTCATTGAGTTGGGAGACACATCGGCCTGGAACCAGGCCGATGTTTTGCTCTGTGTTCAAGCACCGAGCGCAGCCACCCTGTCCCGTATGCGCCAAGGAGCGCTGGTGGTTGGCCTGCTCTCCCCCTATGCCAACGAAGAGCTGACGGCCGCCCTCAAGCGCAGCGGCCTTTCCGCCATGGCGCTCGAGCTTTTGCCCCGGATCAGCCGGGCGCAGTCTGCCGATGCGCTGTCCTCCCAGGCCAACATCGCTGGATACAAGTCGGTGCTGCTTGCCTCCGCCGCGCTGGACCGTTATTTCCCGATGCTGATGACGGCAGCGGGCACCGTTCAGCCGGCCAAGGTGGTCATTCTTGGAGCCGGTGTGGCCGGCCTTCAGGCCGTGGCCACAGCGCGCCGTCTGGGTGCAGTGGTGTACGTCAGTGACATCAGGCCTGCGGTGAAAGAACAGGTCGAATCCCTTGGAGCTCGTTTCATCGAGCCCCCAGAGATGGAGGAGAAGCCTGCGGAATCCGGTGGCTATGCCAAACAGGCTTCCGACGCCTTCCTCGCGGCCCAGCGTCAGCAGCTGTCGGATCAGCTGGCCGAGGCCGACGTGGCCATCTGCACCGCCCAGGTGCCGGGCCGTCGCGCTCCGCGTCTGATCAGCGCAGACATGCTCGATCGGATGCGCCCCGGCGCAGTGGTGGTGGATCTGGCTGTGGCCCAGGGCGGCAACTGTGCCGACACCGTTCCTGGCCAGACCGTGGATCGCAAGGGTGTGAAGCTGATCGGTGGTAACGACCTGCCCTGCAGCGTTCCCAACCACGCCAGTGCGCTCTACGCCCGCAACCTCGTGGCTCTGCTGGAGCCCGCCTTGAAAGACGGCGTCCTTAGCCTTGATCCCGAGGATGAATTGATCGCCGGCTGTCTGATAGCCCAGGACGGCAGCATCCGTCGTGGCGATGTCCTTACCCCAGGTGCCAACTGATGTTTGTTGAATTCCTCTGGGTTCTCCTGCTTGGCAGCCTGCTTGGGCTGGAGCTAATCGGCAAGGTTCCCCCCACCCTGCACACTCCCTTGATGAGTGGTGCCAATGCCATCTCGGGCATCACCGTGCTGGCAGCGCTCACCGCCATCATCAAGGCTGGGAATAACACCGTGGTGTTGCTCCTGGGTTCCGTTTCGCTGGGCTTTGCCCTGTTCAACGTGATCGGGGGCTTCCTCGTGACCGATCGGATGCTGGCCATGTTCAGCCGCAAGCCTGCTCGCAAGGAGAACCGCTGATGTCTGACCTTCTCAAATACGCGATCGAGCTGGTTGCGGTTCTGTTGCTAGCACTTGGCATCAAAGGTCTTTCCAAGGTGCGTTCTGCCCGGGGCGCCAATCAGTTGGCCGCTGTGGCCATGGGCCTTGCGGTGTTTGGTCTGTTGCTCAATTACCTCGGCACCAGCGGCATCAGCATCGCCGCCTGGACCTGGATCATTGCCGGAACGTTGGTGGGAGGTGTGCTCGGTGCCATCACCGCCCAACGGGTGCCGATGACCTCGATGCCGGAGACGGTTGCCCTCTTTAACGGCTGCGGTGGCATGTCGTCTCTGCTGGTTGCCTTGGCTGCGGCGCTTTACCCGGCGGTCCTTGATGCGGCAGGCCCCGTGGCCGTGGTGTCGATCGTTGTCTCCGTGTTCGTCGGTGCGATCACCTTCACCGGCTCGATCGTGGCCATGGCCAAGCTGCAGGGTTGGTTGTCCACGCCAGCCTGGATGCAGAGCAAGGCGCGCCATGCCGTGAACATCGCGCTTGCGGTGGCATCCCTGGTGGGTGCCGTTGAGATGCTGCGCAACGCTGATTCGAGCACGGGCCTCTGGCTGGTGGTGGTGGCCTCCGCTCTGCTGGGGATCGGGGTGACGCTGCCGATTGGCGGCGCCGACATGCCCGTGGTGATCTCCCTGCTGAACAGCTATTCCGGTGTGGCTGCGGCTGCTGCCGGTTTCGTGGTAGGCAGCCAGTTACTGATCGTGGCCGGCGCCATGGTTGGTGCTGCTGGTTTGATCCTCACCCAGGTGATGTGCAATGGCATGAACCGTTCCCTGGTGTCTGTGCTGTTTGGTGGCGCCCTGGGTGCCACGAGCGCTGCAAGCGGTGGCGGCGGTGAATACACCAACATCACCAGCTGCAGTGTTGAGGAATGCGCCCTCACCCTCGAGGCAGCTGAACGGGTGGTGATTGTTCCGGGCTATGGCTTGGCCGTGGCGCAGGCGCAACACACGCTCAGGGAAGTGACTCGGGTGCTGGAGAGTGCAGGCATAGATGTGGCCTACGCCATTCACCCGGTGGCCGGCCGTATGCCGGGTCACATGAATGTGCTTCTGGCTGAGGCGGATGTGCCCTACGAGCAGCTTCAGGAGATGGATCAGATCAATCCCGAGTTCCCTGCCACCGATGTGGTGTTGGTGCTGGGCGCCAATGATGTGGTCAATCCTCAGGCCAAGAGCGACCCCAATTCGCCGCTCTACGGCATGCCCGTTCTGGATGTGCAGGACGCCCGCACGGTGTTCGTGGTGAAACGGGGCATGAGCGCTGGTTACTCCGGCATCAAGAACGATCTGTTCGAGCTAGCCAACACCTCAATGCTGTTTGGTGATGCCAAGAAGGTGCTGGGCGATCTCCTGGTGGAATTGAAGGATCTGGGCCTGGGCAAGAAGTGATTGGGCGCGGCGTGGATAACCCCCAGCTGCGCGAGCGGCTGGGGGTTCCGTCGTTTGAGCAGCGCTGGCCCTGGATCGGTGGCGACCTGCAAACCCTGCGCGACACCCTGCGCGAGGTGGATCTTCCACATGATCAAGGGGTTCCGATAGAAATTCTCGTGCCAGCCCTGCCGAGTGGAGCGGCGGCTGCCGGGTCGTTGCTGGCCCTGCTCGATCAGCCGGAAGGGGACCCCAAGGGCTTGGTTTTGCTGCTCCATGGCCTGGGGGGATCCAGTTCCCGGGAAGGCCTGAGGAAAATGGGTGTGGCGCTCCAGACCGCTGGTTTTGCGGTGCTGCGCCTCAACCTGCGCGGTGCTGATCCGGGCCGCCACCTCGCGGGTGGCACCTATGCAGCGCGCTGCAACAGTGATCTGCTGCCGGTGATTGCGCGGGCCCGAAGTTTGGCGGCGGGTCGCCCACTGCTGGGGGCCGGCATCTCCCTGGGCGGCACGATGCTGATCAATGCCGCTCTGGCGTTCCCCGGCGTGCTTGATGGCCTCTTCTGTGCCAGCAGTCCCTTGGATCTGGCCGCCTGCAGCGCCTCGATCGAGCGACCGCGCAATCGGGTTTACCAACGCTGGCTGCTCAAGCGGTTGGTCCGTCAGACCTTGGCGGATCCCTTTGGGGTGAGCGCCGATGAGGAAGCCAAACTGCAGGCGATGCCCCCCCGTTCGATTCGTGAGTTCGACAGTGCCGTGACGGCTCCCCGCTGGGGGTTTGCGGATGTGGAGGCCTACTACCGCGAGGCTTCACCCCTGCAGCATCTGGTGCCCGCCTGCAAAGCGATGCCGCCCACCTTGCTGCTGCAGGCCCTGGATGATCCTTGGGTTCCTGCTTGCTCTGCAATGGATCTCGCTGAGTCTCTGCCGCCGGAGGCTGCGATTCGCACGTTGTTCACGCCACGGGGAGGGCATAACGGCTTCCATGGCCGTGACGGCTGCTGGGGCGACCAGCTGGCGGCGGCATGGCTAAGGGACGTTGTTGCTGGCTAAGCCGCGATTCTTCTGGTTGCAGGCCTCTCGCTTCTCAGTAATAAAAGGCTTGATCGCTTGGGTTCTGATACACAGCACCACCACACCGTGTGGCAATCCTCCACAGCGCTTTGTGGATTGGTGTCGAGTCGTAGCGCACCAGCTCAGGAAACCTCTGCCTCAGCATTTGAGTTCCACGCCAGGCGTTGTAATGCGGAATCGATGAATTGACGTGATGGCACACGTGGGTTGAACCGATTCCATGGTGCAGCAGGTTGAGGATGGGCCCGTAGGGACGATCAACCGTTTGCAGGGCTCCTTTCGACCAAGTCCAGGTTTCGTTGGAGAAGTGAGGGATATCGGTGTTGGTGTGCTGCAACCAGGTGTAGGTCGTCAGCCACATGTTGATCACCAAGTAGGGCAAGCCGTAGACGCACAGCACACGAAGCAGGGAAAACTGCACTGAGGTGATGATCAACAGGACCACCATGGCGAGCAATCCCAGGTTGGATCGCAGCATCCACTTGCCGAATGAATGCGGGAAAAGGCGCCGTTTGCCGTTGAAATTACGCTTGCGGTTCCAAAAATGAGAGGTGGGAGAGTCGTAATCTTCACCGCCGGTGGCGCCCAGGAAGAGGTAAAGCTGCCAGCCAATCACGAGGTGATTGAACAGCGAAATGATCCCGAAGACGGTGGGATTCAACCTCTGCTTGAGCTGTTCGGTGGTTCGTCCCATCGGTGATGTTGCCCGCGGAGGAACATGGGTTTCTCCCTGTTCCAGGTGATTGCAGTGGGCGTGGTGCACCGCATGGCTGTGGGCCCAGCTGTAATACGGCACAAGCAAAATGCTGTGCAGCACAAACCCCACAACGCCTTCAATCCGGCGGTTGGGGTGGAAGGCGTGATGGCCGCATTCATGGGCGATCACCCAGCAGCCCATCGCGATTGTGCCGGTGATCACGCCGTAGAGGAGCCAGAGGGGGATGGCGGCTGCCGAGAGCGGAAGAAGGATTCCTAGGCCGACGGCCAGAAGCGAAAGACCTGCAGACATGGCCAGGCTCGCCCAGGACTTCGCTGGGCTCAGCTTGGAGAGCTCTGCTGGCAAGGCGCTGAGCAGCTCAGCCTTGCTCGGGTAGGAGATTGATTCAGCGCTGTCTTCAGGGGCTGGATTTGCGGGTCGGGTCGCTGTTGCAAATGCCAAATGGAAGCCTCAAGACAAGCGCTCATCAGTTGCGCTTAAGATTTTCAGCATAATTGCTCGGGCTGCGAGCTGTGGGGCATGGTGCTGTAGAGCCCATGGCAATTGTTCGGGTTTCGTTGTTTTGGAATTCCGGCTAAATTCCAAGCTCCTTTTGCTCGTAATTCCCTCTCTTGGGTGTGAATTGAGTCTTTCACTAATCCTCTCCTGAGTTTATTTGGGATGTAATCTTTTCTGAAGGTACACCAGTGTTTACCTCGAATGGTGTTCTTTTGAGAATCCATTCTTCAATGGGTTGTTGGCCGATGATGTGTTCATCAATGATTCTTTTGATGCGATCGGGCGAAACATTGGCGTACCAAATTCCTTCTGGCCAGACTAGAAGAATCGGCCCTCGTTCACACACCCTGAGGCAATCGGCTTTGCTGCGCAGAACAATTCCCTCCGGGCGTTCCGGGTTTTCGAGATTCAGTTCGCGAACAACGCTCTTCAGTTCATTCCAAGTTTGTGCCCCAAGCGCTGAATCGCAGCATTTGGCTTTGGTGGCGGTTGCGCAGAGAAGGAGGTGATGGCTGACCCGTTGCATGCCTAAGCGGCGAGCGCTCCCATGGGCAATCGAGTCACACCGCGTTTCACCTGTTCCCGCACGGCGGTTCGCGCCCACTGATCCACCCGCAGCACGTCGTCCAATTGGGGTTGGGCCATCAGATCGGGTTTATGACGCTCGCAGGCAGCCTCGATCACTGCGGGGATGTCGAGGAAGTGAATCTTCTCCTCGAGGAACTGCGCCACGGCTTCCTCGTTGGCAGCATTCATCACCGCAGGCATGGTGCCGCCGGCGCGCCCAGCGGCGTAGGCCAGCTCCATGCAGGGGTACTTGGCGGGATCGGGGGCCCGGAAGCTGAGCTGACCCACTTCCGTCAGATCCAGTCGCCGCCATGGTGTCTCCAGGCGTGAGGGCCAACTTAGGCAGTAGAGGATGGGCAGCTTCATGTCGGGCCAGCCCAGTTGGGCCAGCACGGAGGAATCCGCCAGTTCGATCATTGAATGGATGATGCTCTGGGGATGGATCACGATCTCGATGTGGTCGTAATCCAGGCCGAACAGGTAATGGGCTTCGATCACCTCTAGCCCCTTGTTCATCAAGGAGGCGGAATCCACGGTGATCTTGCGGCCCATGCTCCAGTTGGGATGACTGGTGGCATCGGCCACGGTGGCCTTCTCAAGGTCGGCGGCCGTCCAGTCGCGGAAGGCGCCGCCGGAGGCTGTGAGCTGAATCCGTCGCAGCCCCGGTGTGGGCACGCCGGTGGAGAGGCGTGCGTTTTCAGCCCAGGGGGTTCCCTGCAGGCACTGGAAAATAGCCGAGTGCTCCGAATCCGCCGGCAGCAGACGGCTTCCGCTCTTCTTCAGCTCCGGCAGCACCACGGGGCCGGCCGCAATCAGCGTTTCCTTGTTCGCCAGAGCCAGGTCTTTGCCGGCGCGGATCGCCGCCAGGGTCGGCAACAGACCGGCGCAACCAACAATGCCCGTCACCACCAGGTCGGCGCTGTCCCAGGCGGCAGCAACGTTGAGACCGTCAGCACCTCCCACCAGCTGGGGGGCATCCGTGCCTGTGATGCCTGCGTCCTTCAGACGCTCTTGCAGTTCGGGCAAGAGATCGGCATCGGCCAGGGCCACCACCTCAGGGCGATGCCTCTGAACTTGGTCAACCAAAAGCGTCAGGTTGCGGCCGGCAGTCAGGGCTACAACGCGGAACTGCTCCGGAAACTCCTCAGCGATCTGGAGGGTCTGGGTGCCGATCGAACCGGTAGATCCCAGCACGCTGATGGCTTTCATGCTGTTCCGGCAGTTGCGACAAGTCTCCCACCAGGACTGCTGAACGCTGGCAAGCTGGCGGACAGCTTGTGGAGAGCGCATGGCCAAGGAACAGTGGCGATCGGGACTGGGGTTTGTCCTGGCGGCTGCAGGCAGTGCCGTGGGTCTGGGCAATCTCTGGGGCTTTGCCTACCGCGCCTCCCAGGGAGGTGGCGGCGCCTTCCTGCTGCTCTACGTGGTGATTGTGCTGTTGGTCTGTCTGCCGGTGCTGGTGGCAGAAATGGTGCTGGGGCGCAGCACTGGCCAAAGCCCCCTGCTCGCGCCAGTGGCGGCAGCCGGTCGCCTTTGGCAGCCGATGGGTTGGCTGTTCATGCTGGCGGCCAGTGGAATCCTGGCCTTCTATGCCGTGTTGATGGGGTGGACCGGGGCCACGCTGATGCAGACCCTCACCCAAGGACTCCCCGCGGATATCGCTTCAGCGGAAGCCTTTTTCGCGGGCCTCAGTGGTGGCCGCGCTGCCTTGATCGGCCAGCTGCTCAGCCTGGTGGCGACTGCTGCTGTGGTGGCGGCCGGCGTGCGCGGAGGCATTGAGCGGTTGTCCCGCTGGGGGCTGCCGCTGTTGTTTGTGCTGCTTATTGGCCTTGCGGTTTGGGCCGCTGGTCTTGATGGGGCCTCGGAGGGCTATCGCACCTTCCTGCTCCGCTGGGATAACAGCCAGCTGCAGGACCCCACCACGATTCGCAATGCCTTTACCCAGGCCTTTTTCTCGATTGGCACGGGCATCGGCTGCATCCTGGCCTATGCGGCTTACCTGAGCCGGCGCGCCCACCTGCCGCGGGAAGCCGTGGCGGTGGTGGGGATGGACACCGCTGTGGGCTTGCTGGCGGGCATGGTCACCTTCCCCGTGGTTATGAGCTTTGGCCTCCAGGATGTAATCAGTGGCTCCACCCTGGGCACAATCTTCATCGCGCTGCCCACGGGACTCGGTTCGCTGGGCGCCACAGGTCAGCTGGTGGCGGTGCTCTTTTTTGCCCTGGCCCTGATTGCAGCGCTTACCTCAGCGGTGTCGCTGTTGGAGGTGCCGGTGGCCTGTTTGATCGATCGCCTGGGGTGGAGCCGGTCCCGGGCCGTCTGGGTCTCTACAGCGTTGATCTTTGTGGCCGGTCTTCCAGCGGCCACCTCCATGGAGGTCCTCGGCTGGATGGATTCCGTGTTTGGGGGCCTGCTGCTGATTCTGGGGGGCTTGCTCCTGGCCTTGTTGCTGGGTTGGGTGCTTCCTGCTCGTTTTCAGGAGGAGCTCAGCCATTCGGGGAGCCCGATCTGGCTTCAGCGCTTTCTGCTGGTGATGCTGCGCTGGATTTCGCCGCCGGTGATCGCTGTTGGTCTGGTGATCAGCGTGATTGATCTGATCCCCAGCTGAGGGGATTCGCCTGGCTAGTGCCTACGACTAATCCGAAGAATTGAGCATGGATTCCATCTTGCGAATCCTCTGCAGCATCTTGTCCCAGACCTCTGCTTTCCAGGCTTGCTCCGCATCGCCTGTGGACGCGGCCAATTGCTTCTGAGCCGCGAGCTTTGCCTCAAGATCCTCGCCGGCATCGAGGGCCTTCATTAGCTCCATCTCGAGCTTGGCGGTTTCCATGAAATTCAGCTTCTTCAGCCAGAGCATGGGGAGCGACAGGATTGGCGTTCAGTCTGCCGGCATCAGGCGCGGATCCACTCCGTCACCCCGCCGGGTTTGTCGATCAGCTCCACCCCTTGGGCGGCGAGCTCATCCCGGATCCGGTCGGCCTCCGCGTATTCCTTCGCTGCTTTCGCTGCCTTGCGCGCAGCGATGGCTGCATCAATGGTGCCGTCGTCGAGGCTGGTGGCGGCTTCTGCTTCTGAGCGCAGTCCCAGCACCGCCCCCAGGTGTCGCAGCAGCTGCCAACGCCTCTCCAGACACTTCAACTCCGGTTCAGGCAGGGCGGCGTCTTCCCCGCGTTCCAGCCGGTTGGCGAGGGCCCGCAGGGGCTTGGCCAGATCGAACAGCACGGCTAGTCCGCCCGAGCTGTTCAGGTCATCGTCCATGGCGCTGATAAAGCGTTGTTCGAGCTCCACCAGAGGGGTGTCGGCTGGACCTCCATCGGCCGTCATGGCGCCCTCTGTGAGCGGTGCGGCAGTGCTCCAGCCAAGGCTCTCGCCGTGGCGATCGCCAAGGCTCAGGGCTGCATTCAGACCCTTCCAGCCGGTGGCTGCAGCCTCAAGGGCCTCAGCGGTGAAATCAAGGGGTTTGCGGTAGTGGGCCTGCAGCACAAACAGGCGCAGGGTCATCGCTGACACACCGCTCTCCAGCAGCGCACGGATGGTGGTGAAGTTGCCGAGCGACTTGCTCATCTTCTGCCCGCCCACATTGACCATGCCGTTGTGCATCCAGACCCGGGCCAGGTCCTGACCGGTGGCGGCTTCGGATTGGGCGATCTCGTTTTCGTGGTGCGGGAACACCAGGTCGGCACCACCCAGGTGGATGTCGATCGTGTCGCCAAGTTCAGCCCGCACCATGGCTGAACATTCGATATGCCAGCCGGGGCGTCCCTCACCCCAGGGGGAGGGGAAGCTGGGTTCTCCGGGTTTGGCCCCTTTCCAGAGCGCGAAATCGAAGGGGTGCTGCTTACGGGCCTCTTCGGCATCGGCCACCCGCCCGGCGGCGTTGTCCTGTTGTTCGCTCAGGTCGCGGCCACTGAGCTTGCCGTAACCGGCATGCTTCATCACCGCGAAATACACATCCCCTTCAGCGCTGTAGGCCGCCCCCTTGGCTTCCAGTTCGCCGATCAGTGCGCGGATGCCATCCAGGCACTGGGTGGCGCGGGGCATCCGGTCGGGCCGCAGGATCCCCAGGGCGTCCATGTCCTGGTGGAACGAGGCAATGTTTCGCTCGCTCACCTCTGTCATTGAGGAGTTCTCCTCGCCGGCCCGTTTGAGGATCTTGTCGTCGATGTCGGTGAAGTTCTGAACGAAGGTCACCTCGAGGCCCCGCCAGATCAGATACCGCCGCAGCACATCCCAGTTGATGTAGCTGCGGGCATGGCCCAGGTGGCAGAGGTCGTAGACCGTCACGCCGCAGCAATAGATGCTCGCCTTCCCTGGGGTTAGGGGTGTGAACGGTTCGGTGCGGCGGGTGAGGGTGTTGGTGAGCCGCAGGGACACAGCCGTTCAGAAGCTGCGGCTGAGGCTACGGCCTGTTCGGCTGCATTTATTTCGCCTCCATCCAGTTCGCGCCGACGCCGGTCTCCACCACCAAGGGAACACTCAGCGCAACGGCCTGTTCCATGGTCTGCACCACCAGCTCTCGGGTGGCGTCCAGGGCGTTCGGTGCCACCTCGAGCACCAGTTCGTCGTGCACCTGCAGCAGCAGCTGGGCCGGAAGGCCCTGACGCTGCAGGGCGTCTTGCAGCTGCACCATCGCCACTTTGATGATGTCGGCACTCGACCCCTGAATCGGGGCGTTGGCAGCCGCACGCAGTTGCTGGGCCTCCATGCCACCGCGGCGGGCCACATTCAGGTCGATCTCCAGGGGGGCCTTGCCCAGTAGCCGCCCCAGGCCGTTCCGATCGAAGTGGAACGGCCGCCGGCGGCCGAGAATCGTTTCTACGTAACCGCGGCTGAGGGCGAGCCGCTCCTGCAGCTCGAGGAAGGCGAACACCTTCGGGTAGCGCTGCTTGTACCTGGCCAGGAACTCCTTGGCTTCGCTCTGGCTCACGCCGGTTTCTCGGGCGAAGCGCTGGGCTCCCATGCCATAGATCACACCGAAGTTGATCGTTTTGCCGAGCCGACGCTCGTCCGGGCTGACCTCGTTCTTGTCCAACAGCAGCCTGGCAGTCAGCGCGTGCACGTCGTCGCCGCTGCGATAGGCCTCCTGCAGCACCTCTTCGCCCGAGAGGTGGGTGAGGATGCGCAGCTCGATTTGGGAGTAATCAGCGCTGAGCAGGGTCCAGCCCTCTTGCGGCAGGAAGGCCTTGCGGATCCTCCGGCTGTACTCGGTGCGCACCGGAATGTTCTGCAGGTTGGGGTTGCTGCTGCTCAGCCGTCCCGTTGCCGTCACCGCCTGATTGAAATCGGTGTGGACTCGCCCGGTTTCCGCCTCCACCAGCTGCGGCAAGGCGTCGATGTACGTGCTCTTGAGCTTGCTGAGCACCCGGTGCTCCAGCACCAGGGGCACCACCGGGTGGTCGTTGCCGAGTTTTTCCAGCACGGTGGCGTCGGTGCTGAAGCCGGTTTTGGTGCGCCGGGATTTCTTGCGATCCAGGCCAAGCGTGTCGAACAGCAGCTCCCCCAGTTGCTTGGGTGACGCCAGGTTGAAGTCCACTCCCGCGGCCGCTTTGGCGTCGGATTCCAGCTGCTGCAGGGTGGAGCCCATCTCCTCGGAAAGGCCCTGGAGATAGGGCACATCAATGCGGATTCCGGTGGATTCCATCCGGGCTAGCACCGGTTCCAGCGGCTGCTCCACCTGCTCCAGCAGGGGCATCAGCTGGGGGCCCATGGCCTCCAGCTGATGGCGCAGTAGCAGGGCGAGGCGACGGGTGACGTGCACGTCCATGCCGCAGTACAGGCTGGCGGGCTCCAGCGGCACATCGGCGAAGGTTTGCTTTTTGCCCACCAGATCGGTGAAGGCGGTGGGCTGGAACCCGAATTCCCGCTCGGCCATCAGCTCCAGACCGTGTTTCGCTGCGGCATCCCGCAGGTAATCGGCCAGCAGCGTGTCGATCACGACGCCCTCCAGGGCAACGCCATGCCGCAACAAGATCAAACGGTCGTATTTGGCGTTCTGCAGGGTCTTGGGGTGGTTGCTGCTGGCCAGCCAGGGGGCGAGGGCGGTGAGCACTGTTTCCAACGGCAGCTGTTCCGGGCTGCTGTCTTCGTTGCCTTTGTGGCCCAGCGGGATGTAGGCGAGCGCGTCCAGGGTCTCTCCCCAGCAGATGCCGATGCCCACCAGTTCGGCGCGGAACGGGTTGAGGTCGGTGGTCTCGGTGTCGAAGGCCACAGGCAGGCCGCTGTCGGTGCAGGCCATCAGCCTCTGCACCAGGGCGTCCAGGTCCGTTTCGGTCTGGATCAGCTGCGGCTTCAGGGCCGGCAGCCCCACGTCCTCTTGGGTTGCCGCTGCGCTTGCGGCTTCGGCAGCTGGCTGTTCCGAGCTGGCTGAACGGCGGGGGGTCTTGGCTGCAGCAGCCTCTGCGTTAGCCCCGTAGCCCCCTTCAGAGAAGGCTGCCACAAAGCTACCCACCTGGCGCAGCAGGCTGTTGAGTTCGAGGTCTTCCAGGCAACTGCTCAGGCCGTCGGCATCCACCGACGACAGCGGCAGGCTGGGTTCCTTGGGCAGGGGAACATCCACGAGAATCTCGGCCAGCTTGCGCGACAGGTAAGCGTTGTCGCGGTCGGCGCGCAGCTTCTCTTTAAGTGCACCTTTGATGGCGCCCCGACTGGCTTTCGGCCCTTCGGCTTCCACCTGCTCGAGGGTGGCGTACACCGCGTCGAGGTCGCTGTTGTCTTTCAGCAGGTTGATGGCTGTTTTCGGGCCAACCCCGCGCACGCCGGGGATGTTGTCGGAGCTATCACCGGTGAGGGCCTTGAGGTCCACCACCTTGTTAGGCATCACGCCGAGCTTGCCGAGCACCCCCTCTTCGTGGATCAGCGTTGGGCCACTGCTTTTGGCGTAGGGGCCGCCACCCATGTAAAGCACCGCGATGTCGCGGCTGTCATCCACCAGCTGGAACAGGTCGCGGTCTCCCGAAAGGATCCGCACGCCCCATCCCGAGTCGGCCGCTCGGTTCGCCAGAGTTCCCAGCACATCGTCGGCTTCGAAGCCCGGTGCCATGCAGAGGGGGAGCTGCAGGTGCGTTTCGAGGATCTGCTGCAGCTGTTCGAGGTCCTGGAAGAACACCTCAGGCGCCACATCCCGGTGGGCCTTGTAGTTGGCGTCAGCCTTGTGGCGGAAGGTGGGCTCGGCCGTGTCGAAGGCGATGGCAACGCCTTCAGGCTTCAGTGTTTTGCTGTTGTCCAGCAAGGCTTTGAGAAAGCCATAGGTCACGCTGGTGGGCCGGCCGTCTTTGGTGGCCAGACCGCCTTCCCCTCCCTTGCTGAAGGCGTAGAAGCTGCGGAATGCCAGGGAATGGCCATCCACAAGCAGCAGAAGGGGCTTGACGGTGGCCTCGGGCATGACGGTGTTGAAAATGTGGGTGGATCAATCGCGGCGATCAGCCCAGGGGGGCAGATCGATGAACACGCGAGTTCCTGATTCGAGACCGTTCAGGATTGCAGTCTTGTCGCCGCTGCTGTTGCCCAGTTCCACCGGCTGAAAACGTGGTTGCTGGTATTCATCCACCAGCAACACACCCTGTTGGCCGTCTTCCAGGGTGATCGCCACGGTGGGTACCAGGATTTTGGGCGCACTGTTCCCGGTTTGGAAATTGATGTCGGCGGTCATGCCGATCTTCAGTTTGTTCTGCGGGTTGACGAAGTTCAGCTTCACTTCGAAGGAGGTGACGCTGTTCTCTTTCGCGGCGCGGGGGGCAACCTCACTCACCGTTGCCTGGAAGCGCTCATCGGGATAGGCATCCACCCGGATCTCGGCGGTTTGGCCGGGCTCGATGCGGCCGATGTCGCTTTCTGGAACGCGGGCCCTCACCTCCAAGCCTTGCGAGAGCTCAACGATCGAAGCGCTGGTGGCACCGGCTGTGGCCGAGGCGGCTGTGGTCGGGGTCACAAACGACCCCGGTTCGGCGTAGCGCGCTGTGATGGTTCCTGAGAAGGGGGCGCGGATCGTCTTTTCGCGGCTCTCCTGTTCCAGTTGCTCGACCCGTGCTCGGGCTGCCACCAGGCCCGCCTGCCTGGCCAGCAGGTCGAAGCGGGCACCACTGAATTCGTCAGCGCTGATCACGCCGCTGGCAAATAGCTGGTTTTTACGCTCGAATTCCTCTTTTCTGCTCTTGAAATTGGCGTCGGCCTGACGCAGCAGAGCCTGCTTCTCCTGCAGCCGATCATCGAGATCGCCGCGATCCATCACCGCCAGTACCTGCTCGTTCTCCACCACATCCCCTTCATCCACCATCAGCTCCGCCAGCAGACCTGGCTGGCGCGGACTCACGTTCACCTTCTGCTGAGCCTGCAGTTCGCCGCTGGCGCTGATCACCCCAGACAGCACGCCGCGTTCAGCTGTGGTGGTGAAGGGCGTCAGATCCCGTTGACGGTTGCTCCAGGGACCGAAACGCAGCAGCAGCCCACCCCCGCCCAGGGCTAGAAGCAGCAATCCCACCATCGCGGTTTTGGGCCGTATGGATCGTGCTTTTGCCTCTGAGGCCAGCTCTGCTTCAGGCGATGGGGACGCAGGGGAGCGCAAGGACTGCAGCATGGGCCCACAAAACTTCACAACAGTCTCGCCGCTGGCCGGTAGATTCCGCCGATGCTCAAAGCTGGAATTGTCGGATTGCCCAACGTGGGCAAGTCCACCTTGTTCAATGCGTTGGTCGCCAACGCTCAGGCGCAGGCTGCCAATTTTCCGTTCTGCACGATCGAGCCCAACGTCGGCACCGTGGCTGTGCCCGATGAACGATTGGACCGGCTCACAGAACTGAGCAAAAGCCAGGACACCATTCCGACCCGGATGGAGTTTGTCGACATTGCTGGTCTGGTGAAAGGCGCCAGCCAGGGCGAGGGTCTGGGCAACAAGTTTCTTGCCAACATCCGTGAGGTGGACGCGATCGTTCACGTGATCCGCTGCTTCGAGGACGATGACGTCATCCATGTTTCAGGGTCAGTGGGTCCCTCCCGGGATGCGGAGGTGATCAATCTTGAGCTGGGTCTGGCGGATCTGGCTCAGATTGAGAAGCGCCGAGAGCGTCTCAAGAAGCAGATGCGCACCAGCAAAGAAGCACAGGTGGAAGACGCTGCTCTTGAACGGATTCAGGCGGTGCTCGAGAACGGTGGTGCGGCCCGCAGTGTCGATCTGAACGATGAAGAAGCGGCGATGATCAAGCCCTTGGGTCTTTTAACCGCTAAGCCGATCATCTACGCCACCAATGTGAGTGAGGACGACCTGGCAGAGGGCAATACCTTCTGCACCGAGGTGGTTGAACTGGCAGCCAAGGAAGGTGCCGAAACGGTACGGATCTCTGCCCAGGTGGAAGCGGAGCTGGTGGAACTGGGAGATGAGGAAACCGCGGACTATCTGGAAGGCCTCGGGGTGACGGAAGGCGGTCTGCAAAGCCTGATTCGGGCCACCTATCGATTGCTCGGGCTGCGCACCTACTTCACCACCGGTGAAAAGGAAACAAAGGCCTGGACTTTCAAAGCCGGTATGACAGCTCCCCAGGCTGCCGGTGTAATCCACACCGATTTCGAGCGGGGCTTCATCCGCGCTCAGACCATCGGTTGGGAGAAGCTGCTGGAGGCCGGCTCACTGGCGGAAGCTCGCAACAAAGGCTGGCTGCGCAGTGAAGGGAAGGAGTATGTGGTCGATGAAGGCGATGTGATGGAGTTTCTGTTCAACGTTTAGTCAAAGCATTTGATTGCCTAGACATTCCCTTTAGAGACCTTTGATTTTTCAAGAGCACCTGATTCGGGAAATATCAGTGAACTCTAGTTGGTTCGCTTAAAGCAAACCTGGAATGCATTTGTATCCCTTAAGGAACTTGCTCAACTTTCCACCCTTCATGATCTCACTTCCAATTTTCTCGCACTGATGCAGGGATTCAACCGGAATTAGTTCGATCTCCTGGGTGATTGTCCTCAGAACCAGGTAAGCCGCTTTCTTGCTCTCTACGTAAGCCACCAATGTCCATTCATCCTGCTGAGCGGCTCTGGCAAGCGGCGTCAGCATTACGGCAAGCAGCATTGCCGTGAACCATTTGATCGAGCGACCTGATCTTGCTTTTACGGTGCCGTGGTTAACAAAGTTTGGCTGCTGATCATTCCTTGGAACGTCCATAGAGCGTGCACATCTGTTCCCTGGTTGAGATATCAAATAATAGCAACCCCCCCCCTCTTTGAACCTATAGATCTAAAGAAAAAGTGCAGAAATTGCCAACCTTCAATACTATTCATTTTCGGCTAAAATGAACTATAAGGGCCAAGAGGTTTATGCGTTTATACCATCCAGCTTTTTATTGCTTTGACGAGTTGAACTGTTGATTTTTTATTTTCATTCGAGACTCTAGCGAATCTTGACTTTATTTTTTGACTAAGATTTCGGTATTCTGTGCGGGTTCTTGACATTTTATCGCACCAATAAACGTATTCTGAATCTGAGCGAGCGATAGGAGCTTCTTTTATATCCATAAGCTTATAAAGGCCTTGCACAATCTGAGTACGAGGCACATCTTCTGGCTTCGATATAATTGGAATTCCCATGCTTAAAGCATCAATCGAAGTAGTACCACATCCCACATGGATTGGATCAAGAACTACATCGACGCATGAAAGGAGGTGAAAATAATCAACAATACCCATGCGTGTAAATGATCTACATTGTGATAAGAAAGTTGGGGCATTCTTTTTCAATCTTTCAACAAGAAGGCCATGAGGTTTAGTATTTTTGCCTGTAAGAAGAAAAATTGAATTGCTATCTAGTTGTGCTATTTTTTCTAAAAGTTGATCCCAATCTGGGTGAAATTTTATAGGATTGTGCAATAGTCCAAATATCTGCGCGCCTTCAGGCAAGTTAAAATTACTACGATTGCCATTACAAGTCGCCAACGATATATCAGTAATGCCGTGAGGCATACCCTTTAGCTGAATCAGTTTTTCACTGTATAGCTTATGCGAATCATTTGTTTCCATGTATTCGCTTGATATAAAATAGTCTACATTTGGAATGCCTGTAGTGATAAGATTTCCAGGTAAAACTACCTGAGTCGCTGCAATTTTATTATGCGCCAGGCAGTAAGGCACAGGCGAAGAAAAGATTTCCGTGTAAACCAGAACTTGAAGACTTAGGTTTTTTAGAATCTTAACTGAATTTTCCAAGTTTGACGATATTTGAGTGACACATGTGGAATGTTTTTCTAGTTCAGCGCAATCCTGATTAGAAGCATTTGGGCCCTTGATAATGACGACTTCTAAACCACTTTCATGGCAACTTTTAACGATATTAAAATAATGCCTGAAGACAACATGACCACTATGTGTATTGTCAAAGTAAAAGCCCACTCTTTGAGCACCGGCAGCAAAAAGTTGGGATTCTTGGTGCTGGATTATCTCAGTGTCTTCTGATCCTTGACTTTCTGATACTTGAAGCCAGGGGGAAACTAGTTTACCTAGCTCTTCCAAGAATTGTTTATCATCTTTGCCATTTTGATATGGCAACATAAACAAACCTAGGTTTAAAAAGTTGCTTACAGTCTTTTCTTTTTTTGAGTCAAATATTGATCTCGCATTTTCCATATATTCTGATCGCAAAATAGATACTTCATCGACATGATCAACAATATATGGAAACCCCAGTCTTGCACGGCATTCATTCTCAATGCTCGGATTATATTCAAATGCCTTTTTATAAGCATGAATTGCTTTATCGTAATCTTTTAGGTATGAATAAATATTCCCTAGGCTTGCATAAGCATTAGAATTACTAGGATTTATATCTAATGAACTAAGAATTGAAGCCAAAGCTTTGTCGAAACTACCGATAGTTTTATAAATTAAGGCCAAATTCATATGAGCATTTGAATTATCGGAATTTAACTCCAGAGACTTATGGGTAAAAAAAATAGCTTGATCAAGGCGACCAAGGTCTCTATAAATATTGCCTAGGACCAAACAAGTAGTATGATTTTTTGGGTTCAAATCAAATGATTTTAAGGCATAAATTAATGCATCATCAAGCTCTCCTAGATCTATATAAATGCCAGCAAGAGTCAACAAGGCAAGATGGTTGTTAGGTTTCAATTCTGAATATTTAAGAATAGGGGGGAGAGCGCGGTCTGGAGATCCGATTTTTCTATAAATTACAGCCAGATTCATCAGCGCATCCGGATTATCTGGCTTTATCTCTAAGGATTGGATAGTACATTCAAGAGCTTGGTCAAGTTTGTCAAGTCCTGTATAAATTACACCTAAATTTAGAAGAGTATTATGATTTTTAGGTTCTAATTCAAGTGATTTAAGAGTTGAACTAAGTGCTTCATCAAAACGACCAAGTTGTTTGAAAATACTGCCTAAGTTGCCAAGAGCAATTGAATTATCCTGCTTCAGATTTAAGGATTTAAGCGTAAATTCTAAGGCTTGGTCAAGCCTGCCTAGATCTTGATAGATACCACCCAGGTTCATCAGGATTAATGGGTCTAAGGGTTTAAGCTTATAAGACTCAAGAGTAAGACAAATAGCTTGCTCGAAATCTCCTAAATTCTTATATATTAATCCCAAGTTAGCATAAGCATCTGGGTGCTCAGGACTTATTGAAATTGCTTTCTTGAATAGCAAAATTGCTTCATTTATTCTGCCGCTATTTTTACAGATTAGTCCTAGATTAGAATAAATACCTGGCTCTAGTAAGCCTAATTTTATCGCCTTCCTGTACTCCTTTTCAGCACTTTTAAGACTTCCTTTTAGATGACAATCAAGTGCTTTTTTGTAAGAAGCCTTTGCGTCTCCGTTTCCGTCATGGCAAGCTTGCGATTTCTCATCGTGTTTCTTAATATATTTATTTCCAAAACCTGCCATAGTTTGAAAACATTAATGACTGCCAATCTATATTTAATCCATCCAACAGTCAAGCCGCAGTGATTGCATAATTCAAAAAAGCCAACAAACCAGCCTTGTTCATCGCCCTCACCAAAGTGCAAAAATAAAGCTTAATCACTCAGAACAGTATTAGCTGTTTGGATATTTTATTTAGTGAATATTGCGTTGTCAAACTTCTCCTGGCGATAAAGTGCTAAATCGGGAAGTTTGTCTGCTCCTTCCGTTCTGCAACATCACTAGTCTTTAAAGTAACTGTTTTTACTCCCAATTACCAGCATGAGCAAATCTAGTGGTTGCTGTTGTTGGGGTTGCTTCGCACATCCTGGTTGTACTTCTGTCAGGCGTGATCAGCGACAACATCATCTTTGCACTTATGGAAAAAGCATTGGCAGAGAGATTCCAACTAGTGCCGAGATTCGTTAGAGGACGGAATTTGAACCGCAAAAACCACAGTAATTTCGCAGCCCAAAGGTCTTCTTCAGTATTTAACTTCAGCACTTAACTGAGAGATGGCCTTCTCTTGGCCCTCGGATGGTCTTCATCCTCTGTCGTCAGTTCTTATCGATGTTGTTGACCTGAACCGCCTGCCAGAGCGTCAAAGCGTTGTCGTTCCGGCGGGGCGATGTCCTGGCCTGTTGCTGTCACCCCGTAGCGCGGCTCGAGCGTGCGCAGGGTGGGGAGCACGACCAGGCAGGCCCCACCCATCAATAACCAGAGCAGAAGGCCATTGTTTTGAAGGTCGAGCAATGCTCCTCCAGCGAGGGGTGCCACGATGGCGCTGATGGCGAAGCACTGGGAAAACAGCGCCATCGCCAACCCCCGGTGTTCTGGGGGTGTCTCTTCAATTACGGCTTCTGTGGCCGTAGGCAGGAACGCGGCCTGGGCGAAGGCCATCGGCAGCAGGGCAGCCAGCACCAGGATCGTTCCGTTTTCGAACAGCGAGGAAAGGGCAATGAGGCTGCAGCCCAGACTGAATCCCGCCAGGCTCAAGCCGAGGCCGAAGGCAACGCTGCGCTCCGCCAGCCAACGGCCCACCGGCCACTGCAGACTCACCAGCAAGGTCAACTGAAGGGCGATCAGGGCACTGCTGTGGCTTTCGCTCAGGGCCGGTCGCACCAGCCCGCCGCGCACCAGATCGAGGGGAAGCGCACTCTGTTGAAGGGCCAGGATCCCTGTGGCCACCACACTGACCAGTAGCACAGGCATCATGGGAAGCAACCAAGGCAGCCGGGCCGTTGATCGTGGCCGTTGACCAACCGGCACCGTGCCATTGCCGTTGAGGTTGCGATAAGGCGGACCGTCCTGGAGCGGAACAAGGCTGATCAGCACCAATACAGCGCCCATGCACACCGCTTCAACGATGTACACCGTCCGCAGCATTCCCAGGGTGGCGGCAGCGGTTCCGATCAGCGTGCCGATGCCGATCCCCAGAGCATCGGCACTTCGTACCAGGGCGTAGCCCCGTCCGGAGGGGAGGTTGCCGCAACTCAGGGGAACGGCCAATTCGATGGCAGGCCAGTACAGACCTGCCGCACAGCCCAGCAGCAGTTGTCCGAGCAGGTAGCTGTTGTAGTTGTCGGCCTGCAGCAGGACTAGATCAGCTGCAATGGCCAACAGGGTTGTGCCCCTCACTGGCCAGGAGCAGCGGATGCCCCGATCGAGCAGTGCACCGCTCAGCAAGCGCACCACCGTGCCGATCAGGGCAGAGACGGCCAGGCCGCTTCCCACTTCACGGGCTGAGAAGTCGATCGCATGAAAGATAAGCGGCGTCATGAACATCACTCCGCCGGCACCGATGGACGCCAGGAACCTCAGTCGGGTGACGTTTCTTAGGGGTGATGGAAACTGGGTCCACCACCGCAGGGGATCAGGCGTTGCTGCGCGGACGCTTAACAGGACGATGCATCGCGATGGGCTTGATGGGCAGTCTGCTGCTCAGCACGTGCGGATCGTGGCCTGTCGGCTCCACAGAACGTGTGGAGGTCAAGATCGACGGCGTGGTTCTTCCAGTTTCGGTGGAGGAACACGGCGCCTTTGTGCGTTCCCCCACGGCTGATCCAGCGCAGCTCTCGCGATCGGAGTTGTCCACCTGGATGGGGCTTCTCGCCCCCGAGAGCCGCAAGGGGCTGATCCGTCTGCTCCAGGCTCCGGTACTCTCCCGCCGCAGCCTCGGGCGTCAGCTGCTCAGCAGCTGGGGGGCGGGGCCGCTGCTGCATGCGCTGGGGGAATTGATTCGTGTGGAGGATGGAGAGCGCATCAACCGTTCGCTGGTGCTCGCAACGCTGGATCAGTTGCTCGAACGGCAGGAAACCGTTTCAACACTGGATGTGTTCGAGGCGTTGCCCACCCCACAGTTGCGTCTTGATCTGGATGCGTTGGTGGCTGCTGCCAATCGCTGGCGGCTGGAATTGAAGCGCCATCAGGCCTTGATGCGGGCTTTGGCTCAGGAAGAGGCTCGGCTGCAGCCCCTCAAGGGCTGGGAGCGTTCTGCCTCGGCTGATGCGCCCCGTCGCGCAACGCTTGCGGTAGGCCATCGTTCACATCCATTGCGGCTGGAACGTTGGATCCCCGAGTCGCCTCGAGCGGATCAGACATGGGTCTTGATGATGCCGGGGCTGGGCGGGGATCCCAACCACTTTCACTGGCTGGCGCGTTCGCTGATGCAGGCTGGCTGGCCCGTGCTGGTGCTTGAGCATCCCGGCAGCGATGCCGCCGCTGTTCAGGGTTTGCTGGAGGGGCGTCGATCGTTTGATGGTGCCTTAGCACTTGGTGATCGCTTGGCTGACCTGGCGGCGGTGCTGGAGGCGCAACAACGGGGTGATTTGAATATCCCCGGGACCGAGGTGGTGCTGATGGGCCATTCCCTGGGTGCCTTAACGGCCCTCCTGGCCAGTGGGGCGAAGCTGGTGCCCGGGATGTCCCAGCGCTGTGAAGCGGCCCTGGCGGGCTTGCCCCTCACCAACCTGTCGGAAGTGCTCCAGTGCGAACTGGCGGCAGGCCATGTGCTCGATGGCAAAGAAATGGACTCGCCGCCACGTGCGGTGGTGGGGCTCAACAGCTTTGGTGGGTTGATCTGGCCGCACCGCACCAGTCGGGCGTTGTCGATTCCACTGTTGATGGTGGGTGGCACCCTCGATCTGATCACCCCTCCTCTGGATGAGCAGCTGGCTCTTTTGGCTGGGTTGGCGGCGCATCCCGCCAGTCGGGTGGTGGTTGTGGAGGGGGCCAGTCACTTTTCACCGATTCGCGTGGATGGCCAGGGCAAGGCGTCAGAGGGGGACGACATCTTCCGGCTCGGCGAAGAGTTGGTGGGCGTCAACCCCCTCAGCGTTCAACGGGTGATTGCCCATGAAGTCATCGGTTTTCTTGATTCCCTGAACTCCATGTCACCCCGCAACGATGCCGTTCATCTGATGGACGCCAGTTCCAAGACGCGCTGGCATCGCTTGGGCCATCGCAGGGCCCTGCAGCTGCTGGATCAGTAGCGCACCCGTGGATCGAGGGCGGCCACCAGCAGGTCAACAGCAACACTCACTAGCACCACAAGGGCGGCGATCACCACCACGATCCCCTGAACGACGGGGTAGTCCCTCTGGTTGATGGCTTCCTGCAGCCGCAAGGCAATGCCTGGCCAGGAAAAGGTCACTTCAATCAGCAGGGCCCCACCGATCAATGAGGCCACGGTGATGCCAGCAATGGTGAGCACCGGCAGCAAAGCATTGGGCAGCCCGTGGCGCAGGATCACCTGGCGCTCACTCAGACCGCGGCTGCGCGCCGCTTCCACGTAGTCGCCGCGCAGTGTGCGTCGCAGGTTCAGTCGCAGGGCGGTCGTGAAGGTGCCGCTGAGCAGCAGGGCCAGGGTCCCCGCGGGCAGGATCAGGTGACGCACGGTGCCTCGGAAAGCGGCCCAGTTGTTTTCTAGAGCGCTGTCCAGCAGGAAAAATCCGCTGCCCTCGGGGGGGAGAAGGCTTGGGGGGAAGCGTCCGCCCACCGGCAACCAGCCCAGGCTGACGGCGAACACCAGCTGCACCAGCATGGCCATCCAGAAGGGCGGCAGGGCATAGGTGCCCAATCCGTAGAGGCGTCCGCCCAGGTCAATCTTTCCCTCGGGCCGGGCAATGCCGCTGAAGCCAATGCTCAGCCCCACCACAGCAGCCAACACCAGGGCGATCACGCTCAGTTCTAGGCTGGCGGGGAGGGTTTTGCCGATGATGGCTCGAACCGGCTCCTGGTTGATCAGGGCCTGCCCCAGATCGCCTTGGATCAATCCGTTGAGATAGCTGAGGTACTGATCCAGCAACGATTGATCCAGGCCCAGCCGAGCTCGCATGGCGGCTTTGGCGGCGGCGGGGGCACGGCTGCCGAGCACCGCATCAACGGGATCCCCTGGGGCGACGCGGAGCAACAGGAACACCAGGCTGGCGATCAGCCACAACATCAATGGCGCCAGGGCGAGGCGTGTGGCGCTGTAGCGGGCAAGGTCTCGGGCGCGTCCCATCAGTCTTTCGTCGCTCCGCTGTTCGTCGCTCCCCTGTTCATCGCTCTTTTCTTTGATCCTCCGTCCTGGCGGCGCTCCAGCTCAGCGAGCATCAGCTGACCACTGCCATCAAATCGTGGAGGGTGGAGGTTCAGCTGGGCCCAGGCCCGAGGTGAATCCAGCCAGACGGGGATGTAGGCGGCACCGTCGGCGGAGAGATGGTCCACACGATCCAGGGCGGTGCGGCGGGCATAGTCCGTCAGCGTGTCGGATTTCAGCAGGGCGGTCTGCAATCCGGGGGCACTCCAGAAGCTGCCGCTGATGGCTGCTTCTCCCTCCATGCAGATATTGCCCTCCACCGAGGTGCAGCTCAACAGCGGCGTCAGATAGGCCTCCGGATCGGGGTAGCTGCCGCGCCAATCCAGCATCACGGCTTTGAAGGCACCTTCACCCAGTTGGCGGTAGATGGTGGTGGATTCGACGCCATCCAGATCCAACGCCAGGCAGTCCGAGAGGTCCCGTTGCACCTGGGCCTGCCAGGTGAGGGCCAGCAATTTGTCGGCGGGCACGTTGGAGCGGAAGGTGAGCGGAAAGCGCAGGGTGCTGCCGTTGCAGTAGCCCGCTGTCTGGAGCAGTTCGCGGGCCTGCTCGGGGTTGTGTTCGGGCCATGGGGCCATAGCGCCACCGGCCAGGCTGGGGGGCACCAGCGCCCGCAGCGGACGGCGCAGCCCGTAGCTCACCCGTTCACTAATCTCGCTTCGGTTCAGGCTGACGGCCAGGGCTCGCCTCAGGTTGGGGTCCTGGAATGGCTCACGGTTGCTCAGCAGGGTGATGTAGCCGATCTCCATCGCCGGACCCACCGACTCGTGCAGCTCCCCCGCGCTGGCCCGTTCATGCATGGTGTGGCGCTGGTCTTCGTCGATCGAGGCGGAGAGCAGCAGATCCACCTCGCCACTGCGCAATGCTCCGAAGAGCGCCGTGGAGTTGCTCAGCGTGATCAGATCGAGGCCGTTGTTGCGCGGCGCCTCACCCCAGTACTGGGCAAAGGGCTCCAAGCGTTGCTGATGTTCGCTGAAGCGGCCCAGTTTGTATGGGCCTGTCCCCACAAAGCGGTCGTGCAGAAAACGGTCTTGGTGGTTGCTGTAGGCCGTTGGTGAGATCGGGGTGAGGTTGATCGACGTCAGCAGGCCCTGCAGGGATGTGGAGGGGCGACTGAGGCGCAGCCGCAGGGTGTGGCTGTCGGCTTCCTCCACCGCCGCAATCCGATCGCCCACCACATAGCTGAGGGTTCCGATCTCGAGGAAGCGCCGCAGGCTGAAGGCCATGGCTGCGGCATTGAACGGCGTTCCATCGTGAAAACGCACATCGGTCCGCAGGGGAACCGTGACGGTGCGACCGCCATCACTCAGAACGGGGGCCGATGCCGCCAGGCGAGGTTCCAGAGAGCCATCCCGCCTGAGGCGATAGAGCGGATCCCCCAGGGCGCTGATCAGCTGCGTGGCGCCGAGGGTGCTGGCCTGGGCTGGATCCAGGGAGCTGATTCGGCCCGCTGAGGCTACCGTGATGCGGTTGGTGGGAGGCGGGGCCTGACACCCCATCTGAGTGATGGCCAAGGCCAGAGCCGTCAGCGCGCCACCGCACATCAATCTCGTGGGGCGATCGATGCGCTTCAACGGGTCTCAACCAACACGGGTCGGCCCATTCAACAGCGCCTTACCCAACCTGGCGAATCCTTTCCAACGAGATTTCGAACACTGGTGAGCCCTCGTTGCTCTGCAGGGGCCAGCGGCGCACCCAGCAGCGGTCGTGGTCACCATCCACGCCGATCACTTGATAGGTGTCGTCGTCACTATCAAGATTAACGCAATCCCCCTGGTGCACCATCATCGGATTCACCCCCTCCTCTAGGGAGCAGCCTTGACCGGGACTCGAACAAGTGAGGTTCTGCATGAACCGTTTCGAGCACAGATCTGAAAATTCAGGCCCGTGCTGTGAAAGTTCTTGATACTCTGACGCACGCCAGGGGGCATTCGCCAGGGCTGAAGCTCTTCCTAGAGGCAGCCGAGATGAGCGGCCAGGCCAGATACCTCCGGCAAAGCCTGGATAGCGTCCAGGGTTTCATTCATCTGACGTTGGCTCACTTCGTGGGTGATCACAACGATCTCGGCGCCGGCGTCGCTGGCATTGAACTGCACGATCGACTGGATCGACACGTTGCGTTGGCCGAAGCAGCCACCCACGTTGCCAATCACGCCAGGGGCGTCTTTTGTTTTGAAACGCACATAGTGGCGTTGGCGGATGTCGCCTGAGTCAACCAAAGCGCAGGGTCGCCAGCTGCTGGCCGCCAGCAGAGGATCCACGTTCCCCGGCCCTTCACTGGCCTGGCGGATGCCAGCGATGTTGAGGATGTCGGCCACCACTGCAGAGGCGGTCGGGCCGGCTCCCGCACCGGGGCCGTAGAACATCACTCTGCCGATGGGGTCACCTTCCACAAGGATGGCGTTGTTGACGCCGTTCACGCCCGCAAGGGGGTGGTCCTTGGGAACCAGCGTGGGCTGCACCCGCAGGGAAAGGGGCAGGGGATCGCCGCTCTCAGCCATGCGCTCGGCCACGGCCAGCAGCTTCACGCCGTAGCCCAATTGGTTGGCGTAATCAACATCCACGCCCTGCAGGCCACTGATGCCGTCGGTGGGAACGGCAGCGCGATCCACGCTGCCGCCGAAGGCCAGGGTGGCCAGGATCGCGATCTTGTCGGCCGCGTCAAGACCGTCCACATCCGCTGCCGGATCGGCTTCGGCGTAGCCCAGCTCCTGGGCATCCTTGAGCACCGCGTCATAGGCGGCTCCCTCCTCAGCCATGCGGGTGAGGATGTAATTGGTTGTGCCGTTGATGATGCCGCTGACGCGGTTGATGCGGTTGCCCCCCAGGGACTGCTTCAGCGGCTCAATGATGGGAATGCCGCCACCAACGGCGGCCTCGATCAGCACGTACACCCCGGCGGCGGCCGCCGCCTCAGCGATTTCCTGACCGTGGCGTGCGATCACGGCCTTGTTGGCAGTTACCACGGATTTGCCGGCTGCAATCGCCTGGAGAATCAAGCTGCGGGCCGGCTCCAGACCACCGATCACCTCCACTACCACGTCCACGGCTGGGTCCTGAATCACCGCCGATGGGTCGGTGGTCAGCAGGCTTTCGTCCAGGGCCACGGGCCGGGGGCGGTTCAGATCGCGGACGGCAACACGGATCAGCTCCAGTTCACCAACCAGCGGGTGACGTTCGCTGGGGTTCTGGAGGATCGAAGCCACTCCACCCCCAACAGTGCCCAGTCCCAGCAGACCCACGCCGACCTTTGCTGCCATCCCCTGTGATCCGTGTTGGAACGTTTGCGAGCGACTCTATGTATTGACGTGATTCGGCTTCTGTTCCTGTCCTGAACAGCCCTCGGGTCAGCTTTCCAGTTGACGGGCCTGCTCCTGCATGGCCAGGAGGATGTTGAGGAAGCCATTGGCGCGGGAGGGCGTCAGGCTGGCCTGCAGGCCTGTGGCCGCAATGAAGGCCGGGTCCACAGCCTGAACCTGGGCCGGCGTCAATCCATCCAGCCCCTGGATCAACAACGCCAGAAGTCCCTTGGTGATCAGTGCATCGGAGTCCCCCTGCCAGTGCATCACTCCTTCATCGAGGGCACCCCGTACAAACACCTGCGACACACATCCCTTCACCTTGATGTCGTCGGTCTGCTCCTCGGCCGGCATGGGCGCGAGCTTCTTGGCCAACCAGAGCACGTACTCGTAGCGGCGTTTTGGATCGGCGGTGCCGCCCAAGCGCTCCACCATCCGGTCGAGGGCATCACTGCCGGTGCTGGTGGCCATGCGGGGCTCAGTCGTTTCGACGTCGCACGCTAACCAGCAGCCCCACCATCACCAGGCTGAAGGGGAACATGACCACCTCATTCAGATTCACTTCGCCGTCTCGAACGGGAAGTTCGAGGTAGTCGCGGTGGCCTGGACCACCGTCCACCTGGAGATCAATGGTGCCGTTATCCACGCTGCTGAGATCGAGGCTCAGGCGTCCCTCGGCATCGGTGCGGCCCAGTTCCTGCCCTGGCGTGCCATCGGCATTGAGCAAGCGAACAACGGCCCCCTGCGTGGGCTCACCGTTGGAAAAGCTGCTGCTCAATTGCAGATCGCCATCGAGATACTGCAGAGCACTTTCGATCTGATGGGCCTTGGCAGGGGCCAGCACCGCGCCGTGCAGCACCGAGCCGAGCAGAAGCAGTGGAGCCAGCAGACGCAGCATGGAAGGGCGATCAATGGTGCCCATGATGCGGCCCCTCAGGCGGGCCGACCAGCACCCTGTTCCGTGATCCAGCCGGTAAACGGAACATCCCAGGACTCTCGAGGCAACGCCTCGGCCGCAAGGCAGGTCGAGGGGAGAACCACCCAGGCCGGCACGGCAGCCCAGGCGGGATCAGCCCTGAGCCGGTCGTAATACCCACCGCCGTAGCCCAGGCGGATTCCCGTGCTGTCCACCGCCAGCGCCGGCACCAGCAGCAGCGCCAGCTGATCGGGTTTCAGAGCGTCTCCCGCGGCAGGAGCTGGAATGCCGCAGCCATCGGGCTGAAGCGGCTCCTCACTCCAGCTCCGGTAGATGAGTCCGCCGCAGCCATCGGCCACCGGCAAGGCCAAGGGCGGAGGGGGACCATCCCGCAGCGGCCGTACATCCACCTCCCCCGGAAGGGGCCAGTAGACCCCCACATGGCGCTTGCCGCAGTTGGACTGGCCGATCAGCGCCGCCACGGCGTTCTGGATGGATTGCGTGGCTGCTTCTCCCAGATGACGCTGGGCTTTGAAGTGACGGCGCAGGGTTGGCTTGCTGCTCATCGCTGCAACCAGGCCGTCAGCGCCACCGCAAGGGCATCGGCCGCATCATCCGGTCGGGGCGGTTCCTCCAGGTTCAACTCCCGCATCACCGCCTCCAGCACTTCATCCTTCTCGGCATGGCCGAACCCCGCCACGGCGAGTTTGATCTGCATGGGCGGAAACTCCACCATCGGGATCTTGAAGCGGGCCAGGGTCATCACCACCACGCCACGCGCTTGCACCACGTTGATGGTGTTGCTGGATCTGTAGAAGAAAAACTTCTCCACGGCCGCCAGTTCCGGGCGCCAGATCCGGATCAGCTGGCGCAGGTCGCCAGCCATCTCAACCATGCGATCACCATCAGAGCGACCGGAATCGGTCTGGATAATGCCGCAATCGAGCATGCGCTGGCATCCGTCCTGAATGTCGATAACCCCGTAGCCCACCCGGGCGAGGCCCGGGTCGATGCCGAGGATCCGCATGGGCTGATTCTGGGGGGATCAGGCGGCTAGGGCCAGTTCGAAATCAGCGCGGTCGCTGCTTTCGCTGCGCTCGAACACCTTGCAGAACACCTTCACTACACGGTCGCCGGAATCCACCTGCTCAAGGGGGTCTTTGCGAAGACGGTGGCGCAGGCAGCAGGAGGCTACGCGGGCCACGTCTTCCTCGCTCACGTCCGTGCGTCCCTCGAAGGCGGCTAGGGCCCGGGCGGCACGGTTGGTGACGATGTCACCCCGCAGACCATCCACATCCAGCTCGCCGCAGACGGCGGAGATGCGCAGGCGCAGATCCTCATCGATGGTCACCTGGTCGAGGCGTTGCTGTGCCTCCACTACCCGCTGTTGCAGTGCGTTTTGATTGCCCTCCACGGCGGTGCTGAAGCCATCGGGATCGCTGTCGAAGGAGGTGCGTTGGTCCACCACCTGCACCCGCAGCTCCGGATCACGCACGGTGCGCACTTCCACGCTCATGCCGAATCGGTCGAGCAGCTGGGGGCGGAGTTCGCCTTCCTCGGGGTTTCCGGAGCCAATCAACACGAAACGCGCGGGGTGGCGTACGGAGACGCCTTCCCGTTCCACCGTGTTCCAGCCGGAGGCCGCTGAATCGAGAAGCACGTCAACGAGGTGGTCGTCCAGCAGGTTCACCTCATCCACGTAGAGCAGGCCGCGGTTGGCCTTGGCCAGCAGGCCGGGCTCAAAGGCACGCACGCCTTCGCTCAGGGCTTTCTCGATGTCGATGGTGCCGCAGAGGCGGTCTTCCGTTGCACCGAGGGGAAGGTCCACCATCGGCACCTGCCGCGGTTCGGTGCTCAGGGTTTCCCCCTGTTGCATCCGCTCGCGCACCTCACTGCTCTGCAGGTCGGGATCGCTGGCCGAGCTGTTGTAGGGATCGCCGGCGACAACGTCGATGTCCGGCAGCAGATCAGCTAGAGCACGGATCGTGGTGGATTTGCCGGTGCCACGGTCTCCCATGATCATCACGCCGCCGATGCGCGGATCGATCACGTTGAGAAGCAGGGCCAACTTCATCTCCTCTTGACCGATCACCGCAGTGAAGGGGAAGACCCTGCGCTTCCGGGGTGCAGTCACGAGCAATTCTCCAGGCGTGCTCAGGATTGTTTCACAGGCTGCACGGTGATGACCTGCGGTGGCGTGGCATCAGCGGGATAGATCAGGCGAACGCGCACCTGCTTGGCCTCCCCTGGCTTGAGCATCAGCTGTCCCAAGGACGGCCCCTGTTGCCCCTGGCGCAGCACCAGGTGCTGGGTCTGGCGTCCCTTGGAAACACCCTCTGGATCCTCCAGACCCGTGGTCTGCACAGGCCCGCGGAACATCACCGGACCGTTGAGGTCATCGCGGAAGCGCAGCAGGGAGGTGGTGCTGTTGCCTTTGAGGGGCGAATCCAGCGACAGCTGCAGCGTCACCGCGGCTGAGCCAGTGTTTTGCAGCGGCAGTGTGAGGTCGTACTCCACCCCGTAGTTGCCATGGGCCGCCCAGGCAGTGCCGGGATAAAAGCTTTTGAGTTCTGCGGTTTGCACCTGGTTGGTGGCGAGGGTGCCGCGCTCCAGGCTGCTGATCGGCCAGGAGATGGGGGCCGTGGGTGCGGCCAGCACTGGGCTGCCCGGGTCGGTGATGCGGGCCCGCCAGCTGCTGCCGATCTGAACACCGCTCACCCTTGAATAGATGATCTTGCCCTTGCTGCCCCGTGGGGTGGGTTGGTGCTCCTTGCTGCTCATGCGCTGGTGCTTGAGCAGCTGTAGCCAGTGCTGTTCCTTTGGAGCCTTCCCGTCCTTGCGATGGGCGGCCAGGGTGGCCATCGCCACCGGCCCGGTGCTGTGGAAGCGCAGTTGCAGGTTGCGACCGTTGAGCGGGGGATCGAGACCGGCCACGGGAATCGGTAAAAGCAGCAGCTGTGTGGGTGCGCCCGGAGTCAGGCTCCAGCGGCGGTTGGTGAGTTCCGCTGCGCTACGGCCGGCCAACAGATCTCCGGCCACACGGCTGCCGGGTCCTGACGCCACCACGTCGGTGGTTTCCGGCATCAGGCTCGGCAAGGGCAGGAAGGGGGCCTGGGTCTGGCCGGGCCCTGTGGCCTGCGAAAGCGAGGTGCTGCCTGAGAGCAGCTGCAGGGTCACAGGAGCATTCCCCAGCGGAGCCGCCAGCACCGCCAGCCACAGGGTTGAGCTGGGGCTGCCCTCCGCATCACCGGCATACACGTGGTGGCTGAACAGGTCGAAGCGACCGATGAGCACCACCGGAACCGACCCCGCCTTTCCATCGGGGAAGGTCGAGATCAGGATGCCGTCGTCCTCGATCAGTTCGGGGTTGTTGTCGTTCACCATCAACACGCGATCAAGGCCTCCCGGCAGGGGGCGAACGCTCTGCTTACGCTCAATCACCTCCGCACCGCCGGGCATGGTTGCAACAGCCAGCCAGGCAGCAGACAACAGCGGAGCGAGCTTCATGGCTTGGCCGGAACAAGGATGGGTTTGAGGTGCGGTGCCATGGCAGCAGCGAGCCGACGGATTAGTTCGGTGGATCGGGGATCATTGAAGGGGCCCTCCACCAGAAATCCCGCCACAGCGCGTCGTCCGTCGGGGAGTTCGATCAGCCCGGCATCGGCGTAGGCGATGCCAATGTCACCTGTTTTGTTGTAAACGCGGTACCCCTTGCGGGCCAGGCTTGCGTCCGGTTCGCCCTGAGCGCCACCGAGGCCGCGCATCAAGCCCCTGGGCAGCAGCGTGTTTGTGATCGACGTGCCCATCACCTCGCGAAACAGATCCCGGCTGCGGGGAGCCAGCAGCTCACCGCTATCTACCAAGGCGATGGCCCGGCTGAGATCTCTGGCACTGGTGGTGTTGGTTCCGTCGAGATCCGGCAGCCAGTTGTTCACCACGGTTGAGGGCAGATCCAGCTCCTGAAAGCGGGCGTTGATCGCATCCATTCCCCCCGCCCGGGCAATCATCAGGTTGGTGGCGGAGTTGTCGCTCACCCGGATCATTTCCGTGGCCACCTCATGGGTGGGGAAGCGACTGCCCAGGGGCCGGGAGGCCATCCAACCGGCGCCTCCCCCCACCAGCTCCTCGGTGAGTGTGAGCGGTTCGTTCCACTGCAGTGTTCCCTGATCCAGCAGTTCCAACACTGCGAGCAGGATCGGCGTCTTGATCGAGCTGGCGGCAGCCATCGGCCGTTCGGCCTGCATGGCCGCAAAGCGCCCGTCGTCGAGGATCAGCATGTAAGCGCTGGCCTGCAGATCGCTCTGTTGCGCGGCCAGCTCCAGCCAGCGCTCCGACAGCGCCCTGATTTCCTGTCTGGGGGCGAAGCGTGCCTGCTTCAGGCCCTTCGCCACGACAGGAGCATTTTGCTTCCCTGCGGCGTTTTCAGTGCTGGGCGGCTCCACGGCGTTACCGAGCAGGGTGGTGATCAGCGCTTGATCGGCCAGCCAGCTGGGAAGTGTGATCTCCTGTTGCTGAACGCGCGGCGCCAGCAGCCGCAGGCCGCTGCCGGTGAGCAGTCCAAGACCCACCCCCATCAACACCAGCCGCAGGATGAGCTGGGCCGGACCTTTCCAGCCGGCGGAGCGACGTGACGAACGACTGCTGCTCAACCTTTCAGCCGTAACTGTTCGGCAGAGATTAGGGGCGCTTGGCGCGGATGGCCCAGCGCAGTTGGCGCACCATTCCCCGCAGCAAAGCCACCTCTTCGGTGCGCACCGTGGCGCGTTGCAGCAGATCCCGCACCTTGGCCATGCGGGCGGAGGCGGTGTGGTCCAGCAGGAAACCGGCCTCCAGCAGCAGGTCGGTGGCGTCGTCAAGACATGCTGAAAGAGCCTTGGCGGCTGCAGGGTCCGGCGATGGGGGCTCGATGCAGCGGGTTTCAGTGGTCACGCTGTTGAGGCGGGCCAACTCATGCAGCACCACCGCCACGGCGTGGGAGAGATTCAGCGAGGGATAGGCCTCCCCGCTCTGCAGGCAGAGAACCCTCTGGCAGAGCCGCAGCTCACTGTTGCTGAGGCCGCGGTCTTCCCGTCCAAACACCAATGCCACGGGGGCGCCTGAGCTGGAGCTGCTGCCATCGCTGGCCAGCAACCAACCCAGGGCCTGCTCGGGTGTTTGCAGGGGGATCTCGCCATGGTCCAGGCGTCCGCAGCTGCCCACAATGCGGCGGCAGTCATTGATGGCCGTCAGCAGGTCGGGAACCACCACGGCGGCCTGAAGCAGCGCTTGGCCGTGCACGGCCATCAGCATGGCCTCATCGCTGAGGTGGTCACAGCGGGGGACCACCAGCCGCAGTTCGCTCACCCCGAAATTGGCGCAGAGCCTGGCCACGCTCCCGATGTTCAGGGGGCCGGCCGGCTCCACCAGCACGACAACGGCATTCAAGGCAGCGGCTCAGCTGAGGGTGTGCAGGTAGGCAAGCAGATCGGCCATCGATTGCGGTTCCATCTCAAAGCTCGGCATGGGGGGAGTTTCGCCACTGATGATCTGGTGCACCAGAACGGGGTCTTTGAGCTGGTTGCTGACGCCCTGAAGTTGAGGGCCCACCAACCCCTGGCCGGCAAGGCCGTGGCATCCGGCGCAATTGATCCGGAACAGCTGGCCGCCGTGGTCAACGGCCCCCTGCAGCTCAAGGCTGGCCTTGATGTAGGGGTCCTGCTGGGCACTGCCCAGCACCCAGAGCACAAGCACAACGCAAGCCGTGGCAGCCGACACCACGAGCGCGGCGATCAGGCCGCGACCCCGATCGCTCGAATCATTTGCATCAGCTGATGCCGATTCGGCCGCAATTCGTGACGGCTGGACCACAGACCTGGAGTTCCAATGAGAGAATTCTCGCTAATTCTGATAGTTGACGCGACGCGATGATCGAACCTCTGCTCTGCGGCATCGTTCTGGGTCTGATCCCCGTCACGCTGATGGGTCTGTTCGTGGCGGCATGGAATCAGTACCGCCGTGGTGGCAGCGCTCTGGGGGGCTGAGCAGCATCACGCTGCTGACGCCGTAGCGGCGTTGATCCACAACCCTCCAATCTGAGCCCGGTTCTGGGTTCAGGTTGGACCGGTGTTCACATACCACCAGAGAATCCTGGTGAAGCCAACTCCCCTCGGCGAGGGCGATCAGGCAGGGTTCGTAGAGGCCCTGGTCGTAGGGAGGGTCGAAATAGACGATGTCGAAGGGCTCCTGGCTCCAGCCCTTGCGCAGCCAAGCGATCAGTTCCCGCCGTTCGGTGCGGATCTCCGGAGCCGGTGAACGGCTTGCCGCCACTGCACTGAGGTTGTTGCGGCTGACCCGGATGCATTGCGGGTCTTGATCAACGGCTATCACACAGCGCGCACCCCGCTGCAGGGCCTCACAGCCCATCACGCCGCTGCCGCTGCAGAGGTCGAGCCAGCGGCAGTCATGCAGGTGCGGGGCAAGGATGTTCATCACCGCTTCGCGCACCCTGGAGGTGGTGGGCCGAGCCGTGCGACCCCCGGGGCTCAGCAGCCGTCGCCCCCCACTGAGTCGCAGTTGCCCGCCACCGCTCATGGGCAGGGTTCAGCCCCGTTGCGCAGCCAGGTCAACCAACGCTTGAGCATCTGTTCTCCGGCATCGGACGACTTCTCCGGATGGAACTGGCAGGCGCCGACTCGGCCCCGCCAGACCACAGCGGTTACCTCCTGATCGCCGAAGGGGGCCGAGGCCTTGAGGTCATTCCGATCGGTGGGGACAGCTGCGTAGCTGTGCACGAAATACACCCACTCCGAGGGGGCATTGCTGCTGAGCAGCGGGCAGGTGCTGTGATGCTTCAACGGAGCCCAGCCCATGTGGGGGATGCGTTCGCCGCTGTTGCTGGGAAGGCGTGTCACCCGTCCGCCTAAGAGCCCGAGGCCTGGATCGCTCCCTTCATCGCTCTGCTCGAACAGCAGTTGCAGGCCCAGGCAGATGCCGAGCAAGGGACGATCCTCTTGGCCCCAACGGAGCAGGTGGGGCACCAGCCCGGTGGCCCTGAGGTTGGCCATAGCCGGGTCGAAGGCGCCGACCCCGGGCAGGATCAGTGCATCAACACCGTCCAGATGACCGGCGTTATGGATTAACGAACAGCCTTGGTCAAGCCGCTCGAGGCATTTCTCCACGGAGTGGAGATTGCCCATGCCGTAATCGATTAACCCGAGGTTCAGACTCAACCGGTCGATCCGTTCTGGAGACGGATTCAGAGGTACTTGGAAATGGTGCCTGACAGGGTTGCCTTTGGAACAGCGCCCACCACGGTGTCCACCTTCTGACCACCCTTGAACACCATCAGTGTCGGGATGCTACGGATGCCGTACTGGCTGGCCACGTTGGGGTTCTCGTCGGTGTTGAGCTTGAACACCTTGATCTGGCCGTCAAATTCCTTGGCGATCTCTTCCACGATAGGAGCCACCATCCGACAGGGTCCACACCAGGGTGCCCAGAAGTCCACGAGGACCGGCACGTCGCTCTGGAGCACGTCCTGCTCGAAGGATGCATCGGTGACAGCAGCAGCGCTGGACATATGAGCAGGAGAATTTAGAGAGAATTTAGCAACGGTTCCGAGCGAAAACACAGCTCTTCCCTGCTGAGAAGGGAACTGTGACAGTCGCTCTCCACAAAGAGTGAAAGCCCGATCGCGCCGGGCCGGGGGGTGTGAGGAGTGTGTGGGCCGAAGCCCGCACACCTCCAACTTAGCCCTGCCTTACTTGCCCATTCCGAGGTGCTGGGCCTTTTGGTAGACCTTGCCTTCCGTCAGCAGGGAGGGTGCCACGACCACTTCCACCTGCTGCATCTCCTTGATGGTTTGGGCGCCCAGGGTGCCCATCGATGTCTTCAGGCAGCCCAGCAGGTTGTGGGTGCCGTCGTCCAACTTGGCCGGGCCGCGCAGGATGCGTTCGATGCTGCCGGTGTTGCCCACATTGATGCGGGTGCCGCGGGGCAGCACCGGGCTTGGGGTGGCCATGCCCCAATGGAAGCCCCGACCGGGAGCTTCCTCGGCACGGGCAATGGGGGAGCCGATCATCACGGCGTCGGCGCCACAGGCGATGCACTTGCAGATGTCACCGCCGGTGACGATGCCACCGTCGGCAACGATCGGCACGTAGCGACCGCTTTCCTGTTCGTAGTCGGCCCGGGCGGCAGCGCAGTCGGCCACTGCGGTGGCCTGGGGAATGCCCACGCCGAGAACGCCGCGGGAGGTGCAGGCGGCACCGGGGCCGATGCCGACCATCACGCCGGCGGCGCCAGCCCGCATCAGCTGCAGGGCCACGTCGTAGGTGACGCAGTTGCCGATCACCACGGGAACGCCCATGTCGCGGCACAGGGCTTCCAGATCGAGGGTCTCCTGGCCTGCAGGACCGGTGTGATCCGTCGAGACCACGGTGGCCTGCACGAAGAACAGATCGGCTCCGGCTTCGGCGATGGCCTTGCCGAAACGCATGGCGGCCACCGGAGTGCCGCTGACGGCGGCAATGCCGCCTTGGTCCTTGATGTCCTGGATGCGTTTACGGATCAGCGCCTCTTGTACGGGCTGGCTGTAGATCTCCTGCATCAGCGGGACGAATTCGTCCTTACCGACGGCGGCGATGCGATCCAGCACCTGATTAGGGTCTTCGTAGCGGGTCTGAACACCTTCAAGGTTCAAAACGCCGATGGCGCCCAGTTGGGACAGGCGAACGGCCATGCCCACGTCCACCACACCATCCATGGCGCTGGCGATGATCGGGATCTCGCGCTCGATTCCCCCAAGGGACCAACGGGTATCGGTGACCTCGGGGTCCACCGTGCGACCCCCAGGCACCAGAGCGATTTCATCGATTCCGTAGGCCCGGCGAACGGTCTTGGAGCGTCCGAGCTGAATGTCCACCGCGCGACTTCAATAAAGTCAGATCAAGCTACCAATCGGGATGATCGGCTCAGCTTGATCGGCCTGTCACGCGGGTCCATGTCGAGCGGGCACCCTTGATGAAGTTGTCCCGATCGCTGTTGCGGATCAGGTTGCGCAGGGCGAAGTTCACCAGCCAGATCACGCCCGCCAGCTCCAATAGGCCTGGCACCAGAGGGATGCTGTTGATGCTGCTGAGCACACCGGAGTAAACCGTCGACACCAGGCTGAACACGATCAAACCGCCCACCACCCGCAGCGGCAGCTGGGCTTTTGTCCAGAGCTCAGCCAGATCGTTCTGTTCGAGCCAGTCCTTCACCTTGCCCACCAGCAGCTCCCATTCACCGCCTTCTCCATCGGCGCTCTCCTGAGCAGGGATCGACACGGTGGAGGCGATCACCGGGGCTGGTGTTGGAGCGGGGGTCGGTGCCGGAGTCGGGGCTGGAGTGGGCGCCGGAGTCGGCTCAGGTTCCGGCGTTGGAGCTGGCGAGGGCTCCGGAGCGGGCGTGGGGTCGCTGCCTGGGGTTTCGGCTTCAGGGCGCGGCTCGTCGACAGGACCCATCACGTCAGTGGAAAGCTCCGGGATTTTATCCGGACTTTTCTGCTCTCACCATCGTCCGAGATAGACTGATAAAGGACGTCTGATGCACGTATGACGGATTCTGTGGGGCCTGTAGGCGGCGGTCCCGGCGATTCCGACGATCGGATCATCCAGACGGACCTGCGCAATGAGATGTCGCGCTCCTATTTGGAGTATGCGATGAGCGTGATCGTGGGTCGCGCCCTGCCCGATGCCCGCGACGGCCTCAAGCCGGTGCATCGCCGGATCCTGTACGCGATGTACGAGCTGGGCCTCACCAGCGATAGGCCTTACCGCAAGTGCGCCCGTGTGGTGGGCGAAGTGCTCGGCAAATATCACCCCCATGGGGACACCGCTGTGTATGACGCCCTGGTGCGCATGGCCCAGGAATTCTCCATGTCGATGCCCCTGATCGATGGGCACGGCAACTTCGGTTCGGTGGACAACGACCCACCGGCGGCCATGCGATATACCGAATCGCGGTTGCGGGCGCTCACTACCGACAGTCTCCTGGAGGATATCGAGGCGGAGACCGTTGATTTCGCCGACAACTTTGATGGCTCCCAGCAGGAGCCCACGGTCCTGCCGGCGCGGATCCCGCAGCTGCTGCTGAATGGTTCGGCGGGCATCGCCGTGGGGATGGCGACGAACATCCCCCCCCACAACCTCAATGAACTGATCGACGGGTTGCAGGCGCTGATCGCGAATCCCGAGATCACCGATCAAGAGTTGATCCAGCTGATTCCCGGCCCGGACTTCCCCACCGGTGGACAGATCCTCGGGCGTGAAGGCATCCGCGAGACCTACCTGGGTGGCCGCGGCTCGGTGACCATGCGCGGCGTGGCCAACATCGAAACGATCGAGGCGCCGGGGCGCCCCGATCGCGATGCCGTGATCATCACCGAGTTGCCTTATCAGACCAACAAAGCGGCGCTGATCGAGCGCATCGCTGAGCTGGTTAACGACAAGAAGCTCGAGGGCATCTCCGACATCCGCGACGAGAGCGATCGCGATGGCATGCGGATAGTCGTGGAGCTGCGCCGTGACGCCTACCCGCAGGTGGTGCTCAACAACCTGTTCAAGCTCACCCCGCTGCAGAGCAACTTCAGTGCCTACATGCTGGCGCTGGTGAATGGTGAGCCGATCCTGCTCACCCTGCGCAAGATGCTCGAGGTGTTCCTCGACTTCCGGGTCGAGACGATCGAGCGCCGCACCCGTTACCTGCTGCGTAAAGCCGAAGAGCGCGACCATATCTTGCTGGGCCTGCTGCTGGCCCTTGATCAGCTCGATCCGATCATTGCCCTAATCCGGGCTGCACCCGATACGGCCACGGCACGGCAACAGCTGCAGGATCGCCATGGCCTATCCGACATCCAGGCCGACGCCATCCTGCAGATGCAGCTGCGTCGTCTCACGGCTCTTGAAGCCGACAAGATCAGGCTCGAGCACGAGGATCTGGTTACCAAGATTGCCGACTACAAGGACATCCTTGGCCGGCGTGAGCGGGTGTTCGGAATCATCCAGAGCGAGCTCGGTCAGCTGCAGGAGCGCTACCCGACGCGGCGCCGCACCGAAATCCTCGACCTCGGCGGTGGTCTCTCCGACATCGACCTGATCGCGAACGAGCGTTCGGTAGTGTTGCTCACCGAGACCGGCTATCTCAAGCGGATGCCGGTGAGTGAATTTGAAGCCACCAGCCGCGGCACCCGTGGCAAGGCGGGCACCCGCAGCCAGGGTGAAGATGCGGTGAAGCTGTTCATCAGCTGCAACGACCACGACACCTTGGTGCTGTTCAGCGACCGTGGTGTGTCCTATGCCCTGCCGGCTTACCGCGTTCCCCAGTGCAGTCGTGCGGCCAAGGGAACACCGGTGGTGCAGCTGCTGCCTATCCCCCGGGAAGAAGCGATCACCACGTTGATACCGGTGTCGGAATTCAGCGACGACACCGACCTTGTGATGCTCACCCGAGGTGGCTTCATCAAGCGCACCCGCCTCTCGGCCTTCAGCAACATTCGCTCCAATGGCCTGATCGCCATCAACCTGGAGGAAGGCGATGCTCTCACCTGGGTTCGCCTGGCCGTGCCGGGCGACAGCGTCTTGATTGGCTCCAAAGCCGGGATGACCATCCATTTCCGCCTCAGTGATGAGGAATTGCGGCCTTTGGGGCGTACGGCCCGCGGCGTGCGGTCGATGAACCTGCGAGATGGCGATGCCCTGGTGAGCATGGATGTGCTGCCCGTGGAACTCGCCGATCAGGTGGCCGCCAGCGCAGAAGACGAAGAGGATGCCGCCAGTGAGGGCCCCTGGGTGCTTGTGGCGTCGGCCTCGGGTCTGGGCAAACGGGTTCCGGTGACGCAATTCCGCCTGCAGAAGCGGGCCGGCATGGGCCTGCGGGCGATGAAGTTCCGCACCGACACCGACGAGCTGGTGGGGCTGAGCGTGCTCGGTGCCGGTGAAGAGCTGCTGCTGGTGAGCGAGAAGGGGGTGATCGTGCGCACCAGCGCCGATGCCATCCCGCAGCAATCTCGAGCTGCCACTGGGGTGCGTCTGCAGAAGCTCGACAAGGGCGACCGGCTGCTGAAGGTGGTGTTGGTGCCGCCGGAAGCGGAAGACGACCCCGCTGACGACACGTTGAACGACAGTGAATCAAGTGACACCGAAACGACTAATACTGAAAACGACGCTCAGGACAGCTGACCTTGGCTGAGCCGTTGGATGTGCTGGTGCTAGGGGGTGGTCCTGCTGCCCTCTGCATCGCCTCGGAACTGAACCAACGGGGTGTTGCGGTTGCTGGCATCGCTCCGAATCAGGTCGACGATCCTTGGCCGAACACCTACGGCATCTGGGCCGATGAACTCAAAGCGGTGGGGCTTGAGCAGCTGCTGGAGCACCGTTGGAGGGACACCGTCAGTTATTTCGGTGAAGGTGGATCAACGGCTCAGGATCAGAGCCATGCCCATGGGATCGACTACGGCCTGTTCGATCGGGCTGCTCTGCAGCGCCATTGGCTGAAGCGGGCTGAGGGCGTGGTCTGGCATCAAGACACGGTTCAGAGGGTGGATGTGAATGGCTCAACCACCAATGTGTGCTCCGCATCGGGAATCAAGTTGCAGGCGCGCTTGGTGATTGATGCCTCCGGTTCGCGCACGCCCCACATTCGCCGTCAAGATCAGGGGCCGGTGGCGGGCCAGGCGGCCTACGGCGTGGTGGGCCGTTTCTCCAAAACGCCGATTGAGCCAGGCCGGTTTGTGTTGATGGACTACCGCTGCGATCACCTCAGCGAGGAGCAGCGCAGCGAACCGCCCACGTTTTTGTACGCGATGGATTTGGGCGATGGGGTGTTCTTCGTGGAGGAAACCTCACTCGCCTTGGCACCGGGTGTTCCCTACGACGTGCTCAAGCGACGGCTCCAGCAGCGCCTTGATCTGCGCGGCGTGGAGATCATTGAGGTGATCCACGAAGAGTTCTGCCTCTTCCCGATGAACCTGCCGCTGCCGGATCGCAGTCAACCGGTGCTGGCGTTTGGGGGTGCAGCGAGCATGGTGCATCCGGCCTCGGGCTACATGGTGGGATCGCTGTTGCGGAGGGGACCTGATCTGGCCCAGGCCATTTCCGTAGCTCTCGCCAATCCAAGCCTTGGCTCAGCGGCCCTGGCGCAACGGGGTTGGCAAGCTCTCTGGCCGATTGAGTTGGTGCTGCGGCATCAGCTCTATGAATTCGGCTTGGGCCGTTTGATGGGCTTCAACGAAGCGTTGTTGCGCACCCACTTCGCCACGTTCTTCTCATTGCCGCGGGAGGAGTGGTTTGGCTTCCTCACCAACACATTGCCGCTGCCGCGCTTGATGGGGGTGATGCTGCGCTTGTTCGCCCTATCCCCCTGGGAATTGCGGCGCGGATTGGTGCTGGGGGTGGCTCAAGATCAAGCTCCTCGGTTTTGAGATCGTTTCAGCTGAGTTCAGACCCATCACTCCCGCAGTTGAGGGAGTGATGAACACCCACACCTCCTCCTTTTTGGGGAGGTGTTTGTTTAGGCGCTGGGTGTAGAAGGATTCACCGGAGCCCAGTCAAGCGGCTGAATCAGCGGGAATAGGCGGTCGTCCGTCTGTACCTCTTCAAGCCAGCCCTCCGGCAATTCGATGCTGCCGTCGATCGCCTGCATCAGCTTCCAGAAGCGGCCCAGGTGGCGTTGCACCCGTTCTTTGGCCAGTTCGGTGGTGGTGCCGGCCCGGAGGATGAAGCTCCAATCCGACGACTGCGCCAGCAACAGCTCCCGTGCTGCTTGCTGCAGCCACTGCATGGCCTGCTCGCTGCCCACCCCGCGGCTGCAGCGCTGCACCATCGCGGCGCTGGCCTTTTCCCACTCAGGAATGATCCAGGCGTTGCTGTCGTTCAGCCAGTAGTCGTGATAGCCCCCTTGCCCCCAGCTGGAGGGGCAGGGATCGCAGAGCTGCAGCTGGCCAACGTTGTTCAGCACATCGCGCAGCCGGGTGAAGTTCACCCCCTGCTGGGGTGCCTGCTGGAACAGTTGGCTCAAAAAAGCCGGCCCTTCAAACCACCAGTGGCCAAATAGTTCGGCATCGAAGGGGGCCGCCAGCAGTGGGGAAACGTCCATTGCAGCGCCGAGCTGATCCAACTGCCGCCGGCGTCCCTGCAGGTAATCGGCGGCGTGCTCTTTCACCCGTTCAGCGGCCACCCCCGGTTCGTAGGGGCGTTTGCGGTCCAATGGCGCGCTGTGGTCGGTGACCCGATGCAGCTTCAGGCCAAGCGGTCGAGGTTGGTCGAGCCCCAGTGGTTTGAGATCTTCGATCGGTAGGTCCCAACCCAGATCCCGGTGGAACTCGCGGTAATGGGGATCTCCGGGGTAGCCGTCCTTGGCCGACCACACCGGCAGCGTCGCGTCACTGTCGCGCCCGAAGAAGGCGACCCCATTGCGGCTGCAGATAGGTGCATACACCCCGTAGCGGGGCCTGGGCCGGCCGTGCAGCAACCCATGCCCGTCCAGCACGGCGTAGCGCAGTCCCGCATCGCGCATCCAGCGATCCAGGCCCTCGTAATAGGCGCATTCCGGCAACCAGATCCCCAAGGGGCGTTCGCCCACGAGGCGTTGGTGTTCCCGCACCGCCGTGCGCAGTTGCCCGCGCACCGCTTCCGGGTGATGGCGCAGCAGGGGCAGGTAGCCGTGGGTGGCGCCGCAGGTGAGAAGGTCCACCACCCCCAATCGCTGCAGGGCGGCGAAGCGCTGGATCAGATCGCCGTCGCAGCTCTGCCAGGCCCGCTGATGCCGCTCGATCGTGGCCGCCAGGTGCTCGGCGCCTGCGCGCAGGGATGGGTCGGCCTTCGGGAGGAGATCAAGCCGTTCGTTCAGCCAGTCGGGAAAGCGCTGCTTGAGGTCTTGATCGCTGAGCAGCGACAGCAGCGTCGGCGACAAGCCGATGGTGAGCTTGGGCTGCTGGGTGGGGTCGGCGCTGGCCCGCTCAAGCGTTTCCAACAGCGGCAGGTAGCACTCGATCAGGGCCTGGAAAAACCAGTCCTCTTCCAGGGAGCCAGGTTGTGCCGACCGCACGTAGGGCAGATGGGCATGCAACACCAGGGCGACAGCGCCTTTGGTCACGAACAAGCCCAAACGGTGGCTGAATTTAATCCGATTCCCCCTCGGGGGCTGAACTAAGATGAATTAACTCATAGTCACTCCGACTAAGACCTCTGCTGGAGCCCCTTCCATGGCTAAGGACCCCGGTCGCGTCCTGATTTTTGACACCACCCTGCGGGATGGTGAGCAGTCGCCCGGGGCGAGCCTCAACCTGGAGGAAAAGATGGCCATTGCCCAGCAGCTGGCCAGGCTCGGTGTGGATGTGATCGAGGCGGGGTTCCCCTTTGCAAGCCCCGGTGATTTCGCCGCCGTGCAGCGGATCGCCCAGCAGGTGGGTGGCGATAACGGACCGATCATCTGTGGCTTGGCCCGTGCCTCGCGGGCCGACATCAAGGCCTGCGCCGATGCCGTGGCGCCAGCCCCGCGTCGCCGCATTCACACCTTCATCGCCACCAGCGACATCCACCTCGAGCACAAGCTGCGCAAGAGCCGTGCCGATGTGCTCGGCATTGTTCCCGAGATGGTGAGCTACGCCCGCTCTCTTGTGGAGGATGTTGAGTTTTCCTGTGAAGATGCCGGCCGCAGCGATCCGGAGTTCCTCTACGAGGTGATTGAGGCGGCGATTGCGGCTGGCGCCACCACGATCAACATTCCCGACACCGTCGGCTACACCACCCCCTCGGAGTTTGGTGCGCTGATCGCGGGCATTAATCAACACGTGTCCAACATCGGCGATGCCGTGATCTCGGTGCATGGCCACAACGATCTCGGCCTGGCCGTGGCCAATTTCCTCGAGGCGGTGAAAAACGGCGCCCGTCAGCTCGAATGCACGATCAACGGCATCGGCGAACGGGCCGGCAATGCCTCCCTCGAGGAGTTGGTGATGGCGCTGCATGTGCGGCGCCGCTACTACAACCCCTTCTTTGGGCGGGAGGAGTACAGCCCCACGCCGCTCACGGCCGTGCGCACCGAAGAGATCACCAAGACCTCACGGCTGGTCTCCAATCTCACTGGCATGGTGGTGCAACCCAACAAGGCCATCGTTGGTGCCAATGCCTTCGCCCATGAATCCGGCATCCACCAGGATGGTGTTCTCAAGAACCGGCTCACCTACGAAATCATCGATGCCCAGACGGTGGGCTTGTCTGACAACCGCATCTCCCTCGGCAAGCTGAGCGGCCGCAGTGCCGTTCGCGCCCGCCTGGAGGAGCTGGGCTACGACCTCACCCGTGAGGACCTTGATGAGGCTTTTGCCCGCTTCAAGGAACTCGCCGATCGCAAGCGCGAGATCACCGACCGTGATCTGGAGGCGATCGTCAGCGAACAGGTGCAGCAGCCGGAAGCCCGCTTCCAGCTCAAGCTTGTGCAGGTCAGCTGCGGCAGCAGCCTGCGCCCCACCGCCACCGTCACCCTTTCGGATGAAGAGGGCAGTGAAACCACAGGCTCGGCGGTGGGCACCGGTCCGGTGGATGCCGTCTGCCGTGCCTTGAATGATCTGGCGGGTGTGCCCAATGAATTGATCGAGTTCTCGGTGAAGTCCGTCACAGAGGGCATCGATGCCATGGGCGATGTGACCATCCGCCTGCGCCGCAACGGTGCGCTTTATTCCGGTCACGCCGCCGACACCGATGTGGTGGTGGCGGCGGCCATGGCCTTCGTGAACGCCCTCAATCGCCTGGTGGCCTGTGAAGAGCGCCAGTCATTGCATCCGCAGAAGGATCCTGTTGTTCTGGAGACCCGACCGACGCTCTAGAGCCGACGCCATGCGCACCTCCACCTCCCGGGTTGTTCAGCTGGTGCTGCTCATTCTTCTGGCGCTGGTGGTGCTCACGCCATTGCTCTGGTTGGTGAGCACCTCGCTCAAGGGCCCGGCGGAAGACATCTTCAGCAGTCCACCGGCGTTGCTGCCCGCCCAGCCGAGCGTCGATGCCTATGTGCGGCTGTTTCAGGACAATCCCCTCACCACCTATCTGCTCAACAGCACCGTGGTGAGTGGCCTGGCGGTGCTGGCCAACCTGCTGTTCTGCTCCCTGGCCGCCTACCCCCTGGCCCGGCTGCGCTTCGCTGGCCGGGGCCTGGTGCTAGGCCTGGTGGTGGCCACGATCCTGATCCCGTTTCAGGTGGTGATGATTCCGCTGTATCTGCTGATGGTGCAGCTGGGCCTGCGCAATACCCTGCTGGCCCTGGTGATTCCCCAGGCGGCCACTGCCTTTGGCCTTTATCTGCTGCGCCAGAGCTTTCTGGGTGTTCCCAAGGAGCTGGAGGAGGCGGCACGCATCGATGGATGCAGCCGCCTAGGGGAATGGTGGAACGTGATGATTCCTGCCGCCAAAGCCGATCTCATCACCCTGGCGATGTTCGTGTTCATCGGCACCTGGAGTGATTTCCTCTGGCCGCTGGTGATCCTCGACGACCCGTCCCTCTACACCTTGCCTCTGGGGTTGCAGCAGCTCTCCAGCAGCTTTTCACTGGATTGGCGGATCGTTGCCGCCGGCTCGGTGGTGTCAATCCTGCCGGTGCTGGTCTTGTTCGTGCTCTTGCAACGCTTCATCCTGCCTAATGCAAGCGGGGATGCGGTGAAGGGATGAAGCGGCCGAATCACGCCGCCTGCGTAATTTCATCCACGGCTGATCACCACCGCCGTTCATTTCGTTGATCCAGTCACTCATCCAGTTTCACCACGTCCGGTGTTTCCCCGTGCACCTCGCCGATCGAAAGGGCGTGTCTCACAGCGCCATCGTGGCTGTGAAAAATCCATGCCCTGTCGAGGGAGGGTTGGCTCTCGATGCGTTGGTCCACGGCATTTACGCCGAGGTAGCCGCCCTCTGAGCAGGACCGCAGCACATAGCGTTCGGCGTACTTGCTGGGCATCGGCTTAGAGGGCTATATCTTCTCGCTAGCGATGCGGTTGCGCGGCTTACGTCGTTCTGCGGAATTGCTTTTACTTTTCTTCCTTGAGGGTTAAGAGGTTTTGTTGTTGGAAGCCCACCCCCTTGGGTGCGGCAAAGCGGCTTTGATGTCCGCCTTCCCGGAACCAGGGGGTGCTGAGGGCCTCGATCTCCAGTTCGTCCGGTTTGAGCGACCAGGTGTCCTGCAGGTAGCAGCGCAGTTGCTCAGGTTCCGGCGGATCGGGCTGTTGCCAGTGCACCACGGCCAACTGCCCTGGCCGTGAGAGGAGAATCGCCAGGCGGTGATTCGGATCGCCGTCGTTGGCGGGCTGAATCGATTCCTCCAGTTGCTCATCGCAGACGTAAAGCCGCAGCGGAGTGCTGCCATCGGCCTGGGGAAGTGGATATTTGTTGAGATACAGGGCCCGTGCTTTTTGAAACGCTGCCCCCGGAGCCTTCACCATCAAGGCGTTGTAGGCCTGCTGCAGCTGTTCACTCATGCCCGTTTCGCCACGTTGTTGGCTCCAGTGTGGGAATGCCGCCGTACCAGGGCCATGGGAAGATGGTGACACTTCCGGGATTGGACTGCGATGGCCAAGCATCGCTCCCGCTACAGGTTGGTTGGCCTCGACGGTCAGCCGCATCCGGTGCTCGACGCCCCTTACGACACGTTGGAACTGGCTCTCGCTGATGCCAGCGATTGGTGCACGGGCCAAGGCTCCCGCTGTTCGATGGGGCAGCAAGGCATTGCGGTGGAAGTGCGAACCGACAGCGGCAGTTGGCGCACCATCGGCTACCCCGTCAGTTGCTTGAGCCGATCCAGTGCGATGGCGGGCTGATGTGGGTCAGTGTTGACCTCTGTGTGGTGCCGATTGGTGTGGGCGTCAGCCTTTCGCCCTACATCGCCGCCTGTGAGCGGGTGATCGCTGCCACGGGCCTGACCCATCAGCTCGGTCCCAATGGCACAGCGATCGAAGGCCCGTGGGACGAGGTCATGGACTGTGTGCGCGCTTGTCATGCCGAGTTGCACGGCATGGGCGCTCCGCGTCTCTACACAACCCTCAAGCTCAACACCCGCACCGACCGGCAGCAGTCGTTCGCTGAGAAGGCTGCTTCGGTGGAACAGCTTCTTGGCGACTGAAAATCTGTAGAACTTCGGTGGGTTTCGAGCCAGCTTGAGCCGATCTTGAGACCAATGAGATTGTCGTGTGGTCTCTGGCTCGATGGGTCGCCATTTCAGGGCTGCGCTGTGGGCTCTGCTGGTGTTGCAGCTGACGGGCAGTGCTGTTCAAGCCTCAACCTGGGATCGCATCGCCAGTTACCTGCGGCTGCTGCAGCGGGCGGGGGTCAACGCGCTGGTGGCGAGCGATTGTCCTTTGGGCTTGCTGGGGGCCTTCCATGAGGGCAAGCAGGCCCTCTTGATGTGCGGCAACAACCTGCCCGACGATCCAGCCGTGGTTTGGGTGGTGCTGGCCCATGAATCAGCCCATGTGATGCAGTCTTGCCATGGCGGAAACCTGATGCCGGCGGCCTTGCTCAGCCGTGAGGTGGAGGTGGCCCGCCAGCAGGACCCCAATCCTTTTGACGAGTTGCAGCTGTATCACTCCAGCCAGCATCACGTTGAGGCCGAAGCCCGGCTGGTCCAGGCCTTGCCTGCGGAGCAGGTAGTGACCTTGTTTGAAAAACACTGCGCCCAGCGGCTCTCCCCTTGAAGCTGCTGCTGCGGGACCCGTGGCTGATGGCGGTCGACAAGCCCGCCGGCCTGCTGAGCCAACCGGGCCTGGGGCAGGAGCAAGGCGATTCTGTTATCACCCGCTTGCAGCAGCAGGACCCAAGCCTGCGCCTGGTTCACCGCCTGGACCGCGACACCTCTGGGGTGCTGCTCCTGGCCCGAAGCGCTGACGCCCTGCGGCGCCTGAGTGCCCTGTTTACTGAACGGCGGATCAACAAGCTGTACCAGGCGGATGTTGAGGGGGAGCTCCACGGCCGAGGTTGCATCGTCAGTCCCTGGCACGACTCTCGCGCCAACCGCCGCGCTACGGCAGCCACCCCGAGGGACGTCTGGCGCTGACGATTTGGAGGGTCCGCACCGCTGGTGTCCACAGCACGCGGCTCTGGCTGCGTCCGCTCACGGGGCGCTCCCATCAGCTTCGGGCCCATCTGGCCGAACGGGGTCATCCCATCGTGGGAGATCCCATCTATGGGGATGCCGGCCGTTCCTGCCGCTTGCATCTGCATGCCCAGGCCCTGAGCTTTCGCCATCCCTTCACCCAGCAACGCGTTCGTTTAATGGCGCAGGAGGTTCCCTTTGCCACTGAGTGCTGAACTCGGACGCTGCGGTCAGCGTCGGGCTGGGATTGGATAGGGAATGCGGCGGTGGCGCATCCGCCGCCACACCTGCACGAAGGCACGAATCACCAGTTCCACTTCGCTGCGGTTGAGGCTGCTTTTGCGTAGTTGTCCATCTCGCTGCCGCGCTTCCACAATCCGCCGCACAGTGTCCACCGCCTGGGCATCGGAGGTGTCAGGGGGGAGCGATCGAAGCGCCGCCTCACATCCGTCGGCCAGCATCAGGATCGCCGTTTCTTTGGAGCGGGGTTCCGGGCCCCTGTAACGGAAGCGGCGCTCCTCAACGGCTCCGCCGCGCTCCTGGGCCTTGTGGAGGAAATACCCCATTTTTAAGGTGCCCTGGTGCTCAGGGATGAAATCGGCGATAGGCCGAGGCAGGCGGTGGCGCCGCGCCAGCTTCAGGCCCTCATCCACATGGGCTTGAAGCACCGCCGCACTCGCCTGAGGGTCATCCAGCGCGTCGTGGGGATTGGGTCCGTCCTTCTGGTTCTCGATGAACCAGTCCGGCGCATGCAGCTTGCCAACATCGTGATACAGCGAACCGGTCCGGATCAGATCCACATCCGCACCAATCGCTCGCGCCCCTTCCTCCGCCAGGCCGCAGATCATCAGGGTGTGTTCAAAGGTTCCCGGGGCTTCGCAGGAGAGGCGGCGCAGCAGGGGTCGCTCCTGATCGGCCAGTTCCAGCAGCCGCGCCCTGGTGAGCAGGCCAAAGGAGCCCTCGAGCATCGGGATCAGCAGCAAGCTGAACATCAGCAAAACACCGAGTACAAAGGAATCGGTGGCCAGTTCATCCAGGCTTGGATTCAGATTTCCCCAGAGCCGCAGGCCGGTGACCGGTTGCAGCTGCAGCAGCAGCCACTGCCCCACGAAGGCGCCAATCGGCAGCAGCACCGTGAGTTGCAGCAACTGGCCGCGGCTGCGCTGACGGCCTGCGATCAAGGCCCCAGCGGCGGCAACAGTTGCCGCCACAATTAGGCGACCGTCCCCCAAACCCTGGACGGGTTCTGGCCAGAGCAGAGCGGCCACCCCCATCCAGACCAAGCCGCAGCCGGTGCCGAGGCCTTCCGCTAGCACCAGGGTGGGCGCCACCAGCACGGCCAGAGGGCTCACGGAGCTTTTGAACCAGAGCTTGGCTCCCTGCACCAGCAGCAGCAGGCCAATCGCCAGTAGCGCGTGGCGCACTTCCAGGCCAGGCCGTTCACGCCGCATCACCAGCAGCATCACGGCGCAGGCTGCAGCGGCTTCAACGAACCGTTGGAACCAAATCAACGGTTGGGGTTCGCGGCGCACGCGGCCGAAATAATCAAGGACGTCGTAGGCCTGGGGACTGATCGGCTCGCCCTTGCGGGTGATCAGATCCCCCTTGCGCACCTCGATGGTGGGGATGGCCTGTTTGGTCAGCTGTTCCTCGATCAGCTGTTTGCTCAGGTTCGGGTCGGTGCGCAAGTTGCTGCTGCCGCGCATGGTGCTGGTGAGCACCTTGCTGGCGAGGGTGCGCGCTGCCTCTGGCTGCAGGGCAACCGCCTTGAGTTGCTGGTCGGCGGCCTTGCGCAATTGCTCAATGGCCAGGTTGCTCACCAGCCCTTGGCTGAGCATGCGATCAGCGGTGCTGTGCACCGCTTTATCCCAGGCCAGATGCTCCCATTCGCTGCGTCGTTCCAGCCATCTTTTCTCTTGATCTGACAGGTTCACTGGCCCGATCCGGTCTCCAGATCCTGTGTTGGTGACCTCTTGCAACTGCAGCAGTTGCTGCTCGAGCCTTTGTTTGAGCGCTTGGGTCTGCTCCTGATCGATCACCTGCACCACCGATCGCGCGACCAGAGAAGCCCGCTGCTGCTCGAGGGCGGTGCTGTCCTGAACCAGGGCATCCTTTGGAGCGATGGCTTCAAACGGGGCCAGCGATCCGGGTTGAAGTTTTGGCTTGATCAGCCAGGGCAGGCTTGAGGCTGCGGCCACGGAGAGGCACAGCAGCAGCACAACAAAGGTCTGCAGTCGCGTCCAGCGCAGCAGGCGTCGCCCTGGGCCTTCGAGCCGCACCCAGTTCCGCCAAAGGCTGCTCAGCCGTGGAACACGAACCAAAAAGGACCCTGTAGCGGTTTAACGCTAGCTCTCCTCAGAGGGCATGCTGGAGGGAGTGCATGGGAATGCCATGGCCCTGCGTTTGGACGGCAAGGTGCTGGCAAGGGATGTGGAGCATCGTCTTCAAACCCTGATCGAACGGCGTCTGGCCGAGGCCGGGCGACCCCCGGGCTTGGCGGTGCTGCGGGTTGGTGATGATCCCGCCAGCGCCGTCTACGTCGCCAACAAGGAAAAAGCTTGTGCTCGGATCGGGGTGGCCAGCTTTGGTGATCACCTCCCCGGCGACACGCCTCCAGCGCAGGTGCTTCAGACGATTGAACGGCTGAATGCCAACCCTGCGGTGGACGGGATCCTCCTGCAGCTGCCCCTTCCTGCTGGCCTCGATGAGGGGCCGCTGCTGATGGCCATTGATCCTGAAAAGGATGCAGATGGTCTGCACACCCTCAATCTCGGACGGCTGCTCAAGGGGGAGCCGGGCCCGCGCAGCTGCACCCCCGCAGGGGTGATGGCGATGCTGCGCAGCAATGGCATCGATCCTGCCGGCAAGCGCGCCGTGGTGATCGGCCGCAGCATTCTCGTGGGGCAGCCGATGGCCTTGATGCTGCAGGCAGCCAACGCCACCGTCACCATCGCCCACTCCCGCACGGCCGATCTGGCGGCCCACACCCGCGAAGCCGACATCCTCGTGGTGGCAGCAGGCCGTTCTGAGTTCATCGGGGCCGAGCACGTGCGGTCGGGGGCGGCTGTGGTGGATGTGGGCATCCACCGCAAGCCGGAAGGCGGATTGTGCGGGGATGTTCGTGCGGCTGAAGTCGAGTCGATCGCTGCTGCGCTCTCGCCCGTCCCCGGCGGTGTGGGACCGATGACGGTGACGATGCTTCTGGTGAACACCGTTGTGGCTTGGTGCAGACGCCACAACCTCGACCATGATTTGGATGATCTCGTGCCCTGATCGGCTCTATGGAGCTGCACTGGCTGTTCCTCACCCCCGTTTTGCAGGTGGACCTTGAGCCGAATGCCGCCACAGCCGCAGCCATGCAGCAGCAGTTGGAGCAGTCGATGCCCAGGTGCATCAGCACCCTGAGTTCACCGATCGCAACAACCTCACCGGGGATCTGCTGGGCCATGCCGGCCTGGATCAGTTGCATCGCATGGATGCGTTCTAGTGGCTGAACGGGCAGTTGGCTGAGCACGTTTCGGCCTATCTCCGTTCGCTGTTGGGCCCGGATCACGGTCTTGTGGCTTACATCCAGAAGGCCTGGCCTGTGGTGTGTGCGAGGAACGGTGGATCTGCACAGCCACCGCAACGCCCAGTTGAGCGCGGTGTTCTACGTGTTGACGGATCCTGCGAACGAGAGCGGGGAGCTGGAATTTGAGGCGCCCGACGATTACTTCAGCCATGTGATGGCGATTACATCCCTTACCGCGACGCGGCTGTCTCCGGTGGGGTGTTCGTGCCGCTGCCCCACCGTCTTCTGCTGTTCCCTTCGGACCTGCGCCATCGGGTCCTCCCCCTATGAGGGAAACGGCCCCCGCTATTCGCTGTCCTACGACCTGGCCATCACCACGGCACCGGGCAAGGGACGCGAGATGCGAACACCCCATCCGATGGATTGGGTTCCCCTCGGCAGCTAAGGGCTCGGCCTGAGAGAATCCCGCCAGCCAGGGTCCACCCATGAGCGCCGAGTTCGATTTCAAGGCCTATCTCGGCAAGGCCAAAGAGCGGGTGGAAGCGGCCCTCGATGGATCGCTCGGTCCGGAGCGGCCGGAGTCCCTCAGAGAAGCGATGCGCTACTCCCTGCTTGCCGGTGGCAAGCGCTTGCGCCCGATTCTCTGCCTTGCCGCCTGCGAGCTGGCGGGTGGGGAAGCGACGCAGGCCCTGCCCACGGCGGTGGCGTTGGAAATGATCCACACCATGTCGTTAATCCATGACGATCTGCCGGCCATGGATGACGACGACCTGCGCCGTGGTCGTCCCACCAATCACAAGGTGTACGGCGAAGCCGTGGCCATCCTTGCCGGTGATGCCCTGCTGACCCGCGCCTTCGAAATGGTGGCGCTGCGCAGTCCGGATGTGCCGGCTGAGCGTCTGCTCAAGGTGGTGGGAGAACTGTCGTTGGTGGCCGGCGCCCCTGGCCTGGTGGGCGGCCAGGTGGTGGATCTGGAAAGCGAAGGCAAGGAGGTGGATCTTGAAACCCTCGAGTACATCCACCTCCACAAAACCGGAGCGCTGTTGAGTGCCTGTGTGATTACCGGGGCGATAATCGGCGGCGCCGATGAGGCGCTGATCAAGGCCCTGCGCACCTATGCCAGGGGGATCGGCCTCGCCTTCCAGATCATCGACGACATCCTCGACATCACCGCCAGCAGCGACGTGCTCGGCAAAACCGCCGGCAAGGACCTCATTGCCGACAAGACCACCTATCCCAAGCTTCTTGGGCTCGACGAGTCCCGCCGCCGGGCCGATGCGTTGGTCAATGCAGCGAAAGAGGCGCTTCAACCCTGGGCCGAGAAGGCGATTCCCCTGCTGGCCTTGGCCGACTTCATCACCAGCCGCGACCGATGATCGACGCCACGCCCTCCCATGCGGTGCTGCGGGAGTTCTTCGACAACAGTTCGCTCACCTGGGGCTTGATGGCCTGTGGCGTCGCCCAGCTCTCGAAATTGTTCCTTGAGTTGCTCTTGCATCGCCGTTGGCGTCCGGCGGTGCTGATCGAAACCGGCGGCATGCCGTCGAGCCACTCCGCCCTGGTCACCGGCACGGCGGCCTGTGTGGGTTGGACCCTGGGCTTTGATCAACCCCTCTTCGCCCTTGCGGCGATGGTGGCGTTCGTCGTCATGTACGACGCCAGTGGCATTCGTCGCGCCGCCGGCCTGACGGCGGAACGGGTCAATGGTCTGCCTGATTCGCTCTGGCCGGACGCTCAGGAGAAACCCCTCAAGGAAAGCCTTGGCCACAGCCGGCTGCAGGTGCTGGTGGGCAGCCTGATGGGTCCTGCCGTTGCTCTGCCCGGTTTGGAATTTGTGGGATCACCGCTGCATCTGCTGTCGGGTCTTGGAGCTGGGCTGGGGTGACCGCTGCCGCAGACCTCACCGCTGATCAGCAGGAAGCGGCGGACGCCTTTGCGGCCTGGCTCAAGCAGCCCGTAGATGGCACGCCCTTCGTGCTCAGTGGTTTTGCCGGCAGCGGTAAGACCTTTCTCTCCATGCGCCTGCTGCGCCAGGTAGACGCCAGCGGCTTGTGCTGGACCGTCGTGGCCCCAACCCATAAAGCGGTGGGCGTCCTGCGCCAGGCGTTGGAGTTGGAGGGTCTCCAACCCACCTGGTATCCCTCCACCATCCATCGCCTGCTGCGGCTGAAGCTCAAGCGCTCCGCCGACGCTGAACTCTGCGAACCCACCGAGCAGACGGCCATGGCCCTGGAGAACCTGGGCCTGGTGCTGATTGACGAAGCCTCGATGGTGGACAGCACCCTATTGGGAATCGCCCTCCAGTGCGCCCATCCGTTCAAGACCCGGCTGGTGTTCGTCGGCGACCCCGCCCAGTTGCCTCCGGTGGGTGAGCCGAACAGCCCCGTGTTTGCGTTGCAACGGTCTTGTTCCGCCAGCTTGACCCAGGTGGTGCGGCATCAAGGCCCGGTGCTGCAGCTGGCGGCGGGGCTGCGGGAGGGGCGTCTGCCCTGCCAGATGCCGCCGCTGCTGCCGCCGATTCGTTCCCCGCAGGGGCAGGTGCGCAGCCTGGTGCAACGGGAGTGGCTTGATCAGGCCCGGCGTGCATTGCGCGACGCCTCGGTGCAAGACAACCCCGATGCCGCACGCATCCTCTGCTATACGAACCGCACCCTGGATCGTCTGGTACCCCATGCGCGCCAGGCCATCCATGGGGAGATGGCGGATCAGATGCCGGTGCTGCCCGGTGAGGTGTTGATCAGTCGCACCGCGGTCATGGCCCCGGCCTCAAGAGACGGAGAAGAGGCCGGAGAAGAACCCGACATGGTGCTCGGCTCCAACCGCGAAGTGACGGTGCGGGACGTTAAGCCTGAGGCCTGTGACCTGGCGGATTTCGGCCTGTCCTCCGCCGATGGGCCCGTGCCGGTGATTGAGACCCTCTCCGCATCGGTGAATGCGGGGGACCTGGAGCTCACCCTGCGCTTGCAGCCGCCGATTGGCAGCTCGGGTCGTCAGGAGCTTGATGCGGTGATGCAGCGGCTGCGCAAGCAGGCCCGTGATGCCGGCAAGAAAAACGGTCGCGCGATCTGGCGGCAGTACTTCCTGATTCGCGATGCCTTCGCTTCCCTGGGGCCTGCGGCGGTGCTCACGGTGCATCGCAGTCAGGGCAGCAGTTTCGGGGATGTCTTCGTGGCGCCGGATGTGTTCCGGGCCGATCCAGCCATCCGCCAGCAGCTCTGTTATGTGGCCGTGTCTCGTGCCCGCACTGGGGTTTGGTTGCTTGGTGGGGAAACGTCGTCTGATCTACGCGCCACCTGGCAGCGCCAATTCGACAGCACGCGGGGCTCCTGATCCCGGCTCACAGTCGCAGGATCAGGGCCGCCAGGCCGATGCTCACCCCCAAACTCACAACGCCCAGCAGGGCTCTCCAGAAGGCTTTGTCTTTGATGTCGAGGAAGTTGCTCAAGACATGCCAGGGGCTTTATTCGCCAGTTTTGCCATCTGGCAACATGTAAGGAAAGGTGCGATGGATCGGGCGGTGCAGCGACCGCAGCGTTTTGTTGTAGTGCACGCCGGGCAAAACGCTGTAGCGGCGCCCCAGCAACAGTGCATGGTCCAGATCGGCCTCGCAGCTGCGGATGTCGGTTTGCACAGGCCGCGCCTGCGTTGACACCGGTGCAGCGGCGGGAATCAGGGCCGAAAACTGTCCTTCCCTGAGCCGCCAGCCCTGACAGGCGTTGAGGGCTTCTGCCGCCGAATCGAACACCTGCTTGGTGGTTTCCCGTCGCGTGCTCATCGCTTCCATGCCGAGCAGGGGCAGCGCAGTGATTAACAGGACGAATCCGAAGCGGAGCATGCGCCAGGCGCGAAGGTCCTGCTTCAGCCGTAGCGAGACGGGCAGAGCGTGGAGGCCTCCTTCCCAATTTTTTTGCTTGCGTGTCTCAGTAGCGCACTTCGAACCAGTCGTCGCCCGTGACCGGGAGCTGGCTGGGGGTCACCCGAACCACCCGGGCCCCAGGCGGCCCGACCTCGCACCAGGCCCGCAGTTCAGACAAGGCCAGCGGTGGCCCTTCGGCCTGCACTTCCACACGGCCATCACTCAGGTTGCGCACCCAGCCGCTGATGCCAAGATCCAGGGCACGCCGATTGCAGCTGGCGCGGAACCCCACCCGCTGAACGCGGCCTTCGATTACCCAGCGCCAGCGTTCGACGAAGGCTTGGATCCGTTGGGGCGGCTGGCGGCTTACGAAGCGCTTGGCGATCTTTTCTCCCCGGCTTCGAGCGCGGCGCGCCATCGGGAGCAGATCGTCGTAGAGCTTGCCCAGTGCAGGTGAACCCAGCTCGCGTGAACCGTCTGATCGACCCATCCTTCCGAATGTCGATGGACTTTCCATCCATCAATGTCCCACAGCACTGACCTGTCGTAGGACAGCCGGTTGGTGTGCAGTTCCCAGCGGTGAAATTCATGGCCCACCAGCTGCTGGCCGCTCTCCACCACAGGGCTGTCCCGCCGTGCCTTCAGCCGGCGATAGCCCACCTGCAGCGGGCCGCGTTGGGCTGTGAAGGGAAGAAGGCCCGTCATGCGGTGGCTGGTGCCATCGAGATCGGTCAGCTGGTCTCCGAGCACAAGCATCCCGCCGCATTCGGCGTAGAGCGGTCGCTGCTGCATGAACGCCCGCAGCGACTTAAGGCTTCGCGTGCAGCCGCTGAGCTGGGCAGCGTGCTGTTCGGGGAACCCGCCCGGCAAGATTAGTCCTTTGGCGTCTGCAGGGATGGCCTCATCGGCCAGGGGGCTCCAGCGGAGCACGGGCATGCCCATTTGCTCCAGAAGTTCACTGGTTTCTTGGTAGCGGAAGTGAAAGGCGGCATCACTGGCCAGAGCCACCGGCAGGGGCTGGCCCTGCTCCACGGGGATGTTCGCCAGGGGATGCGGCCCGGGGCGGGGTGCCTGCAGCAGGGGGACCAAGCGTTCCAGGTTCAGGTGCTGGCTGGCCAGAGCGGCCCAGGCCTGGCGTCGCTGCTCGGGGGCCTCTAATTCATGGGCCGGGGCCAAGCCGAGATGTCGGCCCGGAAGGGCCAGCACTTGGCTGCGGGGCAGGCAGCCCAGCAATGGCACCTCCATGCGCTCCAGCACTTCGGCCAGCAGCTCCCGGTGCCTGGGGCTGCTGACTTTGTTGAGCACCACACCGGCGATGCGCAGCTGGGGATCGTGATCGCGGAATCCGCGCACGATGGCGCCAAGGGAGGCGGCCTGACCACCGGCATCCAGCACCAGCACCACCGGCAGGTCCAGCAGGCGGGCCACGTCGGCCGTGCTTCCGGTTGTACTGCTGCCGATGCCATCGAAGAGCCCCATCACCCCTTCCACGAGGGTCAGCTCAGAGGCACCGCCGTAACCGTGAAATGCCTGGCGAACCCAGGTTTCCCCGCAGAGATTGACATCGAGGTTGCGACAGGCCTGCCCCGAGGCCTGGCTAAGCAGCTGGGCATCGAGATAGTCCGGTCCCACCTTGAAGGCCTGGATCCGGCGTCCGTTCTGCTGGGCCCAGCTCAGCAGCGCCAGGCTCAACAGGGTTTTGCCGCTGCCACTGGCTGGTGCAGCGATGACAGCGGCCATGGCTCAGATGCGGATCAGCAAAGCAGCCTGGCAGCCAGCGGAGCCGCAGCGGCCAGCAGGGGATTGGTGCTGTCGTGACCGCCGCCCAGCAGGCGGGCCACATCCATTTCAGGAGTGTCGTGCTGCACGGGAACGACTTCTTCATGCAGCTCCAGGTTGGCCATGCCTCCCCCCTCCAAACGCATGCAGCCCCCGGATTCAGCGCAGAGAATCACGCACATGCCCTGACCGTTCTCCGGTTCAGCGATCAGCCGCAGCCCCACCATCTGGCCGGCGTGCACGTTGGGCTGGGCTGTTGGCACGGCCATCAGTTGGAAGCGCACCTCCTTGCCATCGGAGCGCTTGAACTGGGCGGTTGTGCCGTTCTCGACCGCAACGGTCGAGAGCAGCGTCCAGCCCAGTCGATCGGCGATCCAGGCAGCCAGCAGCAGTCCCTGGGCAGGGTGATAGCCCTCAACGTCGATGTCGAGACGGGTGATGTGGCTGAGGGCATCACGCCGTTGCGGCGGGTCGAACACCATGGCCAGGGTCTCGCGCCAGCTGCGCAGGCGCAGCCAGTTGAGATCGTTCACCGCCTGGCCGCTCTCCACGCGGCGACGCAGTAGCTCAAGGCACTGATGCGGATCCCCCAAAGCGGTGTCGATGATCAGGCGCCGTGGTGCGCTGGTGAGGCGTTGCATCAGCTCCGGTGCTTCGTCGATGCAGCCGTTCCACCAGACCCAGGCAGGCATCGACTCCGGTAGCAGGGGGTCGAGAATCGAAAGGCCCTCATCCAGGGCGCCATGGCCGCCCCTCAGCACCACAACATCGCCGCAGGCGGCGGTACCGCCGCCTTCTTCAGGCAGCGGGCAGTAGGCGGCCACGAGTGTTTCCAGGGGCTGGGCTGCATCGATGGTTGGCGCCAGGGTGATCAGGCGCCGGGGCATCAGTGCACTCAGGGCTGGATCGATGTACTGCCCACGCAGGTCTTCGGCGTTTGCTTGCCCTTCCAAATCAGCCACCGCCTTCACCACGGCCCCATCCAGGGGCGGCGTGCTCAGGGGAAGGTCTGCATCCAGCACCGCCAGGCGGCCTGCAGCGATCAAGGGGGCGGACTGCTGTCCCGTGATGGGGCCTGACAGACGACCACTGCGGATCAATTGCTGCTCGGCCCAGGCGGGTTGCCAGATCAGCAGACAGAAGGTGTTGGCTCCGGTGCCCGTGCTGCCCTGTTGCTCGGGGGACCAGAGCTGTTCGAGGTAGTGGGGCACCTCCGCCGGTGCCAGTTCCAATGGGGTTTGCAGGGTGAGCTGAGGGGACATGGTGACGGATGAACGAGAATTGGAGAGCTGAGAAACAGTGCTGTAAACGTTCGCGGTCAGGGGCGTCGCCAGAGAAGTCCGTCCTTTGCCAGCAGGGCATCCGCGGCGGCCGGTCCCCAGGTGCGGGATTCGTAGGGATGAACCGGCAGCTGCCAGGGACTGTCTTCAATCAGTTCCAGTAGGGGGGTGTAGAGACGCCATGCCGCTTCCACCTCATCGCTGCGGGTGAACAGAGTGGGGTCGCTGAGCATGGCGTCAGCCAGGAGACGCACATAGCCCTCATCGGAGGGTTCCCCGAAGGATTCGTCGTAGGAGAACTCCATGTCGATAGGGCGGCTGCGCATGCCAGATCCGGGTGACTTCACCTCGAAGCGGAATTCGGCCCCCTCATCCGGTTGGATTCGCAGGATCAGCTGATTAGCCGTGGGGCCTCCGGTGGCCGCATCAAACAGGTGAACGGGTGCTTCACGGAAGGTGAGCACCACCTCACTGGTGCGTTTGGCCAGTCGTTTGCCAGTGCGCACATAGAACGGAACCCCCTGCCAGCGCCAGTTGTCGATGAACAGCTTCATCGCGACGTAGGTCTCAGTGGTGCTGTTGGGATCCACACCGGGTTCATGGCGGTATCCGGCCAGGGGCGATTCCGCGGAACCACCGGGTCCGTACTGGCCACGGATGCAGCAGTTCCAGGGTTCGAGCTCATCGGCTAGGCGGGCAGCCTGGAGCACCTTGGCCTTTTCGTTGCGGATAGCCTCCGGGTCAAAGCGCCCGGGTGGTTCCATGGCGGTGATCGCCAGCATCTGGGTCAGGTGGTTCTGCACCATGTCCCGCAGGGCACCGGCCGATTCGTAGTACCCGGCCCTTTCCTCCACTCCAACCGTTTCAGCGGCGGTGATCTGAACACTGGAGATGTAATTGCGGTTCCAGATCGGCTCGAAGATTGTGTTGGCAAACCGCAGAACCATGATGTTCTGGACGGTTTCTTTGCCCAGGTAATGGTCGATGCGAAAGATCTGGTCCTCTTGACCGCAGGCCTGCACCACTCGATTGAGGGCCTGGGCACTGCCGTAGTCGCGTCCGAAGGGTTTTTCGATCACCACCCTGCTGCGTTTGGGGTCTTTCAATAGGCCAGCGTCGGCCAGTGAACGGCAGCCACTGCCATAGAACTTGGGGGAGACGGAGAGATAAAAGGTGCGGTTGCCGCGGGTGGCGCACTGTTGATCGATTTGCTCGAGCCTGGTGTGCAGGCTCAGCATGTGATCGGTGTTCTGTAGGTCGACCGGCTCGTAGAACAATTTGCCCACGAACTGTTCCCAGGCCTGGGGATCGTCCTCGATTGTGCTGGCCAGTGCCTCCGCCATCTTTCCGCGGAACTCCTCGTCACTCCAAGGCCGTCGCGCACAACCCAGCAGGGCGAACTCACTGGGGAGACGCCGTTGCTTGAACAGCTCAAACAGGGCTGGCACCAGTTTGCGGTGGGTCAGATCACCGCTGGCGCCGAAGATCACTAGACACTGCGGCGCGATCACGCGCTCCTGACGCAGTCCAACCCTGAGGGGGTTCGTCATCGTGGCAACCATGGAGTGTCCAGGCTTCTGACGCTGGTTTAGGCACGGAACCTGCAACAGACATGGACTCGCCGCTTTGTTTACGTGTTGGTTTCAGCGTTTGTTGCCAACCCAAAAAAAAGTCCACCGCGAGGGGTGGACTACAAACGATCGATGCCTGATTGATCAGCGCTTGATCGATCAATAGGTTTCCACGTGCCAGCGGTCGGCCTTTTTGAGCTGGGGACGCAGTTCGGCCCAGTCGAGACCCTTGGCGGCCGCGGCGGCGGTCATGGCTTCGTCGATGCCCGGCTCCATGCCGCGCAGGCCGCACATGTACACGTGGGTTTTGGGGTCTTCGATCATCGCGAAGATCTCTTCAGCGTGCTCCAGAACGCGGTCCTGGATGTACATCCGGCCGCCCTTGGCGTTCTGCTGCTCTCGGCTGATCGCCTTGGTGTAGCGGAAGTTGTCGGGGTACTCCTTCTCGTAGTGGAGGAAGTCCTCGTCGTAGAGCAGGTTGGCGGTTTTGGGTGCTCCCATGAACAGCCAGGCTTTGCCGCGGAATTTCCAGCCGTTGGCCTCCTGTTCGCGGGGCTCGAACATGCGACGCAGGTAGGTGCGCATCGGAGCGATTCCGGTGCCGGTGGCAAGCATGATGATGTTGGCTTCCTCGTCGTCAGGGAGAAGCATCTCCTTACCGACAGGCCCGGTGATCTTCACCTTGGTGCCGGGTTCGATGTCGCAGAGGTAGGTGGAGCAGACGCCATAGATCTGCTCACCGGCGTCGTTCTTGTACTCGAGCTGGCGAACGCAGAGGGAGACGGTCTTGCCTTCCAAGTTGTCGCCGTGGCGGGTGCTGGCGATGGAGTAAAGGCGCAGCTTGTGAGGTTTGCCGTTGGCGTCTTCCCCTTCGGGAATGATGCCGATGCTCTGGCCTTCGATGTACTTGAGCTGCGGGTCGCCGCCGGCCAGATCAAAGGTGATGTGCTGTACACGGCCGATCGCACCGTCCTTCAGCAGGGAGTAGTTCTCCGTGACCGTGCCCATGAACGGTGTTTTGGGCTTGTAGGTGTTGACCGGAACGTCGGCGTGGGGCTTCTTCTTTGGGGCGCTTGACGTCACGGCTTTCTTGGCGGTTTTTTTGACGGTTTTTTTGGCAGGTGCCGGGGTGGTGGCAACGGGAGAGGCTTGTCGCTCTACTTCCACACCATTCACAGACAGAATTTTGGCGCCAGACGCACCCAATCGTTTGAAAAGTGCGGAAAACTGGTTCATCCCAACGGTGTAGGTCTGAACCACAGACGGTTGTGAACCGACATGGGGACCACTTGCCACGACAGTGAACAGAGCCTCATTGCAGTGCTCTGTCGCTGCATTGGACACCCGCATTGAAATCACCTGCCATTGGTGGCGCGACTATAGGCGTGGCCTTTGATTTCACACAAAACGGTTGCTCTTCGGAACAGAATCTGATGTGATCCAGGCGACCTCCTTAAGATCCTCAGGTTCGGCCCCTCAACTCGGCGTCTCTTTTGGTTTTCCCCCAGACAATGTTTGGACGAGGGCTTCAAACCTCTTCAGATTCAAGTTCTGCGATCGAGCAGATCATGGAGAGGCTGCCCCAGGGGACGCGCCGTCTCGCCGCTGAACTCAAATCACCACTGCCAGTTCAGCTTCTCTGGGATGTGCTGACGGATTACGAGAACCTCTCCCAGTTCATCCCCAACCTCAGCACCAGCGAGTTGATCCAGCGCCAGGGTCAGACGGTGCGTCTTCTACAAGTAGGCAGTCAGCAACTTCTCGGGCTTCGCTTCTCGGCCCAGGTGCAGCTTGAGCTGACGGAATACCGCCAGGACGGACTGCTGCAGTTCCGCATGGTGAAAGGTGATTTCCGACGCTTTGAAGGGTCATGGCAGATCCGTCAACGTCCCGAGGGCAGCTCATTGCTCTATGAGCTGACGGTTCAAGGCTGTCTCGGTATGCCGATTGGTCTGATCGAAGAGCGATTGCGAGACGATCTCTCCAGCAATCTCAATGCCGTGGTGCAGGAAGCACACCGCAGAAACAGCTGAACGAGCAGCAAGGGCGCAGCAATTTCAAGGCATCTTCAATCGTGATGTGAACTGGGGCCTGAAAGTGAAAGCCTCACAAACGGTTGAACTGGTAATCAATTCATCACCTAAACAGGTCAGGAGATGACGTCATACCCCCAAGGGGATTCGAACCCCTGTCGCCTCCGTGAAAGGGAGGTGTCCTAGGCCTCTAGACGATGGGGGCGAGGCCGTAATCAGCGAGCGATCTGTGCTCCTGATCACTTGTGAACACTAGGGCTTGGTCGGACCCTCCGTCAAGACAGCTTGACCCCATTCGACACCTTGTCCTTGCCAGATCGGCACCGTGAAGGTGAAGCAGGCGCCTTCGCCAGGGTCAGACACTACCCAGATCTTGCCGCCGTGCACTTCGACGATGCGTCGACAAACCGACAGCCCCACGCCGTAGCCGGTGGTTTGGTCGGAGGTTTGCGGTAGCCGCACCCGATCCAGGAAAATCCGCTGCTGTTCCGTTTCCGGAATGCCCGGGCCGCTGTCACAAACGCTCACTTCAACCCGCTGGCTGGTGCGGTGAAGCATTGTGAGTGAAATGTGCCCGCCGTCGTTGGTGTACTTCAGGGCGTTTTCGAGCAGATTCAGCAGCACTTGGCGCATACGGCGCTGATCGGCGAAAACCTTGGGCAGGTCAGCGGGAATGTCGGTTTTAATTTCGACGTTGCGACCCAGCCACAATTTTTCGAGCTCGAGGATCACTTCGGCTGAAACGCTGGCCAGGTCAAGCCTTTGTGGGTTGAAAAGGGTTTCCCACCGGGTGGTGCCTACCTCCAGCAAATCCTTCGACAGCGCCTCCATCTCCTGCAGGCGGCGGGTGATCACATCCTGAAAGCGATCCATATCGATCTGGCCCAGCTTCTGGCTTTGCAGGGCCAAGGCCGCTGCCGTGAGTGGGGTGCGCAGTTCGTGGGCCACCATGCGCAACAGGCGTTCCTGGGCGCTGACGCGATCGATCAGCGTCTCGTTCTCCTGGCGCAGCACCAGCAGCTGATCCTCCAGCTGGAGTTCCTTCTGGGTGCGACTGCCATCGAGTTCGGTTGGCCTGAGGCTGAGGCCAAGGCCGCTTACCACCCCATCCTGTTTCCAGCGGGGTACCCATCCTTTGAGTTGCTGAAGGATGTTGCTGCCCGCGAACACCTGCTTGGGGTTCGGCGCCAATTTGATCAGCGCTGGCGTCACCACGAGTCGATGGAGCTCAAGCAGTTCGGGTTGCTGGGCGGGATCGGCAACCTGCAGGGTGACTTCGAAGCCCAGATCCTCACGTTCTAGGAACTGCACCAGGGATCGGAGGTCCTGACCCGACAGGTGATGTCGAGCTGCCACCAGCAACAACTTCAGGGTTTGCCGTGTCTTGGGAGCGTCCTTGACCACGCGGACTGCAAGACAGCAAAACCGATGCTCACCTTATGGGTTTTTGACTGCACCGCCAGCAGCGCTAAGACGAACAGGAACACTCCGTTGCGTCATTGACGCGGTCCATGTCGCTTTTTTCTGCGCAAAACCGTGTTCCTCTGACCCTTCCCGGCGGAGTGGCTGCCCAGCCTTCAATCCAGGTGGATAGCAACCTGCGTCGCTGGTTCAGCCGCAATCTGGGCTTGTGGCGTTCCCGGCGGCAATACACCTTCAGTGACGACCAGGTTCTCCACTTGGACATGAACCTGAAAATGGAGGCGTTCGTACACCCCGAGGTGGGTGAGAGCCGCTACCGCTTCAGCTGGTGGTCTGACCAGGAAGACCAGCATTCCGACGAATTCTTTGCTCGCAAGCCCTGGTTTGAACGCAATGGAGTAATGGAAGCCACGTTGTGGGGCCATCAACTCCAGAGAAGTCGTGGTTATTTGACGGGGGACCCGGTGCGTACCCGGCTGCGTCAGGTGGATGAGCACGAAACCATCCTCGAATCCCACTACCAGCAGTGGGACATCCTTGAGCACATTCGCCTTGTCGATCAGGACCGCTACCGCTACCGCGCCATCTACAGCTGGGAGAACGGTGACCTCTCGATCGTTGAGCACCACCATGAAATTAGAATGTCAGACCCCTTGCCACCGATCGATGACGATTGATCGAGGACGATTGAACGGCGCCGTTGTGTTGATGGCCCAGTTCAACAACCGCGCCTGAGCTCCGGCCAGCTTTTGCATGGGCGGTAAGTTGCGAAAAATTTGACGCTGCTGGGACCCAAGGTGATTCGTAGTTCGTTTGCTGCCGCAGCTCTCGTGCTGGCTGCCCCCTTGTTGTCACCAGCAACGGCTCTGGCTCAGGCCTCCAAGGACAAGCCCACTCCTGCAACAGCCATGGATGTCAACACCTATGGGGTGATGTCGATTGCCACCTTCTGTGAGGCGAGGGCGCAGAAGATCGATTTCAATAAGTCTCTGGCGGTGGCTCTCGCTGGTCAGTTGCATGTGATTTATGGCAAGCACGGTGGTTTGCTTCCGGGCACCAAAGACCCCTTGCCTGAGAAGCAATTTCTCAATAATGCAGGATTCATGATCGTTGGTGGTGCGCTGAAGTTCTGCCCTAAATCAGTTCCTGCTGAAGAAAAAGCACGCTTTGATAAAGCTGCTGCTTCGTTGAAGTCTTCGAAAAAATAAGATCTTTTCAGGTTCTAAAGATCGAAAACATCTGGCCTGCTGAGGTCAGACGTTTTTTTATGATTGTTCCTCTGCTCTGTTGCCGTTAGTCGTCTCATGGCCGGCACCTTGGCTGAAACGTCCCGGTTTTGAGCTTCGTCCGTCAGGATCGTTTGGTCCTCGCGTGGTTCGGCCATGACTGCAGCTGCTTCGATTCGTCTGGCGGACTACACGCCGTGGGCCTTTGAACTCCCTTCCATCGTTCTGGACGTGAACATCCAGGACGACCATGTCGTCATTGCCTCCAGGCTCAGCATTGAACCGCGTCGCTCTGGAGAGCCGTTGGTGCTGTGCGGCGTCGATCTGGCGATCGAATCCCTTGCGATCGATCAGGAGCCATTGCAGTCCGAGGAGTACAGCTTTGCCGACGGCCGTCTCACCATCCCCAACGTGCCGGGCCATCCGTTTGTGCTGGAAACCCGTTGCCGTCTGGATCCCTACTCCAATAGTTCCCTCGAAGGCCTATACGCCAGCGGTGGCCTGCTGAGCACCCAGTGTGAGGCCGAGGGGTTCCGGCGCATCAGCCTGCACCCCGATCGTCCGGATGTGTTGAGCCGCTGGCAGGTGCGGATAGAGGCCAGCCGCAGCAGTTGCCCTGTCCTGTTGAGCAACGGCAATGCGGTTCAGGAGGAAGCCGTCGGCGCTGATCGTCATGCGGTCACGTGGGATGACCCCTTCCCCAAGCCCTCCTATCTGTTCGCTCTGGTGGCCGGAGACCTCAGGGAGATTCGTGATCACTACACAACGGCGTCGGGCCGGCAGGTCACCCTGCGCTTGCATGTGGAGGAGGGGGATGAAGCCTTCACGGCCCATGCCATGGCTTCGTTGAAACGATCCATGCAATGGGATGAATCGGTTTACAACCTTGAATACGATCTTGATGAATACAACATCGTCGCCGTCCGTCACTTCAATATGGGCGCGATGGAAAACAAGAGTCTGAATATTTTCAACTCAAAGCTTGTTTTGGCTGACGCGGAAACAGCCACCGATGCTGAACTTGAGCGCATCGAAAGTGTGATTGCTCATGAATACTTTCACAACTGGAGCGGAAATCGCATCACCTGCCGTGATTGGTTCCAGCTGTCGCTAAAAGAAGGTCTGACAGTGTTCCGTGATCAGTGCTTCACCGCAGATCTGCATTCAGAAGCGGTGAAGCGCATTGAGGATGTTGCGATGTTGCGCAACACTCAATTCCGTGAGGATGCTGGTCCGACGGCCCATCCGGTGAAGCCAGCGGAATACCAGGCGATCGATAACTTCTACACAACGACCATCTATGAAAAAGGCGCGGAGTTGATCCGCATGCTGCGCACCCTGCTGGGACCCGAGCGGTTCATGAAGGGAATGGAGGTCTACGTGCAACGCTTCGACGGCACGGCCGCCACAACGGAAGACTTCGTTCAGGCGATTGCCGATGGCGCCACCAGCCAGGGTGAGCCGCTTGGGTTTGATTTGGAACGCTTTAAGCGTTGGTACCACCAGGCTGGAACTCCTGAACTCAGCATTGATCGGCAGTGGAACCCCGAATCTGGTCAGTTGACGGTGGACTTGCACCAGGCGACGCCTCCGACGCCAGGGCAGGCAGAGAAGCAGCCCCTGGTGCTGCCGGTTGCCATGGCCCTTGTGGGTGAGCAAGGCCGTGTTGGTGAGGAGCAGCTGTTGGTGATGCAGGCTGAGCGCGCCAGCATCACCCTGCAGGGCCAGCCCGGCGACACACCCCCTGCCCTTTCCGTGCTGCGCCGCTTCTCGGCGCCCGTGCACGTGCGTTTGGAGCAGCCGCTGGAGGAGTGCCTGCAGCTGTTGGCTTCCGATGATGACCCGTTCTGCCGCTGGGATGCGGCCCAGCGCCTGGCACGCCAGGTGCTGTTGGCGCGGGCTGAAAACCAGCCGAAGCCTGCTGTGGAAGCGGCGCTGATTCAGGCCTTCGATCAGCGGATCTGCGCCTATGACGGTGGTGATGGTATGGATCTGGCGGCGCTGCTGGCGCTGCCGGGCATGGCGGAACTGGAGGCGTTGCAATCCCCGGTGGATCCGTTGGCGCTGGATCAAGCCTTCCGGGCGTGGACCCAGGAGATGGGCGTTCAATTGCAGCAGTCCCTGCGCCGACTTCTGGAGCTGGCCCGGGCTGACTGGACCTTGGCTTGGCCGGCTGGTCAGGGCGGCCGGGCCCTGACGGCCTTGGCCTGGCGCTGGCTTGCCGCGGCTGGTGATGCCACGGTTCAAGCGGAGGCGTTGGCTGCTGTTTCCGGCCCCTCGATGACCCTGGCGCGTGGTGCCCTGCGGGCATTGTTGCCGCAGGAAAGTGCTGAGCGTGAGCAGGCGATGGCGCTGTTTTACGACCGTTGGCAAGACAAGCCCGTGATTCTGGACGCCTGGTTTGCGATGGAGGCATCAGCCCCCAGGTCCAACGCGTTGGAGCGTGTTCAACAGCTGCTGGAGCACCCGCGCTTCGATCCCCTGGCGCCCAATTCCCTTCGCGCCGTTCTCGGTGGATTCACCGCCAATGTTCAGGCGTTTCACGCCATCGATGGCAGTGGCTACCGCTTCATGGCGGAGCAGATCGCAGCGGTCGACTCCCGCAATCCGATTACCGCATCACGGATGGCCAAGGTGTTCAGTCGCTGCGGCAGTTACGGCCCCGAGCGCCAAACGGTCATGCGTCAGGCCATCGACCAGCTGGCCGCCAAGCCTTTGTCAGCGAACACCGCCGAGGTGGTGCAGTTGCTCACGACGTGACTACCACCAGCACGATCACCGCGATCAGCAGGATCACCAGCCAGCGTTTTGCGTTGCTGCGCCGGCTGCTGTGCGGTGTGGACCGCGCAGCTCGGCTTCCGGCCGCAAGGCCGCAGTGCTGACAGACAAGGCGCCCGCCCATTGAGCGGTCGGCACGAAACCGGCGGCTTCCGCAGTTCTGGCAGACGGTGACGGCCAAGGTCTCTCGATCAGCGTTCTACCAGCTTGCCTGGCGTGAGCCAGGCAGTCAGTCCGTTTGCCAGCCATCGCAGCCGGCTTTGGCGCGTTGGCGCTTGGTGCGCCGGTAGCTCTCGTTTTGTTGGGCCAGAGCTTCACTCGCCTTAGCGACGGCCGTGCTGTTATTGCCTTCCGCAATGATCAAACGGTTGTTTGCCATGGCGTTGCCCAGGCGATTCAGCACCTTATCGATCAAGCGACACTGATCAAATTCGGCGCGCCCCGCAGCCGGGATCCCCAACAGGATCAGGCTCCAACACGCAGCACGCCAGCCTTTCATCGATCAGCTCAGGGGCTGTAGGTGATGGTGCACAGATAGCGGCTTCTGGCTCCCCGATCAATGCTTTTGCAGGTGGTGTTGGTGATCGTTGCCCCTTTCGGGATCACCCGCATCGCCTCAGCGGTGGCGAACTGTTTAGACGGCCCTTGGGCTGTGGCCCGCTTGCCACCCGCAAGATCCATGGATCCCAGATGGAGGCTGGCCATCAACAGCGCCGCTTTTCGCGTCGTTAGGGCCCGATGGGGTTGGCTTCTAACTTCGGTGTACACAGAACGCTTCCAGGTGACAGCCGTGCTGCGTTCAGCAGCCGTCCCGTTCAGCAGCCACCCCGGCACCAGCGTTGGCGTTGCGGCCTTGGTTCAGCGTCGGGTTTGCTTCCTGGACTCGGTACAGGGATTGGAGGTGGCGGCAACAACGCTGCGGGCTGAACGGGAAGACGTCGCGACCCCCATGCGGCATCGAAGGGAACCACCACGAGGGGGATCGATTCCGCACTCTTTGCCGGCCAGGCCAAAGCACTGGACGCGATCAGGACTGTGATCAGAACTCTCATCGCGCAATTGTGCCGATCCTGCGGCGTCATGCCGTCACGTCAGCTGCGTTCTCAGTGCCCAAGTCCAACGCCTTCTCAGACTTTGGAGTAGGAGACGCCGCGGTAGGTCAGAGCAACGCAATTGCGTAGGGATTTGATTTGCTCAGCCCGATAGCTTTTGCCCCATGTATTTCAGTTGGATTGTTGGCCTCGTCGATACTGCTTCAGTCTTTGCATATTTGCTGCCCAAGAAAGTGAGTTCCATGGCCTGAACAGGGATGGATAAAAACTTTTGAGTTCTACGCCGTCGCCCAAATATGGCAAGATTACGCTTAATACCTTGCTCTTTAGCTATTGTTAGGGTTGCGTTATCTTGATACAAGTTCTGCTCTTGACCCCTGCCCTGACAGGAGGAAGGGATCGATGTCAGTTGTGAGATTTTGTGTTTTTGAGGTAAAGAAGTTGAAATATTTTTGGTTTTGGTCGCGCTGTTGAAATTGTCTCTATCGATTTTATCAGGCTCGAGGCTTGGAGCGTTCCTCTGTTTGCGCTTTGCTGCAGCGTTGGCATGCAGTAATTCTGTCTTTGTGGTGTTCCGGCAGCGTTAGCCGGAATGGATCCACGTCAAATTCGTAGCCACAGGCACAGCGGGCATGGAACTTCAGTTTTTTCGCTTTTTTGAGTCGCTTTAAAAGGGTGACGTTCTCAAAAACTTGATCTGGCTTGAATCGCTCCAGCTTGGTGCGTTCCTCCGGCGCATGCTTGACCCGGGCCTTGTGCAGGGCGTTGCGCACGGAGTTTTCACTGCCTTTGCCCAGGATCTTGGGGATCTGCAGGATCGACCGCCCTTCCTGCATATACAAACGCTTGATCTCCTCGATCTCAGCATTTGTGAAGCCAGATTTCTTGCCCACCTGCTTCCTGCCTTTGATTTGAGTCTCTCAGGCGGTGCGCAAACGCCATCCACGTTCTCGGAGGCGAAATGTCAGCCTGTCGGGATGATTCCACTGGATCCACTGTTGCAACGGCTGGCCGCAGTTGCCGGCATGGAGAGCGGCTGCAAGCGCCTTGTTGTTGTGCAGGGCCAGCTGGGGGATTTCGACTCGATCGAATACGCCCAGGCGCTGGTGCCAAGGCTTCCCCAGTTGGCGGCACTTGGGGTCAAGGTTCAGCTCTTCGGCATCGGCAACGCTGCCAGTGCCGAACGCTTCGCGGCCTTCACCGGGTTTCCTCTGCAGCAGCTGATCGCTGATCCATCGCCGCTGTTGCATCAGGCCCTGGGGTTGGAGGCCGGCTTGAAACTTCCCGGTGGGCCTTGGCCCGGTTTTCTGCTGATGTGTGCCGGCGTCGGCTCGCCAGGCACCCTGCGCGAGGTGCTGCGCGGATACACCGGAGATAGCTCGGCGGCCCAGATCTTCGACGATGAGGAGTGGGTTGAAGCCTTTCCTTTGCCGCGGTTCCGGGGGGCTCTGTTCCGCCGGGCCGGTGGTGCGGGGTTCCAGCGACCGTTTGAGCTTGCCACCAAGCGTTTGCGCAACATGAATGAAGTGCTCCGCAACTGGCGCACCTACGTGCCCTGTGACGACTACATCACCCAGCGCGGCGCCACTGTGCTGCTCGACGCCGATGACAGCGTGATCTATTGCCACCGCGATCAAAGCCTGCTCGGCTACTCCGCCACCATGGAACGTCCCTTGGCGTTTCTCGATGAGGTTCTGGCTCAGGGCTGAGCTCAGCCGGCTGTCTTCAACTTGCTGGGGGCTTGCGATACACCGCAAGAGCCGCCACCAAGCCGCCGATGAACCCTGAGCTGTGGCCGATCCAGCTGTCGCCGGCGGGTGAGACACCGGGGATCAAGGCGATCAGGGCTGAGCCGTAAAGCCAGAACGCCACCAGTCCCAGGGCGATGGAGAGGATGCGGCGTTCCAGCCAGCCGATCAGTAGCAGGTAGCCAAGCAGTCCGTACACCACGCCTGAGAGTCCATGACTGCGGGCGGGCCAGAACAGGGCCACGGGAATGTTGATCAGCAGCACCGACAGCCAGACGCTCAGGTAATCGCGCAGCCCCCGGCTGAGCAACAGCCAGCTCAGGGGCAGAAACGCCAGGCTGTTGGAGATCAGATGCCCGAAGCCGGCATGGCTGAACGGCGTTGTGATCACCCCCCACCACGGTTGATCCGGCCCCATCGGCAGGTTCCACTGCCCTGCAAAAAGCAGTTGGTCGATCAGCTCCTGCCCCCAGGCCAAGGCCAGGATCAGCAGGGGAAGCAGCAGCCGAGTGCGCATCGTCTTGCGCCAATGACCACAATGATGACGCGGATGCTGAGCGGATGATCAGAAGCGACGTCGACGTTCTGGTGATCGGCAGCGGCATCGGTGGACTGTGTGCTGCAGGTTTGTGTGCCCGCGCCGGCCGTGAAGTGTTGGTGCTGGAAGCCCATTACCAACCCGGTGGAGCTGCCCATGGCTTTCAACGCCAGGGGTATCACTTCGAATCCGGTCCATCCCTCTGGAGTGGACTGGGGCGTTGGCCCAGCAGCAATCCCCTGGCCCAGGTGCTGCGCGCGCTGGGTCAGACCTTGGAGGTGATTCCCTACCGCAGCTGGGATGTGCTGTTGCCGGAAGGGGATCTGCGTATCGCCGTTGGGCACGACGACTTTGAAGCTGTGGTGTGCAGCCTGCGCGGCCCCGAGGTGGCCGCCGAATGGCGGCGTTTTGTGGAGGCGCTTCAGCCAATTGCCGCAGCTGCCGATGCTTTGCCCTTGCTGGCCCTCCGGCCTGGGGTGGATGGCATGGCGCAACTGCTGAAGCGCGGTGGACGTTTGCTGCCGCATCTTGCGGCGATGCGTCACCTCTCCGGTTCCTTTGGGCCCCTGGTGGATCGTCACCTCAGCGATCCTTTCCTGCGCCATTGGGTGGATCTGCTCTCCTTCCTGATCAGCGGCATGCCGATGGGAGATACCAACGCCGCAGCCATGGCCACGCTGTTCGGTGAGTGGTTTGAACCGGATGCCCATCTCGACTACCCCGTTGGCGGCAGTGCTGCGGTGGTTGAGGCCCTGGTGCGTGGCTTGAAAGCCCACGGCGGCACCCTGCACACGGGAACGGCGGTGCAACAGCTGCGGGTGGAGGGGGATCGAGTAGTAGGTGTGAAGTTGGCCGATGGAACGCAGATCTCGGCGCGTCAGGTGATCTGCAATGCCGACATCTGGTCCACCCTTGCTCTGCTGCCGGAGTCCGTGGCGTCGAAGTGGCAGCGTCAGCGCCAGGCCACGCCGGCCTGCAACGGCTTCCTCCATCTGCATCTGGGCTTTGATGCCACGGGGCTGGAGGATCTGCCGATCCACACCGTTTGGGTGGATGACTGGGAGCGTGGGATCGATGCCGAGCGCAATGCCGTGGTGTTGTCGATTCCTTCAGTGTTGGATTCCTCGATGGCACCGGCCGGTCGCCATGTGCTGCATGCCTATACCCCGGCCAGCGAACCCTGGCAGCTCTGGGCTGATCTAGAGCGCGACAGCGCGGCGTATCAGCTGAGAAAACAGGAGCGATGTGCTGTGTTCTGGCGGGTGCTGGAACGCCGTATTCCCGACATCCGCGACCGCTGTGAGCTGATCATGAAGGGAACGCCGCTGACCCACAGCCATTTCCTCAATGTTCATCAGGGCAGTTATGGCCCTGCCCTTTCAGCAGCTGAAGGTCTCTTCCCTGGCGTGACGACGCCCCTGGCCAATTTCTGGCTTTGTGGTGCCAGCACCTTCCCCGGGATCGGCATCCCCCCCGTGGCGGCGAGTGGTGCCATGGCGGCCCATGCCGTCCTCGGCCGGGAGACGCAAAACAGTCTGCTGCGGGAGCTGGAGCTTTGAAGCAGCTGCGTCATAACCTCGTTCCGGAACGCCGACGCAGTCCATGACTTCCAATGCCCGGATCGATTCGCCGCAGCTGATGCTCACGGATCTGCGCATGCGCAACGAGCCGATTCGTCACAAGGCGGCATTCCGTGGTTGCCAGCCGGAATTTCAGGCGTTGGTGAGTCGTTTGATCGAGCAGCTGGAGGGGGAACTGCTGGATGAGAAGCAGCGCTACCGTGAAGCCTCGCGCCAGGCCTGATCCTCAAAGAAGGCCGCGCCACTGCTATTCCTGCCTTGCGGCCTACGTTGTGCCCACCTTGGGGAAGAAGTTGAAAAAGTCTTCGTCTTGAGAGGGTTGGTAGGGCCCCTGTTTCAGCTCGAAAATCACGCTGTCGGCCTCTAGGGCCACCGGGGTGCTGGACCGACCTTTTGCAATCTCGATGCCGTGGGTGGGCCCCTTGGCGCTGTGATGGAGCTGCTGCTGGATATCGCCCTCACTGTTGAACAGCAGCAGTCCGATGGTTCCCTGCAGCATCAGAAAGAATTCGAAGCCAGTACCGGGGCCGTTTTGCTGGTGGCTGTGGAGCCGCATGTAGGTCCCCGTTGATGACGCGCCGTTTGGATGTGATGGGTTTCCGCAACACGGTGAAAACCCGCTTTGTCAATGTCATGGAAGTAGCAGTGGATTGAATCTTGATTGGAGCTCCGGATCCACTAGAAACGAGTCCTTTCCATTGCAGTGAATGGCAGCGCTGCAGATCGTCTGGTTTAAGCGTGATCTGCGCATCGTTGATCACCAGCCCTTGGCGGCTGCTGCGGAGCGGGGTTTGGTGCTACCGCTGTATGTGGTGGAGCCGGAGTTGTGGCAGCAGCCCGATGCCTCCGAGCGGCAGTGGATGTTTTGCCGGGAGTCGCTACTGGAGTTGCGCCAGGCTCTTGCGGATCGGGGCCAACCCTTGGTGGTGCGCGCCGGGGATGTGGTGCAGGTGCTGGAACGGGCCCGGCGTCAGTTCGGCATCGATGGGCTGTGGAGCCATGAGGAAACTGGCAATGGCTGGACATACCAGCGCGACAAACGCGTTGGGGCCTGGGCCCGTCGGCACGGCATCGCCTGGACGGAAATCCCGCAGTTTGGGGTGACGCGCCAGATGCGCAGCCGCAATGGCTGGGCCAAACGCTGGGAGGTTCAGATGATGGAGCCCATCACACCCGTGCCGGCCGCGTTGCAATCGCTGGAGGGGATTGATCCCGGCGTGATCCCGGAGCGGCCCTGCCGAGAGCTGCCGGTTGATGGTTGCCCGCAGCGCCAGACAGGTGGGCGTTCGATCGGCCTGGGGGAGTTGAGCGATTTTTTGCAGCACCGAGCCTCGCGCTATCAACGGGCGATGTCCAGCCCCAACACAGCGTTCACGGGTTGTTCGCGCTTGTCGGCTTATCTCACCTGGGGCTGCCTCTCGATGCGGGAGGTGCTGCAGACCAGCCGCACCAACAGCGGCCGCGGCGTTAGCAGCTTTGAATCACGGCTGCACTGGCATTGCCATTTCATTCAGAAGCTGGAGGATCAGCCGGCAATTGAATACAGCGATTTCCATCCGTTCATGCGCGGTATTCGCGCAGACGACGCCGAGCGCTTGACGGCCTGGAGCGAAGGTCGTACGGGTGTCCCTTTTGTGGATGCCTGCATGCGCGCCCTGCGGGCCCATGGCTGGATCAACTTCCGCATGCGGGCGATGTTGATGTCTTTTGCCAGCTACAACCTCTGGCTGCCCTGGAGAGACAGTGGCCTGCATCTGGCTCGTCAGTTTGTGGATTACGAACCGGGGATTCACTGGAGCCAGTGCCAGATGCAGTCGGGCAGCACCTCGATCAACACGATTCGGATTTACAACCCGATCAAGCAGGGCATGGACCACGACCCTCAGGGGCTGTTCATTCGTCAGTGGTGTCCTGAACTCAAGGATGTACCCAAGATTCACATCCATGAGCCCTGGATGTTGGGTGGTGGCATGCCACCACCGATCGTTGATGTGACCACATCGATGCAGGATGCCAAAGACCGCATCTGGGAGGTTCGTCGATTGGCCGGTTTTGATCGCCATGCCGATGCGATTCAGCGCAAGCATGGCTCCCGCAAGGCGGGGTTGAAGCCAGCAACGGTTCGCCGCCGCCGGCGCAAACCTCAGCATCCCGACAAAGGTAGCCAGCAGCTCAGCCTCGGTTTTTAGTTGCGCTGCAGCAGCAGTCGTTTGATCACCCGTTGGGCGATGTCGCCATAGCCCATCTCCCCGGAGAGAATCTGAGCAATCCGCCGTGGTGCGGTGGGCCGCTTGATCCCCAGCTGATATCCCACGCCGGGGAAGCGATAGAACACCTGGGCAATGCGCCGCCCCCAGGCCATGGACTCACCCCAGCGCTCCCGCATGCTGCCGCTGTAGCCCCGCAGATCTCGGCTGTCGCCCTTGAGCCATAGGTTCAGATGCCGAGCCGCCTCGCAGCCACTCATCAGCGCGGGGCGTAGCCCTTCTGCCAAAAAGGGGTCGCATAGCGATGCCGCATCGCCCACCACCACAATGCCGTCGCCATCAAGACGGTGATGACCGTTCCACACCCGCAGTTGGCCGCGCTGACGGATGCCTGCGTCGGCGGGGAAACCCAGATCCGGCAACAGCTGAGCCAGCACCTGCTCCGGGTCGGCGTCCTGCTTGCCGATGAAGCTGCCCACACCGATGTTCACACCACCAGCGAGGGGGAAGGCCCAGGCGAAGCCCTGTTTCACCAGGCCGAATTCAAAGCGGGTCGTGCCATCGCTGAGCTGACCTTGGCCCTCCAGTCGCACCGACATGGTGGTGGCCATCTGGGGCTGTTTGGCTCCCAGACCGAGCCGTTGGGGCCAGGGCGACCCCGAACCGTCGGCGATCACCACGGTCCGCCCCTGCCAATGGCGTCCGTCGGTTGCCGTGACTTGCCAAAAGTCTCTATGGCGCCGGATATCATCGACCTCAACGCCTGTAAGGCGTTTAGCTCCCACCTGAATGGCCTGGTCTGAGAGCAGTTGATCCAGCGTTTCGCGGCGCACGATCCAGAACGGTGCATCGCCGGGCAGCTCGGCGACTACCGGATCCTCAAGGCACCAGCTGAAATCCACCTGCCGTATCACCTGCTCCACCGCGGGTCCCAGGGAAAACGGAAACCACTGCTGAACTGAGGCCGCCATGCCACCTCCGCAGGGCTTGATCCGCGGCTCGGCGTCGCGCTCAAGCGTCAGAACGTCATGGCCCGCTAACGCAAGATGTACAGCTGCAGAACCGCCAGCAGCTCCGGACCCGACGATCAGGACGTCGTGGGTCCGATCCACTTCGTTGCTCACACCTTGAGGACGTCGGCCTCCTTGGTGGCCAGGTGCTGTTCCAGTTCGGCGATGAACTTGTCCAGTGTTTTCTGAACGCCGTCTTGTTCGTCGCGGCTCTGGTCTTCGGAGAACTCGCCTTCCTTTTCCTGCTTCTTGATCTTGTCGATCGCGTCGCGGCGCAGGTTGCGCAAGGCCACCTTGCCTTCTTCGGCGTACTTCGAGGCCAGCTTGCAGAACTCCTTGCGGCGCTCCTCGGTGAGGGGCGGCACGTTGATGCGGATGATCTTGCCGTCGTTGTTGGGGGTGAAGCCCAGCTCACTCATGGCGATGGCCTTCTCGATCGAGGCCAGGGCGCTGATGTCGAACGGTTGGATCTGGATGGTCTGGGAGTCTGGGGTCGACAGGGTGGCCAGCGACTTCAGCGGTGTGTCAGCGCCGTAGTACTCCACGCTGATGCGATCCAGCAGGGAGGAATTGGCCCGGCCGGTACGGATCGTGTTGAAGTTGCGCTGGGTGGCCTCCACCGACTTGCGCATGCTGGCTTCGAGGTCCTGGGTCGACATGGTTGATGAGGGAGGAGGCGTGCGAACTGGGTTGGCGTTGTTTAGGCGGGGTCGCCGATGCGGGACCCGATCGGTTCCCCGGCCACGGCTCTGCCGATGTTGTCAGGTTCAAACAGGTTGAAGACAACAATCGGGATGTTGTTGTCTTTGCACAGGGCGATGGCGGTGCTGTCCATGACCCCTAACTCGCCGCTGAGCACGTCTTGATAGCTGAGATGTGGGTGCTTCACAGCGTCGGCGTGCTTGGCCGGGTCTTTGTCATAGACCCCATCCACCTTGGTGGCTTTGAACACAACATCGGCATTGATTTCGGCGGCCCGCAGGGCAGCGGTTGTGTCGGTGGTGAAGAAAGGGTTGCCGCAACCGGCGCCGAACACCACCACCCGGTTTTTCTCCAGATGCCGGATCGCCTTGCGTCGGATGTAAGGCTCCGCCACTTCCTGCATGGCGATGGCGGTTTGCACCCGGGTGGGAACACCAGCCCTCTCGAGACCGTCTTGGAGGGCAATGGCGTTCATCACCGTGGCCAACATGCCGACGTAGTCAGCTGTTGCTCTCTCCATACCCGCTGCAGACCCCTTCAAGCCTCGGAAGATGTTGCCGCCGCCTACGACGATCGCCAGCTGGGTGCCATTGGCCACCACCTTGGCCACATCCGAAGCAATCGACTGAACAATGGCGGGATCGATGCCATAGCCCTGAGATCCCATCAGGGCTTCGCCGCTGAGTTTCAGCAGGACGCGTTTGTAGGTCATCTACGGTCCAGATCCTTTCGACAGTAGCAAGCACTGGCACAAGCCTCTGATCGCCGCTTGGATGGGGAAACCGCGGCTGTTTGATGCCAGAGACCGATGCCAGCCAAAGCGGTGTGATGGCCCGTCTCACGCTTTCAGCCCTGGAACGGGCCAGCCAAGATCCCGACTGCTGGCGTGAACCGGTGGTGCATCGCGCTCTGTTGGTGAGTGGGCTGTCGGTGCTAACCGCAGCCACCCGTCATCTTCAGGATGATCTCGAAGCCGCTGACGCGGCCTAAGGCTGGATTGTTCAACCCTTAAAACTCGATGCCCGCCTGGGCCTTCACCCCCTGTTCGCGGAAGGGGTGATGCACCAGGGTCATCTCCGTCACCAGATCGGCCCGCTCCACCAGCTCGGCTGGTGCCCCCCTGCCGGTCACAGCCACGTGGGTGAGCTCAGGTCGCTCGTTCAATCCGGCGATCACCGTCCGGGCCTCGATGTAGCCCAGTTTCAAGGCAACATTCAGCTCGTCGAGCAGCACCAATTTCACGCTGGCATCGCGCAGATAGCCCAGGGCCGTCTGCCAGGCCGCCTCCACCAATTGCTGATCCCGCTCTCGGTTCTGGGTTTCCCAGGTGAAGCCTTCCCCCAGGGCATGCCAACTCACCTGATCACCGAAGGCCTCCAGTGCCCGTGCTTCGCCGGGCTCCCAGCCCCCCTTGATGAATTGAACAATCGCCACCCGCTCGCCATGGCCAAGGGTGCGCAGCACCAGCCCAAGCCCGGCGGTGGTTTTGCCCTTTCCCTGGCCGGTGAACACCAGCACCAGTCCCTTCTCTTTATTGCGTTCCTCCACCCGTTGCTTCTGCACCTGCTGGCGCCGCTCCATCCGTTTGCGGTAACCGGCATCGTCGGTTTCTGGGGCGAGCTTGCCCCCCATGCCCAGTTCCGCGGCGGATTGATCGAGGTCGTTCGTGCTCATGGAAGGGGGGCGTTGTTGGTTTTATCGAGGCCGTGTGGCAGTGATGCGTTGCAGGGCTCGTCCCGCCAGCAGCTCCTGGCACACGCAGCTGAACCCGAGTTGCTCCAGCTCGGTTGGGAGGTCGTCCTCCAGCATGGCGGTGGCGGTGTCGGTTTCAAACAGGGCACAAAACAGTTGTTGGGGAAGCTTCAGCCAAGGCCCGGCTGGATGCAGATCCACAAGCACCAACCAGCCGCCCGGTTCCAGCAGCCGCAGGGCACTGCGCAACACCTGTTCCCGATCGCTGCGGGGGAATTCGTGCAGGGCCACGCTCAGCTGGATGGCGCTGAAGCTGGCATCGGCCAGTGGTGGATCTTCGGCCAGCCCTTCCACTCGCTCCAGGCTGGGGTTGCGTTGGGCGGCGAGATCCAGGGCTCGGGGGGAGACATCGAGTCCCGTCACGGCGTAGCCCGCCGCCAGCCAGGGGGCCGCTGCTTCGCCACTGCCGCAGCAGAGATCCAGCACCGCCGCGCCGGGCTTGAGATGGGGCTGCAACGCTTCGAGCCCCAGGCCCCGCAGGCGCTCCACCCCGCCAACACTCAGAGACGACACCGCCGTGACCATGTCGTAAATCCAGCGGTAGCGGTAGGCCAGCGGCCTCAGAAACGATGTCATCCTTGATGTGCAAAAAGGGCAGGCAGAGTGTTGTCAGGCCGATTGCCGGGCCAGAGCTGCATCCACCGCCTGTTGCTGGTCACGCCGGGTGATCCAGTGGTGATAGGTGCGGGTGTGGATCGTCACGGAGTGGCCCATCATCCTGGCGGCGACGGTGTCCGGCAGGCCGACATGAATGGTGCGCACCGCCCAGGCGTGGCGCAGGTCGTAGGGGGTAATCGGTAGGTCGTAGCGGCGGAACTGCTCACTCACCCGTCGTCCCACCTGCTGGAGGGTGGTGCGCCGCAGATCGGTCTGGATGGCTGGCAGAGCGGCCGGATTCTTCGCAAGCTCCTGCAACCCGAAGTGCTCGACCCAGTCGGGGTGGAACGGCCAGCTCTGGTGCTCACCGGTTTTGGTGGTGGGAAGCACCCGCAGCACCTGATCTCTGCCCGGTGCCAGGGAGGAGCAATCGCAGAAGAACACCTCGTGGTTGCGCAGGCCGTAGGTGGCCATCAGGGCAAAGGCCAGGCGCCACTGAGGATTGGGGATGCGGCCTGCGGCCTCGAGGATCTGCGGATCGGTCGGCAGCTGGCGGAACCGGGCCCGGTGCAGGCCATAGCCGCCGGCCTCCTGGCGCCAGTCCTCCGGCAAGGGCAGCTCCAGGTGCCGGGCCAGGGCGGCCAGGGCTGTGGCGCATTGCTGCCGGCTGCGGCTGCCGTCGTCGTAACTGGCCAGCGTCTGCATCAGAAGCGCTGGCTCCAGCGGCTGATCACCGCACTGACCCGCCAGTCGCCGGAGGTAGGGCAAGTAGGCACTGGTCCAGGTGGTGCGACTGCTCGCCGGGGAACGGCGTCGGCGTGGGTCGGCAAAAAAGGCTGCTTCGAAGCCCTCGATGGCGGCCTGGATCTCGATCGAACGGCCTCTGGCCGTGGCTGCTGAGGTGGAGACCGACCAGAGCGTCCAATCAAAACTGCGCTGCTCCAGTTGCAGTTGCACCAGGGCAGCGGTGCTGATGGCCTGATTCAGTACGGCTGCATCGGCCATCAGCCCCAGGCTGATCCGTTGCAGGCCGTTCCGGCTCGGATCACTGCGCAATGGCAGAGACCCACGCAGGTTCAGTCGCCGACCCCGCTGTTCGATGCGCAGGCGTGACCCCTGTGCCGCCAGCTGCGCATTGGCGGTCTCCAGCGCACTTTTGAACTCCATAAATGTGTCGTTGGAACCAAGCATCGCGTCCGTGGCGGCTACGCTCAACCCCCGAAAACCGTTCTGATCGGTATGTCTCGCGTAGGTGTCGTCCTGCTGAACCTGGGTGGCCCGGAGCGTATCCAGGACGTTGGACCGTTTCTTTACAACCTGTTCGCCGATCCGGAGATCATTCGGCTTCCCAGTCCGGCGCTCCAGAAGCCGCTGGCTTGGTTGATCAGCACCCTGCGCAGTGGCAAGTCGCAGGAGGCCTATCGCTCCATCGGTGGCGGATCACCGCTGCGGCGCATCACCGAGCAGCAGGCTCGTGAACTCCAGAGCTTGCTGCGTCAGCGCGGCATCGATGCCACCAGCTACGTGGCCATGCGCTACTGGCATCCGTTCACCGAATCCGCTGTGGCGGACATCAAGGCCGATGGCATGGATGAGGTGGTGGTGCTCCCCCTCTACCCCCATTTCTCGATCAGCACCAGTGGATCCAGTTTCCGTGAGCTGCAGCGCCTGCGTCAGGCAGATCCGGCCTTTGAGAAGTTGCCGATTCGCTGCATCCGCAGCTGGTTTGATCACCCGGGCTATGTGAAGGCCATGGCCGAGCTGATCGCGGCAGAGGTCCGCAACAGCGACGACCCCACGAAGGCCCATGTCTTCTTCAGTGCCCACGGTGTGCCGAAGAGCTATGTCGAAGAAGCGGGCGATCCCTATCAGAAGGAGATCGAAACCTGCACCGGTTTGATCATGAAGGAGTTGGCCGTTCAGGTGGGCCATGAGAACCCCTTCACCCTGGCGTACCAAAGCCGTGTGGGTCCGGTGGAGTGGCTCAAGCCCTACACCGAGGAGGCCCTTGAGGAATTGGGTCAAGCCAAGACCAACGATCTGGTGGTGGTGCCGATCAGCTTTGTCAGCGAACACATCGAGACGCTTGAGGAAATCGACATCGAATACCGGGAGTTGGCCACTGAAGCCGGTGTGGTGAATTTTCGTCGGGTGCGCGCTCTCGACACCTATGCCCCCTTCATCGAGGGATTGGCGGATCTCGTGGCCACCAGCCTGCAGGGCCCAGAGGTGAGTCTCGATGCGGCGGCGGAGCTGCCCAACAAGGTGAAGCTCTATCCCCAGGAGAAGTGGGAATGGGGTTGGAACAACAGTTCCGAGGTTTGGAACGGCCGTCTGGCCATGGTTGGTTTTTCGGCCTTTTTGCTCGAGTTGATCAGTGGTCAAGGCCCTCTGCACGCCCTCGGCTTGCTCTGACCAAGCCAGGGGAGCTGCGGGCCCTTAACCTTTGGGGTCAATGACCCGTCGCCTCTGTGACTCTCACCTCAGCGTCTTCGGCCGTCACTGGGCAGCAAGCCGGTCACGGTGGCCAGAGAATGACTGGGGCAACGGCCCTGATGGATGCGTTGCGGCGCCATGGCGTCGATACGATTTTTGGCTACCCCGGCGGCGCGATTCTCCCGATCTACGACGCACTCCACATCGCCGAGAGCGAGGGCTGGGTGAAGCACATCCTGGTGCGGCATGAGCAGGCCGGCACCCACGCGGCCGATGCCTATGCGCGTGCCACCGGCAAGGTGGGCGTTTGCTTCGGCACGTCGGGGCCTGGTGCCACCAACTTGGTGACCGGCATCGCCACCGCCCAGATGGACTCGGTGCCCATGGTGGTGATCACCGGTCAGGTGCCGCGTCCGGCGATTGGTACCGATGCCTTCCAGGAGACCGACATCTTCGGCATCACCCTGCCGATCGTGAAACATTCCTGGGTGGTGCGCGATCCGGCCGATCTCGCCTCCATCGTTGCCCAGGCCTTCCTGATTGCAGCTAGTGGCCGTCCGGGCCCCGTGCTGATCGACATCCCGAAGGATGTTGGCCAGGAGATGTTCGATTACGTGCCGATTGAGCCCGGATCGATTGTTCCCAAAGGCTTCCGCAAGCCTCAGCCCCCCCGGGATGAACCGATCCTGTCGGCGCTTGAGCTGATCGCCGAGGCGGAGCGTCCGCTGCTCTATGTGGGCGGTGGTGCGATCTCAGCTGGTGCTCACGACAGCCTTCGGGTGATCGCTGAGCGCTATCAGATCCCTGTCACCACCACCTTGATGGGGAAGGGTGCCTTCGATGAAAACGACTCCCTCTCGGTGGGCATGCTCGGCATGCACGGCACGGCCTATGCCAACTTCGCCGTCACCGAATGCGATCTGCTGATTGCTGTTGGCGCCCGTTTTGACGATCGGGTGACCGGAAAGCTCGATACCTTCGCCCCCCGGGCCCGGGTGATCCACTTTGAGATTGACCCGGCCGAAATCGGCAAGACCCGCCGCCCCGATGTGGCGGTGCTCGGTGATCTGGGCCTGAGCGTGGCGCGCTTGGTGGAGCTGAGCCTGCAGCAGCAGGTGCAACCCCGCACGTCCCCTTGGTTGTTGCGCATCGCCGAGTGGAAACAGACCTATCCCCTCACCGTGCCTCCAACTGAAGGCCCCCTCTTCCCTCAGGAGGTGCTACTAGCCGTTCGCGAGCTGGCACCGCATGCCATCGTCACCACGGACGTTGGCCAGCACCAGATGTGGGCGGCCCAGTACCTGCGCAATGGGCCCCGGGGCTGGATCAGCAGCGCCGGTCTTGGCACAATGGGTTTCGGCATGCCGGCCGCCATGGGCGCCCAGGTTGCTTGTCCCGATCGTCAGGTGGTGTGCATCGCGGGTGACGCCAGCATCCTGATGAACATTCAGGAGTTGGGAACTTTGGCGGCTTATGGCCTTCCGGTGAAGGTGGTGATCGTCAACAACCACTGGCAGGGCATGGTGCGTCAGTGGCAGGAGAGCTTCTACGAGGAGCGTTATTCGGCTTCCGACATGCTCAATGGCATGCCCGACTTCGTGGCTCTTGCCCGCTCCTTCGGTGTGGATGGCGTGCACATCCGCGAGCGGGAGTCGTTGAAGCGTGATCTCGAGGCTGCGCTCAAGGCCCCCGGACCGATGTTGATCGACATCCACGTGCGTCGTGGTGAGAACTGCTATCCGATGGTTCCCCCGGGCAAAAGCAATGCTGAAATGGTGGGCCTTCCGGCTCCCATGCCGGTTCTTAACGCCCCGACCTCTTGATTCGTCTTGTCTTAATCGGCGTTCTGCTGCTGCTTTGGGCCGTGCCGGTGCAGGCCGCAGAGGTGCTTCAGGTGCGCAGCAGTTCCCTGCTGCAGGTGGGAGATCACAACCGCACCTACACCGTTGCCCTGGCCTGTTCCGCCGTTGATGCAAGCCAAGAGGTCGAGGCCACCGCATGGCTGCGTCAGGAACTGCCGCGCCGTCGCAAGGTCAATCTGCGGCCGGTCGGCTCCAGCGAGGGGCAGCTGATGGCCAGGGTGACCCCGATCGGTGCTGAGCGTGACCTCAGCACCAGCTTGATTGCCGCGGGTTTGGCCAGCAACAGCTGTGGGGTCGATGGCTGATAACCGCATTGCCCGGGGCATTGTCTTGGTGCCCTGTCTGCTGCTGGGGGCTGCCTTTCTGGCCACAGCGGCCTGGGGGCAGGGCGCCGCAGCTGAAAATCGGACCCTGGCCATCGGGATCGGTGCTGGCTTGCTTTTGGCGGGTTGGCTGTCCCAGTTGGGTGGCGGCTCTGAGTCCTCTGTGACAAAACCAGACGAGTCCGAACCCTCTCCCTAATTTGCGGGGATCGGGTTGCTTCCCTCCGATCCCATGTCGAAGCCTCAGTGGCGACGTTGGCCTTGGCTGTCGTGGTGTGTTGTTGCAGCCACGCTCATCGGCTGCCAGTCGATCGTGGCCAGTGGCGTCAGCCGCCCAAGGCTCGCGGTGCTGTTGCCGATGGGGCAGCGTGATGCTGAATTGCGGCACAACTTCCTCCAGGGCTTTCGTTTGGGCCAGGCGTCGGTTGAGGCCTGTGGTGAGCCCTTCCCGCAGGTTGCCTGGCATGGGACCAACTCCGGCGATGCGCCCGATCCGCCGTTGATTCCCTCGACGGAGCTCAAGCTGCTGGTGGCTCCCCCTTCTGCGGATCTACGGGCCTTTGCCGCCTTCGCTGACGAGCGGGATCTCACCGTCCTGCTCCCCTATCAGCGTGGACAGTCGCTGGACACCCTGCGCGGGCTGGAAGGCCGTAAACGGCTCTGGCCACTGGTTCCTTCCCGTCAGGAGGATCTAAAGGCGATGGTGGCGGCGGCGATGGAGGCCGGCTGGGGACGGGCGATGGTGGTGGAGGATCCTTCTGCCCTTGAGTCCATCAGCTCCAAGGCCTTTGTGGAGCTGTTCCAGGCCGCTGGCGGCATTGTTGAGAGCTACGAAACACAGCCAGTCCAGCGGGTGGACCCCAGCGACAACTGGCGTCTGCAACGGTTTAAGGACGACATGGCCTGGACTTGGGTGCCCACCGTTGTGGTGGCTGATGCTCCGAACGGTCTCCTTTCCCGAGAGCTGCGGGCTGAGCAGCAGCAGGGGCGCTTCGGCGGTGGTGCACCGCAGACGCCGAACTGGATTTGGCTCACTGAGGCGGAAGAATTGCAGGATGCGCCCGCGGTGCCCTGGCAACAGCTTGGGCTGCAGCACCCAGCCCGTGGGGCGGCCTGGGCTGAGTTTCAACAGGACTTCCAGCAGACCACCGGCAAGGCTCCGTCGTTGCTCGCGGGGGCGGGCTTTGATGCAGCTCGGCTGTTGGCCTTGGCCGATGCAGCACCCTTGCCGCTGTCCGCTGACGGGGGCATCAATGCGATGGGTTGGTTGGACCCTGATCAGAAGGAGGTCGTTCCGATTTGCCAGGCCTTTGATCAGCGTCGCCGCGGGGAGCGTCTGCGTCTGAAGGCCGTGGCCAGTGATTCTCGCTTTCGTGCTGGCCTGGCACCATCTGGCCAGGCCATGGCCGGTCTGATCGAATGAGGTCTGGGGAGACGACCTCGAGATGCTGCGCCTGAGTGAACTGAAGCTACCCCTCGACCATGGGGAGGAAGCGTTGCAGGAGGCGGTGCTCAAGCGTTTGAGGATTCCAGCGGATCGTCTTCTGGCTCAGACCCTGGTGAAGCGCAGTGTTGATGCGCGGCGTCACGACCAGATTCAGCTGATTTACAGCGTAGATGTGCAGGTGAAGGGTGAAGCCGCCCTGTTACGGCGCATTGGCAACAAAGGCCGGGTGCGTCTGGCTCCAGACACCCGCTACCGGTCTGTGAGTCATGCCCCCGATGGCTTCCCCCTGGATGCGGGCGATCGGCCCGTGGTGGTGGGGGCAGGCCCCTGCGGTTATTTCGCTGCTCTGCTGTTGGCACAGATGGGTTTCCGACCGCTGTTGCTGGAACGGGGTCAGGCCGTGAAGCAACGCACTGCTGACACTTTTGGCTTCTGGCGGGGCACCAGCCCCTTCAACCCTGAATCCAATGCCCAATTTGGTGAGGGCGGAGCCGGCACCTTTTCCGACGGCAAGCTCTACAGCCAGGTGAGTGATCCCGAGCACTACGGCCGCAAGGTGCTTGAGGAGCTGGTGGCCTGTGGTGCCAGCGAGGAGATCCTGACGTTGCACCGTCCCCATATCGGCACGTTCAAGCTCGCCACCGTGGTGCGTGGCTTGCGGGCACGGATTGAATCCCTGGGCGGTGAGGTGCGTTTCAACAGTCGCGTGACACGCCTTCAGCTCAGCGACAGCAGCGCTGCGAAGCCCCATCAACTCGATGGAGTGGTGCTGGCCGATGGAACGGAGATTCCCTGCCGCCATCTGGTGCTGGCTCCGGGTCATTCCGCGCGCGACTGCTTTGAAATGCTGGAGCAGATCGGTGTGCACCTGCAGCGCAAGCCCTTTTCCGTGGGCGTACGGATTGAGCATCCACAGCATCTGATTGATGCAGCCCGCTGGGGGGAGGCGGCGGGCCATCCGCGACTCGGGGCGGCCGAGTACAAGCTTGTGCACCATGCCGAGAACGGCCGCTGCGTCTACAGCTTCTGCATGTGTCCCGGAGGATTTGTGGTGGGCGCCACCTCGGAGGAAGGCCGGGTGGTGACCAATGGCATGAGCCAGCACTCCCGCAACGAGCGCAACGCCAACAGCGGTTTGGTCGTGGCTCTGGACGCCGATGACTTGGCACCATTTGAGCGTTTCCCCGGGGATCCGTTGGCGGGGATTGCCCTCCAACGGGAGCTGGAGGAGCGCGCCTTCAGGCTGGGGGGAAACAGTTATGCCGCACCTGCGCAGCGGTTGGAGGATTTCCTGGCTGCCCGTCCCTCCACCCGTTTGGGTGGCATCGTCGCGTCGTATCAGCCGGGTGTGCATCCCGCCGATCTGGATGATCTGCTCCCGGCTGCCATCGTTGAGGCCTTGCGGGAGGCATTACCCGCCTTTGCCCGCAAGCTGAAGGGGTATGACCACCCCGATGCGGTGCTCACCGGCGTGGAAACCCGCACGTCATCGCCCGTGCGGATTCCCAGGGATGAAGCGTTGGAATCGCTCAATGTGAAGGGGCTGGTGCCGGCGGGTGAAGGAGCGGGCTATGCCGGCGGCATCCTCTCGGCTGGAATCGATGGCATCCGGGCTGCTGAAGCCTTGGCCATCCAGATCCTGGGGACCAAGCCTGTTTAAGTTTCAGCTGCAGACGGGGGCTTGCGCAACGATTCCGCTCCACTGAACGGCTTTCACCTGATCCCGTCGCCAGGAATGGAACAGCTCGGGTTCACTGACGGTGCACAGCGGGCAGTGGGCGATCCGTTCGCTGGGGATTCCTGCTCCCTGGAGCTGCACTCTGGTGGCGGTTCGAATGTCCAGGCGATGCCGCCCCGGTTGCTCATCCGGCAGCAGGGCCCCTGCATCTGACAAGGAAGCCTTATTGGGAATCGCGGCGCTGACAGCCTCCACCACCTGGTCGCCTACCTGGTAGCAGGGGCCGCTGACGGCCGGGCCCAGGGCAACCACCAGATCCTCCCGCCGGGCCCCCCGCTCCACCAACCGATCCAGGGCCGTGAGCAGGATTCCAGCCGCCACCCCACGCCAACCGGCATGACAGGCCGCGGCATGCCCGGTGCCGGGATCCGCGATCAGAACCGGTGTGCAGTCGGCACCGCAAACCCAGAGGCTCTGGCCCCCGCTATCACTCACCAGGCCATCGGCCTCAGGCCAGGGATCCTGAGGGGCGTCGCTGGCGTTCAGCACGATCCCACTGTGAATCTGCTGGGGCCGGTGGACGCTGATGCCGGCGCTGACATACCCCGCCAGTTCATCAGGACCACGGCCGTGCCAGAGCCGGGTGAAGAAGCCGTGCTCGAACCCCTGCTTATGCAGCAGATCGCTCTGGAGGTAATAGCCCCCGTAACAACCGATCCAGGTCCAGTCCTTCAACGTGTTGAAGCGGCTGTCTGGTCGATCAAACGGCCCGTCTTTCATCAACCCTGCAATCAGGCCATGGGGATGTCCCTTAACATCCAGAAGCCGCCGAAGGTCTGTTCTTCGGGAATGGACTGGATGGCGATGAATTGGAGGCCGCGCACCTGCTGCTGCGAGGTCGCCAGGGCTTCGGAGATTTCAGCGGCGACGCCCGGCTCAAGGTCGCTCACCAGCCAGCGGTCGTCCTGACCAGCCTCCAGCACCAGCTGGCGGTCTTCAACGATCATCCGCACGGGTTCCAGACCCCCCAACCAGCCCGCCATGGCGACGGAGCGGCTCTGGCTGAACAGGCGCAGACCCGGTACAGAGGCCTCGGGGTCGATGCCATCGGGCACAGGCAGCAGCCCGCTGAAACTCATCGGCCATTCCGATGCCTCCAGCAGCAGGCTCGCAGGTAGGGCGGCCCAGCTCCAGGCGTCTCCTTGAACTTCCTCCGGCAGGGGTGCCGGAGGGGTGGGAACGGGCGCAGGCGGCGGTGCCAGTGGGCCCGCCATGAAGCCCTCCTCCTCGGGATACACCTCCCTTTCGCGCTGTTGAAGCCAATCGAGCAGGGCGAAGGTGCGGCGACTGGGAATCACCTCGAGGTCTTGTTCGGCTGCGGCGCGCTGCACCATGGTGCGCATCGAACTGCGCCAGCAGCGCAATCGCACGGGCGAACCCCAGCCCCCGCTGGCGGATGCCTGCTTGGCTTCAGCCAGGGCTTGGCTCAACCAAAGTGAGTTCACGTCACCAGAGGGGCACACCTTGGCGAAGCGAAATGGCTCTGTATCGCCAGTTGCGGCGGGAGTGGAGGTGATCAGCAGTTCCCAACGCTTGCGGCCATCGGCCTCAAGAATTGGTCGGGAGTAGAAGTCGAGTTCCCAATCTTCGGCGGCTGTCAGGGCAGCAGTGCTCATCCGGCCGATTGCTCCTGCTGTTTCAAGGTGTTCTGGGCGCGGCTGGCGCGATCGGCGGCCTCAGCCATCACTTTGTCTTTTTCGATCAGCAGCTCTCCAGGAGGCCCCTCTAGCAGGGCTGTGTTGAGGCCGATCCGTCCGCGGCCCGGGTCCAGTTCCGTGATCAGGGCCGAAACGCGGTCGCCCTGGTCGAACACCTCACGGATCGAGCGCAGGCTGCCATTGGTGATGGCTGATTGGTGCAGCAGTCCGCTGATGCCACCAAGGTCGATGAACAGGCCGTAGGGCTTCACCGCAGCAACCTGGCCTTCCACCAATTGGCCCACTTCCAGATCCTGGAAGCGTTCGGCGACGGCGGCTCGTTTTTCGGAAAGCACCAGCTTGCGCGTCTCCGAATTCACCTCGATGAAGGCAACGCCCAGGGTCTTGCCCACGAATTCCTGGTGGTTTTCACCGTTTTGGAGTTGAGAGCGGGGAATGAAGCCGCGCAGCCCTTCGAGATCGCAGGTGACACCGCCGCGGTTGAAGCCATTGACGATGACTTGAACCACTTTTCCCTGTTTATCCAGTTCCTTCACCCGGTCCCAGCTCTTGCGCAGCTCAAGAGCGCGACAGCTGATTGTGACCATCCCATCAGCGTTCTGCTCACGGGTCACCAGAACTTCAACCTCCAGGCCCTTGGGAAAGCGCTCCCGGAAGTTGGTCACAACGCCCAGGCCTGCCTCGCTCTTGGGCATGTAGCCGGGGGCTTTGCCGCCGATATCCACGTACACGCCATCGCTTTCGATGCCGATCACCGTGCCCTTAATCACCTCACCAGTGGTGCCAACCGGAGCGTTCTCGTCCAGGGCGGCGAGGAAGGCTTCTTCATCGAAATCGAAGTCATCCACACTGCGCGGCTGATTGCGCTGCTCCTTTTTGGGTTGTTGATCAGGCGCGCCCATCAGGTCGGCCATGGTCATGCCTTCCATGCCGCCCATGTCGAACAGAGCGTCGTCATCCGTTCTTGGAGAAGAGGTGGGGTCCTGCTGGACCGGTCGCGGAGGGGTGGCGAGACCCGCCCGTTCCTCAAGGATGCGTGCCTTTTCCGCCGCAGCCTCTGCTGCTGCCCGTGCTTCAGCCGCCTCACGAGCCAGCTTTTCCTGCTCTTCACGGCGGTTGATCTGCATTACCTGCAGCGGTTTCGTCGCTGCCGGCTTGGGTGCCTTGGGGCGGTTGGGCTGCGGACTGCCGGCTGCGGGCATGGACCATTGGGCTTGTCGATCGCTCATTTTGACAGGCTGGGTTGGGATCAGCACCCCCGTGCCTGTGCAACGACATGGACCAGCTCCGCAAGAGATTTGATCAGCTGACGTGGCCCGAGGCCAGCCGTGCTGCCAGCCAACCTGGTGCCACGGTGATCTGGCCGTTTGGAGCCTGTGAGCAACACGGCCCCCAACTGCCGCTTTCGACGGACGCTGTTTTTGCTGAGGGCATCCTCGATTCAGTGTTGCGTGGGCTTGAGCCAGCTCTGCCAATTTGGCGACTGCCGTGTCAGGCCATCGGCTTTTCGCCTGAGCACCAAAACTTTCCTGGCACCCTCAGCCTTTCAGCTCCTCTGCTTCTGGATCTGGTCGACCAGGTGGGCACGCAGCTGGCGGCGATGGGGTTGCAGCGCCTGGTTCTGTTCAACGCCCATGGCGGCCAGATCGGTTTGCTCCAGGTGGCAGCCCGACAGCTGCGCGCTTGCTGCCCATCGTTGGCGGTTCTGCCCTGCTTCCTCTGGAGTGGTGTGGAGGGGGTGGCTGATTTGTTGCCTGAGCAGGAGTTGGCCCATGGACTTCATGCCGGCCAAGCCGAAACCAGCTTGATGCTGCAGATGGCCCCAGAGCTGGTTGGATCCGCCCGCCCGGTGGATGGACGTCCAGCGCAGGGCTCCGCCCAGGACCCTCCAGCGGGCTGGAGTCTCGAAGGGGCGGCGCCCTGCGCTTGGCTCACCGACGACCTCAGCGCGACGGGAGTGATCGGGGATGCGCGCCAGGCCTCCGCTGATCTGGGACGTTGCCTGCAAGATCGCTTGATCAAGCACTGGCAGGAGCGTTTTCAAACCCTTTTGGCCAGTGACTGGCCACCCACGCAAAGTCTCCTAACCAAATCGTCCAACATCACGCCCAAGTCCTGAACCTTGGACGCATGTGTCACCAACTCTTGGGGCACTGGTTATTGTCGGTCCCACTGAACGTGGTGGACAGCGTCCTATGACTACCCTCAATGCACCTGAAGCACCCGTGCTGGAGGGCCAGGACGCACTGCCCGATTTCACAACCGAGGCATACAAAGACGCCTACAGCCGGATTAACGCCATCGTTATCGAGGGCGAACAGGAAGCCCACGACAACTACATCTCCCTGGGCACGCTGATCCCAGATCAAGCCGAGGAACTTAAGCGTTTGGCCCGGATGGAAATGAAGCACATGAAGGGCTTCACCTCCTGCGGACGCAACCTCGGGGTTGAAGCCGATCTTCCCTTCGCCAAGAAGTTTTTTGAACCCCTTCACGGCAATTTTCAGGCCGCTTTTAAGGAGGGCAAGGTGGTCACCTGCCTGCTGATTCAGGCCCTGCTGATCGAAGCATTCGCCATTTCGGCCTATCACATCTATATCCCTGTGGCCGATCCCTTCGCCCGCAAAATCACTGAGGGTGTGGTGAAGGACGAATACACCCACCTCAACTACGGCCAGGAATGGCTGAAGGCCAACTTCGAGGCCAGCAAGGACGAACTATTCGAGGCCAACAAAGCCAACCTTCCCCTCATCCGCTCGATGCTGGAAGACGTGGCTGCTGATGCTGCCGTCCTTCACATGGAGAAGGAAGATCTGATCGAAGACTTCCTGATCGCTTACCAGGAAGCTTTGGGTGAAATCGGCTTCACCTCCCGCGACATCGCCCGCATGGCCGCAGCAGCGCTTGCTGTTTGACCCGTTTCAGGGCTTGATCCAACGCCGGTTTATCGACAGGCACGTTGCCGTCGATACCGGTTGCCATGGGAGCATGGTTGTTCGAGGTGTTCTTTGAGACGTCAGCGGTAAGACATGTTTGGTCTGATCGGACATTCAACGAGTTTTGAGGCTGCCCGCCGCAAGGCGATGGAACTCGGGTTCGATCACATTGCCGACGGTGATCTGGATGTGTGGTGCAGTGCACCTCCGCAGCTCGTTGAGCACGTGGAAGTCACCAGTCCAGTGGGAACGACCATTGAGGGTGCCTACATCGACTCCTGCTTCGTACCCGAGATGCTGAGCCGCTTCAAAACGGCCAGGCGCAAGGTTCTCAACGCCATGGAACTCGCTCAGAAGAAGGGCATCAATATCACTGCCCTGGGTGGCTTCACCTCGATCATTTTCGAGAATTTCAACCTGCTCCAGCACCAGACGGTGCGGAGCACCACCCTGGATTGGCAGCGTTTCACCACCGGAAACACCCACACGGCCTGGGTGATCTGCCGTCAGGTGGAGAACAACGCTCCAAGTCTTGGGATCGATCTCAGCAAAGCCAAGGTGGCCGTCGTTGGTGCCACTGGTGATATCGGCTCCGCCGTCTGTCGTTGGCTGCAGGCGCGCACTGGAGTCGGTGAGCTTCTGCTGGTGGCGCGTCAGCAGCAACCGCTGCTTGATCTTCAGCAGGAACTGGGCGGTGGACGGATTTTGTCGCTCGATGAGGCCCTACCTGAGGCCGATGTGGTCGTCTGGGTGGCAAGCATGCCCCGCACCCTTGAGATCGATCAAGACAGCCTCAAGAAGCCCTGTCTGATGATTGATGGGGGCTATCCCAAGAATCTCGATACGAAGGTTGCCGGTGGTGGCATCCACGTGCTCAAGGGTGGAATCGTTGAGTTCTGCCGCGACATCGGCTGGTCGATGATGGCCATCGCCGAGATGGAGCGGCCTCAGCGCCAGATGTTTGCCTGCTTTGCTGAAGCCATGCTGCTCGAATTTGAGCGCTGCCACACCAACTTCAGCTGGGGGCGCAACAACATCACCCTCGAGAAGATGGATTTCATCGGTGCGGCATCGGTGCGCCATGGGTTCAGCACCTTGAACCTTCAACCCAACCTGCAGGCCACTGCTGCCTGACCTTTGAAGAGCCAGAGCCATGCCCCGTCGCCCCCTGCTTGAGTTCGAAAAACCGCTCGTCGAGCTGGAGCAGCAGATTGAGCAGATACGTCAGCTGGCCAGAGATTCGGAAGTCGACGTCTCGCAGCAGCTCCAGCAACTGGAAAGCCTCGCGGCCCGTCGGCGTCAGGAGATCTTTCAGGGGCTGACTCCCGCTCAGAAAATTCAGGTCGCCCGTCATCCGCAGCGTCCGAGCACGCTGGATTTCATCCAGATGTTCTGCGATGACTGGGTTGAACTGCACGGCGATCGTCGCGGTAACGACGATCAGGCCTTGATCGGCGGTGTCGGCCGGGTGGGAGATCGACCCGTGATGTTGATCGGCCATCAGAAAGGCCGCGACACCAAAGAGAACGTCGCCCGTAATTTCGGGATGGCGGCTCCGGGTGGATACCGCAAAGCCATGCGGTTGATGGATCATGCCGATCGATTCCGCTTGCCGATTCTCACGTTCATCGATACCCCAGGGGCCTATGCCGGCCTTGAGGCCGAAGAGCAGGGCCAGGGCGAAGCGATCGCCGTCAACCTGCGGGAGATGTTCCGATTGCGCGTTCCGGTGATCGCCACCGTGATCGGTGAAGGCGGATCCGGCGGTGCCTTGGGCATCGGGGTGGCCGATCGCTTGCTGATGTTCGAGCACAGCGTCTACACGGTTGCCAGCCCTGAGGCCTGCGCCTCCATTCTCTGGCGTGATGCGGCTAAAGCGCCTGATGCGGCGGCAGCCTTGCGGATCACCGGCAGGGATCTGCTGGAGCTTGGGGTGGTGGATGAGGTGCTCGAAGAGCCCTCCGGTGGCAACAACTGGGCACCATTGGATGCTGGAGAAAACCTTCGGGCGGCGATCGAGCGTCACCTCGACCAACTGCTGAGCCTTTCGGAACAGCAACTGCGCGAGGCTCGCTACTCCAAATTCAGGGCCATGGGGCGGTTCCTTGAAAAAACGTCACAGGATGTCGACAAAGCCGCTTAAGGTGTCGTGGTTTGCTAACGGTTTTTGCCAACGGCTCTAATCACAGGTGCGAGCCGAGGCATAGGTCGCCGAACTGCTGAGCTTCTGGCTCATCAAGGATGGGACTTGCTGCTAACCGCCCGTAGCGCTGATCAACTGGAGCAGCTGAGTGCTCAGCTCAGCTCCAAAGGTGTTTCTGTGGACTCTGCTGCCATCGACCTGACTCAACCTGATGGCATCGCAGCTGCGATGGCTGGCTTGTTGCAGCAGGGTGAGACCCCTTCAGTGCTGATCAACAACGCGGGTGCGGCCTACACCGGGGATCTATTGGCCATGCCGATCGAGCGTTGGCAATGGCTGCTACAGCTGAATGTCACCAGCGTGATGCAGGTTTGTTCTGTTGTTGTTCCCGCCATGCGTGAGAACGGTGGACTGGTGATCAACATCAGCAGCCACGCCGCCCGCAATGCCTTCCCTCAATGGGGTGCGTATTGCGTCAGTAAAGCTGCCTTGGCTAGCTTCACTCGCTGCCTGGCGGAAGAGGAACGGAGCAACGGCATTCGTGCCTGCACTCTCACTCTTGGGGCCGTGAACACACCACTGTGGGACGCGGAAACCGTACAAAGCGATTTCGATCGTCGTGCCATGCTCTCTGTCGATCAGGCGGCAGAAACACTGGCGAATCTGGCGATGCAACCCAGCAACCAGTTGATCGAAGACCTCACCCTTATGCCGGCCGCCGGCGCCTTCTGAACGAACACTATGACCTCCACAGTCCCTTTCGTTTCCAACGGCGTCGCCAACGGCAACGGCAATGGCAGCTTGAATACCCAGGTTTCAGCACGCATCCGTGAGCGCCTGAGGGAAGCGGGTGCTTCCTTCCTGGCGAACGACAACATCGCTGATCACCTCCAGCCGGGTGAGCTAGATCACCTTCAGGTTGAAGTTGCAGACAAGGTTCGCGACCTGCTGCGCAGCCTGGTGATCGATATCGATAATGACCACAACACCCATGAGACGGCGGAGCGCGTCGCCAAGATGTACCTCCAGGAGGTGTTCAAGGGGCGTTACCACCGGCAGCCCAAAGTGGCCAGCTTCCCCAATGTGAAACAGCTGGATGAGATCTACACCGTTGGCCCGATCACGGTTCGTTCCGCCTGTTCACACCACCTGGTGCCGATCATGGGCAACTGCTGGATCGGGATCAAACCTGGTGCCCGGGTGATCGGTCTCTCCAAATTCACCCGCGTGGCTGATTGGGTCTTCTCCCGCCCTCACATCCAGGAAGAGGCTGTGATGATCCTTGCCGACGAAATCGAGAAGCTCTGTGAGCCCCAGGGTCTCGGCATCATCATCAAGGCGCAGCACTACTGCATGAAGTGGCGTGGCGTGAAAGAGCCCCAAACCAGCATGGTGAACTCCGTGGTGCGCGGCGATTTCCGCCACGATCCCAGTCTCAAACAGGAGTTCTTTGAGCTGGTGCGTCAGCAGGAAGCGCTGCTCAGCACCTGATCAGCTGCGTTTCAACGCTCTTTCACGGCCTCGACAAGGGCTCGAACCTTGTCGAGGTTTTTCCATCCCGGTCGTTCTTCCAGCCGGCTGGAGGCATCGAGGCCCTGAGGCGTGACGCGACTGAGTAGTTCTGGAACCCACTCCGCACTCACCCCTCCTGCCAGCCACCACGGCACAGACAGCTCGGTTTCAGCCAGCCAATCAAGAGGGATCCGGTGCCCGGTGCCGCCCAGTTGATCCGCGGTCCAGGCATCGAGCAGCAAAGCATCCACATGGGCCGCGTAATGCTCGAGCTGGTTGAGATCTTCGGGTTCACGCACTCGCAACGCTTTCCACCACTGCTGCCCGGGGTAGCGTTGTTTCAAGCGTTGGCAGCGTTCGTCTGACTCACTGCCGTGCAGCTGCACCACGGAGGGCTGCCCAGCTCCATTGAGCGCTTCCTCGAGTGCGGCATCGTCGGGATCGGCCACCACCCAAACGCGATTCAGCTGGGGGTGCTGTTGTTCCAGAAGCTGGAACAAGGCCCTGCGCATGGCTGGTTCCACAAAGCGTGGGGTGGCGGGAACGCCGATCACACCAATCGCCTGCACGCCCATCTGTGCGATGGCTTGAGCCTGCTCGGGGTCGGTGATCCCACAGATCTTGAGGTCTGGAGTGGGGCGGGGATCACGCAAGGGCTGCATGGGTTGCTCTCCCTAGGATCGTGGATGACAGTCCGCAGCAGCGGCACACGATGGGATTGGCGGTGGGAGAGGGCTGGCAGGTGCTCAAGATTGGCGGAATTCCCCTGCGGCTCCAGCCCAGCTGGTTGTTTGCCGTGGCGATCTTCACCACGTTGTTTCAATCCCGCTACGCGCCCACGGCCTCGGTAACGGCGAGTTGGGGACTGGGATTGCTGACCACCTTGTTGCTGTTCAGCTCCGTGCTGCTGCATGAATTGGGCCATGCCCTGATGGCCCTGCGAGAAGGGGTGAAGGTCTTGAGCATCACCCTGTTTCATCTGGGTGGCATCGCGCGGGTGGAGAAGGAATGCCCTACCGCAATGGGCAATCTGCGCATTGCGGCTGCTGGCCCGATCGTGAGTTTGGTGCTGGCCTTTGGGATGTTGGCAGGGGCTGCAGCGCTGTCGGACACCCAGCCCTTGGCCACACAGTTGTTGAGCCAGGTGGGTTTGCTCAACTTGATGCTCGGCTTGTTCAATCTCTTGCCCGGGCTGCCCCTCGATGGCGGGCTGATCCTCAAGGCCTTGGTCTGGCAGCTGAGCGGCAGTCAGCAGAAAGGCGTTCAGGTGGCATCGGCGTCTGGACGCGCTTTGTCGATGCTGATGATCCTGTTGGGCGGTGTTCTGCTCTGGCAGGGGTGGGGGATCAACGGCCTCCTACTGATGTTGATCGGTTGGTTCGGCCTGAGTGCCAACCGCAGTCAGACCCAGATGCTGGAGTTGCAGACGGTGCTGCGGGAGTTGAAGGTGGAGGGTGCAGCAGGCAAACGTTTCCGCGTGCTGGAGGCGGATCAGACCTTGCGACGCCTCAGTCAGCTGCGGCTGACCGCCAGCGAGGCGGAGGGACCTGCCGATTGGGTGCTCGTCTGCAAAAGCGGCCGTTGGGTGGGTTGGATTGACGATCAACCCCTGAAACTTCTGCCGGTGCAGCAATGGGACCAACAGCGCCTCGAGGATCATCTGCGCCCCCTCGCTGAACTGCCGTCCATCGCCAGTTCGGCTCCCCTGGCGGAGGCGGTGCCGGCCCTGGAGGCGGCCTCCCAGGGACGCCTATTGGTTACGAGTGCTGCGGGCCTTCCTTCCGGCACCCTTGACCGCATGGATGTAGGCGATGCGGTGCTGAAGCGGCTCGGGGTGACCCTGCCCCCCGCGATCCTCGATGAGGCGCGCAAGCGCAATGGATACCCCCTGGGTTTGGCGATGCTTCCCCAGATGGTGCAGACGATGCAGGCTCAGAGCGCAGAGCCGGACGCCAGCTCGACCTCCAACTCCTGAACTTCGTCAGCCTTTAGGGGCTGCATCTGCCAAGGGCAACGGCTCCAGGATTGAACCAGGCTCTGGCGCAGTTGCTGATCCAGCTCCAGCCGGTTGATGCGGGCTGGAGCCGCTGCTGGAGCCGCTTCCTCAAACACCTCCTCCCAGAGCTCAGCAGGGGGATCCAGCAGAATTTCACCGTGTTGAAGCAGGCGACCGTTCTGCCAGCGCTGGGCGCTACCGACCCGTTTGACGCCGCACGGATCCACCAGGTCGGCCATCGTTGCCGAGGCGAAACAGTTGTTGGCTTCAGCACCCGCCGGATCGGAACCGAAGTGCAGCGGCAGCCCTAGATCCTGGAAGCCATCGATCAACCACTGGCAGGCCTGGCTGTAAGCCTCCTGGCGTCGCCGGGGTGCATCCGGCCAGATCAAGGCATAGGTGAGACCGCCCGCATGAAGCACGGCCCTACCTCCGCTAGGGCGTCGCACCAGGCTGATGCGGCCGCGTCGAGCCAGATCATTCCAGTGCCCAGGCCATTGGTGTTGATGGCGTCCCAGCGAGAGCCAGGGCCCATTCCAGCGGTAAAAACGCAGAACCGGACCGTTGCTGCGCTTCAGAAGCCAGGCATCCAAAGCCATCTGGGTGTGTCCATCCGCTTGCTGGGTGGGGAGCAAACGCCCGGTTGCGGGCATGCTGGAGGAAAGCATCGATCGCACGCCATGGTGCCCTGGTGGGATGTGCCGATCCTGATCGCCTTGGGCCTGCTGGCGGGGGGCTTGGCCGGGTTGTTGGGGATCGGCGGAGGCTTGATCTTTGCCCCGCTCCTGCTCTGGCTTGATCTCCCGCCCCATCAGGCCCTGGCCACCAGCAGTTTCGCCATTGTGCCCACGGCTTTGGCAGGCACCATCACCCATCTGCGCCAGGGCCGGCTGCCGACCTGGCCGGGACTCGCCATCGGCTTGGCAGCCTTTGGCTCGGCACTGCTGTTCGGTGGTTTGGCCGGTTTGGCAGCGGGCTGGATTCTGCTGGCGATGCAGACGCTGATGTACATCGTGCTGGCGTTCTGTGTTCGCGAACGGCCCGAGGCGGATGCCAATGATGACGTTGATGACAGCCGCGCTCCGCAGTTGGCAGGTGTGGGCTGCATCGCTGGCTGGACCGCTGGGATGTTGGGCCTGGGCGGGGGGCTTGTGATGGTGCCCCTGATGAGCGGTCCGATGTCTGTGCCGATTCATCAGGCCGTGCGGCTCAGCACGGTGGCGGTGCTCTGCTCGGCCAGCGCAGCATCCCTCCAGTTCCTGCATGAAGGACGCGGCGTTCCTCTGATGGGCCTGCTGCTGGGAGCGGTGGCAGCGATCGCTGCGCAGTGGACGGCCAGCCGTCTCGATCAGTTTGATGCGGCCCTACTGGTGCGCTGTCTGCGGGTGCTCGCCATCATCCTGGCGATCGACAGCTCCAGGCGAGCCCTGCAGCTTTGGCTGAGCTGACTGGTCAGCTCATCAGGCTCCAAAATCCCGCATCCAGCTCATAGCCCAGGGCTGCAGCCATCTGGGAGAGGTTGCCCCGCATCGGGCGTCCGAGCTCTCGCTGGCAGAGGTCGTCCAACACCATCAATCGATGCGTTACCCAGGGCTCCAAGGCTTCCGGGTCAAAACGCAGGCCTTCGCTGCGGCTGAAGCTGTGGGGCACCACCAGGGCCACATGGCGAATCAGGCTGCCCTGGTCGCGTTCAAGCAACAGCGGCAGCCAGGGGTAGCGCGCGTCGGCCCGGAGGGCCCAGAGCCGAGGCTCGGGGCATTCCGGCAGTTCGCGTGGGTCATCCTGCGCCCGGGGCCAATCGAAACGAAGCTCGAGCACCGGCCCCTGACTGAGCAGTGCATCCAGCGGCTGAGTGCTCCAGATCTCCAGCGGCCGTAGATCCAACGCGCGGATGGCAGGGGCATCGATCAGAACCGGATCCATGGGCTGGTGTGACAGGCCTTTGCGAATGATGGCCTGCAGCCCTTCCCTCAGAGAAGAATGGGACCGTTTGATGCATGGCTCCCATGGAAACCGTTCTGTCTGCACCTGAGGTGTTCATTGCCCTCGTGGTGGCTGCCCATGCCGCTGTTCTGGCTCTTCGTCTATCCATCAGCCTTTACGAGGCCTGATTTCAAAGGCAGCCCAGATCAACGGGCGTAGAGCTGGTCTTGGCACTTCGAACGGATTGCGTTACAAGCGGATGTTCGTGCTGATGCGGTGACCGCCAGTCAGGTTCAAAGATCAGCTCCCCGCACGGATGCAGCCAGCATGGCTGCGGAGATTCAGCGGCAGACCGACCAGCAGGAACTGCAGTGCAGCCTTCTCGCCTTGGCGGCCAAGGCGGGGCTTGTTCTGTTGGGAGCTGTGAGCCTGATCCGCCTATCGGTGGCCTATCAGGAACGCATGGATCGCCACAGTGAAATCGCGGCGGTCGTTTCGATTGAGTCGGCCAAATTGGAAACGCTTCAACAACGCTTCGATCGTCTGTTCAGCATCGGTGGAGAGAAGCGTCTGATAAGCGAGCAGGATCAGTGGATCGCCCCCAATCGTCTGCGCGTGATCTGGCGCTGAGATTCGTGACCAGCGGCGTTGGGATTGAGTGCTGACCGGCAGACTGGCAGCCTTCCTGGCCTTATCTTGATGTCCACGCCCGGCACCGTTCTGATCACCGGCAGCACCTCCGGTGTGGGCCTGAATGCCACCTGCGCCTTGGTGAAGCGGGGTTGGACGGTGATCACGGCGAACCGCAGCCCGCAGCGTGCCGCGGCAGCGGCGGATGAGCTGGATCTCCCGAAAGACCGGCTCAAGCACGTGTTGATGGATCTGGGTGATCTCGACAGTGTGCGTCAGGCGGCGGATGCCTTGCCCGAGCGATTGGATGCCGTGGTCTGCAATGCAGCCGTGTACAAGCCGAAGCTGAAGCAGCCGGAGCGTTCGCCCCAGGGCTACGAGATCTCGATGGCCACCAACCACTTCGGCCATTTCCTGCTGGTGCAGCTGCTCTTGGGTCGGCTCCAGGCCTCCACTCACCCCTCCAAGCGGGTGGTGATCCTGGGTACCGTAACGGCGAACTCCAAGGAGCTGGGGGGGAAGATTCCGATCCCTGCGCCGGCAGATCTGGGGGACCTCTCAGGTTTTGAGGCCGGGTTCAAAGACCCAGTCGCCATGGCCAGTGGCAAGCCGTTCAAGCCCGGCAAGGCCTACAAAGACAGCAAGCTCTGCAACATGATCACCACCCAGGAGCTTCATCGCCGTCTTCACGGGGACACGGGGATCACCTTCACGTCGCTCTACCCGGGCTGTGTGGCTGATACCCCGTTGTTCCGCAACACCCCCAAGGCCTTCCAGACGATCTTCCCCTGGTTTCAGAAAAACATCACCGGCGGCTATGTCTCCCAGGCCCTGGCGGGAGAACGGGTGGCTGATGTGGTGGCCAATCCCGACTTTGCCGAATCCGGGGTGCACTGGAGCTGGGGCAACCGCCAGAAGAAGGATGGTCAGCAGTTCAGCCAGGAACTGTCGGACAAGGCCACAGATCCAGAAACAGCCCGCCGGGTGTGGGAGCTTTCGATGAAACTCGTTGGCCTTTGAGCTGAGCTCTTCACAAAAAGACCCCGGTTGCAGCTGCCGGGGCTTTGTCGATCAAATCAAGGGTCAATCGAATCCCAGCAGGTCGAAGATTTCGCGGTCTTTGAGGGAAGTGGCCTCGAGCGGCTCCACCTTGTCGAGCATGTTCTGGGCCAGCCGCAGATATTCGTTCTGCACCGCTTGCACGGCTTCATCGGCATCATCCATTTCAAAGATGGTGCATTTCTTCAGTCGGGATCGCCGGATGGCATCCACATCCCTGAAATGGGCCATGGTGCGCAGGCCGGTGCGATCGTTGAACTTGTCGATCTGATCGGTGTCTGCCGAGCGGTTCGCAACAACGCCACCAAGCCGCACCTTGTAGTTCTTGGCTTTGGCTTGAATTGCCTGAACGATGCGATTCATCGCGAAGATCGAATCGAAATCGTTGGCCGTAACGATCAGGCAATAGTTGGCGTGCTGCAGCGGGGCGGCGAAACCACCACACACCACATCGCCGAGCACATCAAAGATCACCACATCGGTGTCTTCCAATAGATGGTGTTCCTTGAGCAGCTTCACGGTCTGCCCAGTCACGTAGCCACCGCAGCCCGTGCCCGCCGGTGGGCCGCCGCTTTCGACGCACTGCACCCCGTTGAAGCCGGTGAAGACGAAATCCTCAGGCCGCAGCTCTTCGCTGTGGAAGTCCACCTCCTCGAGAATGTCGATCACCGTCGGCACCATCTTGTGGGTGAGGGTGAAGGTGCTGTCGTGCTTGGGGTCGCAGCCGATCTGAAGCACCCGTTTGCCCAGCTTGGAAAAGGCGGCTGACAAGTTCGAGGAGGTGGTCGATTTGCCGATCCCGCCTTTGCCATAAACCGCGATCACCAGGGTCTCCTCCTGGATGTTCATTTCCGGGTCCTGGTGGACCTGCACGCTGCCTTCGCCGTCCGCTGGTCGCGTCAGAGTCGTGGTCATTCGGCGACCTGTGCAAGAGAAGTCAGTTTCATTCAACAGCAGGAGATGTGCAGTGGTTGGTTTTCACCAAGAAATGAAAGATCTGCATCTGGGCTGAGTTGCAAAAGCAGAATTTCTTTCAGTTAAATAAAAAGAAATGAGTGCAAATGCTCATGCCTTGAAGTGGGCTTTGGCGTCATACAGCGTTTCGCTGCTGATCTCCCGGCAGCCAGTATCGCGGGCATACGCCTCGGTGTTGCGTCGCACTTTGCCCCGCACGAAAAAGGGAATTTTCTTCAGTTCGGCTTCCCCATCGGCTGTCCAATGCAGGGCACCGTCGCCCTCCCCGGGGATATCACTCAAGGCGGAACTGTCGGCGGCGCCGGCACCACCGGCATGGCCGAGGTGGCTTTGGTGGCCATCCACGAATTCGAAGTCGTGGCGGAACATGCCGATCAGGTGTTCCTCGAGCCCCATCATCAGCGGGTGCACCCAGTCGTCGAAGATCACGTTTGCCCCTTCCCAGCCCATCTGGGGGCTCATCCGGGCGGGCACGTCCTGCACGTGCATCGGTGTGCTGATCACGGAGCAGGGAATCCCCAGACGCTTGGCGCTGTGGCGCTCCATTTGGGTTCCCAGCACCAGTTCCGGTGCCGCTTCGGCCATGGCGGCTTCCACTTCTAGGTAGTCGTCACAGATCAATGCCTCCAGGCCCAGGGCCTTGGCGGCCGCCCGTACGGGCCTGGCCATCTCCCGGCTGTAGGTGCCCAGCCCCACCACAGTGAAGCCCAGTTCTTCACTGCAGATTCTTGCTGCGGCGAGGGCATGGCTGCCGTCGCCAAAGATGAACACCCGCTTGCCGGTGAGATAAGTGGAGTCCACGGATTCCGAATACCATGGCAGGCGTGAGCGCTTGTATCCCTCATCTGGAGCGGGTGCCTCCATCCCCAGCAGACTGTGCACCTCCACCAGGAAATCGTGGGTCGCGCCCACCCCGATCGGCACCGTTCGGCTGAAGGGAATCCCGAAGTTGCGCTCCAGCCAGCTGCAGGTGGATTCGGCCACCTCCGGATAGAGGCAAACGTTCAGATCGGCATCGGGGATCCGCTTCAGATCCTCCACTCCTGCACCCAGGGGCGCCACCACACCCACATCGATGCCGTGCAAGGTGAGCAGCTTCTGCACTTCCAGTACGTCGTCGCGGCAGCGGAAACCGAGCAGCGATGGACCCAACAGGTTCACCCGAGGTCGACGCCCCTCCTGTTGCCACGCCTTGGGGTCATGGTTGATGTCTGTGGGGGCCTGCGCCTTGAGCAGGTTGCGGATTAATTGATAAAAGGTCTCCGCAGCTCCCCAGTTCTCCTTTTTGCTGTAGGCCGGCAGCTCAAGATTCACGACCGGCATGGTCAGCTCCATGCCCTGGGCCAGGGCGCCCGGTTGATCCTGAATCAACTCTGCGGTGCAGCTTTCACCCACCAGAAGGGCATCGGGTTGGAAGCGGTCCACGGCTTCGCGTACATGCCGTTTCACCAGTTCTGCGGTGTCACCCCCCAGATCCCTGGCCTGGAATGTGGTGTAGGTGACCGGCGGTCGTTGCCCGCGCCGCTCAATCATCGTGAATAGCAGGTCGGCGTAAGTGTCCCCTTGGGGGGCATGGAGCACGTAGTGCACGCCGTGCATCGAGGCGGCGATGCGCATGGCCCCCACATGGGGTGGCCCTTCGTAGGTCCAGAGCGTCAGTTGCATGGGATCAGGCGTGCACGGGGGTGTCGGGGTTACTCGGATGTAGACCTGGGCGAATCAATTGCCGGCGATGCAACGGCCGGGAAAACAGTTCCGCCAGGTCACCGGCTTGGTCGATGCCGTGAATCGGGCTGAACACCAATTCGATCGACCATTTGGTGGCGATGCCTTCGGCTTCCAAGGGATTGGCCAGGCCCATCCCGCACACCACCAGGTCGGGCTGGCTGGCGCGAACCCGGTCGAGCTGTTGCTCCACGTGTTGTCCCTCCATCACCGGGACGTCATCGGGGAGCAAGGCCAGCTCGGCAGCCATCTGTTCACGGTTCAGATAAGGCGTGCCCACCTCCACCAGCTCCATGCCGCATTCCCGTTGCAGAAACCGGGCCAGGGGCAGTTCCAGCTGGGATTCGGGAAGCAGAAAGATCCGCTTGCCTTCCAGCACGGCGCGATGGCGGGCCAGGGCGCTCTCGGCCCGCTTCATCAACGGATCGAGCACGGCAGCGACCCTCTCATTGGGGAGATGGAAGTCATCAGCAGCAGCCTCCATCCAGCGGCGACTTCCCTCTGCCCCCAGAGGGAATGGGGCCGTGAGCACCGTGGCGCCGCGGTCGCTTAGCAGGCGAGCGGTTTCAGTGAGAAAGGGTTGGGTGAGCAGCACTGTGGTTCCCGCTCCCACCCCTGGCAGGTCGGTCGATTGCCGGGGCGGCAGGCTGTGTATCGTCTCGATGCCCATCCGCTTGAAGAGGTGCATCTGCCTGTCTTCCACGGCATCGGCGAGGGTCCCCGCCAGCAGCAACTGCCGCTCATCGCTGGCGGGGAGCAGAGGCACGAGCGCCGCGAGCGCCCCATCTTCTCCCTGGGTGAACGTGGTTTCAATGCCGCTGCCGGAGTAGTTCACCACCCGCACCTGGCCGTACAGCTCTTCGTTGAGCCGTTCGGCGGCCCGGGCCAAATCCAGTTTGATCACTTCGCTGGGGCAGGACCCCACCAAAAACAGCGTGCGGATTTCGGGGCGACGTTGCAGCAGCTCCTTGCAGACCCGGTCGAGTTCGTCGTGGGCATCCGCGAGGCCAGCCAGATCTCGCTCGCTGAGAATGGCTGTGCCGAAACGTGGTTCGGCGAAAATCATCACCCCTGCAGCGCTTTGAATCAGATGGGCGCAGGTGCGTGATCCCACTACAAGAAAAAAGGCATCGGGCATGCGCCGATGCAGCCACACAATCGATGTGAGGCCGCAGAACACCTCGCGCGGCCCCGATTCTTTCAGCAGCGTTGGCCCGGCCATCGGCCGCTCCCTTGATGATCAACCTCTCCACGCTGCAAATAAATTCGCTTGGGAGTGGAAAGGTCGCTCAAACTCTTTGGGATCGCTTAGTGCAGGTCAACCTTGGCTAGAGCTCAAAGGCGGCGACGGAATCCGTCGTAACGCTCTGACCGATCGCTCTCCTCTGCTTTGCTCAACCGCCAGACGTTGCGGCTAACACGGCGGGCGACGAGGCCACCGCGTTCCACCCGTTCCGTTCCAGGGCGGGCTCCCAGGAGCATGCTCACCTCCGCGGTGGTGAGGGGAGCACCGGTTTCGATGGCCAAAGACGTCAGTTCCAGCCGTTGACGCAGCTGACGCAGACGCTCACTGTCTGCATTTCCTGATCCCTCCAGCCAGGGCAGATCCACCTGTCCATCCTGCGCAAGGCGTTGCATTAGGCCGAAGCTCACCATCCCAAGGGCTTGATCAGCGTTGAGATCAACGGGCTTCAAAGAAGACTGCTCAGTCATTGCAAGGTCTCTAGAGGGGTTCTCCGGACGGTATCGGCTGTTTTTCAAGGCGCAAGACCGCAGGCTCCAACTCTTTATTGGGCCGTTTCAGCTGAATTCGTCCGGTACACTCCCCGCCATGACCCGTTTTGCCAGCTTCGATGCTCGGGAGCGGCGACGCGGCGGTAGTGCTCTCGTCACCGGGACTGAGGTGACCTCCCAGCAGGGCGGGGCAAGTTGTGTTGTCACGACTGATTCTGAGTCACCCAGGCTGCTTCGCCAAAACAGCCATGTGCAGTCGATCGAACTGCGCACGCATGTCTTCATCGACTCCCTTCAGCCCCAACTTGCGGCCTACATGGGGACAGTGAGTCAAGGATTCCTGCCCATTCCAGGAGACGCCTGCCTCTGGATGGAGGTTTCACCGGGCATGGCGGTTCATCGCGTGACCGACATTGCGCTGAAAGCCAGCAATGTTCGCCTCGGCCAGATGGTGGTGGAGCGGGCTTTTGGCTCGATGGCTCTTTATCACCGTGACCAGAGCACTGTTCTCCATTCCGGGGATGTGGTGCTGGAAGCGATCGGCAGCACCATTGAGCAGCGTTCTCCAGCGGACGTGAGCTGGACCGAAGTCATTCGAGCGATCACTCCGGACCATGCCGTGTTGATCAACCGCCAGAACCGACGCGGTTCCATGATTGAGGCGGGAATGAGCATGTTCATCCTGGAGACTGAGCCGGCTGGATATGTCTTGATTGCTGCCAACGAGGCTGAAAAAGCCTCCAACATCACTTTGGTGGACGTGAAAGCGGTGGGTGCTTTTGGACGCCTCACTCTGGTGGGGCGGGAAGGTGATGTTGAGGAAGCGGCGGCAGCTGCGATGCGCGCCATCGACCATGTCAATCGAAATGCACGATCGCTTTGATCGCTGAGCTCAGTTCAGGCCAAGAAGTTGGCGCAATTGAGGTGCCAGAGCCCGTGCTGCTTTGCCGCGACTGCCCAGTCGGCTGAGTTGTGCCGGGTTTAGTTCGCCGTACGTGCAACGGGCTTCACGCACCCAGAGCAAGGATTCAAAGCCGCCATCTGGGTAGGCCGGTGCGTTGAGGAGCTCACCCCAGCAAATGCCCTCTGCCGCCGCTCGGCAGTTCCCTGTGGGGTCGCACAGCACCATCGTGCTGCGGAAGCAGGCGCTGCGGTAGAGGGACGCGCCCAACTCCGAAAGAATTCTCTGAATTTTTGCGTCGTTGCCTTCGGCATACCTGGCGGAGAACAGTCCAGGTGCGCATTGAAGTGAGTCGACTTCAAGTCCTGAATCGTCTGCTAGCGCCCAACCGTTGGTTCGCAGTGCTGCCGCAGAGGCCTTCAGCTCGGCGTTTTCACGGTAGGTACTGCCCGTTTCCTCAACGTCTAGATCGTCTGGTTGACGCTGAACGTTGATTGGGAGTGGACCCAGCATGGCCTCGATTTCAGCAACCTTTGTGGGGTTGCCCGTGGCAATGGTGAGCTGAAGCGCCAAGGAAGGCCAACAAATGAGGGCCTCCATTGTGCGGGCTGATTGGGGGGTAGGACTTAAAAATCTCTGAATTCGACCCTGCGACTCGCATTTGGGTTGAACATTCCACCCCTCAGCAAGGCTTGGGGAAGCGTGTCGCACTGTGAACCTATGGAGCTTCATCGAACTCGACAACGACTTGTGCGGATGTGATCACAGGAACCACCACAGCAGACCGGAACAGTGAGGCACTGGGTGATAAGCCTGGCTTATTTGGTTCACTATGGACAGTGATCGAGAAAGTTGCCCAAATCGCTTGACGGGAAGGGTTCTGGCAAAGCAATGTCCCGAGCGAACATTCCACCTCATTTCCCGGTAGGCAATGGCTAACGAAACCATGGGCATCGCCCTCGGCATGATCGAGACCCGCGGTCTGGTCCCCGCCATCGAGGCAGCTGATGCCATGACCAAGGCTGCCGAAGTGCGCCTTATTGGTCGCGAGTTTGTCGGTGGCGGTTACGTCACCGTTCTGGTGCGCGGCGAAACCGGTGCTGTGAACGCTGCTGTGCGCGCTGGCGCTGATGCTTGCGAGCGCGTTGGTGACGGCCTGGTTGCTGCTCACATCATTGCCCGCCCCCACCGCGAAGTGGAGCCTGCATTGGGCAACGGCAACTTCCTTGGTCAGAAGGACTGAGATCTTCCGCTGAGCCTCTTATGAGGCACGCGAACGTCTCACCCTCTTCACCGACCTAACGGAGATTTCCCATGAGCAAGAAGTACGACGCTGGGGTCAAGGAGTACAGGGATACCTACTGGACTCCTGATTACGTCCCCCTCGACACCGACCTGCTGGCCTGCTTCAAGTGCACCGGCCAAGAAGGTGTGCCCAAGGAAGAAGTTGCCGCTGCTGTGGCTGCTGAATCCTCCACCGGCACCTGGTCCACTGTGTGGTCTGAGCTCCTCACCGATCTCGACTTCTACAAGGGCCGTTGCTACCGCATCGAAGACGTCCCTGGTGACAAGGATTCTTTCTATGCCTTCATCGCCTACCCCCTCGACCTGTTCGAAGAGGGTTCCATCACCAACGTTCTGACCTCCCTGGTCGGCAACGTGTTCGGTTTCAAGGCTCTCCGCCACCTCCGTCTGGAAGACATCCGCTTCCCGATGGCGTTCATCAAGAGCTGCTACGGCCCGCCGAACGGCATCCAGGTCGAGCGCGACCGGATGAACAAGTACGGCCGTCCCCTGCTGGGTTGCACCATCAAGCCGAAGCTCGGCCTGAGCGGTAAGAACTACGGCCGTGTTGTCTATGAGTGCCTGCGTGGCGGTCTGGACTTCACCAAGGACGACGAAAACATCAACTCCCAGCCCTTCCAGCGTTGGCAGAACCGCTTCGAATTCGTTGCGGAAGCCATCAAGCTGTCCGAGCAGGAGACCGGCGAGCGCAAGGGTCACTACCTCAACGTGACTGCGAACACTCCCGAAGAGATGTATGAGCGCGCTGAGTTCGCTAAGGAACTCGGAATGCCGATCGTCATGCACGACTTCATCACCGGTGGCTTCACAGCCAACACCGGTCTTTCGAAGTGGTGCCGCAAGAACGGCATGCTCTTGCACATTCACCGCGCCATGCACGCGGTGATTGACCGTCATCCCAAGCACGGCATCCACTTCCGCGTTCTCGCCAAGTGTCTGCGTCTGTCCGGTGGTGACCAGCTCCACACCGGCACCGTGGTCGGCAAGCTGGAAGGTGATCGTCAGACCACCCTCGGCTACATCGACCAGCTGCGCGAATCCTTCGTGCCCGAAGACCGCAGCCGCGGCAACTTCTTCGATCAGGACTGGGGTTCCATGCCTGGCGTGTTCGCCGTTGCTTCCGGCGGTATCCACGTGTGGCACATGCCTGCACTGGTCGCCATTTTCGGTGACGACTCCGTGCTGCAGTTCGGTGGTGGTACCCACGGTCACCCCTGGGGCTCCGCTGCAGGTGCTGCTGCCAACCGTGTGGCCCTCGAGGCCTGCGTCAAGGCACGCAATGCCGGTCGCGAGATCGAGAAAGAAAGCCGGGACATCCTCATGGAAGCCGGTAAGCACAGCCCTGAGCTGGCCATCGCTCTCGAGACCTGGAAGGAGATCAAGTTCGAGTTCGACACCGTCGACAAGCTCGACGTTCAGAACTGATCGTTTCTTCGGCCGGTTGATGCAACCGGCCAACCCTTTTTCTTAAACCCAGGATCCCCATGCCTTTCCAGAGCACCGTGGGTGACTATCAAACAGTCGCCACCCTGGAGACCTTCGGCTTCCTCCCGCCGATGACCCAGGACGAGATCTACGACCAGATCGCGTACATCATTGCCCAGGGTTGGAGCCCGCTCGTTGAGCACGTCCATCCCAGCAACTCCATGGCCACCTATTGGTCTTATTGGAAGCTCCCCTTCTTCGGTGAGAAGGATCTGAACGTTGTCGTCAGTGAGCTCGAGGCTTGCCACCGCGCATACCCCGACCACCACGTGCGCATCGTCGGTTACGACGCTTACACCCAGAGCCAGGGTGCATGCTTCGTGGTCTTCGAAGGACGCTGATCCTTCGGACCCATGGTTCTGAGCCCTGACCTGATCAGGGCTCCAGCTTTTTCCGGAGGGGCAAGTGCCCTTCCACCTCACGACGACTCCCTCGGGCGGACATGGCAAGACTCTCCAGTCGCGAACTCGCACTAGAACGCCGTAAGGCGCTGACCACTTCCGGTAAGAAGTCCTCAGCTGCAGCTGGTACTGGCGCCAACCGTGTTCGCACCGTTGATGACGCCCGTCCCACCCGCACGAATGCGGCTGCAGTTGCAGAACCTGCTTCCGCACCTGTTGTTCCCGCTGCTGTAGCTACGCAGCGAACAACTTCATTCACTGCTGTTCCTTCCAGGCGCAGTTCACAGGTCAAGCCGCATCGCGATGCAAGCCGCGATCTGGTGCTTGCTCGTCGCGAAGCCTTGTCCCGTCGCGGCAAAACTGCAGACACCAGCCGCGATCGCAACCGCGCTGATGTTGCCCGTCAGACCAAGGCTGCGGCACCTGCTGAAACCACCAAGAGCTGTGGCTGCGGTGGCAAGCGTGCTGCCGAGAAGACCGCACTGACCTCATTGAGTGCCTCTGCCCCCAAGCTTTCCGTTCGCACAGAACGTCGTGCAGCGGCCCCTAAGCGCCGCGCTATCGAGAATCCCAGCCGCGCCCTGGTTTTGGCCCGCCGCGATGCCATGGCCAAGCATGGCAAAACCGCAGGCAAGCAGTCCACCAGTGCCGCTGCAGTTGCTCGTCAGGCCAATCCCGATCTCACCAGCCGTGAGCTGGCCCAGCAAGTGCGCGATCTGCGCACCAAGGCAGGCGCCCGCAACAAGCAAAGCGCTGGTGTGACCCGCCCCACCGGTCCCAACCGCCACGGCGCCAAGCAAGCCGCAGCTGCTGATGCCCATTGGAAAGTTGGTGAAAGCACCACCACGGCTGGCCAGACCGTGACTGGAACCCAGGCCAACCGCTCGGTCAAAACTACCGGCAATGAAGCGAGCACCTGCCGTTCCATCACAGGCACGGAGTACTTGGGTGCTGAAGTCTTCCAGACCTTCTGTCAGACGGCTCCAGCTCCCACAACTCCTGCCAAGGTGCGCGTCACTGCCACCAGCCACGGCAACCGCGTTACTGGTAACGAAGTCGGCCGTTCCGAAAAGGTCACCGGCGATGAGCCTGGCACCTGTAAGAGCGTGACCGGCACCGAATACATCTCAGCCAACCAGTCTGCTGCCTACTGCGGTGGTGGCACGACTTCCCCTCGCAAGGTGGGTCACAGCCTCACCGAACAGGGTCGTCCCGTGAGTGGTGTCATGGTTGGTCGCTCCGCCAGCGTCACTGGTGATGAGGCCGGCGCGAATCGCAGCCTCACTGGAGATCAATACCTCGGTTCTGACCCCCTTCCTGAAGGCCGTCCGGCAGCCAAGGTTGGTTTGTCAGGCACCCTTTCGGGTACGGGCGTCACTGGAACTTTGGTGGGTCGCTCCTCCCAGGTCACCGGTAATGAATTCGGCTCCTGCCACCGTGTGACTGGTGATCAATACATCAGTGCTGAGCAGGTGAATTCCTTTTGCGGCGGCAAACCTGAGCCTGAAGCTGCCAAGGTTGGTTTCAGTGTCACCAACCGAAACCAGGTGGTGAGCGGAACCCGCACCGGCCGCTCGGAGCACGTCACGGGTGACGAGCCCGGCAGCTGCCAGGCCGTAACAGGAACTCCTTATGCAGGCCTCGAGCAGGCCGGCCAACACTGCGGCAATCCCGCCGTCAAAGCCATTCGTGAGCGCACTCCTGTTCGTGTCGGCACCCCTTCCGCTGCCATGACGGGCCTCCAACCCGGTGTGGGTGGTGTGATGACCGGCGACAAGCGCGGTGCTTGTGAAGCAGTCACCGGCACTCCTTATGTGGGTGCTGACCAGCTTGCCGCTGCCTGCGGTGCTGATGCCCCTGCCGGCACCGATACCCACGGTCAAGCCCCTGAGGGTGCTGCCTGGACCCGCTTCAGCGTGGTGTCACCAGCCCGCGCTGCTCAGCAGCAACGTGAGGCCAATTCCGGAGTGACCGGTACGTCTTACGAGGATGGGAATCGCATCACCGGCCCTTTTGATATGGCTGGCGGCAAGGTGACCGGTACCGAGCAGTTCCGCTTCGATAACCGCGAGTTCCAGAACCGTCAGCAGCAGCGCCAGTTTCAGCCCACCGTGGCTGTGGTCAGCGAGCCCTCTGAAAAGCCAGCATCTCGGGTGACCGGCGAGGGTTCCTCCACCAAGATCACTGGCGATGACTGGGATCGTGGGGAGCATGTCACCGGAACCGAGGGTGCTTCGGCCCGCCGTCGTAACCCCAGCCGTCCTGGCCCGATGAGTGCCATGTCTTCCTTCGAGCGCAAGCGCAACGAGGAAACTGAATGGCCTGTGAGCCGCGTGACCGGCTCCAGCGGTAACACCGAGAAAGGTTCCTTGATAACCGTCTCCGGCGGCGCACGGGGCTGATTCACTGATGGTTCGCTCCAAGCCTCTCCGTGGCGGGCGACCTCAGGCCCCCTCGGCACCCACTCGACGCCAGCTTCAGCAGCTGGCCACAACATCTGATTTAGCTCAGACAGCATCTGAGGTGGAGTCTTCCACCCGCCAAGCCGCTCTGGAAAGGCGGCGTGCCCTCACCACATCGGGTAAGGCCGCTCAACTGGGTGGCGGCTCAGTGGGCGGTGGTCGGATTCGCTCCAGCAACGACGTCAAGCGTCCCGCTCCTTCACAGCCGGGCTGGGTACGACGTGAGAAGGCAGCCACCCGGGCGGTTCCTTTCAATTTGAGCCGCAGCTCTCTGCCGATCACCCATCGGCGCCATCCCTTGACGGATGCAGCGGCGAACGCCCGTCTTCAGGCTTACGAGTTGGAGATCAAGGGACGTTTTGATCGGATCGTTCCCCTGCTCCAGCAGGTCTCAGCGCTTCAGCACGAAACAGATTTCATTCCCCAAGCCCAGCGGTTGTGCCGGGCCGAACTCGGCTTTGATCTGCCGGATCACACCCTGCAGCTGGCCTGGGTTCGCCCCCTCGACATGCGCGCCCTGTTCGCCTGGTGTGTCTTTGAAAGCCACCGGCTGTTTAGTGATCGCTTTTTTCAGGACGACCCACTGGATGCCGGCACGGGCAGTGCTGCCTCCAGACAGTTCGAACAGTTTTTGCTCGACTGCGGGATCCATCTGCTCGACCTGACGCCCTGCGCCGATGGTCGCTTGGCCCACACCGTGGCCTACGCCCTGCGCATTCCCTTCAGCGCTGTGCGTCGCCGTTCCCACGCTGGTGCCATGTTCGACGTGGAGAACACGGTGAACCGCTGGGTCAAAACCGAGCATCGTCGCTACCGCGAAGGTTCACCCAATCCCTCCACGGAACCGACCCGTTATCTGAAAGTGGTGACTTACCACTTCAGTTCCCTCGATCCTTCCCACCAGGGCTGCGCTGCCCATGGCAGCAATGACGAACTGGCGGCAGCGGCAGGTCATCAGCGCCTGCTCGATTTTCGTGAGTCGGTGGAAAACAGCTTCTGCTGCGGTGCCTCCGTTGATCTTCTGCTGATCGGCCTCGACACCGACACCGACGCGATCCGGGTGCACCCCCCAAGTCGTGACAGCGAAATGGTGCTCGACCGTTGGCTCTGTGCCAGGGAACTGCATGCCGCAACAGCATCGATGAGTGCCGATCAAGCGATGGCACAGGTTGCCGAAGCTGTTGAGAGCGCGGCTCCTGGCCCCATGGATGCCGGCATGGTTTCGTTCCTGACCCGGTTGCTCGCCAATAATTTCTCCCAGATCGATTACGTGCAGGATCTGCACGGTGGCACTTACCCCGATGCCGGACACGCAGAGCGTTTCATTGGCGTTGGCATCGGCTTCAAAGAGGTGCATCTGCGCAACCTCACGTATTTCGCTCACCTCGACACCGTCGAGGAGGGCGCCCCTGATCTCGATGTGGGCGTAAAAATTTTCAAGGGTCTGAATGTGTCCAGGGATCTGCCGATTCCGGTTGTGGTGCGTTTCGACTATTCCGGCCGGGTGCCCGGTGCTCGGGAACGGGCCATTGCTGATTGCCAACGGGTCAACCAGGCCATCGCCGATCGCTACGCAGCCCTCGTTCATGAGGGTCTGCTCCACACTTGTCTCACCATTCGCGACCGCAACCAGACGGCTCCGGCCGAGGTCGTCGGTTCCACCCTCGACCCGCAACTTCCGGAGGCTCACTGATCATGCTCATCGTCAAGGTCGTCAAGCCGCTCGTTTCCACCAACCGGATCCCCGATTTCGAGCACAAGCACCTACAGGTGGTGCTCGATGGCAGCACCAAGAAGGTGGCTGTCGATGCGGTGGGTGCGAAACCTGGTGACTGGGTGATCTGCGTCAGCAGCTCGGCCGCCCGTGAAGCCGCCGGCAGCAAGTCCTATCCCAGTGACCTCACCATTGTGGGGATCATTGACCACTGGGAACCCGACCCTCCGAAGACCTCCGCTCCCTCTCCATCCCCCAGCCCCAGCAAACCCGCAGGAGGCAAAGCCAGCTGATGGAAATCATGCAGGTGATGGGAACGCTGGTCTGCTCCTACCGGGTTGCCGGTTTGGATCACATGCACCTGCGCATTCTCAAGAACAACAAGGGCAAGAAGTTGGTTGCCGTTGACCCCGTGGGTGCCCGTGAGGGCAACTGGGTGTTCACCGCCAGCGGTTCAGCTGCCCGGCATGCCTGCCCTGACAACACCGTTCTCACCGATCTCACCATCGGTGGAATCATCGATTTCTGGAATCCGGACGGATAGGGATCCTTCATTTCCCTCTGCCGTTTCCGTTCCGCTTCCACACCTTCCAATCCATGGCCACTCCTTCCCCCACCCCCCGTCGTCGCACCACCCGCAGCACCCCTGCAGCAAACAAGACCGTGGATGTGAAGCCTGTGGCCAGCACCCCTGCTCCCGCTTCTACTCCCGCCAAGGCAGCTCCTGCTTCAACCACCCGTCGCGCGTCCACAACAACGCGTCGCAGCAGCGTCTCCAACACCGGAACCGGCGGCGGATCAGCTGTGGCCAAACCCGCTGCAACCCCTTCCCCCATCGTTCCCGGTGTGGCCCTGGGGATGATCGAAACCCGCGGCATGGTTCCCGCCATCGAGGCAGCCGATGCGATGACCAAGGCTGCGGAAGTCACCCTGATCTGCCGTGAATATGTTGGTGGTGGCTACGTCACCGTGATGGTGCGTGGTGAAACCGGTGCCGTGAATGCCGCTGTTCGTGCCGGAGCTGATGCCTGCGAGCGTGTGGGTGATGGTCTCGTTGCCGCGCACATCATTGCTCGCCCCCACAACGAAGTTGAACCAGTGTTGGCCGGCAGCGGCGCAGTCCGCCGCAGCTGAAGGACCAAAAGCACCTCATTGCCGTTCACAAAGAGCACTTTTGCTGATGACCGGCTCTTAGATTCGCCGGCCATCTAGCGACAAGCTCGATCATCATTCCGCTCGCTGTTTTGACTCCGGAGCTTTCGCTACCTCAGCAGACCGCCTGGTTGATCCCGCTCTACGGGTTCATCGGGATGTTGGTCTCTTTGCCGTGGGCCTGTGGCTGGTTCAGGCGTGATGCGCATCGACCGGCGGCGTATCTAAATATATTTCTGACCCTGGTGGCCTTCGTTCACGGAAGCCTGATCCTGCAGGAGGTGTACCAATCAGGGCCAGTGGATCTGGCCTTTCCGTGGCTCACTGTGGCCGATCTGGAGCTGGATATCAGCTTCAGTCTTTCGCTCACAAATTTGGTAGCCCTGGAACTGATCACGGGCCTCAGCTTGCTGTCCCAGGTGTATTCCCTGGGCTACATGGACAAGGAATGGGCGTTGGCCCGCTTCTTTGCCCTGCTTGGATTTTTTGAGGGGGCGATGAGTGGTGTCGTGCTCAGCGACTCCCTCTTCCAGAGCTATTTCCTGCTGGAGATGTTGACGCTCTCTACCTATCTGCTCGTGGGTTTCTGGTATGCCCAACCCCTGGTCGTCACAGCAGCCCGGGACGCCTTCCTCACCAAGCGCGTTGGTGATGTGCTCCTGCTGATGGGTGTGGTGGCGCTCTGCAGCTACTCCGGAGTGATGGGGTTCAACGATCTTTATGCCTGGGCCGCTCAAGACACCCTCTCTCCGTTGGCGGCAACGCTGTTGGGTTTAGGCCTGGTCGCTGGCCCAACGGGCAAATGCGCCCAGTTCCCAATGCACCTCTGGCTGGACGAAGCCATGGAGGGCCCGAACCCTGCTTCGATTTTGCGGAACTCGGTGGTGGTGACCTGCGGCGCCATCGTGCTGCTGAAGGTGATGCCCATCCTTCAGCTCTCGCCCATCGCCATCGGTGTGATGCTCGTGATCGGCAGCATCAGTGCGATCGGTGGCTCTTTGGTGGCTCTGGCTCAGGTGGATATCAAGCGCACGCTGTCGTATTCCACAACGGCCCACATGGGGCTTGTCTTCATCGCCATCGCGCTGCAGATCCCTGTTCTTGCCTTGTTGCTGCTGTTCACCCATGCCGTGTCCAAAGCGCTGCTGTCGATGAGCATTGGCGGTGTGATTGCCTCCACCAACTGTCAGGACATCACCGAGCTGGGGGGACTGGGCAGCCGCATGCCGGCCACCACAACTGCGTTTCTTGTGGGTGGTGCTGGTCTGGTGGGATTCCTGCCCCTGGGTGGCTTCCTAGCCCTGGCCCAGTCGATTGAACTGCTGAGCGTTCGCTCGGTGCCGTTCATGGCGGTGTTCCTTCTCACCAACGCACTCACCGCCATGGGTCTGGTGCGGGTGTTCCGCCATGTGTTCATGGGGAATTCCCTGATCAAGTCCCGCCGGGCTGCCGAGGTGAACTGGCAGATGGCGTTCCCGATGGTGGCGCTCACCGTGATTGTGCTGATCACCCCGCTGTTGCTGGTGCGGCTTGAGTCGCTCGATGGTTTGTTGGCCTTCCCGCTCTGGGCAGCAGCGCTGGTGGTGGGAAGCGGACTGCTGGGTCTGCTGGCTGGCGCCGTTCTCCCTCTGAGCAAGGCCTGGTCCCGCTCGCTGAATCCTGTGCTGCGCTGGTGGCAGGACCTGCTGGCTTACGACTTCTACACCGAGGGCTTTTATCGCCTCACCATCGTCAACGTGGTGGCTGGCTTCTCTCGCCTGGCGTCCTGGTTCGACCGAAATGTGGTGGATGGTCTTCTCAACGGGGTGGCTCGCTTCTCCCTGGCCAGTGCCGACAGTCTCAAGCTCAGCGTCAGCGGCCAGAGCCAGTCGTACGTGCTGACGGTGCTCCTGGCCATCGTTCTTTTCCTCACCGCGGTGAGCTGGTTCCTCACCTGATCGCCCCGAGATGCTTCTTTCCCTCCTGCTTCTGATTCCCTTCCTCGGGGCTCTGGCTCTGATCCTCTGGCCGGGATCCCCGTCCGGTGCACGCCTGCGCGATGTGTCCATCGTGCTGCTGGTGGTGCAGTGTCTGGCGAGCTTTGCCTTGCTGCTGCCTTTCGATGCCGCCGACGCAGGTTTGCAGTTGGTGGAACAGGCCCGCTGGGTGCATGCCATCGGCCTGGATTACGCCTTGGCGCTGGACGGTCTGTCCTTGCCGCTGGTGTTGATGAATGGGGTGCTCTGCCTTGTGGCGGCCATCGCGTCGCGCACGATCGAAAACCGCCCCCGGGTCTACTTCGCCCTGTTGCTGGTGATTTCCGGAGCGGTGAATGGTGCCTTCCTGGCCCAGAACCTTCTGCTCTTCTTCCTGTTCTACGAATTGGAGCTCATCCCCCTCTGGATGCTGATCGCTGTGTGGGGTGGCGCCAACCGGGCCTACGCCGCCACGAAGTTTCTGATCGTCACCGCCGTCTCAGGCGTGCTGATCCTCGGTGCCTTCCTTGGCATTGCTTTTGTCACCGGAACCATGGACTTCAGCCTGCGGCCGATCCTTGCCGGTGAACTGGGCATGACCGCCCAGCTGCTGCTGATGGGTGCTCTGTTGATCGGCTTCGGTATCAAGATCCCCCTCTTCCCCTTCCACACCTGGCTGCCGGATGCCCACACCGAGGCCTCCACACCGGTGTCGGTTCTTCTGGCAGGTGTGCTACTCAAGTTGGGCACCTACGGCCTGCTGCGTTTCTGCCTTGGCTTGTTCCCCGATGCCTGGCAGCTAGCGTCTCCATGGCTGGCTGGCTGGGCTGCGATCTCGGTCCTTTATGGATCCCTTGCCGCGATCGCCCAGACCGATATGAAGCGCATGGTGGCCTACAGCTCTGTTGGACACATGGGCTACGTGCTGCTGGCTGCCGCCGCCGCCACGCCGCTCGGGTTGATGGGGGCCCTGTTCCAGATGGTGAGCCATGGCCTGATCTCCGGGGTGCTGTTCCTAGTGGTGGGTGTCGTTTACGCCCAGACCGGTACCCGCGACCTCAACGTCTTGCGTGGCCTGCTCAACCCCCAGCGCGGCCTGCCGCTCACCGGATCTCTGATGATCATCGGGGTGATGGCCAGTGCCGGAATTCCCGGCATGGCCGGCTTCATTTCTGAATTCCTGATATTCCGCGGCAGCCTGCAGCCCTTCCCCCTGGCCACGTTGCTTTCCATGGTGGGATCGGGACTGACGGCGGTGTACTTCCTGCTGTTGGTGAACCGTGCCTTCTTCGGTCGCCTGGCGATCGCCCCCGGCGAGGTGGTGAATCCCCGTATCCTCAATCGCGTGGCGCTGCGGGAGCAGGCTCCAGCCATCGCCCTCAGCCTTGGTGTGCTGGTGCTTGGCCTTGCTCCGGAGCTGCTTTCGAACCTCAGTGAGGCGGCCACCACGGGCCTCAGCCTGATCACCAGAGATCTGTCATGACCCCGACATCCGCATCCCCTGTGAAACCCCCGGTGCTTCCTGATCAGGAGGAGTTGATCCGTCGTTTGCTCAGCGATACGCCGCTGCTCAAGGACACCCCCGACCATCTGCTGCAGGTGGTGAATGTCCTCGAGAGCTATGGGCTTGTACTCGATGCTTACAGCAAGAATCTGGTGGATCAGGGCGAGCAGCAGATGCTCAATCCCTTCCCGGTGTTCCGCTTTTTCCATGAGGGCTTCAGCCTCAAGCGCCTCTGGACCCATCTGATGGGGGATCGCATCAATTTCGAGTACGCCGAGTACTGCCAGAAGGCGATGTTCTGGCATGGCACCGGCGGGTTGGATGCCTACCTCGACACGCCCGAATTCGCAGAGGCCTGCCAGCGGATCATCAAGTGCAAGTCGGCGCGCGACCCTCTGCTGGCCCTCAACAACCGCCTCTATCCAGACTTCGCCCCCGAGGCCATCCGTTCGCTCACCACCATCTACTGCCTCGGTCTGTTCTGGCGGGTGATGAGTGACATCTTTGTCGATCTAGCCCGTCGCTACGCGATCAAGGAAGTCACCTGTGTTAACGATGTGGTGCATCACATCCGAGATGGCTTGGTGGCGGCGGCTGGAAGCCCGATTGAATACAAGGTGACGATCGGTGGTGAAGAGATCTGGGTCCTCCCCCCCGAGGCGGGTCTCACGTTCCTCGTGGATGTAGCGGTGCCCTACGTGGAGGCCGTTTTCTTCCGCGGCATGCCTTTCCTTGGAACGGTGTCCTACAACGCCCAGGCCCGGCAGATTTCGCCGGACATCAGTGATTTCAAGTACGGCGCCCTTTACGCCGACCCGATTCCGAGCATGGGTGCGGGCATTCCCCCCAGCCTCTGCATGCAGGACATGTACCGCCACCTGCCCGAGGAACTGAGCCTCTGGTACGACGACAACGGTCGTGGCCAAACTGACGTGCACGTGCAGATCTGCGTCAGCTTCCAGAAGTCGATGTTCTGCGTCACCAATGCCGCCATCGCCGGCACGATGCCGCATCCGCTGGACACCGATGACCCTGAGCAGCAGGCCGCCAATCGGGCCTACGCCGAGGCTTGGTCTGGGCGCTTGATGGGCTGCCAGCGGGTGGCGCTCCTCTAGGTTTTCAGCAGATTCAGGCTGAACGGGGACTCTGATGAATCAGTGGCAAGAGCGGAAACGACCCGTATGCCTCGAGTGTCGTTTCGAGTTTGAGAGCTACGACGCCACCAGGGATTTCCTCGACAAGCTCGGCGACCACAGTGAGGCGACCCAGTGCTTTCCCGACATCAGCTTTGGGCGCACTTACGTGAACATCACGATCCGGCCGGAGGATGACGGCCCCGAGGCCCAGCTGAGCGACGCCGATCGTGCCTTTGCCGCAGAGATCGATGCCCTCCTCAGTTGATCTGGCTTCGGCCTACGCCGATTCCGGTGTGGCTGAGGTGTTGGACCAACTGGACCGTGAACTGATCGGCTTGGCGCCGGTGAAGACGCGGATCCGGGAGATCGCTGCGCTGCTGCTGGTGGATCAGGCGCGGCAGCAACTGGAGTTGCCCAGTACCGCACCCAGTTTGCACATGTCGTTCACCGGCCATCCCGGTACGGGCAAGACCACCGTGGCGCAGCGGATGTCGCAAATCCTGCATCGCCTTGGTTACCTCCGCAAGGGCCATGTGGTGACGGCCACACGCGACGATCTCGTGGGTCAGTACGTGGGTCACACTGCCCCAAAAACCAAGGAGATGCTCAAGCGTGCCCAGGGTGGCGTGCTGTTTATCGATGAGGCCTATTACCTTTACAAGCCAGACAACGAACGCGATTACGGCGCCGAAGCGATTGAGATTCTCCTGCAGGAGATGGAGAGCCGGCGCAGCGACGTTGTGGTGATCTTTGCGGGCTACAGGGATCGGATGGAGACCTTCTACAGCTCCAATCCAGGCCTGTCATCCAGGGTGGCGCACCATCTTGATTTTCCCGACTACAGCGACGACGAGCTGATGGCGATTGCAGGCCTGCTCCTCGAGGCCCAGCACTACCAGTTCAGTGCCAAGGCCGAGACAGCTTTTTTCGAGTACGTCTCGCGCCGGCGTCAGCTGCCTTTCTTCGCCAATGCGCGCTCGGTTCGCAATGCCTTGGATCGGGCCCGTCTGCGCCAGGCCAATCGGTTGTTCTCGCGGATGGGAGAAGCCCTCACCAAACAGGATCTCACCACCCTTGAGGAGGGAGATATCCGGGCCAGCCGTGTGTTCAAGGGCGAAGTGGAGGGTCACCATCCCGCTCAGCACGGCCTCTGATCAGCTGCGCCATGCCTAGGCCCACCAGCAGGCCGGCTGTGCCGTGACCCTGCAGGAGGGCAACCCCGAGCACCAGAACCGACAAGGGTGCAGGAAGCACGCAGCGGTACAACGCACCTGTGAGGGCGCCGCACCAGCTGCCCAGGCTGCCCAGATCGGGCAACAGCAGGTGGAGTCCAATCCCGAGTGTGCAGGCCACCAGGAACAAGGGGAAGAACACCCCTCCGCGCCAGCCTGTTTCCAGGCAAAGGCCGAGCATCACCAGTTTCACGATTGCGGAGAGGAGCAGAACCCAGGCCTCACTTGAGTTCTGGCCTTCCAGCAGGGGGCGCAGCTGCTCTTCCCCGGCGAAGGGAACCAACGGCAACCAGTGCATGCAGGCCCCCAACAGCAGGCCGGTCAGCAGCGGCCACCAGGGCCATTGGGCCAGGAGTTGGCGCTGTTCCAGCCAGCCTCGCCACCGCAGAAACAACAAACCGAGGCCGCAACCGATGAGCCCCCCCATTAGGCCTGCGCTGAGGCTGCCGAGATCTTCCCCCAGGTTGCTGGGCCAGATGTACGGAAGCCGTTGCAGCGATCCACCGCTGGCGGTTCCCATGCCATTGAAGGCGGCAAACCCGGCAACACCGCCGAGGCTGCCCGGCAACCAGCGGTCGAGGAAGGTCTGCTTGCCGTTTTTTGGGTGAGCGACATCGCCAACCAAAGCACCACCGAGCAGTGGAGCTCCGAAAAAGGCGAGGCTGCCTGCCACTGTTGCTTCCTGCAGCTTCTGGTCACGACCACGCCAGATCCGTTGACTGATCAGGGCGGCCATGCGGCTCATCAGGGCCTCAGGTCCGATGCATCCTCCCCCAACCTGGGCCAGCGCCGCTCCGAGAAGGCCGCGAGCTTCATCGCGTTTCGGAGCCTGGTCGGGATCACGAAGATCACTCAGGGTGTCCCGCAGCTCCGGTAGCAACGTGGTGGGGCCGGGGCGATGCAGCAGCGAAAGAATCAAGCCACTGCCGCCGCAGATCAGCAGCGACCAGCCCAGTGGAAGGCTGCGATCCAAGCCCTCGAGCACCGGATCTCCCCAGAGCCGCTGGCTTAAGCCCCCGATCCAACCCATTACCACAGCCACACCGGCGCCGCTCAGGGCGCCGGTGAGCAGGGCCATCAGGCTGAGGCGAAGGCGAGTCACCAGTGCGGGTCGGTGGCGAATTCAACGCTGAGTTTCGCTGATTGCGACGCCGGAACGGTGCTGATGCAGGCGCGAACCGTCTTGCCGTTTACGTCGATCTCGCAGGCCCCGCAGCTGCCCCCCAGGCAACCGGTGGGAATGCTGATGCCCGCGCCACTGGCGGCCACCAACCAGTCCTGGCCGATGGTTTCGTGGGTGATGCGCCCATCGGGCCAGCGCACAGGAATCGACGTCATGGCTGGAGCAATGGAGCAAGGTTCACATGTTGCTCGAACGCATCGGCAAGGCGATCGAGCAACAGATCACGGTGGGCGCTGTGGTTCTTGGGATCGTTGGTCAACGGTTGCAGCCCCCGTTGCTCGCGAAGCCGGTTGAGCCAGGCCCGTCGCCAGGGGCCATTGTCGAGCAAGCCGTGCAGGTAGGTGCCCACCACGCTCGAACCCTTGGGGCCGGGCGCCCACCAACCCAAACCGGAGTCGCTGCTTAGCGGCTGAAGGCCGGGATCCGGGGTGGTGGTTCCGTAGTGCAGTTCAAATCCGCTCAGCGGTGTTTCCATGGGCCAGAGGCCATCGATGCTGCGCTGGCTCAGCCGTTTCGTGCCGCTGAAGGTGGTTGCCAGGGGGAGGAGTCCCAAGCCGCTCTGGGGTCCCCGCTGATCGGTGCCCTCCAGTCCCTCCGGATCGTTCAACGTTTTGCCCAGCATCTGCATGCCGCCGCAGATGCCCAGGACGGATCCCCCCCTGCAGGCGTAGGCCCTGAGTTGATCGGCCAGTCCAGAGCTTTTCAACGCCTCCAGATCCCGCAGCGTCTGCTTGCTTCCCGGAAGAATCACGGCATCCGGCTCCCCCAGAGGTTCCCCGGGTTGAATCCAGCGCAGCTTCAGGCTGGCTTCGGCTTCGAGCGGATCGAGATCGGAGAAGTTACTCAGGGAGGGCAACCGCAGCACAGCGATCTCCAGATCGGTGGCCCCGCGGGTGGGTTTGCGTTCCAGCAGATCGAGGGAATCTTCCGGTGGAAACAGCTCGTTGAGCCAGGGCATTACCCCCAGCACCGGTACCCCGGTATTGGCTTCCAGCCATTGGCGACCCGCATCAAACAGCTCCCGACGGCCGCGGAAGCGGTTGATCAGGATTCCTTTGATCAGCGGGCGCTCCACCGGGCGTAGCAAAGCGAGCGTCCCAACGATCTGGGCAAAGACGCCGCCGCGCTCAATGTCGGCCACCAGCAGGCAGTTGGCCCGCAGGTACTGGGCCAGGCGCAGGTTGGTGAGATCGCGGCGTTGCAGGTTCACTTCCACCGGGCTTCCCGCCCCCTCCAGCACCAGCCGGCCTTGCGGCCATTGCTGCTGGAGCTGCATCAGCCCGCTGCGGATCGCCTGCCAACCGGGGCGGAACCAGTCGCGGTAGTAGTGCTCGGCGCGGGCGATCCCCACGCTTTGGCCCCCATGGATCACCTCGCTCGTGCTGTCTCCCCGGGGTTTCAGCAGCACGGGGTTCATGGCGCAGCAAGGCTCAAGGCCCGCCGCCCAGGCCTGCATGGCCTGGGAGTAGGCCATCTCGCCGCCATCGGCATCCACCCAGGCGTTGTTGCTCATGTTCTGGCCCTTAAAGGGCAGCGCCTGTTCCCCACGGCGTTGGAGCACCCTGCACAGTGCCGCCGTCATCAGCGATTTGCCAGCACCGCTGGAGGTGCCCAGCACCATCAGGGGGCGCGGCGTGGTGTGGGTCACAGCGGCCAGTGCCGACGCAGGTTGTGACGCAGCCGATCCAGTACAGAAATCGAACGCTGCAGCAGTGCAGGGTCGTCATCGAGGAGTTGGCGACCCAGGGTTGTGAGCCTGAAGCGGCTGGTCAGCCCCTGTCCATCTACTTCGCGGCGAAGCACGCCCACGCTGATCAGCCAACGCAGGTCGTCCTCGAGGGCTTCGCTGTTGCGGAACCAGCGTTTGCTGCGGCCGTAGCGGCTGGGCTCGCTCCAGAGGTCGCCAGCATCCAAGCCTTGCTGCTGAAGATCCCGGTAAAGGGCTTCAGAGAAGGGCAGGCATCCCATGGCCCTGCAGGCCCGGTCACGGCTGCGTCGATCCAGCAGGTCGGTGGGGTTAGCGATGGCGAAGCCTTCCGTCCCTGGCAGCCTACGGAGCGTTGTTCTGCGGCGTGTTCCCGTGCTCATGCTTGCTTCCGCCTCGCCGGCGCGTCGCCGTTTGCTCGAGCAAGCGGGAATCCCGCATCAGGTGCGCGTCAGCGGTGTGGATGAAGACCAGATTCAGCATGCAGATCCAGCAGAGCTGGTGAAATTGCTGGCTCAGGCCAAGGCCACAGCTGTCGCTCAGACGCTTGATCCTGTGGGCGATGCCGAGATCACGGCTGTGCTGGGCTGTGATTCCGTGCTCAGTTTTGAAGGGCAGGTGTTCGGCAAGCCCTCAGGGCCAGCCGAAGCGATCGAGCGTTGGCAGCGGATGGCTGGCGGCTGCGGATCTCTGCTGACGGGCCATTGCCTGATCCGTCGCGGACAACCTGAGCTGTTGGCTTGCGTTGAAACGGTGGTGCGCTTTTCCGCGCTCAGCCAGGCCGAGATCGAGGCCTATTTGGCCAGTGGAGAACCGCTGCAATGCGCTGGTGGTTTTGCCCTCGAGGGCCGCGGCGGCCTCTGCATCGATGGCTTGGATGGCTGTTATTCCAACGTGATCGGCCTGAGCCTTCCCTGGTTGCGTCAGCAGCTTTCAGCTTTGGCTTAGTGCAGCAGCAGATTTCGCGTTCCCGAAATCGCTTGCATGGCCAGCAGCAAAGTCACCAGAAGATTGCTGCTGATGTGAATGCGCCTGGCCTGCACGGAATGACCAATCAAGGGCTGCAGCGCCGTTGAGCTCAGCAACAGGGCGGTGAGAAATATCCCCATCCAGAAGTGGGATTGCCAGAACAGGGGTCTCCAGGGAATATCGCTGAACCGCTCCACGGCCGGTTGAAGCCCCAGCAGAAGCAGGCTGCCCGCACTGGTGACAGCCCAGATAAAGCGCTGCCAGACCAGCCGTGTCGCTAGCAGGCGTCCGAAGCTGAACATCACAGCACTGCCGGTGACGATCAGACCCAGGGGATGGCTGCCCCAGAGGCTTTGGCCCAGGCCGATCAGCACCGCCACCAGCACCCCGCCGGTCACCCAGGCCCCATGCTGCGCATGCTCCACCGGCACCGTTTCGGCGATTGGGTTGATCTTGAGCCGCTTTTCCCGCGCCAGGATTCCCAGCCGTATCGTGGCGCCCACCACCGGGTAGACAAAAAGGATCATCAGCACGGGGTGGATCAATCCCAGCCAGTCGTAGCCGGTGAGCGACTGCAGTGTCTGGGGATCAGCCAAAAAAAAACGCAACCCTGCATCCAGGGTTGCGCATCGCAGGGTTGTGAACTGCGAATCTGGATCAGACCTTGCGGGAGTAGTACTCAACCACCAGCAGTTCGTTGATCTCCAGGGCAACCCACTCGCGTTCGCAACGGGCGGTGACCTTGGCGCTCAGCTTGGACTTGTCTAGCTCGAGGTGGCTGGGCACGTTGGCCAGACCGGGGAACTCGAGGTTGGCTTCAGCCAGCTTCTTGCTGCACTTGCGCTCGCGGATGGCGATTACATCGCCAGGCTTGCACTGGTAGCTGGCGATGTCGGTCACACGACCGTTCACGGTGACATGGCCGTGGTTCACCAGCTGACGGGCGCCGGGCACGGTGGGACCGAAGCCGAGGCGGAAACAAACATTGTCGAGACGGTTCTCGAGCAGCTTGAGCAAGTTGGTTCCGGTGGAACCTTCCTGGGCGCGCGCTTTCTTCACGTAGCGCACGAGCTGACGCTCGGAGACGCCGTAGTTGAAGCGAAGCTTCTGCTTCTCTTCGAGACGGATCGCGTATTCAGAGCGCTTGCGACGGGCTTGGCCGTGCTGACCGGGGGGATAGGACCGTTTGGCGGCCTTCCGGGTGAGACCGGGGAGGTCTCCCAAGCGCCGCGTGATCCTCAGGCGAGGGCCGCGGTAACGAGACATAGGTGGGAAGGTGTGTGTTGAGATCGTGCAGTTGTTGGGCATGCTGGAACCGAAACAGCTCCAGGCATCTGCCGCGATGCACGAATCTGCCACTGTATCTGGCGGCCCGATGGCCAAGCTGCGACAGGCGTTGAACCAGGCTCTTGCGGCTGTTCTCCTGGCAGGGATTGGCTTTTATCGGCGCTTCATCTCCCCGATGATTGGGCCCCGCTGTCGCTTCACGCCCACCTGCAGCGCCTATGGCCTGGAGGCCATCCAGAAGCATGGACCGTGGAAGGGGGGCTGGCTCACTGTGAAACGGCTGCTGCGCTGCCATCCCTTCACCCCCTGTGGCTGTGACCCGGTGCCCGATTGATGAAGCAGCTCACTCTTTACAGCCGCGTTGGTTGCTGCCTCTGTGAAGGCCTGGAATCCAGCTTGCGCGACCTCGATCTCAAGGAGTTCTCGATCGAGTTGGCGGTGATTGATATCGATGCGCCCGACACCCCTCAGGAGCTGAAGGCGCGCTACGACCTCCAGGTGCCCGTGCTCGTGCTGGATGGATCTGAGCTTCCGCGCGTTTCCCCGCGTCTCACGGGTGAGGGACTGTTGAATTGGTTGCAACGCTGTCTGTCCACGGCGCTCTGAACGGCTTAAAACTCCCTCAAGCACAGGGGTGATGGGATGACGCAGGCGTTGCATGCCCTGTTGAGAGACGCAGGTATCGCAGTGCCGCCGGGCCTGGTGAACCCTGGGTTGGAGGCGATCACCACCGATTCCCGTCGCGTCGGCCCTGGAACCTTGTTTCTCGGTCTTCCTGGCGAACGGGTGGATGGAGGCAGCTTCTGGGCCCAAGCCCTTGAGGCCGGGGCCGCCGCTGCAGTGATTGGAGCTGCAGCCGCTGCTGCAAAACCGCCAGCTGCTGATGACCCTGTGGTGGTGATCCAGGAGTCGGTGGCGCGTCGGATCGGTGAGCTCTCTGCGGCGTACTGGGATCACCCCTGCAGGCGCATGGTCCTGATTGGTGTTACCGGCACCAATGGCAAAACCACCACCACCCATTTGATCGAGCATCTGGCCGCTTCAACAGGCCAATCGGTGGGCTTGTTCGGCACGTTGGTGAACCGCTGGCCGGGCCACAGCATCACGGCCACGCATACCACGGCCTTTGCCGACCGCCTGCAGGGGCAACTCGCCGAGGCTGCCTCCGCCGGTTGCTGTCTGGCCGCGATGGAGGTGAGTTCCCACGCCCTGGCGCAGCAGCGGGTAGCGGGCTGCCGCTTCGCGGGCGCCGTATTCACCAACCTCACCCAGGACCACCTCGACTACCACGCCTCGATGGAGGACTACTTCGAGGCCAAGGCGTCGCTGTTTGCGGATCCTCTGCTGCTTGCCGACGGCGTGCGTTCGGTGGTCAACAGCGATGACCCCTGGGGGGCGCGCCTGGCCGAACGGCTCGGGGCCGCCTGTTGGCGCAGCTCTCTTGAGGATCCATCGGCCGAGTTGCACATGAGTGACCTGCAAATGACGGCTGCTGGGGTGGAGGGTCGCTTGATCAGTCCTGCGGGTGAGGGTCGTTTCCGTTCGCCCTTGTTGGGTCGCTTCAACCTGATGAACCTGCTGCAGGCGGTGGGGGTGTTACTTCAGCAGCAGCTGCCCTTGCCGGTGCTGCTGGAGGCCATCGGCCGTTTCGGTGGCGTGCCCGGCCGCATGGAGCGGGTGATCCTGAACGGGGTGGATGCAGTGAATTTGCCGCCGGTGCTGGTGGATTACGCCCACACTCCCGATGGCCTGGACAACGCGCTTTCTGCAGCGCGTCCGTTCTGCACCGGGCGGCTGATCTGTGTGTTCGGTTGCGGTGGTGATCGGGATCGGGGCAAGCGTCCTCAGATGGCGGCGATTGCGGCACGCCTGGCTGATCGCGTGGTGGTCACCTCCGACAACCCCCGCACCGAGGATCCTCAGCGGATCCTGGATGATGTGGTCGCGGGGATTCCGGCCGGCAGTGATCTGCTGGTGGAGGGTGATCGAGCCAAGGCGATTGCCTCAGCCATTGCCGAAGCTGAGCCGGATGATCTGGTGTTGGTGGCCGGTAAGGGGCACGAGGATTACCAGATTCTCGGTACCGAAAAGGTGCACTTCGACGATCGTGAGGAGGCGGAACGCGCCCTGCGATTGAGATTGTCTTGAAGCAAGGTGCTCTGACGCGGTTGATCTGAGCCGATCAAAGGGCGCTGATCGCGGCCACCAAAGCGTTGATGTCTTCGTCGGTGGTGGTGATGTGCGTGCAGGCTCTCAAGCAGCTGGGGTCCGCCAGATCGCGAATCCATAGTCCTTGGGCCCCCAGCTGATTCACATGCTCCGCAGGGGGTGCATCTCCAATGATCTGAAAGCTCACTAGTCCGCTGGCAGGCGCCACTTCCAGCAGTGGTTTGACGGCCTCCAGCTCTTGAAGTGCCTGCCAGAGGCTGCTGCTGAGGGTTCGAATGCGGTCCCAGCGTTGTTGGCCTGATCCCGCGTTCTCCAGCAGTTGCAGTGAGCAGCGCAGGCCGGCCATCAGGGGCACGCAGCTTGTGGCCACTTCAAAGCGGCGGCTGTCGTTGTGAAACAGATCAGTGCTGCTCAGATCAGCCTTGCTTTCATCGCGCAGGCTGCGCCAACCGATCACGGTTGGAGCCGCCTCGGCCACCACACGCTCGGACAGGGCCACACCCCCCAGACCTTCCGGTCCACAGGCCCACTTGTGCCCGGTGAAAGCGTAGATATCTGCCGCGGCAGCGGCGTCTTCGACGGAGATCTGTCCGAAGCTTTGCGCTGCGTCCACCAACAGAAAGGGCTGTTGGGGGTGCTGGCTGAGCTGATCGGCGACGGCGGCAATCGGCATCACCTGGCCTGTGTTCCAGAGCACATGGCTCAGCACCACCAGACGGGTGCGGGGGGTGAGGGTTTGGTCAATCGCCTCGACCACCGCGGCATCGCATTGGGTCTGAGCACCCCGCAGCTGTTTCACCGGCAGCACATCTATGGCGAGGTTCTGGCGCCGCGCCAGTTCCACGCATGCACTCACAACACCGGGGTGTTCGCAGTCGCTTATCAGCAGCCGGTCCCCTTCGGTAAGGGGCAACCCCCAGAGCGGCAGCACGCAGCCGCTGGTTACGTTTTCGGTGAGGGCAAGCCGATGGGGCGGAACACCGCAGCACTGGGCCAGAAGGCGGCGGGTGCTGTTCACCTCTTTGGCGATGTAGGGCCAAACATCTGCAGTGAAGGGTCCCAACTCCTGAATGCATTTCCAGCTCGCGGTGATCGCCTCAAGGGAAGAATTGGGCAAAGGCCCTTGGCCGCCGTAGTTGAAGTAGGTCTTGTTCTGCAGAGCAGGACACAGTGATCGCAACTTGTTTGTATCCATCTGGCTTTTGGCTGAATAGGGAGTGACTAAAGCTCTTAGCGCTCTTCTCTGAAAGTCATTGCCCTGCGAGCGATCTGAGCTTGTCTAAATAGAAGTGTGTCCTACTTCTTGAACAGTGAACGCCATGCGACATAGCTGCCGCCACCAAGCAGGACTAAGGGAAAAATCATCTTGCTGAAGGCCAGCAGGATGACTCCACCAAGGCCGATCAGTCCGACCTTCTTGACCATGGCCTGACCTTCGTCAGTAGTTGTTTCCCACCTGACCCTGGCCATAAAGACATTGAGGCTTTAAGTCTCTTTTAGGGGTCATCTGCTTTGGGTGCCACGGCCTTTACCCACCAGCTCATGCCACGTTGCTTTGTTTGAGCGCTAACTCCAGTCCGCTGGGAAGAGTTTTGTCTTGGTGGCGGTTAGGTGAGGCATGTCTTCTATGAGGTGCTGGGCTGCCCACACCCCTCGGACTACGCGGCATGCACCTTCCTGGTCGCTGACCCAGTAGTACTCCAATCCTTGTGGAGCGGTGGTGAGTTTGGTTGCTCTCACTTCATGGGTTCCAGCTGATCCAACAACTTGGTGGCAGGATTAGTCCTGACTGAGTAAACCGAGGCAGAACGTTCGGTGCGTTACAAAGATATGGATGCCAGCCGGTTAACCGTATCGAACATGCCCCGACATGGATCATTGGATAGCAGCTTTACTCAGACCATGGGTCTGATTTGGATTCATCTTGGGCCGCTTCACGTGCCGCGATGATCTCCTTGGCCTCTTGCTTCCAGGCTAATCCAATCGGATCGCCTTCCATCTTCAGGAGGTATTCAGCCTGGATAGCGAAGTAATCCTCTCTCATGATCCGCCCAGCCTTGATGAGGATTAAGGCTCGGACGACATGGCCGTGGCAGTCATACGGAGCACCTTCTCCGATGAAGCCCCCACCATTTTTTCGGCTGAACTCGCGGGAGTCGGAAACCAAGTCGATGGTTTTGCCTGCAATCACCTCTGCAGCACGCGCGCGCAACCAACGGTCAGCACCGTCGGGCATGTTCTCCTTCTGGAGCCACTCATCCCAGACGTAGTCGCGGTATGCATCAATCTGCTGTTCGCGCGTCCACTCTGGTTTCTTTTTCTCGAAGAAGTTGCCTACTGGTGATTGTTCACGGCTGATGAAGTAGCGCCGTGCCAGATCGGGACGCTGGGGCGATCTCGTCCCACGGTTTCCTTTTTGTGTAGTTGCACCAACCCAGTCAGAGCGAGTATCCGTTCTCCCCATAACTGCGATCGGATCGATCTCATCGTCATCAGTTTCATCCCAAGCGGATGGGCTGCCAACGACAGCCTCGGCAATCCAGGACAGCATTTCTTTGCTGTTCGTTCGCCAGTCCCATTTTTTGGCCCTCTTGCTCGTCATCGGCGTTTTCGGATCACTTCGTTCCCCTGGAGCTTTCTATGTACATCAATTGATAAGCGTAGTCTGCCGCTTCTGTTGGCTAATGAAACAGTGTTGGATTTTTCTTACTACAACGCAAACACTTTGTTTTCACTCCTGATGGACCTCCTCTTGGTGAGCAGGATAAATGTGTTTGAGCAGTAGCGCCCATTGCCCCATTCAGTGATTGATCTTCTCTGTCTTGCGGTTTCAGGGCTACGTCTTCGGCCAGTTGATGTAGACGCGATTCACGATCCGTTGCTAGTAATGCAAGTAAGACAAGATGGCCAGGAAAATGGCGGTCTTGGCTCAGGTGATCTGCTCTATGAGCTGCAGCGGATCACCTAGGCGTGAATTTGGCGGGGCGGAACGTAGCTGTAGTCCCTGCTGTTAATCCATTGTACGTGCATCGTTGCCGCGTCCGGCTTGAAGAGACGTAGTTTCTTCCGCAACTCGAACTTCAGCCACTCCTCTCCCCTCTGCTTTTCTGGCGCTTCGTGAAAGTTGCGGCCCTTTTTCGGCCTAGGCTATTAGTAGCCACATTGAGCTGTGAACAGAGGTTTTTACGTGAAACGACTGCCGGTACTCCTTTCTGTTCTGCTTGTTTCGGCTACCCCCGCTATTGCTTGGGAGAGGTTTGACCGAGACGAGGGATACAAAAACTGCGTCGATATGGCTCTAAGAGAATGGTTAGATCAGCGAAAATGGAGGTCTTTGAGCAGGGTGGAGAAGAGCACCTATAAGTCTTTGGCACACCAGCGCTGCAGTTCGCCAATTCCGCAACACCACCTGACTGGGGCGGCGAAATAAAGTTCAATCCCTCTTTTGGGTGTAACAGTCGAGGAATGAAGGCTGTGGAGAGAGTCGCTTAATATCTTTTTGCGTCAACACATCGTCTTTCCACTACTTCTTATTGCGGTGCCTTCAAATCAGCTGTGCTTGGCTGCTGAAGCGGAGTAGATTTTAAATAGAGGAACAATCCGGATGCCCTCACTTCAACCAATTCTCGTGTCCCTGCTCCTTGGTACAGCGGCTACCCCGCTTGTTGGCCTTCTAGGTGTAGAAGCCCAAACCGTTTCCCAGCCAGGTTATTCACGTACGACGAAGTGCTTTCGGGATGAATATAGGGAGGAATACGTTCCTGGCACAAAAAATAGGCCTGGATACGTACGGAATTGGACCGAAAAGGTTGAGATTGCCTGTTCTGACAGTCCGACTCAGGCATTTACGCAAAAATCCCAAGAAGCCGATATCGACAACAACGACTGCAGCCAGGGGAGCGTGATTGGTGGACTGCTTGGAGCTGGGCTAGGTGCGGCTTTGTCTAGGGACAAAGGCCGATGGGTGGGAGTACCTGTTGGGGCTGCAGCAGGAGCAATGGTCGGGTGCCAAGTCGATGGTGGCTAATTGAGTTGGCTTTTCACCTGATGCTCAATTGTGTGATGCTTGATATGGCTCTCAATTCACTTAGCTAAGGATCGAGTGGCACAAGAAAGTCACTAAGAAACCATGGAGGTTGCCCTGCATAGACAAATGTCAAGGTGTGAGATTGATCTTTGGAAGGGATTGGTGCTCGTTTTAGTCTTGGCGAAGTTTCTTCATTGCTAAAAGTCGAATGGATTCAATGTTCATGTCTCTAATTGTTAATTAGAGATTTTGTGGCGTATTCCCGTAGATGATGTGGGCAAGTATCATCACTATGCCGGCGATAGGTAGAACGATCGGGACCGGAATCATGTCAAGGACATCACTAGTCGCTTTTTAGGGCGAAGTGGCGTGAGTGGGTCGTAGTGTCACATGCCACTTTTTGAATGTTCACTTATCAGAGGCCTCCTGCGCAACGTATTTTCACTTGATGCGTTTACCGCCCGCTGAGGCTTGACCCTGCGCAAGAGGCGAGAGCTCATATAGAAAGATTGGCTAGTCCCGCGCGGGTTGTCTCTGCTGCCTGCCTTGCTTACTTGGGATGCTTTGCCTCTCTCCCTGCTCCAAGTCCTTCTCGATTCAACGGACAAGCCAGCGCACGAAATGGCTTGTGTGATTCATCAAGGACGAGTTCGCCAAGTGATTGAGCGTGCTGAAAGTGAAGTGAATCTTCATCGGATCTCGCATCAATATTCTCGGTCTAATCAGGGCTTAGGAAGAGTCAAGTGATGAAAGACGCTTGCTGGCAGTTGTCTCGGCATTCGTCATGTAATCCGACGTGCTGCAAGGAGCTGAGTCGGGTCCCTGAAGCTGGATGAGGACAAGCTATGAGTCGTCTACTCCCTACTGTCGCAGTTCTCGATGAGTAGAGAGGGGTAGTTGGCGAGGAAAAAACTCCTCGCGAGGTGGAAACAAGGCCACACTCCCGAGAGGTGTTTTGGAACCACTGCCTTTGGTGGATGGTTCTTTTTGCATACGCGCTGAAAAATGAAGAGATGCGGGCGGAGACATCGCACCATCGCGTCAGCCCCCTCTATCGGCACTGCTGACTTCCAACAGACGTGACCGAATCATTGATGCGGGACAACGGAACCGCGAGGAGAACTAGTTCTCCCCGAGCGATGCGGTCCCTTCCTTAACGCTGACGAGGAGAAGTGCAATCAAGTGCAATGCACTGAATCTTTCCCTTTATCTGAAGATGGGTTTAAGCGCAGAAAGCCAGCCCCATCACGCTTGTCGTGTGCTGGGACTGGATTGTCTGCCAGCTAACAGGTCGCTCTCCCGTGCTGCCGCGATGGCTCACTCAGCCGTAAGAGGAGATATCGCAGGAACTATTGATAGGGACGCTCCAGTGGTGCTGCACACCATTTTTCGAAGAGCTTTGGGATCAAGGATTTCTTCCATGAAGGTCCGACAAGCAGGTCGCGATGGCTGCAGAAAGTCCTTGTATTGCCCCCTATTTACTGCTAGCTAAGCGCCATGGGTGGTAAATCACACCAACGCGACAATCACGCTGGTCCTACACCTGCTGGATTCCCTTCTGGCAAAGTTGGCTAATTTCTCTTAGTCATAGACGTAAGCAGCTCCGCCACCAGCTGAAATTTCTGAGGGTCTTTTGCATAGGAGTGAGGACGCTTTCGCCTCCTATGCACGCATTGCCTGATGGCTTGCTGAGCAGGCGGCTGACTTGGTTCTTACGCGCTTTCTTCGCTGCCAGTCCAGCCTTGACTGCAATTCCTGCGGCCAATATCCCCAGCCCTCGCAGTCCAACCAACCGGTCTTGGATACTTCTGCAGCCTCCGCTCCTTCTCCCAGGACTGCTCCGAGAACCAACCAGGTGGTGGCGATAACGGCAGCTGTTCACGAACGTCACCTGACCTTGAACTGACTACCTGCAAAAGGTGAAGTGAGAAGACATTGCAGTCGAATGTCTTGCCCTTATTCCGGTACCGCCATTGCTTCTTGAGATTGAGGTGATGTACGGGGCGAGGTTGTTTCAGAAGCTGGAGACTGTCCTGAAGGGTTCTCCTCAGTACTTGTCACCGAGGCCATATCCTCGACGTCTGAAACCGGTTTATCAGTCGATTGATTTACTGAGGAATCAGGTTGAGATGGAGGGGCTGCGTCCCTAGTGGCGCAGTCGTGTCTGATTTTTTGGACATCCACTGCAAACTGATTGGCTGCTCCCCCTGCCAGTAATGCTTGCTGCATATCACCTAGTTCCTCCATCAGTACTGCAAATGCTCGGTATCGAGGAACAAGTAAGTCCATCCCTGCAGTGATCCTTCCGCTGTTGGCGCACAGCCCATCGAGGTCAACGTCTGCGACTTTCTCGAGGCTCATGTCTACCTCTTCGAGAAGCTCGTTGATTTGTACTCGAAGCTTCTCTGCAACCTGAGAGGCTGTCGGCTCCGAGGGTTCACAAGCAGTCAGCAATAGCAGCGGCAGAAGCAGCAGAAGTCTTTTCATACCTCTGATTGTGCCTTCATCTCGCTCCTGGAGCCCAGCCCATTTGCTTCTGTTCTAGGCAGCGGGGAAAGAAGTGGGTCGCCGGATTAGTTGGAGTGTGTAAGGCCCAACGTGATCGACGTTTGATCACAAGTGGTAGCTGCAGGTTGTTTGCCACTGATCACGACCGCCATAACCGTCGTTTTCCAAGTAGGTCAAACGAACATCGACACCGTTGCTTTCGTTGGCGAGATAGAGATGAGCTACGAAGACATAGCTCCCTGGATCCCAGAGAGCAGCTTTGATTGCCTGCTCACAGTTTTGAGCCAAGTCCTGACGCGAAGCGGCCTTCAACCTTTCGGCAGGCTCCACATAAGCCTTGAGCTCTTCGCATTTGAAATGTTTGTCTCCTGTTCCCGGTTCAGCCTTGTTGAGTTGGACACGAGTCCAGTCGCACCTCTTGTAGTCAGAGATGATCCCTGCACTCTTGAAATCAAAGTGGGCTTTGCCCTGCTTGTCGGTTAGAGCAGAAGAAGCAGCATCGTATCTAGCCAACTTTGTTGAGAGGAACGCGTCTGCATGGGTGTAGTAAGCCCGAGCTCCTAGGCCACTCACAGTCACAAGCACAGCCGAGGGAATCCATTGTCGCCTTCTCATTGGCCTATTAAGGCCGGAGCCAAGGATGTCAGCGGTAGCAATTCAGACCCTCGGCAGGATCAGGCTCAGTGGTGGCCCTTTGCAGCGAATGCTTTAGCTGACTGGCCGTGAGTGCAGTCAACAGCGTTGGAGCCTCCAACGAAAACAGCTAAGAACATGATCGCGACGATCACGCTGCCAAAGATGTAGGAGATAGAAGGTTTCATGCAGTTGAAGTTAACGGCGTTATCAGGCCCGGGTTACGTCATTTGATAAGTGGCCTACGTTTAAATCAGACCCAAGCAGGCTTAGGGCAACGCCTATCAGCAGAAGCTGCGGAATATTCCAGATATTCTTCCAACGTTTTACCTGCATAGAGGCAGCGCCGGTAATGCCCAACCTTCCGGAATAGGAAATCCATCTCCCGCTTCAGGTCACTCATGTTCTGCTCATATGCCTCTTCTGCTGACCTCAGCCTGTAGACGGCGTGCACGTACGCCTCCTCTGCATCTCGTAGCTTGTCCTGGGGTGTGAACGAGTCAAAGTTCTTCCGGAGTGACATGTGTCTAAACCGTTGTGGCAATGATGCCAGCGGTTTAGATCCTCGGGCAGCTGTGAGTCACGAGATCAGCGTTTACCTAGTTGACGATGTCTCAATCGTCTCGCCACCCCTTCCAAACTCCAGCGAAATTTTCTGAGGCCCGTCTACGTATTGGTATGGACCTTGAAGCCCCCATGCCCCTCCTTTTTTTAATTCCGCCGGACTGGGCAGTGGCTCAGTCCGCTGTACGAGTATTCCTCCAAGTCAACCTAGCTTCGATTGCGGTGCCCGCTGCGTGTTGCACCAGGGTCATAGACGAGGTCCGCCCCTCCCAGTTGGAAGAGACGGCCTAGCTAGCTGGTTCAGGGTTGGTCGATCAATGGGTGATCAGCCTCCAGTGGCTACACCCACAACAACCGTCGCAATTGAAACAACGATCCCTCCCCACTTCACCCATTCCGTGCCGTGATCATGAGTGTTGGCGAAGAGAAGAGCGCCAAGCTGAATAACAACAAGCTTTTCGAACATGACAGAAGAGCCAATGGCGGCCTCTTTGTAACCTGAAGAACGTGTTCGCGCGGTTACATTCTTTTTCAAATTGTGTATCGCTTGTTACTTTTAGTGTCCTGCCTCAGGGCGTTATCGGCTGACTGTGTCGACCAAATTACGTGACTAAAGGTGTGACTAATGCTTTCTGGTCTCCTCTTTGAAAACCACTGCGTTGCAAGCGATCTGAGCTTGTCCAAAGAGAATTTCGTCCTAGTTGAAGTGCGTCTTGTTCAAAAGGGCAGGGCAGAGGTCGCGGATGGTCGCTGCAATGGCGTGAGCTAAAGAATCGGTCTCACCTCATTGGCAGTGGCTTCATCGCTCTTCAGGGTCTTCGCTTTTTGGTCAACGACTCAGGCCCACCTTTTTCTGAACTGTTTTTCAGCTGTTCGTTCCATCTGCCATCCCGACCAACGTCGCCATTCGATTTCCGCTGCTGTCAGGCATTGATCGGCGAGCGTTTCCTTTTGATTGTTCGCGGTGCCAAACCGGATGGGACAAGCAGGACCAGCGTTCACCTCGAGCTCCCGAAGTGATTCAACCTTGTCGTGCAGGTTGAATGGATGGTGGTTGTGTTTGCTACCGAACTAAATTGATCAGTATTTCAACTCAGCTTGTCGTCCAATATGTGGGTTTGGCCGACTTCAGCTGGCCTTGAGGTACACCTTGCGACCATTTGCATCCACCTTGTAGCGCCCCCCCCGTGGCCCGATGTGAATCACATCGGTGGTTGATGTGTTGATCGGTGTTGGTGGCTCCAGAGGTTCCAGCTCGACTTCGGCGGGGGCTTGAATCTCAGGCGTTTGTGTTCTCAGGTGTGGTGCGGCCTTGAAGATATTTAGCCCGAGCTTGCGATACAGAAAATCTGCAATACGCATGACGCATTACTGGAACTACCTTTTATTTTCCGGCGATGTCAAGTGTGTGTGATGTGGCTGATCCAAGCGCCCAGTTCCAATTGCCTCACCCCTGATTGTTCGGCGACTCCGTTCGAGTGCTTTGCACGTCGGGAAAGTGCATGTTCATGCATTCGGGACAGATGCCATGGCTGAAATTCAGCGTGCTGTGCTGCATCAGGAATCGTTCGATCGGCTGCCAGACCCCTTCGCTGTCGCGGATTGATTTGCAGTAACTGCAGGTGGTGATTAAGCCTTGAGCGTGATGCATTTGGCAGAACTCATCCATCAGGGCAAGGGATCGGCGTCTTAGTTCCAAAAGTGTGGTGGCCTGTTCCGCCAGGCCTTCCATCACCTTGTATTGCGAATTCGTGAGTGATTTGGGAATGCGATCAATTACGCAAAGCGTTCCAATGCGGTGGTTAATGTCTGTTTTCAGCGGGAAGCCCGCATAAAGCCGGATGTGGGGTTCTTCCTGAACGAGGGGGTTGTCGCGGAATTTCTCATCAAATAGCGCGTCCTCCACCACTAGAGGTTTGGAATCGAGGATCGTATGGGCACAGAAGGAGATATCCCGGGTGGTTTCGCTGGCCTCAAGCCCCACCTTCGATTTGAACCACTGACGCTTCTCGTCCACCAAGGAGATCAGGGCAATCGGAGATTGACAGATCTCTGACGCCATCCGGGTGATGTTGTCAAACGCTTTCTCAGGCTTGGTTCCCAGGATCCGATATTCACTGAGTGATCTCAGCCTGGCTGCTTCGTTGATCGGCTTGGGCGCTGCCTGCATTGGCTTGCCTCGTTAGGCATGCCAATGGTCTAAGGCATGATTTTTTTGTTTTCTGTAAACATGCAGTGCGAAAAATCTCACTTTATTGATTTTACTCTTTTCGACTAATTAATCCCTGGAGCTGCTTCGTAGAGCCATACGCTGCGGCCATCCCTGAGGGTAGCGCTGCTGCGTTGGTACACATCAGGCACCTCCTCCCAATCATCCAAGGCTGGCCAACAAGGCTCGGGCACCCAATAAACCTCTCCTGAAACGGCCCCTTTGCCCCGCAGCAGCATCGGGTAGCCCCGGTGCTGGATCTCGATGAAGCCGTCAACTATGCCGTCTCGGTCGCGTTTAGCGCCCTTCAGCAAGTGATGGGCGCTGCCGTTGCTTTTGATTGATCCGTAGACGAAGAGGCGCTTCAGAGCACCTGCACCACTTCACTCACTTCAGGGATCGACTCGCGCATCTTGCGTTCGATGCCCATCTTCAAAGTCATCGTGCTGCTGGGACAGCTGCCGCAGGCGCCCTGCAGGCGCACCTTCACGATCGGGCCGTCCAGTTCCACCACTTCAACATTGCCGCCGTCGGCCATCAGGAAGGGGCGCAGCTCATCCAGCACCTTCTCCACGTTCTCAAGCGTGAGGGCCATGGTTTCAGTGCTCATCGGGATGAACCAGACGTCAAGGCTTCAAGGTTAAGGAGTGGCCCCATAGGGTGACGAGAGCGGTTAACCCTCCAGCTCCGGTGCAGCACGACGGTTCGTTCAACCCAGAGGCCCACTACGACGCCGTGCTGGTGGGCGCTGGAATCATGAGCGCCACCCTGGCGGCGCTGCTGCATGAACTCGACCAGCAGCTGCGGATTCTTCTGGTGGAGCGCCTCGAGGCGCCTGCTCTGGAGAGCAGCGCAGCGGTGAACAATGCCGGTACCGGCCATGCCGCCAACTGCGAGTTGAACTACACCCCGATGCAGGCGGATGGCACCGTCGCGACGGCCAAAGCGGTGGCCATCAATGCCTCGTTTGAACGCAGCCTTGAGTTCTGGAGTTCGCTGCAGGAGCGGCGCGACCTCGACACCAGCAGCTTCCTTCACCAGGCGGCTCACATCAGCGCCGTGTGGACGCCGGAGAACATTGCCTTCTTGCGTCAGCGCTTCAGCCAACTGAAAGACCTACCGGCCTTTGCTCGGATGCGCTGGAGCGAAGACCAGAGCGAGCTCACCGAGTGGATGCCCCTGGTAATGGCGGGACGCGATCTCAAGCAGCGATTGGCGGCCACCCGAATTGACCGGGGTACGGACGTGGATTTCGGCACCCTCACCCGGGCCTATTTGATGCCGTTGCAGCAGAGAGGAGCGCTCAGCGTTGAGTACGGCACCCAGGTTCAAGACCTCAAACGCCTGCGTCGCAGCGACATGACCGAGGCCGACTGGCGCGTGGTGCTTCAAGGGCCCTCCGGCAAAAAGGAAGTGCGTGCCCCCTTTGTCTTCCTTGGTGCCGGGGGTGGTGCCCTGCCGCTCCTGCAACGCTCCGGGATTCCGGAGGCGGCTGATTTTGCGGGCTTCCCTGTGAGTGGCCTCTGGTTGGTTTGCGGTGATGCCCAGCTGGCGGATCGTCAGCGGGCCAAGGTTTACGGCAAGGCGGCGGTGGGAGCTCCACCGATGTCGGTGCCCCACCTCGACACTCGCTGGATCGATGGCAAGCGGTCGCTGCTGTTCGGCCCCTTTGCCGGCTTCAGTAGCAAGTTCCTCAAGCAGGGTTCCCTGTTGGACCTCCCCGCTTCCGTGAGGGCCACCAATTTGCTGCCCATGCTGCAGGTGGGGGCTACCAATTTCGAATTGGTGCAGTATTTGATCAATCAGCTGCGCCAGAGCCCAGCAGAGCGGCATGAGGCGCTGCAGCAGTTCATGCCCACAGCCCGCACCGAAGACTGGACCCTCTCGGTGGCGGGCCAGCGGGTGCAGATCATCAAACGCAGCAAGCAGGGCGGACGGCTGCAGCTGGGAACTGAGGTGGTGGCCTCCGGCGATGGCTCCCTGGCGGCGTTGCTGGGAGCCTCCCCAGGAGCGAGTACGGCGGTGACGATCATGTTGGAAGTGCTGCAGCGCTGTTTCAAGGAACGGTTCGACAGCTACGCCTGGCAGCAACGCCTGCAAGCGCTCTTGCCCAGCATCCATGAAGATCCCCAGCAGGATCCCCAGGTGTTGAACCGGATGCGGGAACGCAGCGATGCCCTGCTGGGTCTCACCGCCTGAGCCTCATTCCCCCAGATTCACCAACACCACCCCGGTAGTGATTAGAGCGATGCCAATCAATTGGGCGGGCTGCAGCGTCTGGCTGTAGGCAAACCGGCCAACCAGCACGATTACCACAGTGCCAATGCCGCTCCAAAGGGCATACGTAATCCCAAGGGGAATACTTAGCACCACCTTGGAGAGCAGGGCCATCGCAAGGGCATAGGCGCTGAACACCAGCAGTGTGGGCAGCGGTCGGGTCATGCCTTCCGAAAGCCGCAGGCAGGAGGTGCCTATCACCTCAGCGCTGATCGCTAGCAGTAGCAGGGTCCAGGGATTGCTCATGACCACTGGTGCCGCTCCTTAGGATTGTGCCAACGACGCTTTCTGGACCCGAGACGGGATTCCGCCGCTGCATGACCGACGCCCCCGTCTCACGGATCCGCAATTTCTGCATCATTGCCCACATCGACCACGGCAAGTCGACCCTGGCCGACCGCTTGCTGCAGGACACGGGCACCGTGGCCAACCGGGACATGCAGGACCAGTTCCTGGACAACATGGATCTGGAGCGGGAGCGGGGGATCACGATCAAGCTCCAGGCTGCCCGGATGAACTACACGGCGGCCGATGGGGAGGAGTACGTCCTCAACCTGATCGATACCCCAGGCCACGTCGACTTTTCCTACGAGGTGAGCCGCAGCCTTCAGGCCTGTGAGGGGGCGCTGCTGGTGGTGGATGCCAGCCAGGGCGTGGAAGCCCAGACCCTGGCCAACGTGTATCTGGCGCTGGCTAACGATCTCGAGATCATTCCGGTGCTCAACAAGATCGATCTTCCCGGTGCCGATCCGGATCGGATCAAGGAGGAGGTGGAGGCGATCATCGGCCTCGATTGTGATAACGCCATTCCCTGCTCGGCCAAGACCGGTATGGGTGTGCCCGAGATCCTGCAGGCGGTGGTGGACCGTGTGCCCCCACCGAAGGATGCGGTGGAGGAGCCCACCAAGGCCCTGATTTTCGACTCCTATTACGACCCCTACCGGGGTGTGATCGTCTACTTCCGGGTGATGAGCGGCCGGATCAACTGCAAAGACAAGGTGCTGTTGATGGCCAGCAAGAAGACCTATGAGCTCGATGAGATCGGGATCATGGCGCCCGATCAGAAGAAGGTGGATGAGCTCCACGCCGGTGAGGTGGGCTACTTAGCGGCGTCGATCAAGGCCGTGGCGGATGCCCGTGTGGGCGACACGATCACCCTGGTGAACGCACCGGCGGATGAGCCGTTGCCGGGCTACACCGAGGCCAAGCCGATGGTGTTCTGCGGTTTGTTCCCCACCGAAGCCGACCAGTACCCGGATCTGCGAGATGCCCTCGACAAGCTGCAGCTCTCTGATGCGGCGCTGAAGTATGAGCCGGAAACCAGCAGCGCCATGGGCTTCGGCTTCCGCTGCGGCTTCCTTGGCCTCCTTCACATGGAGATCGTGCAGGAGCGGCTCGAGCGTGAATACGACCTGGATCTGATCGTCACCGCGCCATCGGTGATCTACAAGGTGAACATGATCGATGGCTCGGAAGCGATGGTGGACAATCCCGCCACGCTCCCTGATCCGCAGAAGCGCGAGTCGATCGAAGAGCCCTACGTGCGCATGGAGATCTATGCACCGAACGAATACAACGGCGCCTTGATGGGCCTGTGCCAGGAACGGCGTGGGGATTACATCGACATGAAGTACATCACCACCGATCGGGTGACGTTGATCTATGAATTGCCGCTGGCTGAGGTGGTGACCGACTTCTTCGATCAGATGAAGACGCGCACTCAGGGCTATGCCTCGATGGAATACAGCCTGATCGGCTATCGCAAGAACCAGCTGGTGCGCCTGGATGTGTTGATCAACGGCGAGCGCGCTGATGCCCTCACCACGATCGTCCATCAAGACAAGGCCTACAACGTGGGTAAGGCCTTGGTGGAGAAACTCAAGGAACTCATTCCCCGCCAGCAGTTCAAGATCCCCATTCAGGCATCCATCGGCAGCCGGATCATTGCTTCTACCAGCATCAGCGCCATCCGTAAGGATGTGCTCGCCAAGTGCTACGGCGGTGACATTTCACGGAAGAAAAAACTGCTGAAGAAGCAGGCCAAGGGCAAGAAGCGGATGAAGGCGATGGGCAAGGTGGATGTGCCCCAGGAGGCCTTCATGGCGGTGCTAAAGCTGAATGATGGAGGGGGGAGCTGATTTCTATCAGTTGGTGATGTCATGGCGGCCATCCCTAAAGATGATCACTTCGACATTGTCCGCTTCTCCATTACAGGCTGACCAGCAGCTGTTGTCGCCAGCGGTAACGGGACGCCATGGCTTCATTCTTCCGCGGTTAGGGAGACAATGCATCCGCCTGAGGCCAACCTGCCCGTGACCCGCAGCCTCTCCACCCGCATGGCCCGCTGGGGCCTGGTGATTGTGGGGATCTACCTGCTGGTGGCCTTGATCACGCCGTTGTTGGTGAGTGCTGGCATCCTTCCGGACGCCAATGTCGGCCTGGAGAATCCGATCTACGCCGGTCCAAGTTGGACCCATTGGTGCGGCACCGACCGGCTCGGCCGGGATGTGTGTGTGCGCACCATGGCCGGCAGTGGAGTAGCGCTTCAGGTGGTGTTGTTGGCGGTGGGTGTGGCCCTGCTGGTCGGTGTGCCTCTGGGAATGGTGAGTGGGTATTTCGGCGGCGCAGTCGATCGCCTGATGGTGCTGCTGATGGACACGCTCTACACGCTGCCGGTGTTGTTGCTTTCGGTGGTGTTGGCTTTTCTGCTGGGCAAGGGCATCCCCAATGCCGCTGCCGCGCTTTGTGTCGTGTATGTGCCGCAGTATTTCCGCGTGGTGCGCAACCAAACCGCCCAGGTGAAGAGCGAGCTGTTTGTGGAGGCCGCCCAGAGCCTCGGGGCGGGACCGCTCTGGATCCTGCGGCGCTATATGTTCCGCAACGTGATCACCTCGGTGCCGGTGCTGCTCACCCTCAATGCCGCTGATGCGGTGCTAGTGCTGGGGGGATTGGGATTTCTCGGCCTGGGCCTGCCGGAGACAGTGCCGGAATGGGGTGGCGATCTCAACCTTGCACTCGCAGCAGTGCCCACCGGGGTGTGGTGGACGGCGCTCTTCCCCGGCCTGGCGATGTTTGTGTTGGTGCTGGGGCTGTCCTTCCTTGGTGAAGGCATCGAGGCCTGGGTGAGCGGCGCAGAAGCCCGGCCTGCGTCAAACTAAGCACATCGGCACGGGTGTGATGGCCTGGTGGATCACCTTGCTGTTGCTAAGCATGGCCGCGTTGCTCTGGAAAAAGAGCTGCGACAGCACCGATGACGTGATCGCTTTGCTCGAGCGGATCCTGGCCACCACCTTGCTGCTGGTAGTGGTGCTGGTCAGCCGCAATCTGCTGTTGGAAACGACGGTGTTGATCACCGCGGTTCAGTTGCCTGGGGTGCCGCGGCGACCGCGTTGATCTCAGGCTGTTTTCGGTGCCTTCACCTCACGGATCGAAATCCGGCAGGAGCTGGGGAAGATGGCGTGGGCAGCTTCCACGGCATGGCTGAGATCGTCAGACTGGAGTAATTCTTCGCCCCATTCGGTGCCGCAGTGGTAGGTGACCGCATACTGGTGCAGCTTTTTGTTGTCCATTGCTGACAATCCGCTGCTTTGGTTATGGCCCAGGGTTCACAGAGATGCAAGTCTTCTGTTGAATCAGCAGCGCAGCTTCACAGTTCGCGGCAACTCCTCCATCAGCTCACCCTGCTCATTTAAGCCGGGGTAAGGCCGTTCCTGCTCCCGGCACCAGTGGCCACCTCGGAGTAGGACCACTCAAAAAGCAACTGCTGGTAGTGCTCTGGCTTCAGGCCTTCTCCCTGAGTTGGAGCCAGTCCGGCCACCTGGCGTTGGCGCAGCGCCTCAAATAGCAGGGTTGCGGTGGCGACCGACACGTTCAGGGACTGCACCATGCCGCGCATCGGGATGAACAGCGCTTCATCCATCAGGTCCTGGGCCTGATCGGTCAGCCCCCATTTCTCAGCCCCGAGCACGAAGGCGGTGGGCCCGGTGAAGTCGCACTCCCGGTAGTCCTTGGCATCCACTCCGAGATGGGTTCCGTAGAGCCGGAACCCTTTCGCTTTGAGATGGCGGATGGCTGTTTCGGTGTCGGGATGGTCGTGCAGAGGCACCCATTTCTGGCTGCCCTGGGCGGTGCTGTTGAAGGTGCGTGGCCGCCCGTTAAAACTCACCGCGTGGGCTTCCAGCGCCCCGACGGCATCACAGCTGCGCAGGATGGCGGAGAGGTTGTGCGGTTTCTCCACGTGTTCGAGCAGCACCGTGAGATCCGCCATGCGGTGGTTCAGCACGGATTTCAGCCGCTCAAACCGTCGCGGCAGCAGGGGCATGGGCGGTCAATCGGGTGAGAGCAACAGGTTGGGGTCATTCCGTGCTTGGGGTCTGGGACGACAATCAAGAAGTCAGCGCTTCCGTCGCCATTCAGATCCCGCCCAAGGATCCCTCCGTTGAACCGTACGTCTCCGGCGGCATGTTTGATCAGCGTGTCTGGAACCAGGTGGCCCGTATCCCCCACGGCCGCTTGGCGACCTACGGCCAGATCGCCGATTTAATCGGTGCCTTTGGTTGTGCACGTCAGGTGGGTTGGGCCTTACGACGTCTCAAGCTCCCGTCCACCGTTCCCTGGCACCGCGTGGTGAACGCTCAGGGCCGGATTTCGATGAGCCTCAGCCGTGAGGGCAGTGACTGGATCCAGCGTGACCTTCTGCTGGCTGAGGGCATTCCGGTGGATGCGGAAGGACGCTTGCCGCTGCGTCAGTTCCTCTGGCACCCGGACGCCCATGCTGGGGATTGATGCGTGCTGCTCTTGTCTGATTCGGCTCCGATTGGACTGCTGCCGCGCCGTCTCGCCTGGGATGTGTTGCAGGCGGTTGCGGCTGGGGCCTATGCCGATGTGGCGCTGGAGCGGGTTCTGCGGATGCAGGACCTCAAACCTTCGGATCGGGGGTTGGTGACCGAGCTTGCCTATGGCGCGATCCGCCAACGGCGCACTCTGGATGCCTGGTTGGATCGGTTGGGCAAGGTGCCAGCTGCAAAGCAACCGCCCAAGCTGCGCTGGCTGCTGCATGTAGGTCTCTATCAACTGCTGTTGATGGAGCGGATTCCAGATTCAGCAGCGGTGAACACCGCTGTGGAGTTGGCTAAAACCAGCAAGGGATTGGCACGACTGGCCCCTGTGGTGAATGGGGTTCTGAGGGCGGCGCTGCGGGCGCGGGAGGCCGGCGAAACCCTGCAATCGCCCAACGATCTGGCAGCTCAGCTGGCCCAGTCCCAGTCCCTGCCGGATTGGTTCACCCAGCTGTTGATCGAGTGGCGCGGGGCAGAGGGGGCCGCGGCGGTGGCAAGCGCCTGCAACCGCGTGCCGGATCTGGATTTACGGGTAAACCGGTTGCGATCGAGCCCTCCGCAGGTGCAGCAGGATCTGGCCGCGGCTGGCATCAGCAGTGAGCCCATCGTTGGTTGTCCCGATGGCCTGCGCATCTCAGGCCACAGCGGCGATCTGCGCGACTGGCCTGGCTATGCCGAGGGCCATTGGTGTGTGCAGGATTGTTCGGCGCAATGGATTGCACCTCTGCTCGATCCCAAGCCGGGAGATCGCATCCTGGATGCCTGCGCGGCTCCGGGAGGAAAAGCCACCCATTTGGCCGAGTTGGTGGGTGATCAGGCGGAGATCTGGGCTGTGGACCGTTCAGCTGGACGGCTCAAGCGCGTTGTGGCCAATGCCGCCCGGCTTGGCCTCGCTTCCATCAATGCCCTGGCTGCGGATGCCGCCAATCTTTTGGAGCAGCGGCCCCAATGGCGTGAATCCTTCCAGCGGATTTTGATCGATGCCCCCTGCTCGGGGCTGGGAACCCTTGCCCGTCACCCCGACGCTCGTTGGCGCGTGACGCCTCAATCCGTTCGTGGTCTTTTGCCCCAACAACAGGCTCTGCTGGATGGGCTTTTGCCGTTGTTGGCTCCCCAGGGAGTGTTGGTGTACGCCACCTGCACCATTCATCCCGATGAAAATCAGAAACAGATCCAGGAGTTGTTGAAGCGCCAGCCAGCTCTTCGCCTGGAGCAGGAGAGCCAGCTCTGGCCGGATCAAGCCAGCGGGGGGGATGGGTTCTACTCGGCTGTGCTGCAGCGTACTTAGGGCCTTGGATCAATCCCGGGTCCAGCGGCGTCCCTGGCGTTCAACGCTCCTATCTGGAGAACTGTTTCTCCAGAGATAGGGCGTCCGGCGAGGCGGAGGTGCCATGGGCGTTAGGGCGGGCAGGTCGGTCTCAACAGTCGGTTGGGCTGCACCAGGCTCGTTGGAGGCCTTGGTCTTAGGTGGTTTTGCAATCGTTTTCGGGTCGACAGCCAAACGCACTTTTCGGTTCAGCTTGGGTTTCTCGGGGAAGTTACGGACGGGGATCTCGTCCTTGATCTGGAGCATGAATTGTTTCCAAGCCCATGCCGCCTCGCCGCTGGTGCTCTTGGTGGCGCGATCGTCGTCGTATCCGAACCAGACGCCCGTTGTGAGCTGAGGAATCGACCCGATGAACCAGAGATCACGGGTGTTCTCTGACGTTCCCGTTTTGCCGGCCACCTGTCGATCATCAAGTTTGGCGGCGATGCCGGTGCCGCCGGTCACCACCCGCTGCAACATCCAGTTCATGGTGTCCGCTACATCGCTATCAATCGCCCGCTTGCCTCGGTAGTCGCTCAGGCGCCGGCTCCAGAGCAGCTCATTCTTCGGTCCACGGATTTCCTCAAAGGGGCTGGGTGTGAAGAACACCCCGCGGTTGGCCATGCCGGCATAGGCGGCGGTCATGTCGAGGATGGTTTGCTCGTAGGCCCCGATGGCCATTGGGTAGTACTTGCCGAGAGGTCGATCGGTGCCGATGTTGAAGTTGTTGGCAATCTCAATGACGGCATCAAATCCAACGATGTCTTGCAGTTGAACCGCCACCGTGTTGAGTGAGTTCTTAAGGGCATCGGCCAAGGAGATGTTGCCGAAGTACTTGTTGCCAAAGTTTTTGGGGCAGTAGCCGTTCCAGCACCGCTTGGCATCAAACACTTTGGTTTCGGGCTTCATGCCCCGATCAATGGCCGCGGCGTAGGGAAACAGCTTGAAAGTAGAGCCCGGAGAGCGCAGCGCCAGAATGGTGCGGTTGAACTGGCTCTTGGAGAAATCCTTGCCGCCCACCATCACTCGCACCAGTCCGTTGCCTGGATCGATCGAAACCATCGCGCCTTCGGTGTCGAATGGGGCATTGGCTCGAATCACCTGCTGAGCTTTCTTCTGCCAGTCGAGATTCAGGCTGGTGCGCACCTTGACCCCGCCCACTTCCAGCTGTTCTGGCGTCAAGAATTTGGGCAGCTCCTGGGCAATCCAGGTAGTGAAGTAAGGCGCTGAACTGTTGAAGTACTTAGGTGTTGCAGGCATCAGTCCGAGGGGGCTGTTGCGACCGCTCTCTGCTTCGGTTGTGGAGATGAATCCGGCCTGGGCCATGCGATCCAGAACGATCGAGCGCCGCTCCTTGGCCAGATCAGGGTTCACCAGGGGTGAATAAATCGATGGAGCTGGCGGCAGCCCAGCGATCATGGCTGCTTCAGGAACCGTGAGCTGCTCAGGGGTTTTGGAGAAGTAGATCCAGGCCGCATCGGCAACGCCATAGGCGCCGGAGCCCAGGTAGACGTAGTTGAGGTACTGCTCGAGGATCTGCTGCTTGCTCAGCTGGCGCTCCAGCTTCATGGCCAGAGCCGCCTCCTTGAGTTTTCGGGTGATCGTGCGGTCCTGGCTCAAAAAGACTGTTCGAGCCAGCTGCTGGGTGATGGTGCTTGCCCCTTCCCGAACCGCTCCTTGGCGGACATTGGTGACGATGGCCCTGGCGATGCCCCAGCCATCCACACCGTCGTGCTGATAGAAGCGACGGTCTTCGGCGGCGATGAAAGCCTCAGCCACCGTTGGCGGCATCGCACCGGGTTTGACCTTCTCTCGCGTCGCTGGCCCCAGCTTCTGGATCACCTTGCCCTTGGTGGAGAGCAGGGTGATCGTTCCCGGCCGATTGAAGCTGGCTATCCCCCGGGAATCCGGAAGCCTGGCATCCACCAATTCAGTCAGAGCACGCATGCTCAGGGCAGCTCCCACGCCCACTGCAGCTGCTGTGCCAGCGATCAGTGCCCAGTGCAGGCGGGAACGGTTCACATCACCTGGGTCAAGGGGCTGTGGCCCACGGCCAGAGCGGTCACCAACATGCCGAGCACCAAGAAGGGCTGGGCACTGGCCTGATATTTCACGTCAAAGGCCACGGGGTCTCTCAGTAACCAGATGTCCTGGAAGGTGATCTGGGGAACTATCAAGAGAACCAGCAGAACCGCTGCGAAATGCTGGCCGATCCCGATCAAGACGGCAACCATCGCCAGTTGAAAAACATCGATCATTGCGGCGCTGATCCAACTGGCCCGTTCGATGCCAAAAACCACGGGCAACGACTGAAGTCCTAGTTCACGGTCGCCCTCAACGCTCTTGAAGTCGTTGACGACAGCGATGCCAAGACCTGCAAGGCTGTAGGCCAGGGTGAGCAGTGCTGTGCCCCAGGTCAGTTGTCCAAACAAGGCCTGGCCGGCCCACCAGGGCAGGGCGATGTAGCTGGCACCGAGGGCGTAGTTCCCCAGCCAGCCGTTCTGCTTGAGCTTCAGCGGGGGGGCTGAATAGATGTAGCTCACAAAGGAGCCTCCCAAGGCCAGCAGAAAAACCACAGGGGTGGTGTGGCCGGCCCATCGGTCGAGTCCGTAGGACACGCCCAAACCCGCGAGCAGCAGCACCCAGATCTGCAGCTTCACCTGGCCCAAGGGAATTGCTCCCGATGGGATCGGTCGGTAGGGCTCGTTGATCGCGTCGATCTCGCGGTCGTAGTAGTCGTTGATGGTCTGGGTGAAGCCCGCCAGCAGGGGACCGCTCATCAACATGCAGGCGAAGGCGGCGAGCACGTGGTCCACACGCCACTCATAGTTGCCGCTGGCCGCGGCACCACAGATCACCCCCCATATCAAGGGGATCCAGGTGACCGGTTTCATCAGCTGCAGCCGCAGCTTCCAGATGTTGGTGGTGCCTGAGGCACCCTTCATCCCAAGCAGCTGACGCGCGTCGCTCACAGAGACAGTCCTCAGGCGGCGGCGATTTCGTCTTCGAAGAACCAGCTGGTGGAGCCATCGCTGAGCTCAATAACCACACCGATTCCCTTGCCGTCGACGGTGCGGAAATCCTTCACCGTGCCGTTGGCATCCTTTTTCAGAAGATCAACCATGGCTTGGGGAATGCGATCACGCACGCGGGTCACGCGGACCTTGGAGCCGATCGAAATGGCGTCAGCCTGGGACATAGCCTGCGAGGCTTGGAGAGTGGCGCAACCCTAACAGTCGCTTTTCGCCGAATCGATGGTTGCTCTGCGTCTGATTCCCTGCCTGGATGTCGCCCGAGGACGGGTGGTGAAAGGTGTCAATTTCGTTGGCCTGCGCGATGCCGGTGATCCGGTTGAGCTGGCTTGCCGTTACAGCCGGGCAGGGGCGGATGAACTCGTGTTCCTCGACATCGCAGCCAGCCATGAGGGGCGCGGCACCCTGATCGACATGGTGCGTCGCACAGCTGAATCGGTCACGATCCCTTTCACGGTTGGCGGTGGCATTAGCACCGTTGAGGGAATCACCGAGTTGTTGCGGGCCGGTGCCGACAAGGTGAGCCTCAACTCCTCGGCGGTGCGGCGTCCTGAGCTGGTGCGAGAGGGGGCCGATCAGTTCGGCTGCCAGTGCATTGTCGTGGCCATTGATGCCCGGCGGCGCAATGCCGGCGGCTGGGATGTGTATGTGAAGGGAGGCCGCGAGAACACCGGCCTCGATGTTGTGGAGTGGGCTCAGCGGGTGGCTGGTCTCGGGGCTGGAGAGATCCTGCTCACCTCCATGGATGGTGATGGCACCCAGGCTGGTTACGACCTCGCCCTGACCCGGGCCGTGGCCGATGCGGTCCCCATCCCGGTGATCGCCTCCGGTGGTGCGGGCTGCCTGGATCACATCGCTGAGGCGTTGAACGTGGGTCCTGAGGGAGGCCATGCTTCCGCAGCCTTGCTGGCCTCGTTGCTGCACGACGGTGTTCTCACCGTGGAACAGATCAAGCAAAATCTGCTTTCCCGTGGCCTGACGATCCGTCCATGAAGCCTGGTGATCCCGCGGCGGTGGAACAGCTGTTTGACGCTGTCGCTCCCCGCTACGACCGCCTCAACGATGTACTCAGTTTCGGGTTGCATCGCCAGTGGAAACGTCAGTTGGTGCGCGCCCTCAAGCCGGTGGCTGGCGAGCATTGGCTGGATCTGTGCTGCGGAACGGGGGACCTGGCCTTGGAACTGGGGCGATGTGTTCGTCCCGCTGGTGCGGTGACTGGTCTGGATGCCGCTGCTGCTCCCATTGAGCGCGCCCGCCAGCGCCAGCGTCAGCAGCCCTGGTTGCCGGTGGCCTTCCGGCAAGGGGATGCTCTGCAAACCGGCTTGTCCACAGCTTGCGCTGATGGTGCGGTGATGGCCTATGGATTGCGCAATCTGGCGGACCCCCTGCAGGGGCTGAAGGAACTGCGCCGGCTGTTGAAGCCAGGCGGGCGCGCTGGGGTGCTTGATTTCAACCGTCTGCCCCAAAGCGGTGCGGCGGCTGCCTTTCAGCGCTTCTATCTGCGTCGCCTGGTGGTGCCCGCTGCCGCCTCTGTGGGCTTACGTGAGGAGTACGCCTACCTGGAGAAAAGTCTGGAGCGCTTTCCTACGGGGCTTGAACAGGAGCGGCTGGCGCGGCAGGCGGGATTTGCCGAAGCGAACCACCGCGCGCTCGTGGCCGGACAGATGGGCATTTTGATCCTCAGGGCATGAATCTTCGCCTGTGTCGCTTGCGACACACCCCGTCGCTGACGTAGGAAAGCTGAAAAGAACGTTAAGGGGAGGTTCGGGTTTGGCGTTTCCGCTGCCGAAGCTGCTGCCCCGCATCGAAGAGCTGCTTCAGGAAGTGCAGTGGCTGGATGGTCTGATCCTGATCACCGACTCCTACCGCGCCTGTTTCGTCTCCTTCTCGCAGGTGGATCCACTGTTGCGTCGCCTGCGCCAGCGCCCCAAGGGGCCAGAGGTCGCTGAAAAGCTCTGTATGTCCTTGCTGGATTGCCATGGCAAGGGGGGTGCAAAGCCCGTCCTGGTCTTTCAGGGGGATGGCAGTTTCTGGCTCGGAATGATTGGTCCCAGCGGCAACAATCCGCATCGCCATCACGCCATCGCGCACCTCCACCGTTGCCTGGCTTTGGAGGGCTGACCGGCCACTGGGCAGAATCGGAACCCAGGTAGCCCCGGCCCAGTGCATTTTCAGGACATCATCAGCACGCTCAACCGGTTCTGGGCGGACCAGGGGTGTCTGTTGCTGCAGCCCTACGACACCGAGAAGGGTGCCGGCACCATGAGCCCCCACACGGTGCTCCGGGCAATTGGCCCTGAGCCCTGGGTCGTGGCCTATCCCGAACCCTGCCGTCGCCCCACCGACGGCCGTTATGGCGACAACCCCAACCGGGCCCAGCACTATTTCCAGTACCAGGTGCTGATCAAGCCATCCCCAGATGGCATCCAGGAGACCTACCTGGCGTCACTGGAGGCGTTGGGCATCAAGGCCGCTGATCACGACATCCGTTTCGTCGAAGACAACTGGGAGTCCCCAACCCTCGGCGCATGGGGTGTGGGTTGGGAGGTATGGCTCGACGGCATGGAGGTGACCCAGTTCACCTATTTCCAGCAATGCGGCGGCATCGATTGCAAGCCCGTTTCGATTGAGATCACCTACGGCCTCGAGCGGCTGGCGATGTATCTCCAAGACGTGGAAAGCATCTGGGACCTCAGCTGGAACAGCGAGCGCAGTTACGGCGAGATCTGGCTGCCGTTTGAAAAGGGGCAGTGCCACTTCAACTTTGAGGCCTCCAATCCCGAGCGGCTCAAGCAGTTGTTCGCCATCTATGAAGCGGAAGCGGCAGATCTGATCGAGCAGCAGCTGCCGGCACCGGCCTTGGATTTCGTTCTGAAGTGCAGCCACACCTTCAACCTGCTGGAGGCCCGTGGCGTGATTTCCGTGACGGAGCGCACCGCCACCATCGGTCGGATTCGCAACCTGGCTCGCAAGGTGGCCGAGGCCTGGCTGGCGGAACGGGAGGCCCTTGGTTTCCCGCTCTTAAAAGGGGGAACTCTCGAGACAGCGGTCTGATGGTTTCTGTGTCGACGTCGTTCTGCTGATGCCATTGCCCTGTGTCTCCTGGCGCTCCTTGTGCTTCGAGGGGTTTTGTGGGGGGCGCCGAGTCGAGCCCATTCATCTCGCCTGATCCAGACGCCACCGGCGGCTGTGGCGATCAGCGGTCGCTTGCTTGCCGATGTGCGCCGTTTTCCCTCGGGCTGTACCGGTCTGTTGGAGGTGGATCGGATCGAGGCTCGCGGGGTTGAGGGGCGAACCGAGCTGCAGTTGCCTGACTGCACTGCGCCCCTGCTGCAGGGCTGGCGTGTCCAGGCCATGGGAGTGCTGAGGCGTCCGCTGCCAGCGGCGCACCCGCTGTTCCGGGATCGGCGAACGTCTGTCCCGCCAAGGCCCTTGGAGTCAGCTACGGGTCGAGAGCATCGAAGTGCTGCAGCGTCCATGGACGCCGTTGGCTGATCTGCGGCGCGATGTTGCTCAAGGCTGCAACAGGCCATGGGGCCGCGGCGGGGCGGTTTCCTGGTCGATCTGGTAGCGGGAAGCGCCCAGGTGCAGCTCCCGGAAGACATCCGAGAGGCGTTCCGTATGGCCGGCTTGTCCCATGCCCTTGCGGCATCTGGGTTTCACCTCACGGTTCTGCTCGGCAATGTGCTGATGCTGGCCCGCCGCTGGCCGCCTGGCCTGCGGCTTCCCCTGGCGGCCATGGCGCTGCTGCTGTTTCTCTGCCTTGCCGGAGCCCAGCCATTGGTGGTGCGGGCGGTGCTGATGGCCTATCGGTGCAGCGCCTGCAGCCTCGCTCTGGAGTACTGGTGATACGGATGGGGCATCAGCTCTGGCAGCTGTTTCCAAGCCCTCAGGCCTTGTGGGCATTGCAGCATCGGCAGCGATCAGAACCCCGGCAGATGATCACCGGAACATGGCTGGGGTTTTAGCCTTCCGCACCCCAGCGCCTTTGGCTTCTGAAGCATGGAGCAGGTGCCCGGTTCGTCGGCCTTTAAACTGCGGGGACGTCTGAGGGCGTGTGGAGAGGTGGCAGAGTCCGGTTGATCGCGCACGACTCGAAATCGTGTAGGGGTAACACCCTCGTGGGTTCGAATCCCACCCTCTCCGTTTTGTTGATCGTCGAATAGAGATATTGCTTGATTAAGAGTTAATTAATCAAAGACATTTTGGCTTATTGCAAATTGCTAAAGCTTCGAACGTAATTATTTGGGTTTTTAGGGGGTGTATCGGTGCTGTTTTTATGAATGAAACAGCAGAACCAGCCCCTGTTCAACTTGATGAAATTCTCGTTCCTCTCGGCTGAGGTCGAGCCCCACATTCAGCCCTTCTTTGAGTGCGTCCTCAAAGGGCGGTGTTGATGGCGGAGCGCTGTCAATCCAAAGTGCCGCTATACCCACCGCTGTGGCATGCCAACGAAATCGGCTCGTTGTGCCGATGTCCGGTTCATTCAATGCCTCCTCCAGGAGGATGTTGATGGTGAGGTTCGTGCTGGACATGTGCACCAGCATCGTGATCTTGGCCTGCTCCTGCAATGAGCTGAGAGACTTCGTAGCGTTCGCTTTATTCCAGAGGGATGTCCTCGGCTTCGGATCACCTCCCGCAGCGCATCGCTCTGGTTCATGAGTGGTTCTCGCCTCGTTCTGTCGGTGGTGCAGAACAGGTTGTTCAAGAGGTTGATTCTTTACTGCGCAGCCTCGGCTGCGAGCCGCAGATGGCGGCCCTGATTGACGCCGAATCTCGACGGCCGGGCAGTTGGTTGCATGGACGATCCGTCCTCACCAGCCCGATTCAGTGCCTGCCGTGGGGGCGCAGCCATGTGCAGCAGTACCTGCCGCTGCTGCCCTTTGCTATCGAACAGATCGATCTTGGCGCTGCTGAGCTGGTGATCAGCAGCAGTCACCTGGTAGCCAAGGGTGTGCTGACGGCTCCGGACCAGCTGCACATCAGTTATGTGCATACACCCGTGCGTTACGCCTGGGACCAGATGCACGCTTATCTGCAACGTTCGGCGCTGGCTCGGCGTGGTCTGGGCCCTTTGATTCGCTGGCAGTTGCATGCTCTGCGGCAATGGGACCAACTCAGTGCGCAGCGGGTGGATCACCTCATTGCCAACTCCCGTTTCACGGCGCGTCGAATCCGCAAGTACTGGGGGCGGGAGGCCAGCGTGATCCATCCCCCCGTCGAGGTGGAGCGCTTTCGCTGGAATGCCGATCGAGACGACGTCTACCTCTGTCTGTGTCGTTTGGTCCCCTACAAGCGGGTGGATCTTGTAGTGGAAGCCTTCAACCGCTTGGGTCTACCCCTGCTTGTGGTGGGGGATGGTCCGGAGAAGGAGCGATTGGAGGCTCTAGCTGGTCCCACGGTCACCTTGCTCGGCCGTCAGTCCCAGCAGCAGGTGGAAGAGCTCATGGCCCTTTGTCGGGCATTTGTGTACGCCGGCCTGGAGGACTTCGGCATTGCTCCGGTGGAAGCAATGGCTTCCGGAGCGCCGGTGATTGGGTTGGGGCGGGGTGGTTTGTTGGACACGGTGCGTTGTGCGGCTGCCGGGATTCCTGAGCCCACTGGGGTGCTGTTCCCGGAACAAAGCGTCGAGTCGTTGGTGCAGGCAGTGGAGTGGTTTGAACAAGAACGGATTTGGCGTTCTCTGGATGCAGAAGCCATTCGTGCGTGGGCCGAACGCTTCAGACCGGAAGCCTTTGCGGCGCGCTTTGAATCGGTTCTCCGAACAGCTTGGAGTGCCCATCAGCGGGGCTGTGCCGTTGCAGCGAGTGACCCTGCGGAGATGCCAGGGCTGCGCCTGTGACGTTGAGTGTGGTGAGTCCCAGGTTGAGCCTTTGACCTCGGCCTCCCGGCCATCTTTGATTCAGTCCGCAGGGCGTGCAGCTCGCCGTGGCAAGTGCAAGCCCCACCTTGCGCTGATCTCAGCCCCGCCATCGGTTCTGTCCACCGGCACGCTGATCCGCCACCAGAACCGTTGGGGCCGAGTCTTCAAGCGCACAGGAGACATTGTTTTTTCACTCGCCGTACTCACCATCGGTTCACCGGTGTTGCTGCTTCTTGCGGGATTGGTGAAGCTCAGTTCACCGGGGCCTGTGTTTTACGTTCAGCGTCGGGTGGGCCGTAGCTACCAACGTTTTGGCTGCATCAAGTTCCGCACCATGCGGGCCGATGCGGATGCCGTTCTTGCGCGTGTTCTGGAGGCAGATTCTTCCCTGCGTGCTGAGTTCGAGCGCGACTTCAAGTTGAAACGTGATCCCCGAATCACTCCCCTGGGCCGTTTCCTGCGCCGCTCGAGTCTTGATGAGCTTCCACAGTTCTTGAATGTTCTTCGTGGGGAGATGAGCGTGGTCGGTCCACGCCCAATCGTCGAGAAAGAACTCGTTCGTTATGGCCCTTATATGGATGAAGTTGCCTCAGTCCGCCCTGGGTTGACGGGCCTTTGGCAAGTGAGTGGCAGAAACAATTTGAGTTACAAGAAACGGGTCAAGCTTGATCTGGTCTATGCCCGTGGTCGTTCGTTCGGCCTGGACTTTGCCATTATCCTCCGCACATTTGGTGTGTTGCTCCTACCGATGGATCGAGGTGCTTACTGACTGGTGCTCAGCGGTTCATTGCCCATTGGATGATCCCAAGACCACTGAGCCAGACGATCTCCAGCCTGCTTGATGCCTTCAGAACAGCTCTAACCAAAGGCTCGTTTGGCGTTGGTTGGCCAGCTCCCAGCACAGGTTTCCGCACCAAGCGCTCTCCATACTTGTTCTCGCCACCAAGTTGGACCCCGATGCAGTGGGCGTAGATCGCTTCTGAACGACCTGCATTGGGGGATGGATCCGCAGAGCCATCCCGCTCTGCCGCCTGCACCCGTTGCATCCATTGCGTCCAGGGTGGGCAGACCAGGGGCAGCGTCAGCATGACCATCCGACAGGGCAGCCAGGTGAGTAGATCATCGAGGCGAGCGCCGGCTGTCCCCAGCCAGCGCAGCCGGCCGCTGCGGTACCCGAGCATGGAATCCAGCGTGCTGCTGGCCTTGAAGCCCCAGGCCAGCGCCAGCGGACCAGGGCCAGAAGGCACGACCATCCATAGCAGTGCACCGATCCCCATCCAGAACAGCGGTGCGAACACGCCATCCACAGCATTCTCTGAGGCTGTTTCAGCTGCGGCCCTGAGCAGTCCCGTGCGATCCAGACTTTGAACGTCTCGTCCAACGATCCAGCTCAAGTTCCGGCGGGCTGGTTCGAGATCCTCCTCCGCTGCTGATGGCAGCGCATCCACCACGGCGAGCACGCTGTCCCTGAGGCTGCGAGCGGCTAGGGCGCTGGCGAGGCTCAGGGTCAGTATCGGAATGCTGAGCCATCCCCATGGGGAGGGAAGCCACAGCAGCTGCTCCATACACCAGCCCGTCAGGACGCTGCCAAGCACAAGGATCAGGCTGATCAAGCCTCCCCCGATCCGCAGCTTGATCGGATGGTCCCCCGCCCATGGCTCGACCCAATGGCGCAACTGCTGAATGCTCCACCCCATCACCACCACGGGGTGGAGCAACCGGCGCGGGTCACCGATCAGCTGATCAAGCAGTGCTGCCCCAATCACCAGCAGGCCTCCCACCGCTTCTGAGTTCATGGGAGGGGCGTGGCCAGAAACCAACAAAAATCCCCGCTCTGCACCGTTAGGGCAACAGAGCGGGGGGTGAGGTGAGTGATGGTGTCTGATATCACCGGCTGTTCAGCGCTTGCGCTGAATTAGGCGTCCTTCAGCCAGCTGAACATCGAGCGCAGGCCTTTGCCCACTTTCTCGATCGGATGCTGGGAATCACGGTCGCGCACCTTTTTCATCTCTGGTTTACCGGCTTCGCATTCGGCCACGAAGTTCCTGGCGAAGGTGCCGTCCTGGATGTCTGCCAGAACGCGCTTCATCTCGGCCTTGGTGTCGGCGGTGATCAGACGGGGGCCGCTGACGTAGTCGCCGTACTCAGCGGTGTTGGAGATCGAATCGCGCATGGAGGTCAGTCCTCCCTTCACCATCAGATCCACAATCAGCTTCACCTCGTGCAGGCACTCGAAGTAAGCCAATTCGGGCTGGTAGCCCGCTTCCACCAGGGTCTCGAAACCAGCCTTCACGAGTTCGGACAGACCGCCACACAGCACAGCCTGCTCACCGAACAGGTCGGTTTCGGTCTCTTCCTTGAAGTTGGTCTCCAGGATGCCGGCACGGGTGCCACCGATCCCCTTGGCATAGGCCATCGCCATGCCGCGGGCATTGCCGGAGGCGTCCTGTTCGATGGCGAACAAGGCGGGCACACCCTGGCCGTTCTGGTACTCCCAACGCACGGTGTGGCCAGGGCCCTTCGGGGCGATCATCACCACATCCACATCGGCGGGCGGCTTGATCAGCTCGAACCGGATGTTGAAGCCGTGGGCGAAGCTGAGCACCTTGCCTGCACTCAGGTGGGGTGCGATTTCCTGCTCGTAGACGTCCTTCTGGAATTCGTCGGGCAGCAAGACCATGATCCAGTCGGCCTTGGCTGAGGCATCGGCCACGCTCATGACCTCAATACCGTCTGCCTTGGCTTTCTCGGCGGAGCGGCTGCCGTCATAGAGGCCCACCACCACGTTCACGCCTGAATCCTTCAAGTTCAGAGCGTGGGCATGACCCTGGGAGCCATAACCAATGATGGCCACGGTCTTGCCGTTCAGCAGACCGAGATCGGCGTCGGAGTCGTAAAAGAGCTGGGCCATCCGGGGCGGGCTTGCGGAACACTGCAGTGGACGAGCTTACGCAGCGGCCTGCCCCGTTCGGTTCAGGCCTCGTTCGGATGGGATATGACGCGGTCGATCAGGCCGTATTCCTTGGCTTCTTCAGCGCTGAGGAAGTAGTCCCGGTCGGTGTCCTTCTCGATCTTCTCGAAGCTCTGGCCACTCATATCGGCCAGGGAGCGGTTGAGCATCTCCTTCATCCGCAGGATCTCCCGTGCTTCGATTTCGATGTCACTGGCCTGGCGACGGCTGGTGCCGCCAAGGGGCTGGTGAATCATGATCCGGCTGTGGGGCAAGGCGACCCGCTTACCCTTGGTGCCAGCGGCGAGAAGAAAGGCACCCATGGATGCAGCAAGGCCAACGCAGATGGTCACCACCTCGCTCTTGACGTACTGGATGGTGTCGTAGATCGCCAGTCCAGCTGTGACGGAGCCGCCGGGGGAGTTGATGTACAGGTAGATCGGCTTGCTGCTGTCTTCCGAGTCGAGATAGAGCATCTGGGCCACCAGGCTGTTGGCGATGCCGTCATTGACCTCAGAGCCAAGGAAGAGAATCCTCTCCACTCCGAGACGGGTGTAGATGTCGACCCAGCGCTCCATCTGGCTGCCGGGCAGGCGGTAGGGAACGCTGGGGGTACCGATCGGCATGGTTCAGGACGTTGATGAAGGAAGGGCAGGAAGGTTGGGTCTGATGCCGTCGGTCAGACGGGGGGATTGCCAGGCAGGTCCTTGCGGCTGCTGAGCACGCGGTCGATCAGTCCGTACTCAACAGCTTGTTGAGGGGTGAGGTAGCTCATCCGGTCGGAGTCATTGCTCAGGTCCTCCACAGAACGACCTGTGTTGGTAGAGAGGATCTCGAGCATCGCCTGCTTGTTGTGCAGCACTTCTTTGGCCCGGATCTGGATGTCCGTCGCCTGACCGCGGGCGCCGCTGCGGGGCTGGTGCAGAACGATGGAGGAGTGAGGCAATGCGGCCCGTTGACCTTTGGTCCCTGCCGAAAGGATTACCGCCGCCGTGCCCATGGCCTGGCCGATGCAGATGGTGTGCACGGGAGGCTTCACGTAGCGGAGGGTGTCGCAGATGGCGAAGGCTTCGGTCTCGAATCCGATGGCATCCCCCGAGTACCAGCTGGTGCCTGTGGAGTTGATATAGAAGTAAATCGGCTTCTCTGGGTTGTCGAACTCCAGATAGAGCAGCTGAGCGATGATCAGCTCGGTCACGTCGATGCCCATCTGACGCTTGGCGTCGTCGTCAGAGAACAGGGGCAAGCCCAAATAGACGATTCGCTCCTTGAGCAGGAGTGACGGAAGGTCTGGAGGTGGTGTGCGCATCACGGCGCTGTCGCCGTAGTACGGGGCCGAAGTTGTCATCTCCACCATCGCGGTGGAGCGAGCCTAGCCGGGGTCAGCGGGCTTGCGGTTGCTGGTTTTGGCCGGTTTTCCCTGACTTTTCGATTTGGTTGAAGGCTTGGTGTCGGTTGATGCATCGTTCTCGTTCAACCGTGCAAACACCATGCGGCCGGTTGGGGTTTGCAAGGCACCGGTCACCACCACCGGTTTGCGTTGGCCGATTAGCGATTTCGCCTCGTTGACCACCACCATTGTTCCGTCATCGAGGTAGCCGACACCCTGGCTGTCCTCTTTCCCCTCACGCACGATCTTGAGTTTGAGCTCGTCGCCGGGTTGCACTTCAGGCCGCAACGCGATCACCAGTTCACTCAGATTCATCACCTTTAGGTCTTTGACCTGGGCTACCTGCGCCAGGTTGAAGTCTGCGGTCACCAGCGTGCCGCCGGTGTCAGATGCCAACTGCAGCAGTCGGTCGTCAGTTCCCTTGCCGTCGTAACGGGTGCTGTTGATCACTAACCGCCGCCCGTAGGTTTCCCGCAGATCCTTCAGAAGCTTCAGGCCACGTCGGCCCTTGGCTCGCTTTTCGATGTTGGTGGAATCCGACAGCTGCTGCATCTCATCGATCACTGATTCGGCAACGATCACCTGCCCCTCAAGCAATCCGCAGGCGAGCATGCCGCGGATCCGGCCATCGATGATCACGCTGGTGTCCAGGATCTTGGCCGTGGCGGGAGTCAGCACCCCATCAGCCACCAGCAGCGCCTCCGTGCTCGCGGGATTGAACAGGCGCAGCAGCGTGCGACCGTGAACTTCCGCCAGGTTGCTTCCCAGAATTCCAAAAAAGACATTGCTCACCACCGCCAGAAGGGGTTTGAGCAGAACAATTCCTCCGGAGAATGGAAGCAGCAGAACAGGCAGCAGCAGCAGGTTGGCCACCAGCAGCCCCAGGATTAGGCCGACAGCCCGGCTCACCAGCAGATCGGTGGGCATGGTGCGCACCTGTTGCATCAGGCGCACCCGCAGCTTTTTGAACACCAGGCCTGCGATCAAGCCAATGCCACCGCCAGCTCCGCTGAGCTGTAGACGCAACTGTTCAGCATTGGTGGTTGCACTCACCAAGCCGTCGGGCAGTAAGTGAATCCCCATCCACCCGGCAGCTGCACCGGAAACAACAAACAGAAGCAGGATGAGCGGATCCACCATGGGTTCAGGTCGTGGCAGCTCGATCCGGATGCCAGAAGCATGCCTTATCCCATCCCGCCCCGCAGCGCCTACCTCCACATTCCCTTCTGCCACCGGCGCTGTTACTACTGCGATTTCGCCGTGGTTCCCCTGGGGGACCAGGCCCGCGCCGACCACGGGCCTGGCAGTCGCTCGATCCGTGAGTACCTGAGCCTGCTGCATCGGGAAATCGCCTCTGCCCCAGGGGGTCCTCCCTTATCCACTGTGTATATCGGCGGGGGAACGCCATCGCTGTTGTGCCCCGATCAGATCGGAGCACTGATCGATGCCTTGGCCAACAAATTCGGTCTTCAACCAGGTGCGGAAATCACCCTAGAGATGGATCCGGCGACCTTTGACGCCGCGCAGTTGGCCTCCGTTCTGGCCCATGGCGTGAACCGCATCAGCCTGGGGGGGCAGAGCTTTGATGATGCTGTGCTCGAGCAGCTGGGGCGTCGGCATCGCCAGAGCGACCTCCATGCGGCGATCGACTGGCTGGTTCAGGCTTGGCGCGATGGCGTGCTTCGGTCCTGGAGTCTCGATCTCATCCAGAACCTCCCGGAGCAGACCCTGGCCGGGTGGAATGCGCAGTTGGATCAGGCCATTGCCAGTCAGGCTCCCCATCTCTCGATTTACGACCTCTCGGTGGAGCCGGGCACGGTGTTTGATCGCCAACGAACGCTTGGACGGTTGAAGCTGCCAAAGGACGACCTTGCCGTTGCCTTGATGGAGCGGACCACGCAACGGCTGGCGGCTGCTGGACTCAGTCGCTACGAGATTTCGAACTACGCCCGTCCGGGTCATGCCTCTCGTCACAACCGGGTGTACTGGAGCGGTGCCGGTTGGTGGGGTTTTGGCATGGGAGCGACATCAGCACCCTGGGGGGTGCGTTTGGCACGACCACGCACCCGCGCCGCTTACGCGGAATGGCTGGACCACCCTCCTGAGGAATCAATCGCCGAGGCTGGTCTCCCCCTTGATGATCAATTGCTGGTTGGTCTGCGGCGCCGGGAAGGGGTGATCCTTCAAGGTCTTGATGCCGAGTCCCTATTGCGCCGTTGGCAACCGTTCGTTGAGCGTGGATGGCTGCAGCAGCGGGCAGGCCGTTGGTGTCTTGCCGACCCCGAGGGCATGGCCCTCAGCAATCAGGTGCTGATTGAGGTGATTCTGTGGTGGGAAGAGGTTTTAGAAGAACAAAGCCAGTCACAGCAAGCGATCTAATTGATCAGCGGCTGCTATTGCGTTTGGCTCGGAGTGCAGAGACCTTGCGACCTGTATGGCTGCTTGGGTCAGAAATGTGAATGAATTCGCCCGAAATCTCAAAAAAAAAGAGGTAGGCCCCTCGGCCCACCCCCAAACGACGCATTGAAGGCACCACTGCCTTCTAATCAATCATCGCTGACGGATGGGCGCTCGCCAGGTATGAGTTGCATCTGATTAGGCATTAATGCTTGGCCAGATCTTCTCAAGTTGGCTGTGAGGATGGCTTGGGCGCTAGCACCACTGCAAACGCTTGGGAGACGGAATGTTCGCGGGTTCCCTCGCCCGCGTCTCCCTAAACGCTTGAGACAGTCGAGCCAAGGCTCGATGGACGACCTCATCCCTGTTTTCGAGCAGATCAAGCAGGGTCTGCCAGCAACTCTGAGATGTTGGGCATGGGATCAGGCTTCCCATCAGCAATTGCACGGGCACGAAGGTAAAACCAGCTCTCGGTCTCGCCCTTGGCTTCCATGCTTTCGGCGATCGATTTCCAGTTGTTGATCTCAGTTTTATCCATAGGGAAGCAAATAAAAAATCTCCGGAACCTCTCAGAACCGGAGATCGTCCAACGGTCTGGTTGCAGCTCTGCATTCAGACTTGCGAAGCCTAAAAATCGAGAGCAGACGACGGAGGTCCGGATGACCGTTGTCGTCTCTCGAAACCCAGCCGTTTCTTTCCAGGCTTCGCATCACACACAGCCCTTTGGCGCTTTAAGGGCTGTGATTCAAGTTCTAATCGGCTTGGGTGATCCCCCCTTTGGTGGGAAGAGTGTTGTTCCGGGTCTGTTGGACCCAACCCTTCAACGCGTCGATGAACAGGCGGCGGCCATCCACCAGCGCTGGGCTGAAGGGAGGTTGTTTGGCGGTGAGCCCCAGCAGGTCTGCGGTGACGCGCACCTGGCCGTCGCAGTCGTCACCTGCCCCGATGCCGATCACCGGGATGGTCAGGGCCTGCTGCACCCGGCGCGCCAGATCCGCAGGAACATGTTCCAGTACCAGGGAGAAGCAGCCCTTCTGCTCGAGGGTGCGCGCCTGATCTACCAGTCGTTCCTGGCTGATGGTGTCCGTGGCCTGGCGCCGGTACCCCTGACGATGCACGGCCTGGGGGGTGAGGCCCAGATGCCCCATCACGGGAATGCCCATGCGCACCAAACGGTCGATCACGGCGACAACCTCGGGTTCCGCCCCCTCCAATTTCACCGCCGCTGCGCTGGACTCCTTCAACAAACGCCCTGCGGCAGTCATGGCGCGGTCTTCGCCGCACTGGTAGCTGAGAAAGGGCAGGTCACAGACCAGCAGGGGCTGATCGGCGGGCATGGCCGTCAATCCCCGGGCCACCGCCTGGCTGTGATGAAGCATCTGCTCCAGGCTCACCGGGAGTGTTGTGGCATGACCCAGCGCCACCATCGCCAGTGAATCACCGATCAGCAGTACGTCTGCACCGGCGGCTTCCGCCAGAGCTGCAGAGAGGCTGTCCCAAGCGGTAAGCACGGCTATGGGTTGGCCCTTCTGCTTGAAGCGGATCAGATCAGAAGGACGCATGCAGCTACAGAAGCCCTCGGCGGCTCATTGCTAGCATTTAGCCGATTCGGGCCCATGCGGCTCTGACGCCCAAATCTGGTCAGGACCGGAAGGGAGCAGCCACACGGGATGCTCAGGGCAGGCGTGGGTTCCGGGTCACCACCCTCAAATGAGCTGTCAGACCGCGGGGTCTGACAGAGCTTTTACAACGTGCTGTTGTCCTGTTGCTGACGGCGACGCAGGAATTCAGGAATGCGGGCGCCGTTCTCTTCGGGTTCCCCACGATTCAGGATTCCGGGCACGGAGCGGCTGCGCTCGCTGCGGTAAGGCTGTTTGTTCTCGAAGCCTGTGGCAATCACCGTGACGTGGATCTCGCCTTCGAGAGCCTCATCCACCACAGCGCCCACGATGATGTTCGCTTCGGGGTCGACAACGTCGTAGATCACCTCGGAAGCAGTGGTCATGTCTTCCAGGGTCATGTCCTTTCCGCCGCTGATGTTGATCACACAGCCCTTGGCGCCATCGATGCGCTCGGTTTCCAGCAGAGGGCTGGCGATCGCAGCTTGGGCAGCCTCCACGGCTCTCGAGCGACCGGAACCGATGCCAATGCCCAGCAGTGCTGTGCCTGCTTCGGTCATCACGGAGCGAACGTCAGCAAAGTCAACGTTTACCAAGCCCGGGCAGGTGATGATGTCGCTGATGCCTTTGACGCCCATGCGCAGAACGTCGTCCGCACTCCGGAAGGCTTCCTGAAGAGGTGATCCGCCGATGGCATCACGCAGACGGTCGTTGGGGATCACGATCAGGGTGTCCACGTGTTCCGCCAACCGAGCGATGCCTTCGTCGGCCTGACGCATGCGACGACGGCCCTCGAAGCTGAACGGCTTGGTCACGATGCCCACGGTGAGAGCACCGACTTCACGAGCTACTTCGGCCACCACCGGTGCTGCACCAGTTCCCGTTCCACCGCCCATACCAGCGGCAATGAACACCAGATCAGAGCCTTGCAGCGCATCGTGCAGATCTGTGCGGGATTCCTCAGCTGCCTTCTGACCGATGGTGGGATTGCCGCCTGCACCCAGTCCGCGGGTCAGGGTCTGCCCCAACTGCAGCCGTTGCTGGGCCTGCGACTGGATCAGGGCCTGCGCATCGGTGTTGAGAACGCGGTAACCAACACCCTCAAGGTCGCTGAGGATCATTCGGTTGACGGCATTGCTGCCGCCACCTCCAACGCCGATGACCTCGATGCGGGCGGACTGGCTGGGCTGGATACCAGCTGCCGTGAAAGACCCTGAGCCGCTCACCATCTCCATCGTCGAGGCAGAACCGTGTGGTTGCGTTGCATTATGTCCCTGAAGCCTGGTCTCGGCTTCAACAGATCACAAACCCGGCGCTGAGGTTGTGGTCTCCAGATTTTCCACCCGTTGGTTTCAGGATTCAGTTTTGACCTGCTTGGGGGCGGGTGTAGCCGGCAGTTGCAGTTCCGGGCGCTCCGGATTGCTGAGATCAAGGCTGCTGTGATGGGCCTGGCGCAGGTGCTTCGGTAATGTCTTGTTTAGATGGAAGATCATTTCGATCTGGGCATTCAGAAGGGCCGGTTCGCCGCCGAGATCGATCCGGCCCAGTGCAGTGGTGATCAGACTGATGTTGCCGTCGGGATCAAGCACGATGGCTTTCAGCATCCCCGCGAAGCGATTCCGTTGTTTCAGCAACGCAGCGACCTGACCGCGTTGCGGGCCATTCCAGCCGCGCACCATGATGTCTGTGAGCGGTTCTGCTACGGCGTCGCTCAGGGGAATCCATTCGCCTGCGGCGTTGAGCAGCCCCCGTTCCCGTCCAGCGGGTCCCCGACGCTCAGCACGTGCGATTGGAATCTCCGGCTTCAGGCTGATGACTAGGCGAGCGGGGAGCATCCCGCGCTGCACGTGAGCGCTGTGAACTGGTAATTCCCTGACCAGCTGTTGTTCCAGTTCCCTCGGACTCACCTCCAGCAGGGGTGCGGGAAAGCGCAGCTTGGCCGCCTCGATCACCTGATTGGTCTCAAGGGCCGTACCGCCGGTCAGGATGACTGCCTCAGGGCTCCGCAGCGTCCAGCCATGGCGCAGCAAGATCCAGCTGAATCCGCCACTGAGAAGCAGCAAGGCCACAAAGCGCCAGAGCTGGAGCAAAAATGTCTGGCGGCGCTGCCGGCGCAAGTCCCGGCGCCGGGCGACCTGAGCGGAAACCGGCCGTTGGCAGGATTTGTTGTTGGTCGAGACCCGGCTCACAGGTCGCATCGGGCCCGTGCCATCAGCTGCTCACCCCAGCTGCGCGCGCGGTCAGCATCAGAGAAGGGCACATCCATCTGCAGATCTGTCCCGATGAGGCGCAGCCGACAACGCCCCTGGGATTCATCGGTGAGGGGCGCATCACCGGACGCCAGCGACATCAGTTCCACAAGCTCGAGTTTGCAGACATCAAACGAGCCCTGATCCTGAAAACTTCCCGCTTCGAAGCTGCTCCAGTGGAGCTCACCGTCTTTCAGACGGGCACCACCACAACCGTCGAGCTTGGCGAGTTCGGAGCCTTCGGCCCAGGTGCGAAATAGGTTTTGGCGCCGCCGTTCCAGCCATCCGAGCGACGCAAGCAGCACAAAGGCCAGCAGCAGAGGAAACCAGAGCAGTCCGTGGCTCATGGGTTAGGCGAAGGACGCTGCGCTCATTCTCCTGCGGTTTGGATCAGTTTGTGCACCAGCTGTTCGACTGTTACGCCGCTGGCCGCCCAGAGCATCGGGAACATGCTCTGGGCCGTGAAACCAGGCAGGGTGTTGATTTCGTTGATCCAGAGCTGATCGTTGGCGTCGTCGTAGAAGAAATCCACCCGACCCATGCCGTTGACGCCCACGGCAGCGCAGGCCTGCAGGGCCTGGGCGCGGATGCGGTCAGCCACTTCATCCGGCAGGGGAGCTGGAATCAGCGTGGTGCTGCGCCCTGCGGTGTATTTCGTCTCGTAGTCGTACCAGTCCGCATCAAACCGAACCTCACCGATCAACGACGCTTCGAGCATGCGTCCCCCCAGGACTGCGCATTCCACCTCTCGGGCGTTGACGCCCTGCTCCACCACCAGCCTTGGATCGAGCGCTGCAGCCTGGTCGAGGCCTGCTTCCAGTTCTTTGCGGGAACGCACCTTGCTGATGCCCACAGAGGAGCCGAGATTGGCGGGCTTCACAAAGTAGGGGTAGTTCAGTTCGCGTTCAATCCGATCCAAGAGGGCCGATCGGCTGATGGCGTTCTCGAGTTCGGACGCGTGAAGGGCCACATATGGCACCTGGGATAGCCCGGCGCTGGCGAAGGCAGATTTCATAGCCAGCTTGTCCATGCTGACGGCTGAGCCGAGCACGCCGGCGCCCACGAATGGTTTGCCGGTCAGCTGGAACAACCCCTGAATGGTGCCGTCCTCTCCATTGGGACCATGCAGCACCGGGTACCAGAGGTCGACCGCATCACATCCCTTCGGGAATCCCTGGAATCCTGAGGGGGGCAGAGGTGGGTTGAGCTCCGGTGCGGTTTCGGAGGACAGGGTTGCCTCGGACAGATCCGTTCCCCACCAGCGACCCTCAAGGTCGATGTAGATCGGCTGCACCGTATATCGCTTTCGGTTTTGCCCGCTGCGCAGACCTCGGACGACGGTCGCCGCTGATCGGATCGACACGTTGTGCTCTCCAGAGCGGCCTCCAAAGACGAGCCCGATCGTGGTGGGACTGGACGGCATGAATGCTGCGACCCTTGAGCGGTGGGAGCGCCAAAGGTATCAGCGTTGTACTCAGTGGGGCAGGGGGCTGCCGCTGAGTGAAAAGGAGCGCACCTCATCGATGCGCACCTCCACTAGATCGCCCGCTTTGTAGGCACGACCATCTGCTCCGGTGGAGCTGAAGAAGGTCAGGCGATTGGTGCGGGTTCGCCCCATCAGCTGCGATGGGGCCTTGGGGTTGATGCCCTCCGCAAGCACTTCTTCCGTGCGCCCCTCGTAGCGGGTATTGGCCTTGCGGGCGCAGCGTTCCACCAGAGCATTGATTTCGCGCAGGCGTTCCACCTTCACCTCCTCCGGCAACTGGTTTTCCCAATTGGCTGCAGGGGTATTGGGCCGTGGTGAATAGGCCGCTGTGTTCACCTGATCGAAACCGATCTCTTCAATCAGATGGAGGGTGCGGCGGTACTGCGCATCGGTTTCGCCAGGGAAGGCAACGATCACATCGGCACTGAGGGAGGCATCGGGCATGCGCTCACGGATGCGGTCGATGATCCGCCGGTAGCGCTCAACGGTGTAGCCCCGGGCCATTGCCTGCAACACGTCGTTGTCCCCGCTCTGAAACGGAATGTGGAAGTGTTCGCAGAGCTTGGGCAGGTCGGCACAGGCATCGATCAGCCGCTCGGTGAAGTAGCGCGGATGGCTGGTGGCAAAACGGATCCGTTCAATGCCCTCCACGTCGTGGACGTGATGGAGCAGATCCGTGAGGGTGTGTTGGCGGCGACCCTCCGGCGTGATGCCCGGCAGATCCCGGCCGTAGGCATCAATGTTCTGGCCGAGAAGAGTGATTTCCTTGTAGCCCTGGGCGGCAAGACCCTCCATTTCCAGCTTGATCGCTTCGGGCAGCCGTGATTGTTCTTTGCCTCGCACGGAGGGCACCACGCAGTAGGTGCAACGTTCGTTGCAGCCGTAGATCACGTTCACCCAGCCGCAGATGCTGCTGTCCCGGCGGGCCGTGGTGATGTCTTCAAGGATGTGGTGGTCTTCGGTGGCGACCACCTGCTGACCGCTGTCTACCTGCAGCAGAAGGGTTTCAAGCCGATTGGCGTGCTGCGGTCCCATCACCAGATCCAGCTCCGGCACCCGTCGGAGCAGTGATTCACCCTCCTGCTGAGCAACGCAGCCCGCCACCACCAGGGTGAGATTGGGGTTGCTGCGTTTCCTCTGGGCCTGTCTGCCGAGGTAGCTGTAAACCTTCTGCTCGGCGTTGTCCCGGATGGTGCAGGTGTTGTAGAGCACCAAATCGGCATCCAGTTCGGCTGAAGCCTCCCGATAGCCCATGGCCTCCAGGATTCCCGCCATCCGTTCGGAATCCGCCTTGTTCATTTGGCAGCCGAACGTGGTGATCCAGTAGCTGCCACGCTGGGGGTTGGCGGTGGCGTCAGTGGCGAGGGGGGCGGAGGCGACCAAATCTCTGGCTCAAGCCTTCTCAGTGTGAGTCACAGAGGTGTTGTGTCAGTTTGGAGATTGACAGCCGGATGGCGATGGGCTGGGCCCTCACACGGTTTTCGCTCACCAAGGCCGTCCCCCTCACGATCAGCCGGGGCACCACAGCTGCCGTGGTGCGGTTGGAGCTCAGGTTGGAATGTGATGGGCTGGTCGGCCGCGGCGAGACCGGTGGATTTGAGACCGGCCACCGAGCCTTTGCCCTGGAGGCTGTGGAACAGGAACTGCTGGGGCTTTTGCCGCAACTGGAATCTCTGGATCCCCACCGTCCGCAACGGTTCGAGCCACTGCTTGCATCCCTGAGTCCCCCTGCCCGTTGTGCCATCGACCTGGCCTTGTGGGACTGGCATGGGCAACGGCTCGGCCATCCGCTGTGGCGGCTTTGGGGGTTGTCTCCAGCCGAGGGTGTGGCCACCAGCGTCACCCTGGGACTGGCTTCTGTAGATGCCGTGTTGGATCGTCTCGAACGTTGGTGGATACAGCTGCCGGCGACGCGGGTGAAGCTCAAGCTGGGCAGCCCCGACGGCTTGGACCACGACCTCAGTCTGTTGGGGGCGGTGGCCCAGGCCATCGCGGATCGATCCCAGCGGCAGGGTGTGGCCATCGAACTTCAGGTCGATGCCAACGGCGGATGGACCATGAATCAGGCCAGACGAATGCTGGAGCCCCTGGCCGCACACCAGGTGGTGCTGCTGGAGCAGCCTCTGGCTCCCGATCTGGATCCCACGCAGGACACAGCGGGATTCGCGGCGCTGCACCCGCACTGTCCGATGGCCTTGGTGGCGGATGAAAGTTGCTGGGATCTGGAGGATCTGCTGCGCCTGGCTCCAGTGGTGGATGGCGTGAATCTCAAGCTGCTGAAGACCGGGGGGCTCAGTCAGGCCTTGTTAATGGCGCAAGTGGCGCATAAGAAGGAGCTGGACCTGATGGTGGGTTGCTACTCCGACAGTTCGTTGTTGAACGGTGCAGCGGCCCAGATCTTGCCTCTGATCCGTTGGCCGGATCTCGACAGCCATCTCAACTTGGTGGATGACCCCTTTGTTGGCCTTGAGTTGCAGGACGATCGTCTGCGGCCTTCGGCGATGGCTGGATTGGGGATCCGCCAGGCAGGAGGCACAGCAGCGTTATGAGCGGGATTCAGGCGCCGTCGGGATTTCGGGAGATGCGGTTGGTGCTGCTCCAACACGGCGGTTTGGCCAGCCTCACCGGCAAGACCGGTCTGGCCATGCTCCGCCACCGTGCTGGACCGATCGTCGCGGTGATCGATCCCGACCATGCGGGCCAGCCTCTGCAACGCGTCACCGGTATCGAGCGTGACGTGCCGGTGGTGGCGGACTTGGCTGCGGCGCTGCCCTTTAAGCCTGAGGTTGCTGTGGTCGGCCTGGCTCCTTCGGGGGGACGGCTGCCTGATCCTGTCCGCTACGACGCCTTGGCGGCGTTGCACGCAGGCCTTCACCTCGCCAGCGGACTCCACACCCGACTGGCCAATGATCCCGAACTGGCAGACGCCTGCTGGCGCGACCGTTGGATCTGGGATCTGCGCCGGGAGCCGGAAGGACTCAACGTTGGCCAGGCACGCGCCGCAGAGCTTCCTTGTCGGCGCCTTCTGGCTATTGGCACCGACATGGCTGTCGGCAAGATGAGCGCATGCTTGTCTCTTCTGGAGGCAGCCCAGCGCTCCGGGATCCCCGCTCGTTTTGTGGGGACAGGGCAGGCCGGAATTCTGATCAGCGGAGAAGGGGTCGCCCTGGATGCTGTGCGCGTCGATTACGCCGCCGGTGCGGTGGAGGCGGCGGTGCTTCGCGCGGCGGATGCTCTTCCGGAGCAGGGTCTTGTTCTTGTGGAGGGGCAGGGATCGCTCTGCCATCCGGCCTCCACGGCCACGTTGCCCCTGTTGCGGGGCACGCAGCCGACGGCCCTGTTGCTCGTGCATCGGGCAGCACAGCAGACCATTGATCGGCTGCCTCAGGTCCCGCTTCCAAGCCTTGAGGCCTTGGTGGCCACCACCGAATCCCTGGCAAGCTGGGCTCGGCCTAATGGGGCAGCGGGGCCAGCCAAAGTGGCCGCGGTCGCCCTCAACACTGCCCGCCTAGATGAGGCTCAGGCTAGAGAAGAGGTGGAGCGCATCCGCCAGACGCTGGGTCTGCCTTGCACGGATCCGATCCGCTGGGGAGCTGAACCGCTTCTCAGGGTCTTGTTGAATTGTTGAGAGGGCGAGCGAGGGGATTCGAACCCCCGAATAGCGGCGCCACAAGCCGCTGCCTTAACCACTTGGCGACGCCCGCCGCGTCCGTGAGAATCTACCAACACGAGCTGCAGCCTGCCTGGTGTCCCCTTCATCGCGTCCGCAAGGTAGGTCTGCTCTGGCGATATTGGCGGGGGGGATTGCAGCGGCCGGGGTGCTGTCGCTGGTGGCGTCCAACCCGTCGTTGGAGGACTATCAAGCTCATGCCGGTGATCAGCTGGTCCGGTTGGGCACCAAGGAACTGTGCGACGAGCCGACCCTGCCGATGGTGCTGCGTCTCTGGATTCGCAATTGCCCTGAACTGATTGCCTCCCAGCGGGATGCACTGGCGGCGTTGGCGGGTCAGTTCACCACCCGTCGAAACTTGTTGTTGGCCAGTTTGTATTCCACACGGATGGACAGGAAGGAGATGCTGCCCGGTCTGCGCCTGCCTGGTTTTGAAGTGCTCAGCCTTGGTGTGGCCGGTCACTTCGTGGTCCTCAGCACCGATGCCGGCAACGGTGCTGAGCGGTGATGGACGCCCCGTCGCTTGAGTCCAAGCCGGGGAGTGGTGTCCTTGAGGCCTGGGCGCCCCTGGGACTGCTGGATTTCGCCCCTTCAACGCCCTTGCCGGAGGTTGGGAAGCAAGGGCTGACGCCCGTGCGCCTTGCCTGGGATCAGGGGCGCTTGCGGGAGCCCCAGCCCCTGTCCGCCGAACACGTGCCACCGTCTCGAATGGTGCTGCCGCGCTTGGTCGACTGCCATGTCCATCTGGACAAGGCCTACACCTGGCAAGAGCATCCCAACCTCAGCGGCAGCTACGGGGGTGCCCTGGAGGCCAACCTGCGGGAGCACAGCACCCGAACCGTGGCCTGCGTTCTTCAACGCGGAGAACGCGCCATGGAGAGAGCATTCGCCCATGGGCTGCGGGCCATGCGCAGCCATGTGGACAGTGGTGGCTCTGGCGCTGAGCCCAGCTGGGATGCCTTGCTAACCCTCCAGCAGCGATGGCGCCGCCGCATCGACTTGCAGCTGGTGGCGCTGGTGCCCTTGGAATTCTGGTGTTCAGCTGAAGCGGATGCTCTGGCGCGTCGTGTGGCCGCCAGTGGCGGCTGTCTGGGTGGTGTTCTGATACCTCCTTGTGGATCTGCCGTGGTCACGGAGCAGTTGGAGGTGTTGTTGCGCCTGGCTGATCGCCACAACTGCGGCGTCGATCTGCACATCGATGAGGCGGATCACGGTCCGGCGGAGGGCATGGTTCAGCTGTTGAGGGCCCTACAGCGCGTGCCGGTGCAGGTTCCCGTCACCTGCAGCCATGCCAGCAGTCTTTCCCTTCTGCCTGCGTCATGTCTGGCGCGGTTGGCAGAGCGCATGGCAGCAGCGCAGCTCAGTGTGATTGCCCTGCCCCTCACCAATGCCTGGTTGCTAGCACGGGCGGAAGATGCCACCCCCCTTCAGCGTCCGCAGGCCCCGATCCGTCAGTTGCAACGTTCTGGTGTTCCGGTGGCGGTGGCGGGTGACAACGTGGCCGACCCCTGGTTCCCGGGAGGTGACTTCGACCCCTTGGCCCTGCTGGCCGCATCGATGCCGTTGACTCAGTTGTTGCCCTGGCAGCGCCTGGGCCTGGCCCCCTTCACCACGGCACCGCCCGCCATTCTTCAACTGGAATGGGATGGGGTGCTGCGGGCCGGCGCTCCCGCCGATCTGATCTACATGGAGGGCCAGGGATGGTCGGACCTGATCCGTTGTGCTCCTCAGCGTCAGGTTCTCGTGGACGGCCACTGGCAGTCGTCACCGGGCGCTAGACCCTGACCAGTGTTCCGCCACGCCATGGGTCGCGCCGATGCCTTGATTGCCCTGCTGCAAGCCCTCAGCGTTGATCCTGAACTGGAGTTGTTGGAGGAACCAGGGGAGCTGCAGCGTCATTCCCGGGACGCCTTTGAGTACTCCCCCGTCCTGACGCCGCGGCTGGAGGCCTGCCGTGCTGAGTTGGTTGTTCGTCCGCGCACGGTGGATGCCGTTGAACGGCTGGCTTCGGCCTGCGCCGAGCACAAGGTTCCCTTAACCCTGCGCGGCTCCGGGACAGGGAACTACGGACAGTGTGTGCCTCTGCAGGGCGGCGTCGTGATGCTCACCACGGCCCTGCGGCAGATCCGCTCGATTGATCCGATCACCGGGGTGGTGAACGTGGAACCGGGTTGTGTGATGCGCGATCTGGATCAGGAGTTGCGCCGCCATGGACGCCAGCTGCGCTTGATGCCCAGCACCTGGCGCAGCGCCACGATTGGCGGCTTTGTGGCAGGGGGCTCTGGGGGCATCGGTTCCCTGCGCTGGGGCTTTCTGCGGGATCCAGGTCATCTGCTCGGGTTGGAGATTGTGCCGTTACGCCCCGATGCCCGGCGCCATCAACTCGCCGAGATGGATGCGGAGGCTTTGAATCACGCCTACGGCACCAACGGCATCATCACGGCTCTCAGCCTCGCCACAGCTCCAGCGGTCAACTGGCACCAGGTGAGTGTGGACTGCGAGCACTGGGACCAGGCGATTGAGCTGATGCAACGGATCGCTGCCTCGGCCTTGGATCTCCATTTGGCGAGCCTGCTGGAACAGCCGCTGCTGTCCCGGATGCCCGGCTGGGGTGGCCCTGTCGTCTCTGTGCACCGGCTGCTGTTGCTCGTTGCCCCCGATGGGCTCAACAGCCTGCAACGGATGGCGCAGTCAGCCGGCGCCAACCTGCGGGATCTCGGCCCTGAGGATCTCTCAGGCGGCAATGGCTTGCGCGAGCTGAGTTGGAACCACACCACCCTGCATGTGCGGGCTTCAGAGCCGGGATGGACTTACCTGCAGATGCTTTTGCCGCAACCGGAGGCCCCAGCGATGGCGGCATTGAAGCAGCGCTGGGGTGATGCCCTGCTCTGGCATCTCGAGCTTGTGCGTCAGCAGGGCTGTCCTCGGCTGGCGGCTCTGCCGCTTGTGCGTTGGCAGGGGGCAGAACAGCTGAACCGGTTGATGGACGACTGCAGGGCCGCGGGTGCCGTGTTGTTCAACCCCCACGTGATCACGGTGGAAGACGGCGGCCTTGGCGTCATCGATGCCGATCAGGTGGCGGCCAAGCAGCGCTTTGATCCCGAGGGCCTGCTCAATCCCGGCAAGCTTCGGGGTTGGGAGGAGCGCTCCTGAGGATCAGCAGCCCAAGCTGTCGAAGGTGGAAACTCCAGTGCTGGGGTTGATCCCATCGGCCTCGCCGCAAAGCCGGCGTTGATCATCACGATCGAGCAGGGCATCAGTGAAATCGGCCCCCTCGATCTGAGCGTTGCTGAAGCTGCTGCCCGACGCAATGATTCCGGTGAGGACGGCATTGCGTAGATCGGTGGCGACGAAGTCGGCGCGATCCATCAGGGCATCGGAGAGGTCAGCTCCCTGGAAATCAGCTTCGGCGAAGGCACCTTGGGTGAGGATCGCGCCATGCAGGTTGGCGCCACGGAAATTCGCTCCGCGGCCCACGGCTCCGGCGAAGGATGTGTTGGCCAGGTTCTGCCCCTCGAAGTCGCCGTTGCTCTGGTTGGTGAGCGTGTAGTCCACCTTTTCCTGGAACAGGGCACGATCCTGCAGTCCCACCCCTGCTGAGGTGTCCAGGGCCTTGGCCGGCGTCGCCATGAGCAGAAGGGGCAGGAGAAGGCCCAGCAACCGGGAGATTCGCAGCACAGTCCACGCTCAAGCTCTGCTCACTCTGCCGTTACAACGCCGCGAGCGAACAGGTCACCGATCAGATACAGCGATCCGGCAACAATCGGTACCGGTGTCGGCCATCCATTGCTGCTGAGCTGGTGCAGCACGCTTTCGAGGCCGTCGCCCTCCTGCAGCTGGTGCTCGAGCTGGGGCAGTTCCTGGAGGAGGGCCGAACGGCTCCAGCTCCTGTGGCTCGGCACCGGAATGATCCAGGCCTGGTCCTGGGGCTGCAGCAGCGTCTGGAGCATGGCGACAGCGTCTTTATGGGCCTGGATCGCCAGAATCCACACGACACCGTTGCAGGCATCGCTCCACTGGCTGCGTTCTTCCGCCAGCTGCACTGCGGCCGGTGGATTGTGAGCTCCATCGAGGCGAAGCTTGTGGTGGCCCCAATGCACCGTTTGCAGGCGACCGGGCCAGTGAGCTGTGGCGAAGCCCTGCTGAATCACAGCCTCAGGCAACGACCAGCCCAAGTCCGAGAGGGCTTGCAAGGCACCGAGGGCTACAGCGGCGTTGCTTCGCTGAATGGCGCCAGGCAAGCCGAGTTGCCAGCTTGAATTCAGGGGCTTCACCCAGTGGAGCTTGGCCTGCTGAGTGCGGCAGGTTGTCTCCAGGACGTCCTGAACTTCAGTGGGTTGGGCGCCACTGATCACGGTGGCCTGAGGCGGGATCGCTGCCGCTTTTTCGGTTGCGATGGCAGTGAGGCTGTGGCCCAGGTGCTCGCAATGATCCAACCCAACGCTAGCGACGGCCACTACAGGACGGCAGGGATGGGCCGTAGTGGCATCAAGCCGTCCCCCCAGCCCCACTTCCAGCACCAGCAGGTCGCAGGCTTGCCGGTGGAACTCCAACAGGGCTGCAGTCACAAGCAGTTCAAACGGGGTGAGCCGATGTCGTTCGATCAGGGGCTGGAGCGCCTGCAACCGGCTGCGCAGGGTTTCAATCGCAATGGGGGTCCCTTGGACCCGGATGCGTTCGCACCAGCTCACCAGGTGAGGGGAAGTGGTGACCCCGCAGCGGAGGCTGGCAGCACAGAGGGCTGATTCCAGAAAGCTGGCGATGGATCCCTTCCCGTTGGTGCCCAGCACTTGAATCGCGGGAATCGTCCGACAGGGATGGCCGAGTTCGTGCAGGGCCGCATGCATGCGATCCAACTGCAGATCCATGCCTCGCAGGTCGAAGCGTGGGATCAGATCAGACAGATCGTCCACTCAGCTGAGGCTGGAGAGGGTTGCCGCTAGACGGCGCAGCAGTTCGCGCACCTCGCGCTTCTTGATGGTCAGTGGGGGAACCATGCGCAGCACTGAGGGGCCTGCCGCCACCAGGAGCAGACCGTTGTCGATAGCAGCTTTCGCCAGTGCGGGGGCTTTCCAACTGCTGCCCTCCCGGATCACGATGCCTTGCAGCAGGCCCCAGCCCCGCACGCCTTGCAGGTGCTCGGGGAAACAGTTCACAAGCTCCTGGAGCCCGTCGCGCAGTTGTTCGCCTCGGGCTGTGACGTTGGTCAGCAGATCACGTCGTTCGATTTCGGTGGCGACCGTCAACCCCGCCCGGCAGGCGAAGGGATTTCCGCCGAATGTGCTGGCATGATCGCCGGGTTCAAACACATCAGCTGACGCGTTCACCAGCAGGGCACCAATGGCATGGCCACCGCCCAGGCCCTTGGCCAGGGTGAAGGCGTCAGGGGTGATGCCCAGTTGCTCATAGCCCCAGAGGCGGCCACTCCGCCCCATGCCCACCTGCACCTCATCAAGCATCAGCAGGATGTTTCGCTCTGTGCAGATCTCGCGCAGGCGTGAGAAGAAAGCGCGGTCTCCAGGGTTGACGCCACCCTCTCCTTGCAGGGGTTCAACCAGAACGGCCGCGATCGAGGGACCGCCCTGTTCGTAGCGGTTGATCAGGGCTTCGAGGGCCTTTAGATCGTTGTAAGGGAAATAATCAAAACCGGTCACCATGGGCTCAAAACCCTTGTGGTACTTGGGTTGACCGGTGGCGGTGACCGCCGCGAGCGTGCGGCCATGGAAGCTTGCTGCTGCCGTGAGGATCACGGGCCGTTCGATGCCGCGCCGTTGATGGCCGTGTTTGCGCGCCAGCTTGATCGCGGCTTCATTGGCTTCGGCGCCGGAATTGCAGAAGAAGACGCTGTCGGCACAGCTGTTGCGCACCAGCCAGCTGGCCAGCTCTTCCTGTTCCGGAATCCGATAGAGGTTGGAAACGTGCTGGAGCCGTCCTAGCTGCTTGCGCAGAGCCCGCTGCATGGCTCTGTCGCTGTGGCCCAGGGTGCAGGTGGCAATGCCAGCAACGGCATCCAGGTAGCGCCGCCCTTGGGTGTCCTTGACCCAGCAGCCCTTCCCCTTGGCCAGAGCCAAAGGGAAACGGCCGTAGGTGTTCATGACGGCGGAGGGATGGGAGCCGGGGGACTTGAACCCCCAAGACCAGTGGCCGGCTGATTTTGAGTCAGCTGCGTCTACCAATTCCGCCAGGCTCCCGCATAGGGATTGTATTTATTGAAGGGCCCCTATTCAGAAGATGTTGCGCTTCACCTCAGCGCCGGCTGCGCTGAGCTTTGCTTCGAGGTCGTCGTAGCCCCGATCAAGGTGCTTCAGACCAGCCACTTCGGTGATTCCTTTGGCGGAGAGGCCAGCCAGCACCATGGCAGCGGCTGCACGGAGGTCGGTGCCGGTGACGGGGGCCGCGCTCAGCTGAGCCACGCCTTCAATGATGGCTGTGCTGCCCTCGAGCCGAATAGATGCCCCCATGCGCTGCAGCTCTGCCACATGTTGCAGCCGGTTTTCATAGATCTTTTCACTGATCACGCTGATGCCCTTCGCTGTGCACATCACGGCCATGAACGGTGCCTGAAGATCGGTCGGAAACCCTGGAAACGGTTGGGTGGTGATGTCCACGGCCGTGATCTCGCCGGGGGTGATCGTCACTGTCCTCCCCTTGATCTCGATGGAGCAGCCGCAATCGCGAAGCTTTTGGATCACAGCGCTGAGATGTTCGGGAATGACGGGCTCCACCACCAATGGTGAGCGCGTGATGGCGGCCGCCATCAGGAACGTTCCGGCTTCGATGCGATCCGGGATCACCGGATAGTTGGTGCAACCACGGAGTCGCTCCACTCCATTAACGGTGATCACCGGTCCGCCAGCGCCGCTGACCTGGGCGCCCATGGTGTTGAGCAGGTTGGCCAGGTCCTGCACTTCAGGTTCCTGAGCAGCGTTTTCGATGGTGGAGACCCCATCGGCCAGAACCGCTGCCATCAGAATGGTTTCGGTGGCGCCAACGCTGGGGCAGTCGAGCACGATCTGAGCGCCTGTCAGGCGTTTTTTGCTGCCGGGCACTGAGGCCGTGACAATTCCGTGCTCCACGTTGACGACGGCACCGAGGGTTTTCAGGCCGCGGATATGTTCGACGACGGGACGTGCCCCGATGCGGCACCCCCCAGGGAGAGGGACCCGCGCGTGTCCCAGACGTCCGAGCAGTGGACCAATGCTGAAGAAACTGGCGCGAAGGCTGTTGACCAGTTCGTAGGGAGGGGCCGAGCCACTGAGCTTGGCGGCAGTGAGGCGAATGCAGTCCGACTGCCTATTCACTTGAACACCCAGAGCTTCAAGAATGGCGCTCATGCCATCAATGTCTGTGAGGGAGGGAATGTTGGTCAGCTCAATGGTCTCCTCACTGAGGAGGCTGGCTGTCATCAGCACCAGGGCAGAGTTTTTCGCACCGCTAACGCGAAGCGTTCCCTTCAAGGCGTGTCCACCGCTGACATTGAGGCGTTGCTTGAGACCCTCCTGAGACGCTTCTGCAACGGCCATCAATGATGCACTGATCCCCTATGTCCGGATTTTGACAACAGACTTTGAGACCGTCTAGACGGCCGGCATTCAAACTGGACAGTTTGTTGCGGGGCCCTGGGCAACCACAGATCGGCAATGCCCTATGTTCTTCCAGTCGAACACGACACGCCAGCGGATGTGGCGGAATTGGTAGACGCGCTAGTTTCAGGTACTAGTGGTGGCAACATCGTGGGAGTTCAAGTCTCCCCATCCGCACTAGCTTTGTCGGGTAGCAGCTCTCGACAACCATGATCGTTCTTAAGATCTCCAATGCCTCGGAAGTTGTTGCTTCCAAAGTTGGCAAGTTCCTTGAGCTGCTCACTCCTGATTCCATCGATCACACCACCGTTGAGGATCAAGTGATCAAAAAGATGGTCGAAAACCTCGCGGCGGAAGGAATCAAGGGTGAGATCGCAGCCATCAACGGCCTTGAGTTGGATGGCGAAAATCTGAGCGTTCACAAAGGCCTGAATGTGCGCAAACACGCAGCGTTCTGAGTCGTTCTCTGGATTCCTCCTCTCCCCTGATCAGCAGCCGACGCAATCCCCTGGTCAAACGGCTGCGAACCCTGGCCACCCGTGCGGGGCGAGAGGCCGAGGGGCTGTTGCTTCTTGAGGGCACCCACCTGTTGCAGGAAGTTCTCCGTCAGGGCAACGCGCCCGAGGAAATCATCGCGACCGAAGCCTGGTTGCAAGGTCATTCGGCCATGGCTGAACTTTGTTCCCAGGCGCGATGGCGGATCGTCACCGATGAGGTGTTGCGGGCTGCGCTCACAACGGTCACACCCGATGGTGTTGCCTGCCTGAGCCCCCTGGATCGACTGCCCACCGTCCCTCCAGAGCTGGATTTTCTCCTTGTTCTGGATCGGATTCAGGATCCTGGGAATCTGGGCACATTGCTGCGCACCGCCCTGGCGGCTGACGTCAACGCGGTCTGGATGGGAGCCGGTGTTGATCCCCTCGGCACGAAAGTCTTGCGGGCCTCTGCCGGTGCTCTGCTTCAACTGCCGCATCAACGCTTTGGCCCGAGCGAAGCGATGGCGATTTCACAGCTTCTGCAGGAACTGAAGCAGCTGGTGTCCTTCGGTGTGCAAGTGGTGGCCACCCTTGTGCCCGATGCGACCAAGGCTGATCCTCCCTCTCCCTACTGGGATCTCGACTGGACGCTGCCGACGGCGCTGGTGCTGGGAACCGAGGGTGCAGGTCTGCATCCAGACCTCCAGGCCTGTTGCACCCATGCCGTCACGCTCCCCCACAGCGCACGGGTGGAATCCCTGAATGTGGCGTCTGCCGCTGTTCCTCTCCTTCTGGAGCGGCGAAGAGCGACAATGACCGCCAAATCGCAGCAGTTCGGGTGAGCGACGCCAGCTTCGACTTCGACGTCATTGTTATTGGGGCCGGCTACGGCGGCTTCGACGCTGCTAAACATGCCGCTGAACACGGCCTGAAGACGGCGATCGTTGAATCCCGCGATATGGGTGGCACCTGTGTGAACAGGGGCTGTGTTCCCTCCAAGGCGCTACTGGCCGCCAGTGGAAAAGTGCGGGAACTGGCGGACGACAAGCACCTCGCGAGCTTCGGAATTCATGCTGCTCCTGTGCGGTTCGAGCGGCAGAAGATCGCTGATCACGCCAATCAGCTGGTTCAGACCATTCGCACCAACCTCACCAAAACCCTTGAACGGGCAGGGGTGACGATCCTCCGAGGCCACGGGCGTCTAGAGGGCAGCCAGAAGGTGGGGCTGCGGGAGCCCAGCGGGGTGGATAGGGTACTGACCGCCAAGGACGTGATCATCGCCACGGGCTCTGATCCCTTTGTGCCGCCAGGCATCGAAACCGATGGCCGCACGGTGTTCACCAGTGACGAAGCCATCAACCTGGAATGGCTGCCCCGTTGGATCGCCATCATCGGCAGCGGTTACATCGGCCTTGAATTCGCTGATGTGTACACCGCCCTCGGTTGCGAGGTCACGATGATCGAGGCCATGGATAAGGTGATGCCCACCTTTGATCCCGACATCGCCAAGATCGCTGGGCGTCATCTGATTGATGGTCGCGATATCGATGCGCGTTCCGGTCTGCTGGCCCGTAAGGTCATCCCGGGCTGTCCCGTGCAGATCGAACTGGCTGATTTCAACAGCCGCGAATTGGTGGAGACCCTTGAGGTGGATGCCGTTCTGGTGGCCACAGGGCGAGTTCCCAGCAGCAAGGGCCTCAACCTGGAGTCGCTCAATGTGGAGACGAACCGTGGCTTTGTCCCGATTGACGACGCCATGCGCGTTCTGGTCAACGGCCAACCTGTTCCCCATCTCTGGGCCGTCGGCGATGTGACCGGCAAGCTGATGCTGGCCCACACGGCTGCTGCCCAAGGCACCGTTGCGGTGGACAACATCCTTGGCCATGCGCGCGAGATCGATTACCGCAGCATTCCGGCAGCCACCTTCACCCATCCTGAGATCAGCTCTGTTGGCCTGACCGAGGCGGATGCCAAAGCTTTGGCGGAGAAGGATGGCTTCCAGCTTGGTTCCGTTCGCAGCTACTTCAAGGCCAATTCCAAAGCTCTGGCAGAGCTGGACAGCGATGGCCTGATGAAGCTGCTGTTCAACAAAACCAGTGGTGAAGTGCTTGGTGCCCACATCTATGGTCTGCATGCCGCCGACCTGATCCAGGAGGTGGCTAATGCCGTTGCCCGGCGCCAGAGCGTGCGTCAGCTCGCCACCGAAGTGCACACCCACCCGACCCTCAGCGAGGTGGTGGAGGTCGCCTATAAGCAAGCTGCCGCCCAGCTGGCCGCCTGATCCCGTCCCGTTTCTTTCGTTCCAGTCTTTTCCCTCTTCCATGGAGATCCGCCGTCGTCCCCCTAACCCCAAGGTGCGGGTGGCCCATCTCGAATACGCGGTGCCTCACGACGACGAGGAACCGCGTCACATCCTCGAGAAGATCGTCTGGGAAAAAGATCGTGAGATCGATGCCGCCCGCGACAAGGTTCCCCTCGACAACCTGAAGCAGCAGATTGCCAAGCTTCCCACCACCAAGGATTTCCTGGGGGCTCTTCAGGCGGCCGCCACGAAACCTGCGGTGATCGCTGAGGTGAAAAAAGCGAGCCCCAGCAAAGGGGTGATCCGTGAGGATTTCGACCCAGTGGCGATCGCCAAGGCCTATGCCGCTGGCGGTGCAAGTTGCCTCTCGGTGCTCACCGACAAGACCTTCTTCCAGGGCGGCTTTGATGTCCTAGTGCAGGTGCGTCAGGCCGTTGACCTACCTCTGCTCTGCAAGGAGTTTGTGCTGAGCCCCTACCAGCTGTTCCAGGCCAGGGCGGCAGGGGCTGACGCGGTGCTGCTGATTGCTGCCATCCTTTCGGATCAGGATCTTCGTTATCTCAATAAGGCTGCGGCGGCTCTGGGTCTCACCGTGTTGGTGGAGGTTCACGACGCCACCGAAATGGACCGTGTGCTGAGCATTGGTGGCTTCCCCCTGATCGGAATCAACAACCGTGATCTCACCAGCTTCGAGACGGATCTGGCCACGACCGAACGGCTGCTGGTCGACTTCAACGAACGGTTGAAGCAACAGGGGGTGCTGCTGGTGAGTGAATCGGGTCTGTTCAGCCGGGCCGATCTCGATCGTGTACAAGCCGCCGGTGCCGGGGCTGTGCTGGTTGGGGAAGCCCTGATGCGCCAGCCGGATGTTGGAGCTGGTCTGGTTCAGTTGATCCAGCCCGGTTGAGGCCGTTCCTTTTTCACTGTTGATGCAGAATTGCGATATTCAGGCGGTTCTTTGTGCTGATTAGCCTTTTGACCGGTGTTGCAGCCGGGGCCGTTCATGTGGTTGGTGGAGCTGACCACCTGGTGGCGATGGCGCCCTTCTCCTTGAACAAGCCATGGGCCGCCTTCCGTCACGCCCTGGCTTGGGGTGCTGGTCACTCCACCGGAGTTGTTGTTCTGGCGTTGATCGCCATTGGTCTGAAAGACCTGGCCCATGTGGAGGCCATGTCGTCTTGGGCAGAATTTTTGGTGGGTTTGGCCCTGCTGGTGGTGGGTGCCCTGGCCGTACGCACGGCGTTCGGGCTGGAACTGCACACCCATGAGCACCGCCACGACGGCGCCGCGGAGCATCGTCATCTCCACCTGCATCTGCGCGGTGCCAGCAACCACCGTCGCCACGTCCATGTCTCCTCGGGCCTGGGCTTGCTGCATGGACTGGCGGGGGCCAGTCACCTGCTGGCTGTGATTCCTGCTTTGGCCCTGCCGCCACATGCCGCTGTGGGCTACCTCGTGGCTTACTTGCTTGGGTCCACCGGCGCCATGGTGGCCGTTGTGTCGGTGGTCTCGTTTCTCACCCTCCGCAACGGTGCCCGGCTGATGCCCTTCCTCGTGGGCGGTACGGGTGCTCTCTCAATCATCACTGGGGCCATCTGGCTGCAGAAGACCTCACCGGCTCTGTTCTGATTCCCCGAGCGGGAGCCGGCCAACCACCTCACCAATCAATAGGTTGGTTGGCACCGCTCCGAGTTGGCGGCTGTCGGTGCTTTCAGTGGGGTTGTCTCCCAATAACCAAAGCCCTGTGCTGTCCCATCGGCTGAGGCGTTTTATCAGGCGCAGCTTGCTGCGCTGGGGATGCCAGGTCACGACTACGGATCCCAGGCTGGGTGCGAGCTTCCGTCCCAGCCGTCTGACCAGAACCCGGTCTCCGGGTTCAAGGGTGGGTTGCATCGATCGTCCTTCGATGCGCAGCAGCAGACGTCGCCCACAAAAAAGCAGCAACAGGTCTCGAAGACTTGCTGCTGCGATGGGGCGGTTGGTTCTGTTCGAACTCAGGATGCGGTGACCCAGGCGTCGGAACGGCCCTTGGACTGCCAGAACATGCCGTGGATTTTTTCAACGGCAGCCATCAGTTCCTCAGCTTTGGCCTGATCGATGTTCACCTTGCAGGCGCTGCAGAGTTTGGCTGCTTTCCAGAAGGTGTCGTGCAGGTCGGGAAAGGTGGCCAGGTGATCAGGCTTGAAGTAGTCGGTCCAGAGGATCAACAGTTCTTTCTTGGTCTTCTGTGCTTCCTCTTCCTTGATGGCCACGTAGCGGCCGAAGGTGTTGTTGTAAGCGGCCAGGGCAGCAGCGTCACCAGCGGCGGGAGCTTCCATCGCCTTCAGCTTTTTGGTCATGGACAGCACGGCTTCGGCTGCCACGCGAGCGGAAGCCGGGTCGTACACGCCACAAGGACCGTCGCAGTGGGCTTCTGCCACAGGGGCAGGGAGGGCACATGCAATGGCGGAAAGGGCCGAGCGCAGCATCGGTTCAGAGCGGAATTGGCTTGAGATGAGCCTAGCTTCCGCTTACTTCTTCACGTCGAGCAGTTCCACCTCGAAGATCAAGGTTGCGTTAGGGGGAATCACACCACCGGCGCCACGGGTTCCGTAGGCGAGGTCGGAAGGGATCACCAGCTTGCGTTTACCGCCCACTTTCATGCCGGCGACGCCTTCATCCCAACCCTTGATCACCCGGCCAGATCCGAGGGGGAAGCTGAAGGGGGTGCCCCGGTCGTAGCTGGCATCGAACTGCTGCCCATCCTCAAGGGTGCCGCGGTAGTGCACCACCACCGTTTGGCCGGGGGTGGCCACGTCGCCGCTGCCCTCCTCCAGGTCGATGATTTTCAGGCCACTGGCGGTGATGGTGGTGTCAGGGGCATCGAGGGGGCCGCCGAGGGCTGAGGCGTCGGCGGGAGCGGAATCGTTCGCCATGGCGAAAAGAGTCGGGTTTGGGTCGTCAGGGTCGAGTTCGAAGCTCAACGCCTTCTGGGGTTTCGAAGCCTCGCTGTGAACGGCAGCAGGCTGCGCCGGGGCTGCGGAAACGGTGGAGGGGGCTACGATCTGACTGACCAGTGCCAGGAGCAGGCAGGCCACACAGACCGTTGTGCTGATGATGATGTCGCGCACGGAAAGGCTTCTGTTTCGCCGATTCTGACCTCCGGTCCGCGGCGTCGGCGTTCATTCAGGCCGGTTCATTTGCCGCAGCTGTTGCTCGAGGCGATCAATGCGGCCGCGCAGCTCATCCACTTCCTTCTGGCTTGGAACGCCGAAGTCCTGGAGCAGGTTGTCGCGGTTGCGTTCCAGGTTGCGCCCCATCTGCTGTTCCAGTTCGGGGGTTTCCCCGCGCAGGGCCTTGAGCACGTCGTCCACCAATGCGGACGCTTCATTCGGATCCAGCCGGCCACTGCTCACCCAGTTCTGGGTGACGCCGCGCAGACGCTCAGCTACGAGGGTGGTTGTGCCCAGGCCGCGGAGCAGCAGTTGCTGAAGAGGATTCGCGGCATCCATGGCGACAGTTGGGCGGGTCCGATCCAGGATGCCTTTGGCCGGGACTGCTGACCATGGGCAATCACCAACTTCAGGCCGGATCGCGGGCGCTGTTGGGCGGCGTTCTGGCCGGCGTGGCTCCATCCCTCGGCGGACCATTGCTGATGGTCCCTGCCCTGGCACTGCTCTGGTCTGTGGCTGAGCGTCCGCGCTGGTCGGCGGGCTGGGGAATACTTGCCGTTTTGATCAGCCACCGATGGTTGCTTGCCCTGCATCCGCTCACCTGGATGGGCGTCCCCGCCTGGCTCAGCCTGCCGGTGGCACTGGCCCTCTGGTTGGCCTGCGGAAGCCTTGCCGCTCTGCTCCTGGCTGGATGGTCTGTGCTGGCGCGGCGGCTCCCGCGCCGTTGGCCGCGTCCAGTGCGGCTAATGCTGTTGGCCGGGCTCTGGGCCCTGGCTGAACTGGTGCTGTCGGGGTCGCCGTTGTTCTGGATCGGCGTCGGTAGCACCACCCTGCCCTGGGACCGCCCCTTGGCGGGACTGGCCCGCTGGTTCGGCTCTGGAGGGCTGACGTGGCTGCAGTTGTCCTGGGGCTGTTGTCTGCTGGCGCTGTTCGAGCAACCCGCTTCCTGGCGTCGCTGGGGCCTAATCGGATTGGCCAGTGTGCTTCTGGCCCATTGCTTGGGCAGCTGGCTGTTGTGGGCACCGCCGTCTCCGGTCGGTTCCGTTGCTCTGGGGGTCTGGCAACCCGCTGTTCCCACCCGAGAAAAATTCGATCTCGATCGTCAACAGGAGCTTCCACAAGCTTTATTGGATGCGATGCGTCAGCTGGAGTCCGGCAATCCGGCTGCTGTGGTGGCTCCGGAAGGAGCGCTGCCGGCTCGTTTTCAGCTGCCGGTCGAGGCTCCAGCCATTCCTCTGATCAGTGGCGGATTCCGCTGGGTCCGGGGTCAGCAACGCAGTTCTTTGTTGCTGTACGAGCCGCCGGCCCGCTTTCCTGTCCCCTTGGCTGACAAGCACCGTCTGGTGCCGATCGGGGAATGGATCCCACCCCTGCCAGCCGGGCTCACGGCAGGACTTTCTGCGGTGGGTGGGTTAACGCCCGGTCAGGCCCCGAGAACGATGGCGGTGGTTGAACCCCCTGCAGCCGTGGCGATCTGCTACGAGATCGCCGATGGTCTGGCTCTGGCACGGGCCGCTGCCGATGGCGCGACCTGGCTCCTGGCCATCGCCAATCTCGACCCCTATCCGCTGCAGCTGCAGAAGCAGTTTCTGGCCCTCGCGCAGTTACGGGCTATCGAGACAGGACGGGATCTGCTGAGCGTTGGTAACACGGGCCCCACGGCGCTGATTTCTGCCAACGGGTCGGTGCAGTGGTTGCTTGCGCCTGAGGCCCCTGGCGTCGCTGAGGCCCTCGTTCAGGTGCGCCAGCGCGTCACGCCCTATTCCCGTTGGATCAGCCCCCCACCCAGAACGGTGTCACCGTCGTAGAACACCGCCGCCTGGCCTGGCGTGATTGAGAACTGCTCCTCGTCAAAGCTAAGGCGGCAGCGGTGGGGCCGCTCCTGCTGCTGATCTGCATCGGTGGGTGGGAGGGGTGAAAGCTGCGCATGCACCGGCGTACTGCGGTAGCGCACTTGCACTTCAACGGTTCGCGGCGCCTCGATCGGGTCAATCGAGACCCAGTTCACCGCGCCCACCACGCAGCTGTCTCGGCCGGCTTCGGCCCGGGGTGCGACCACCACACGATTCATCGCAGCGTCAAGGCGGATGACGTGAAGGGGTTCGCGCCAGGCCACACCGAGCCCTTTGCGTTGACCGATGGTGAAATGTTCGATGCCGTCGTGCTCGCCCACAACAGTCCCGTCCGAAAGCACGATCTCCCCCTGCCGCGGGGGCAGATAGGCATCCAGGAACGCCCGCATCGATCCGTGGTGGTCGGCCAGGCAAAGATCCTGGCTCTCCGGTTTTTCTGCAGTGCGCAGACCGTGTAGGGCGGCTTCGAGCCTTGTGTCGGGTTTGGTCAGTTCCCCCAAGGGAAAAACGATGCGCCCCAGAACCTCCTGGGGCAGGTCGTAAAGGAAATAGCTCTGGTCCTTACGGGTATCGAGGCCTCGCAAAAGCTGATGGCGTCCTTGATCGCCGTCATGGCGGATCCGGGCGTAGTGGCCGGTGGCGATGCGGAGCAGCTTGCGCTCCTTCAGGGCCCAATCGAGCATCGGTCCAAATTTCACCGATCGATTGCACTGGGAGCAGGGCAATGGCGTGATCCCATCGCGATAACCATCCACCAGCCGTTGCACGATCTCCTGTTGGAACGTCTCCCGTGTGTCCACCACGTGGTGGGGAATGCCGAGCTGCTCACAGATGCCGGCTGCATCCACCAGCCCCTCGGCGCAACAGGCCCCTTTCCCGCTCATCAGCCAGAGCGTCAGGCCTTCCACCTGCCAGCCCGCCTCCACCAGCAGTGCCGCCGTCAGGGAACTGTCGACGCCTCCAGAGAGACCAACGGCCACGCGATGCTCCCCTGGCCATTGCCGGAGGCGCTCAAGAGCCCCCTCTCCAGCGCGGGTTGTGGTGGATCCAACGGCCATGGGCGGCGCAGGGAGTTCTCTCCATAGTGAGGTCCCGGCAACCTGCAACTGGTGTGGCCTCCCGCTGATTCCGATCATCTGCTCGTGGATGCCGCGTCCATGGCCGCCTTGGAACAGAGGTTGTTCGACAGCGGCATGCCTGTTGCGGCCTTGATGGAGAAGGTGGGGCTGGCCATGGCGGCTTGGCTGCTAGCGCGCCGGGATCTGCTGCGCTGTGGCGTGGTTGTCCTGGTGGGGCCCGGTCACAACGGTGGCGATGGTCTCGTGGTGGCCCGGGAGTTGCACCTGGCTGGCGTTGAGGTGTCGTTGTGGTGTCCCCTGCCGATTCGCAAGCCCCTCACCGCTGAACATCTGCGCCATGGCGAGTGGCTTGGTCTGCAGCGCCTGACTGACGAGCCCGACCCAGATGGAGCCGCACTGTGGCTGGATGCAGTGTTCGGGCTCGGCCAGAGTCGGCCGCTGCCTGAGTTCTTGGCGGATTTGTTCCGGCGTCGGCAGCAGCTGCAGCCTGGGGCGTTGATTAGCCTGGATCTGCCTTCGGGCCTTTGTTCCGACCAAGGAACCATGCTGGGCGATCAGGCAGCCTGTGCCTCGGTCACCCTCAGCGTTGGCTGGTTGAAGCGCGGGTTGTGTCTGGACCCGGCCCGTCCCTGGGTGGGTGCGCTGGTGCGGATCGATTTGGGTTTGCCGCCTGCGGTGATGGGCAATGCCGCTTTAGTTTTGCCGCGCCGCCTGCCGGTGAGAGAGGCCTGCTCGGCCCCGTTACCGCCGCTGCCCCCCACAGCGATGAAGTACGAACGGGGTCGCTGCCTGGTGGTGGCGGGCAGTGATCGCTACCCCGGCGCAGCACATCTGGCGCTGCGGGGGGCCATGGCCAGTGGCTGCGGCTGTGTTCAGGCCGTTGTGCCGCTCCGTTTGCAATCCAGCTTGTGGCAGGTGTTGCCGGAGGTGATGCAACTGGAGGACGGGGTGATTCCAGAGCGGCTGGATGCGGTTTTGGTCGGTCCCGGTCTGGGGGAGTCCAGCCATTGGTGGAACCAGTGGTCGGAGCAGATGCTCAGCGTCGCTGGTTTGCTGGTGCTCGATGCCGATGGCATCAACGGTTTGGCGGCCAGTCCGCAGGGGTGGCCTTGGTTGTTGAAGCGGCGGGGGCCGACCTGGCTCACGCCCCATGCGGCCGAGTTTGCGCGGTTGTTTCCAGACTGTGGAGCAGGTAACGCGCTGGAAAGGGCGATTTCTGCAGCCCGCTGCAGCGGTTGCTGCATTTTGCTGAAGGGAGCGCATTCGGTGCTGGCGGATCCATCGGGTGCAGCCGTGGTGTTGACCGGCACGACCCCTCGGGTGGCCCGCACCGGCCTGGGTGACTTGCTGGCCGGTTTTGCCACCGGTTGGGGCGCCCAGACGGTTGCGTCACAGCAGCAGCCTGGGCTGGAAAGCTTCACTGCCGCTGCGGCTTTGCATGGTTTGGCGGCCGCTCGTGCTCGCTCCAGTGATGCTTCTGCGATTGCGGATTGTTTGAAAATCAATACAGCGCGGTGTCAGAAAAAGCAAACAACGATGTTCAACGAAGTCTGAACAAATGATTCGTTTTGATTGCTTCGTCTGGCAGGTCCCAAAAGAGCTTTTCTTGGTTTTTAAATCTTTTGCAAATCTGAAATGTTGCGGTTTGCTGTTCTGAATCTGAAGGGTTGCTGAAAACACTTCGACATTCTTTCTGTTCGTAGGAAAGTCAACTCACTTCCGCAGCACCCAAGGTGTCCACAGCTTCCAAGCCGCTGGAGACGCAACGCCGGCGCAGCAGCGACCCCGTCAGTTGGTATCTCGCCACCATCGGCAGGATTCCACTGCTGACCCCAGCCGAAGAAATCGAGCTGGGCAATCAGGTGCAGGCCATGATGTCCCTCACCGAAGACGGTTCCCGTGAGTTCGAGGATGGAGAACTCACCACGGCGCAGCGCCGTCTTCTGAGAATCGGTCGACGCGCCAAAGAGCGGATGATGAAGGCCAACCTTCGTCTTGTGGTCAGCGTTGCCAAGAAATATCAAGGCAAAGGTCTGGAATTGCTTGATCTAATTCAGGAGGGCTCCCTTGGCCTGGAGCGTGCTGTCGAGAAGTTCGATCCCACCCGGGGGTACAAGTTCTCCACCTATGCCTTCTGGTGGATCCGCCAGAGCATGACCCGCGCCATTGCCTGCCAATCGCGCACGATCCGGCTTCCCGTTCATCTCAGTGAACGGCTCACCACGATCCGCAAGGTCAGTCTTGATCTGGCCCACAAGCTCGGCGCCATGCCCAGCCGTGTGGAGATCGCCGAAGCCATGGATATCCCTTTGGATGAGCTGGATTCGCTGCTGCGCCAGGCGCTCACCACCAGCAGCCTGGATGCTCCCGTCAATGGTGAGGAGGGGCGCAGCTTCCTTGGGGATCTGATCGCTGATTCATCCCTTGATGAACCCCTCGAGATCGTGGAACAGCGGATTCATCACGAGCAGCTGGGCCGCTGGTTGAGTCACCTCAGCGAACAGGAGCAACACGTGCTGCGCATGCGGTTCGGGCTTGAGGGCAACGAGCGCCACACGCTGGCTGAAATCGGACGCTTGATGGAGGTGTCCCGCGAGCGGGTGCGTCAGGTTGAACTGAAGGCGCTGCGCAAGTTGCGCAACCTCACCCGCCGTCTTCCGAGCGGCATCTGAGCCGCCTCGGGAGACATTGGTTTCAACTGATCCAGTTCGGCTGAATCAGTCTTCTGCCCAGATGTAGCGCGTGAGTTCTGCGGGGTCTGGTTCCGGTGCGGAGAGGGCGAAGTCAACGCAGTCCTGAACAATGCCGTCGATGTCCTTTTCGATGGCGCGCAGCTCTTCGCTGTTCACCAGACCCGCTTCTGTCAGGTCCCGCTCGAGGGCTTTGAGGGGATCACGTTTGGCCCAAAACTGCTTTTCTTCCTCCGCCCGGAGTTCGTCCGGGTCAGCCAGAGAATGCCCCCGGAAGCGATAGGTGAGGCACTCCAGCAAGGTCGGACCTTCACCCGCCCTGGCCCGCTCCACAGCGCGTTGGGCCGCTGCCCGAACCGCCAGAACGTCCATGCCGTCCACTTCTTCTCCGGCCATGCCGAAGGAACTGGCCTTGCGCCAGATCTCCGGGTCACTGGTGGCCCGGTCGTGGGCCATACCAATGGCCCACTTGTTGTTTTCGACTACGAAGATGATCGGCAGCTTCCACAGCTGCGCCATGTTCATGCACTCGAAGAACTGACCGTTGTTGCAGGTTCCATCGCCAAAGAACGCTGCTGTCACGGCGTTGCTGGAGGCATCACCGAGGGCGTCGCGCTTGTAGCGGCTGGTGAAGGCAGATCCCAGTGCCACGGGAATGCCCTCGGCGATGAAGGCAAAGCCTCCAAGAAGGTGATGCTCCTTGGAGAACAGGTGCATTGAGCCGCCACGACCTTTGCTGCAACCGGTCTCCTTGCCGAAGAGTTCGCTCATGACTTCGCGGGCCGGCACGCCGGCACTCAAGGCATGCACGTGGTCGCGGTAAGTGCTGCAGAACCAGTCGTGCTGCCGCTTCATCGCGCCGATCACACCGGTGCTGACCGCTTCCTGACCGTTGTAGAGGTGCACGAAGCCAAACATCTTGCCCCGGTAGTACATCTCGGCGCATTTGTCCTCGAAGCGCCGGCCCAGGGTCATGTCCCGGTACAGCTCCAGACCAGTGTCCCGGTCCACGGTCGCCCTTTGTGCCGTCACCAATTTGGAGAGACGTTCGGCATGGGGACCAGCAGTCGCAGTGCCAATCGGAGCGGAATCGACAGCGAGGTCCTGACCCATGTCCACCTAAGGGATTGAGCTCAACTTTAAGGGCCAACCGATGAGCGATGGGCAAAACCCCTGACACTGACTAAGATCCGCGTCTGCTCGCAGCGGCGCTGTTGGATCTGCCCATCGATCATTTCCGACTTCTGGGCGTTAGTCCATCGGCAGCGCCAGAGGCGATTCTGCGCCGCTTGGAAGCCCGCTGTGACAGTCCTCCGGATCAGGGCTTCACCCACGAGGTTCTGCTCCAACGGGCCGATCTGCTGCGCCGCTCCGCCGATCTGCTGACCGATCCCGCCGACAGGGGCGAGTACGAAGCAGCCCTGTTGCGCCTCAGTGAATCTCATCCCAATGGCACGGTGGGCTTGGACCTTCCCACCAGCAGTGAGGTAGCGGGCCTCATACTGCTGTGGGAGGCCAATGGCGCTCTCGAGGCCTTTCAATTGGCACGGCAGGGTCTCCAACCCCCTCAGGCCCCGGCCCTCGGCAGTGGCCGTGAAGCGGACCTCACGCTCCTGGCTGCCCTGGCCTGCCGCGATGCTGCCGTGGAGGAACAAGACCAACGGCGCTATGAGTCGGCGGCCCAACTTTTGATCGACGGTATCGAGCTGCAACAGCGGATGGGCAAGCTGCCCGACCAGCAGCGCCAGTTGGAAGACGCTGTGCAAGGGCTAACTCCTTTCAGGATTCTGGATCTGCTCAGCCGTGATCTCGGTGATCAGGACTCCCATCAACGGGGGTTGACGCTGTTGGATGAGCTGGTCGTGGCCCGAGGTGGTCTGGAGGCCGCAGATGCTGATGGTGATCAGCCTGGCAGCCTCAGCCAGGAGGATTTCGAATCGTTCTTCCATCAGATCCGCCGCTTCCTGACCGTTCAGGAGCAGATCGATCTGTTCAGCCGCTGGTTTCAGGGGGGCGCAGCCGATGCCGGTTTCCTCACGGTTCTGGCGCTCACCGCAGCGGGGTTCTCGCGGCGAAAGCCTGAGTTCCTCGAGCAGGCCCGCGACCGGCTGCAGACGCTTGCCAATGCCGACCTCGATCCCATGCCGCTGCTTGGCTGCCTGGATCTGCTGTTGGGCAACGTCAAGGATGCGGATCGGCATTTCGCCATCCTGAGAGATCCGGATCTTCAGGCCTGGTTTTTGAACCACCCTGGTGATCGGTTGGCCGCGCAATGCGAATACTGCCGGGCCTGGCTTGAACGCGATGTCTTGCCGGGATATCGCGACGTCGATGCCTCCGGTGCTGATTTGGATGCCTGGTTTGCTGATCGTGACGTGCAGGGTTTTGTCGATCGTCTCGATCGCAAGGCGTCGCGCCAGATCGGTGCCGAAGAGATCAGCCTGACCTGGGCAGCAGCAGGCGATGCATCTCTTGCTGCCTCGAGCGAAGCAGCCGAATCAGACCAGGACGTTGACTCCGAAGACGCGGATGCCACGCCGCTCTGGCAGCAACGTTTTTGGCAGCAAAGTTGGTTTCGCCCCGCTGCTGCCGCTCTTGCACTGGTCGGGATCACCGTTGCGGGTGTTGGCCTGGTTCGACGCAACTGGGATCCTGCGCCGCTGTTGCCGGAAACCGCTTCACTCTCCGCTGAGGAGCAGGACGACGACAGGGTTGACGAGAAGCAGGAGCTCGATGCTGCTTCATCTCCTGCGGATGACGAGCCCATCGCGAGCCTGAAGCCCGACCTTGATCCTTCAGCGCCCGCAGAACCGCTACTCAGTGATGCCCCCACTGAAGCCGAGCTTCAGGCCTTGCTCCAGGGATGGCTTGATGCCAAGGCGTTGATTCTCTCCGGTGAGCCGGCTGATCTTTCCGTCGTGGCGAGGGAGCCCCTGGTGAAGCGAGTGGAGCTGGAGCGGGCAGCTGATCAGGCTGTAGGGCGATCCAAGTCGATTGATGCCTCCATCACCACCATCGAGGTGGTCGACCGCAAGCCTCTGAGGATTGAACTGCTGGCCCAGGTGGCCTACAGCGATCGCCTTCAGGCTGCTGACGGAACCGTCATTGATGAGACGGCACCGACTGATTTCAGCGTGACCTATGTGCTCGGCAGAGATGGAACCCAATGGCGTTTGCACGACTACATCCCTGGCTCCTGAGTTGTTTGCTCGGGTTGCTTGACCGTCGCTTTTTACGATCACCCCATTGATCCAGGGGCGTAACGCCGATGTTCGACGAGCTTTCAGCCCGTTTTGATGATGCGGTCAAGGGGCTGCGTGGCCAAGACAGCATCAGCGATACCAACGTAGATGGAGCCCTGAAGGACGTCCGTCGGGCCTTGCTGGAAGCCGACGTCAGCCTGCCGGTGGTGAAGGAGTTCGTGGCTGAAGTACGCGACAAAGCCGTTGGTGCCGAGGTGGTGCGCGGGGTCAGCCCGGATCAGAAGTTCATCCAGGTGGTCCATGAACAGCTCGTGGAGGTCATGGGGGGCGATAACGCTCCTCTGGCCAAGGCGGCTGAAGCTCCCACCGTCGTGTTGATGGCTGGCCTTCAGGGTGCTGGTAAAACCACCGCGACGGCCAAGCTTGGCCTCCACCTCAAGGATCAGGGTCGTCGAGCCCTGATGGTGGGCGCCGATGTTTACCGACCGGCCGCCATCGAGCAGTTGAAAACGCTTGGTGCTCAGATCGATGTCGAGGTGTTCAGCCTCGGTGCTGAGGCCAAACCGGAAGACATTGCAGCCGCTGGTCTGGCCAAGGCGAAAGAGGAAGGCTTCGACACACTCCTGGTCGACACCGCCGGTCGCCTCCAGATCGACACCGAGATGATGGAGGAGATGGTGCGGATCCGCACCGCTGTGCAGCCCGATGAGGTGCTGCTGGTGGTGGATTCGATGATCGGTCAGGAAGCGGCCGAACTCACCCGCGCCTTCCACGACCAGGTGGGCATCACCGGAGCGGTGCTCACCAAGCTTGATGGTGATTCTCGCGGTGGCGCCGCCCTTTCGATCCGCAAGGTGAGCGGTCAGCCGATCAAGTTCATCGGCACCGGAGAGAAGGTGGAGGCCCTGCAGCCGTTCCATCCCGAACGGATGGCCAGCCGCATCCTCGGCATGGGTGATGTGCTGACGCTGGTGGAGAAGGCCCAGAAGGAGGTCGAACTCGCCGACGTCGAGAAGATGCAGAAGAAGCTGCAGGAGGCGACGTTTGATTTCTCGGACTTCGTGAAGCAGATGCGCTTGATCAAGCGCATGGGCTCGCTGGGGGGTTTGATGAAAATGATCCCGGGCATGAACAAGATCGATGACGGCATGCTCAAGCAGGGGGAGCAACAGCTCAAGCGCATCGAGGCCATGATCGGCTCGATGACCCAGCAGGAGCGGGAAAATCCCGACCTCCTGGCGAGTCAACCCTCAAGGCGTCGCCGGATTGCCAGTGGCAGCGGCCATCAGGCCGCAGATGTGGACAAGGTGCTGGCCGACTTCCAGAAAATGCGCGGCTTCATGCAGCAGATGAGCCAAGGCAACATGCCCGGAATGGGAGGCATGCCCGGAATGGGAGGCATGCCCGGAATGGGAGGCATGCCCGGAATGGGAGGCATCCCCGGAGGTGGAGGACGTCCCGGTCGCGGTGGACCACCGAAGCGGCAGCGACCCGCCAAGAAGAAGAAGGGCTTCGGGGATCTGTGAGGGCGGAACGGTATGGTGGTTGTTTGGCGGGCCTTTGGGCATCGCCGGACCACCTCTTTTCCTTCATTCCAGGGCCACGATGATCAAGCTCCGCCTGAAGCGGTTTGGCAAGAAGCGGGAAGCGAGCTTCCGCCTCGTGGCCTGCAACAGCACCTCACGCAGGGATGGTCGTCCTCTACAGGAGCTGGGCTTCTACAACCCGCGGACGAAGGAAACGCGCCTCGACACCGAGGCCATCCGTGAGCGTCTGGGTCAGGGTGCCCAACCCACTGATGTGGTTCGCACGCTGCTCGAGCGCGGCGGTCTCCTGGAAAAGACCGTGCGTTCTGCAGAGACCGTGGGCAAGGCCAAGCAAGCGGCCAAGCGTGAAGCTGATGCCAAGCAAGCCGCCAAGGAGGCTGCCGAGGCCAAGGCTGCAGCAGCTGAGGAGAAAGCTGCAGAAGCTGAAGCTTCTGATTCCTCAGAATCCGAATCCACCGAGGGCTGATCATTCCGGTGTATGACGACGGCGAACGCGGCCGTTTCGTTCTCGACCTGCCTGATCCCGATGCTGCACTGGCCCTAGCCGGTGAAGCCGAAACAACCCTGCATCGCCTGGAAGCTCTGACAGGAGCTTCCATGGTGTTGCGGGGTCTTCAACTGGTGATCACCGGGGGGCCAACGCAGATCGAGAGGGCTGCTGCGGTTGTTGAATTGGTGCGCCCGATCTGGCAGGACGGCCAGTCGGTGTCACCGGTGGACCTCCAGTCGGCGCTGGGAGCGCTCAACACTGGCCGCGGCGATGACCACGCCGCCATGGGCGAGCAGGTATTGGCGAAGAGCCAGAAGGGCAATCTGCTGCGCCCGCGCACCCTGCGCCAGAAGAAGTACGTGGATGCCATGGAGCGCCACGATCTCACCTTTGCCCTAGGTCCTGCCGGCACCGGCAAAACCTTTCTCGCCACAGTTCTCGCGGTTCGGATGCTCACCGAACGCAAGGTGGAGCGATTGATTCTTACCCGGCCGGCTGTTGAAGCCGGGGAGCGTCTGGGGTTCCTGCCGGGCGACCTACAGCAGAAGGTGGACCCCTATCTGCGTCCGCTCTACGACGCTTTGCATTCCCTGCTAGGCGCGGAGAAAACCACTGTGCTGTTGGAGAAGGGCGTGATCGAGGTCGCTCCCCTGGCTTACATGCGGGGCCGCACCCTTAGCGATGCCTTTGTGATCCTGGATGAGGCGCAGAACACCACGCCGGCTCAGATGCGCATGGTGCTCACCCGCCTGGGAGAGCGTTCGCGAATGGTCGTGACCGGAGACATCACCCAGGTGGATCTTCCTGCCACGGTGCAGAGTGGTTTGGTGGAGGCATCTCAGGTGTTGGAGGGCGTGGAAGGGGTTGCGGTCTGCCGCCTCACCGCGGCGGATGTGGTGCGCCATCCCCTCGTGCAGCGGGTGGTGGAGGCCTATGCCCGACGGGACGAACGCAAAACGCCCAAAGTTCAACGTCGATAGGGAGATCCACACCCCAATCCCTTGTCACCGCTGGCAGGATGTGATGAGTCTTTGGTGACCTGGTCGACATGCCAGCAAGCAGCAATTTCCAGGAGGCGATCCGCGAGGCGCAATCGAGCGCCCTCGTCGGCCCCAACGTCGTCAATAAAGCGCTGCCCTACGTCGGCGGCGGCATGGTGCTCACCTCAATCGGGGTGATTGGTGGTCTCTCGATAATGGCCACACCGCTGTTCATGCCCCTGTTCTGGGTGGCTGTGATCGGCAACCTGGTGCTGTTCTTCGTGGCGCAGAACGTCGCCTTGAAGGGCAACAACGCCACAGCCTTGCCTCTGCTGTCGATTTACAGCCTGATCACCGGGTTCACCCTGAGTGGTCTAGTGGCTTTGGCGGGAGCCGTTGCTGGCGTGGGTGCGGTCGGCACCGCCGCACTGGCCACTGGAATCACCTTCGTGATTGCCTCGATCGTTGGCCGTCGCATGAGCGATTCCGTTGGTCAGGCGCTCTCCGGAGTGGTTGGTCTTGGATTGATCGGTCTGATCCTGGCGATGGTTGTCCAGTTCATCGGCGGCATCTTTGCCCCTGCCATGTTCCATGGCACCAGCTTTGAACTGATGATCGCCGGCTTCGGCACCGTGCTCTTCGTGGGTGCCGCCTTCGTCGACTTCTACACGATGCCCCGCTCCTACCGGGATGACCAATATCTGGCAGGTGCCCTGAGCATGTACCTCACCTACATCAACCTGTTCATCTTCATCCTGCGCCTGATCATCGTCCTCAACGGTGGTGGTCGTCGCGACTGACGATTTCAACGCCATCGAATCAATCCTTGCCCCGGCCTGTCCGGGGCTTTTTTTATGGCTCAGCCCTCAGCCACGGCATAGATGCTGTCTCCTATGGCTTGTTTCTGCTCGGCGTCGTACCCCCACTTCTCCAGGAAGGCGACGTCCTCACCGCGGTTGTCGAGGGCTGCGGCCAGCAGTTGCTCCAGGCGCTCCTTTACCTCCGCTGGTTCCAGCAGCCTGAGCAGTTCGATGCAGCGGCTGCTGACCCTCTCCGAGCCGGCCTGCTGGGCCTCATCTCCCGTGCGCCGGTGATGCACGGCCATGGCGGTGCTCATGGCCAAATTGCGGACGCTCAGATCCACAACGCCAGCACCAGCTCCGCGCAATTGACCAACGACGGCATCGGGCAAACGATCCATCAGCACGCTCTCGCCCGCCAGGCTCACCACGAAAAATCCCCGGGCACCATCGCGGCTGGCCACCATTTCACCGATGCGGTCGGCCAGCACCTCATCGCTGATCTCCTCGTTGTCCCACTGCTGCAGCCAGGCCGCTGTGATTTCCATGGCCTGCTGGAAGGTGGGCTGCTGATCCTCCATGGACCTGTTCAATTCCTGCCCTAAGGCTATGGGTCGATTCAATGGCGGCGCAGAATTAGAGCATGCACGCAACTCCCCTGCCAGAGGATTACCGCTCTGGCTTCATCGCACTGATCGGTCGCCCGAACGTGGGCAAATCCACGCTGGTGAATCAGCTGGTGGGGGAGAAGGTGGCGATCACATCGCCCGTGGCCCAGACCACCCGCAACCGCCTTCGGGCCGTCCTCACCATGGAGGTGGCCCAGATGGTGCTGGTGGACACGCCTGGCATCCACAAACCCCACCACTTGCTGGGGGAACGGCTCGTGAAGAGTGCGCGCAGCGCCATCGGTGAAGTGGACCTTGTGGTCTTGCTGTTGGAGGGGTGCGAGCGCCCGGGGCGCGGTGATGCCTTCATCGTGAATCTGCTGCAGCAGCAGTCCCTGCCGGTGTTGGTGGCCCTGAACAAGTGGGACAAGCTGCCGGAGGAGCGCCGCTCTGAAGCGGAAGAGGCCTATGCCGCCCTGCTGCAGGAGACGAATTGGCCGGTGTACCGCTGCAGCGCCCTGTCAGGCGATGGCTGCGCAGAGCTCACAACAGCGATGGCGGCTCAGTTGCCTTTGGGGCCACAGCTGTATCCGCCCGAGATGGTGAGTGATCAACCGGAGCGGGTGCTGCTGGGGGAACTCATTCGCGAGCAGGTGCTTCTGCATACGCGGGAGGAGGTGCCCCACAGTGTTGCCGTCACCATTGATCGCGTTGAGGAGTTGCCGGCCAAGGGCAAGGGTGCGGGTCGGACGGCCGTCTTGGCCACGGTTCTGGTGGAACGGAAGAGTCAGAAGGGGATCCTGATCGGCAAAGGCGGGGCGATGCTCAAGACGATCGGCCAGGGGGCGCGGCTGCAGATGCAGGTGCTGATTGATGGCCCGGTGTATCTGGAGCTGTTCGTCAAGGTGGTGCCTGATTGGCGCAGCAAACCGGCCCGCCTGGCGGAGCTGGGTTACACAGGGGATCAGTAACAAGAAATGCCTGCCCCACGGCTGAGAGGATGGGTGCATGAGTGAACAAGCCTTTCCCCCCGAAGACCCTGGCTCCTTTCTGAGCCTCTGCGACGGGGAGTGGATGAGCCTCCGCAGTTGCTTTGAGCTGGCTGCCGGTGGTGATGACGATTGGCACAGCAGCGAACGGGGTGAACTCATCGTCCGCTGCGTGAGCGAGCAGGGGGCTCTCGGCCAACTGAAGGTGCAGGCCCCTGGTGGAATCAGCAGCATCCTCACCTTCGCCTCTGATGGACAGCTGATCCTCGATGGTGATTCCCCAGGTAACTGGAGGTTCTGGCCTGACGGCAGCATGGAGCTGAACCTCAGCCGGGCTGACGGCGTGCAGGTTCAGGAGCGGATCTGGTTCACGCGTGTGAACCTGCGCCTGCGCAGCACCACGGCGGTGGATGCCCAGGGAACACCAGTGCAGGGCAGTTTCTGCACGGACATCCGAAGGGTGTCCAAACCCGCGGCCTGAGGCGGCATGGCGCCCTACCGCCTTGATGTGGTGAGCCTGGCGCCGCAGGCGTTTGCTCCTCTGCTGGAGCTAGGGGTGATCGGTCGTGCCTTCAACGCGGGCATTGCCGAGTTGCATCTGCATAACCCGAGGGACTTCGCCACAGATCGCCATCGCAAGGTGGACGACGAGCCCTACGGGGGCGGTGCCGGCATGGTGCTCAAGCCCGAGCCGGTGTTCGCCGCGATGGAGGCTATTCCCCGTAGTCTTCGCAGCCGGGTGCTGTTGATGTCACCGCAGGGGCGCCCCCTGCAGCAGGCAGATCTACAGCGTTGGTCTAATGACCATGATCAACTGGTCTTCCTCTGCGGTCACTACGAGGGTTTCGACGAGCGGATTCGCGGCCTGGCCGATGAGGAGGTGTCGATGGGTGATTTCGTCCTCACCGGTGGTGAGCTGCCGGCGATGACGGTGATCAACGGTGTTGTGCGCCTGCTGCCCGGCACGGTGGGGACGGCCGATTCCCTGGTGGAGGAAAGCCACAGTGCACTCCTCCTGGAACACCCGCACTACACCCGCCCCGCCGACTTCCGCGGCATGACCGTTCCGGATGTGCTGCGCAGTGGCGACCACGGTGCCATCGCCCGGTGGCGCCAGGCGCAGCGGGAGCAGCGCACCCGCGAGCGGCGGCCCGATCTGTTTGTCCGCTGGCAGACCGCGACAATGAATGACCCTTCAGATCCCGCCATGGAGCTGCGCATCGGCAACGGATACGACATCCATCGGCTGGTGCCCGGACGGGCCCTCATCCTGGGGGGTGTGACTCTGGATCATCCCGATGGCCTTGGCCTGGATGGCCACAGCGATGCCGATGTGCTGGTGCATGCGGTGATGGATGCGCTGCTCGGGGCCCTCGCCCTTGGTGACATCGGGAAGTACTTCCCCCCCACCGATCCCCAATGGGAAGGGGCCGACAGCTTGAAGCTGCTGGATCAAGTGGTGAAGCTGGTGAAGGAACGCGGCTGGTCGGTGGTGAACATCGATGCGGTGGTGATTGCTGAGCGCCCCAAGCTCAAGCCGCATATCGCCGAGATGAGCAGCCGGATGGCGTCAGCGATCGGCATTGCCCCCGATGCCGTGGGTGTGAAGGCCACCACCAACGAAGGCTTGGGTCCGGAGGGACGGGAAGAGGGCATCAGTTGCCAGGCTGTGGCTCTGCTGCAGCGGAGCTGAACCGTGCATCACCTCCGGTCTGTACTGCTTAGGGTTATCGCACCTTTTTTGGTGCTGGTTCTCTTGTTGGGCGGGCTTTCGCAGACTGAGGTGCGGGCAGAGTCCGAACCGCCACTTGGCGACGTGGTGGCTGTGGTGGAGCACCTGAGGCTGCAGGTACCCCGGGATAGCCGTGATCAGTGGATGGTGGCGGAAAGCGGCAGCTGGGAGCCTTGGTTGAAGCAACAGCCTGGTTTTCTGGGCCGTGATCTGTTCTGGGATCCGGTAACCGAAGAGGGAACTCTGCTGATTCGTTGGAGCAGTCGTAAGGCATGGAAATCGATCTCTATGGCCGAGGTGGAGAAGGTCCAGGAGCGCTTCGAGACCTTGGCCCGCGAGCAAACAGGCCAGCGCCATGGCAACCCGTTCCCGCTGGTGTTTGAAGGGGAACTGTTGCCGCAGTGACCACGCCGGATGCTCGCCTCGATCTGCGGCGCCGTCAGCGCTTGGGCATGGTCGAGGCCGTGTGGGGGGAACACAAGACAGCCGATCAGATCATCGCCATCCTTGAGAGCTTCTCCGCAGCAGGGGAACTGGGTCTGGTGACCCGGGTGGCTCCCGAAAAGGCGGCACGGGTTTGTGAGGCGTTGCCGGCGGTGGAGCTGCATGCCGATGCTCGCTGCCTCACCCTGGGTGCACTGCCTCCTGTGCCTGCGCCACCGGCTGCGGTGGTGGTGCTAAGTGGAGGCAGCAGTGATCGCACGGTGGTGGCGGAGATCAGCTTGGCCCTGCGTTGCCATGGCATAGGCGTGGATCCTGTGATGGATGTGGGGGTGGCTGGATTGCACCGTCTGCTCGATCAACTGCCCCGTCTGGCATCGGCGCGGATCCTGATCGCCTGCGCCGGAATGGAGGGTGCGTTGCCGACGGTGCTGGCTGGTCTGGTGCCGCAACCCGTGATCGGCGTCCCGGTTTCGGTTGGCTATGGAATCAGCGCAGGGGGACGAACTGCTTTGGAAGGAATGCTTGCCAGCTGTGCTCCAGGTCTGACGGTGGTGAATATCGACAACGGCTATGGCGCAGCCATGGCTGCATTACGGATGCTCAGGGGCTGTGCCCCGGGCGATTCAAGCTGAGGCTTCAAGCCGCAGCGGAAGGATCGATCTGGCCGAGACGCTGCAGCTCAGCGCTGTTGTGATCGCACTCCACCTGCTGAAGCGCATGCACAAGAGCATTGAGATCAGCCCGCGCCAGCTCACCGTCCTGTTGCCATTGCATGGAGCGGGGGTCGGGAGCCAACGCTGGAGGTGCGAAAACTATTCAACCCAAATTAGGCCTGATCGCTGGGGAGAAATACTCAGAAAACCTGTAGATGAGCCATGAAGGGGTCTGGCTTCTCAGAGGTGTTGGAGGTTGGGGTAGGCCGTCACCAGGTCGTTGGCGCTCAGTACATCTCCGCGGCCTTCCGGTTGCCAGATCACTTCCAGGGCCATAAGTTCACTAGAGGCTGTGGAACCAAGAATGCGCAGGGTCTGGCGCAGATCTTCTCCGGTGTCGGCTCCGGCGAGCTTGGCCGATGCCGTGGAGGCCACCAGCAAGGTCACAACGATGAATTCGTTGGTGGCATCAGCGTCTCCAGCGCTGCTGCTCGTGTCCGTTGTCCGCTGTCCGCCGACGTTGCTGGTGAGCTCAGCGTCCAACTTGCTGCGCTCGTTCATCGAGAGGCGATTGAACGTCGATTCAGCCGAACTGAGGGGAACACTGCCGCTCTCGGCATTGGCGTAAACCCAGAGGTCTGGTTGGCGCAGCAGTGCCAGGGTTGTCTCCTGCAGCAGCCTTTGAAGACCGGCGGAACTGCTGGTGTCCGAGGAGGAGGCCAAGGAGCGCAGATCCTCCTGTAGGGATTTGGCACTGGCCAGCAGACCCACCTGCACTTGAATCATGTTCACGTTGCGCGGCATGACTGGAGTCGCAGCAGCACCACCGATAGAGGGGGCATTGCCAACGCCACGAAGGGCGTTCACCAGCACGCCTGCTACCGCCATCAGGATCAGCAGACCAAACAGTCCACCACCACCGAAGCCGAAGATGGGAATGAGGAAAGGGAAGCCCATCCCGCCGCCGCGGTAGCCCCCCCCGCGGTAGCCACCCCCGTAGCTGCCACCGGATCGCGGCATTGAGGGAGCACGGAAACTGCCCCCTCCCATGCGCCCACCGCGGGCGGCATCAGCCGGCTGTGCCTGGAACAGGCAGAGCCCGACAATCACCAGCGGCAACAGCAGTGATGCGAGCAGTCGTCGGGATCGTGTCAACAGTCGGGGAGTGGCCACAGCAGCGCCCACAGCATTGATCCGGTGACTCTAGGAACCACCACCAACGATGGTGACGATCTCAAGGGTGTCGTCATCCTTCACCACGATGCTGTCCCAGCGGCTGCGGGGTGCGATCACGCCGTTGTGCTCGGCGACCACCAGTTGGGGGTTGTTGGCCAGCAAGGCAACAACAGCCCCAAGGCTGGCGGGGTCCGGTGCTGGATCCAGCACGCGGGTTTCACCGTTGACCATCAGGGTGAGTGGCATGGCTCAGAACGTGGCGTGGTCCAGCTGCTGGTGCAGTTGCCGCGAGGCCAGACCGCTGTCTTCTGCGTGCATGATCGCGCCGATCACGGCCACGCGCTGCCCCCCTGCCGTGAGTAGCGCCGGCAGGTTGGCCGGGGTGATTCCACCGATGGCGAAGACGGCGCATTGGCTGATCGCAGTGGCCTGCGCCAGTAGCTCCACACCAACAGGGTTCCGCTCGGGTTTGACGGCCGTGGAGTGGATCGGGCCGAAGCCGAGATAATCGACCGGCTCCTGCTGAGCCTGATGAACCTGCTCGATGCTGTGGGTGCTGCGGCCCAGCAGACGATCGGAACCCAGTAGATCGCGGGCCACCTCGCTGGGCATGTCCTCCTGACCCAGGTGCACCCCATCCGCATCCACCGCCAGGGCAATGTCCACACGGTCATTGATGAATAAGAGCGCCCCGTAGCGGGTGCAGAGCTGCCTGAGCTTCTGAGCCTCCTGCAGGCGTTCGCGGTCGTTCCCCGCTTTGCAGCGGTACTGCACCATCCCAACGCCGTTCCGCAGGGCCGCCTCCACCCGATCGGTCAGGTCATCGCAGGGGGTAGTGATCAGGCAAAGGCGAGCGTCCTTGAGCTTGTTGCGTCGCCTCGCTCCCAGGGTGGCGTTGAGACAGGTCACCTCCAGGTCGTAAAGCCCGTAGCGGATCGCTGCGGCTTCAGCGGCCAGCGCAGGATCGATGGTGCGGCCGTACTCCTCCAGCACCCGCAACGCCTCCTGCACCCGGGCGCAGTTGGCCGCCACCACGTGGTCGGGGCTGTGGCGATCGAGCTGGGCCGGATGCTCCAATCCGGCGCCGGTGTCGGTGCTGGTGGAGCGGGCCTGCTTGTAGCTGTCGTGATGCAGTCGCCCCAGCCGTTGACGCCAGTCCTTGATACGCACCACCAGATCCTGTTGCTCCAGCCCAAAGCGGCACCAGTCCTCGACCACCCTCAGGCCTTCCCGTGCACGGTCGAGGTTGGCGTCGATCAGTCGTGCCACCCGTGGATCCAGGGATGTCTCGCTTGGGGTTGGATTCATGGCACCCTGTGGGCAACGGTTTCGGCGTCGGTCATGGAGAACGGTGGTTCTGAGAGCACCATGCACGTTCTGGTCTGGGGAATCGTCCTTCTCGGCGGCATTGGTGTGTTCATTGTCTGGGGGCTGGTGAATGCCTATCCGACCGTGGCCTGAGAGCCGGCCTGAAGAATCTCTCGGGCCTGGGCTGCGTCGCGGCCGATCTGGCTGCTGAGCTCCTCCAGGCCGCTGAATTTGGTCTGGCCGCGCAAGCGCTGCACTGGCTCGACGCCCAGTTGCCGGCCTTCCAGTTCCAGGCTCTGATCCAGAAGGTGCACCTCCACAGCTGAAGGGGACGTTGGATCGATCGTTGGTTGGGGCCCGAGGTTCATCACGGCCGGTAGCCGATTGTCATCCCCATCCAGTTGGGCCCAGGCGGCGTAGACGCCAAGGCCTGGCAAGGCCTTACGCCCATCCACCTGGAGATTGGCGGTGGGCCAGCCCAGTTCACGCCCCAGGCCTCGGCCCCGCACCACCCGTCCCTGAAAGCGGTAGGCCCGGCCCAGCAAGGATTTGGCGGTGGTGAGGTCGGCCTGGTCGAGGGCCGCGCGTATGCGGCTGCTGCTCATCCGGCCCTCTTGGTCTTCAACGATCGGCACCACCTTCACTTCAACGCCGCTGCGAGCCGCCAGCCGTTCCAGCATCTCGGCGTCACCGCGCCGCTGATGACCGAAGCGGAAGTTGGTGCCCACGGCAATGCGCCTGGCCTGAAGTGTGTTCAGCAGCACGCTGGTGACGAAGTCCTCCGCACTCAGCTGAGCGAGCTCGCGGGTGAAGGGCACCAGCACGAGCTGATGTATCCCCAGGGGTTCGAGCAGGGCGAGTTTTTCGCTGGGTAGATCCAGCCTCAGGCGTGCCTCCCCGAACAGCACCTCACGGGGATGCGGCCAGAAGCTCACCACCGAGGCAACGGCATTGTCTGGGCTGTCCTGGATGGCCTCGGCGATCACGCGGCGATGGCCGGCATGCAGTCCATCGAAACTCCCTAGCGCCAGGGCAGTAGGCCGACGGGCTTCCTCTGGAGAGCAGAGCGGGATCAAAGAGGTGCAGAAGGTGCGCTTTGGTGGCAAGTTTGAACGACCGAGCACCAGGGCATGCCAGACCGCCTCGATTTCCAGAAGTTGTCGTTCGGCGTGCGTCGGATGGGATGGATCCGCTTCTGGATCCAGGTGGTTCTCGGCATCGTTGTGGTGGGCGTTCTGCTGTTCAACAACATCGGCGGCAGCCTGGCCCGCAATTCCGAACGTGCTGTGGGCCTGGGGCCTGGCCTTTCGCTCACGTCCCTGGCCTTCCTCGTGCTGCTGTTCAGCCTCTGGCAGGGCTGGCTGATCGTTCGTACCGGTCGGGCCATCGACAGCGCGGCCCGTCCCAGTCGGGGCGAGGTGGCGCGGCTGATCAAACGGGGCCTGTTGGCGGATCTCCTGGGCCTCACCTTCGCCACCATCGGCTATCAGGCCCTCGCCGGCAGCTTGTTCGTGCAGGCCTCGATGCAGACTCCCGGCATTGCCATCGGCGGTCGCGGCATGGCCGACAACCTGGCCATCACCTCCCTGGAAATGCTGTCTGTGCTCAGCAACACCCAGGTGCTGTTCGCCCACCTGATCGGGGTGTTGTTCTCCCTCTGGTTGCTGCAGCGGGTTTACCGCACCAGTTGATCCTTGAGCTTGAGTTGCGGCAGTCCGCTGAGGGGGCCTCGCCAGAACAGGTCGGGCTGGATCGGTGTCAGTGAGGGGGAATTGGCATGGATCTGGGCCACATCACTGGGCCAATCCCGGGGGCCTTCTCCGGCTGATTCCAGATCCTGCACGGCTTCTCCCGCAAGCCAGTAGTAGGCGCGGCCACGGGGGTCTTCCCGACGGCTGAATTGCTCGTCGTATCGCCGGACCGAGAGACGGGTCCAGCGCAGTGCTCCCATCTCCTCCAGCGCACAGGGGGGGATGTTGAGGTTGAGCAGCAGGTTGTCGGGCCACTTGTCGGCGATGGCCTGTTCACTCACCTCCAGGGCAAGATCGGCGGCCGCCTGAAACTGACGCCACTGGAAGCAGGCGCTGCTCACCGCCAGGGAACGAATGCCCTCAAGGGTGCCTTCCATCGCTGCGGCAACGGTGCCGGAACAGAACACATCTGTTCCCAGGTTGGGTCCGTGATTGATGCCGGAGAGCACCAGGTCTGGCTTCTCCTTCACTAGTTCGAAAAGGGCCAGCTTCATGCAGTCGGCGGGGGTGCCACTGCAGGCCCAGGCGGTGACCCCTGGGGCGAACAGTTCATCGGCCCGCTCGGCGCGGATGGGGGTCTGCAGGGTGAGGCCATGGCCAGTGGCAGACCGTTCCTGATCCGGGCAGACCACCGTCACCTGATGGCCGCGGGCTGCCGCTGCGGCGGCCAGGGTTCGGATGCCGTCGGCGAAGACCCCATCGTCATTACTGATCAGGATCCGCAGCGGGGCCATGGGGTCATTCGCACTGAGGTGAACCTAAGCGGCATGGCTGCTTACAGTCGGCAGCTGTCTGTTCCATCCTTGTGAGCGCACCGGTCACCCTGCAGCAGCTCACCGATCAACTTGATGCCCTCGAGCAGCAGGCCGCGGCGGAGATCGCCGAGGCGGCTGATGCCGCTGCGCTGGAGCAACTGCGGGTCGGGCTGCTGGGCAAGAAGGGCCGCATCTCCGGTGTGCTCGGGGCAATGGGCAAGTTGCCCGGTGAGGAGCGTCCCCTGGTGGGTCAGCGCGCCAACGTGCTGAAAACGCAGGTGCAGTCGCTCTTGGGAGAGCGGCTGCAGGCCGTGAAGCAGGCGGCCATGGCGGAGCGCATCGCCAGGGAAAGCCTCGATGTCACCGCTCCGGCTTCCGGGGTGCCGATGGGCCATCGCCATCCCCTGATTACCACCACAGAAGAGATCGTCGATCTGTTCCTGGGCCTCGGCTACAGCGTGGCTGAGGGACCTGAGGTGGAACGGGACCACTACAACTTCTCTGCGCTGAACATCCCCGAGGACCATCCGGCCCGGGACATGCAGGACACCTTTTATCTCGGTGGTGACCTGCTGATGCGGACCCACACCTCCCCGGTGCAGATCCGTCACCTCGAAGAGAACCCGCCGCCGGTGCGGATCGTGGCTCCCGGTCGGGTCTATCGCCGCGATGCCGTTGATGCCACCCACTCGCCTGTGTTCCACCAGGTGGAGGTGCTGGCCATTGATGAGGGGCTCGATTTCAGCCACCTGCGCGGCACGGTGATGGCTTTCCTCAAGGCCTTCTTCGGCGACCTGCCGGTGCGTTTCCGGGCCAGTTATTTCCCCTTCACCGAGCCTTCAGCCGAGGTGGATGTGCAGTGGCGCGGCCGCTGGCTTGAGGTGATGGGTTGCGGCATGGTGGATCCCGCCGTGCTGGAAGGGCTGGGCCTCGATCCGGAGCGCTACAGCGGTTTCGCCGCGGGCCTGGGGGTGGAGCGCTTCTGCATGGTGCGCCATGGCATTGACGACATCCGCCGGCTGTACACCAGCGATCTGCGCTTCCTCGAGCAGTTCTGATCGGGAACCTTCGTTACTGAGCGGCGTTCAGTTCTCGCGCGTCCCATAGGCTGTGGCTGACCTCTACCCGTAGTGGATCAGTGCCCCGGATCGGACTGATCGTCAATGACGGCAAGCCGCTGGCAGTGCAGACGGCGGACACGATTCAGCAGCGTCTGGAGGCAGCCGGCCATGCCGTGGAGCGGGCCAGCAGTTCTGGGGGCATGGTGGGCTTTGCCAACCCTGATCAGCACCTGCGGCTGCGCGGCTACAGCGCCTGTGTACCCAAGGGCTTCGATCAATCGATGGTGTTGGCCATCGTGCTGGGGGGTGACGGCACGGTGCTCTCCGCCGCGCGGCAGACCGCCCCTGTGGGGATTCCGATCCTCACGATCAACACCGGCCACCTGGGATTCCTGGCCGAGGCCTATCTCGATGATCTGGACCGGGCCCTCGATGTGGTGCTCACCCAACAATGGACGATCGAGGAACGCAGCAACCTCGTAGTGAGTGTGATGCGGGGCGATCAGCGCCGCTGGGAGGCGCTGTCTCTCAACGAAATGGCACTGCACCGTGAGCCGCTCACGAGCATGTGTCATTTCGAGATCGCCATTGGCCGCCACGCCCCCGTGGACATCGCCGCCGATGGTGTGATCCTCTCCACGCCGACGGGCTCGACGGCCTACGCCCTCAGCTCCGGCGGGCCGGTGATCACGCCGGATTGTCCGGTACTGCAACTTACCCCGATCGCGCCCCATTCCCTGGCCTCCCGCGCCCTGGTGTTCAGCGACCGTGAACCCGTCACGATTTTTCCAGCCACGCCGGAGCGGCTGATGATGGTGGTGGACGGCAGTGCCGGTTGCTATGTCTGGCCGGAAGATCGGGTGTTGATCCGTCGCAGCGATCACCCCGTGCGTTTTGTGCGCCTCGCCGACCATGAGTTCTTCCAGGTGCTGCGCAACAAACTGGGTTGGGGCCTGCCCCACATCGCCAAGCCTGAGCGGGAATGAATGCTGATCCACTCTTGCTGCTGGCAGGTGCTTCGGCCGTGTCCCTGGCGCCCCGTCTGGCCGCATCGGGCTACGCCACCCTCGACTGGCTCAGTGCCGGGCCATCGGCCCATGCCGCTGAACCGGGTGAATCTCCTGTGGCGGCTGTACTGGCGGCCGATCAGGCCGCATTGATTCAAGACCTGCGCAGTCGTTTCGGGGTCATGCCGATCTTGTTGGATCTGGAACGCGACAGCGTCGAGGCCCGCGCCGCCTGCCTGGGAAGCGGCGCCGATGATTTCTGGCTCTCGGAGATCGGGCCCAGCGATCTGTTGCTGCGTCTGCGCCTGCACCGCACGATTCAACAGCGCTCGGGTCAGCGACCGGCGCTGCTTCACCTGGACGATCTCAGCGTTGATCCAACCAACCGGACGGTGCGGCGGGGAGAACGTGTGGTGGCGTTGACGGCTCGGGAATTCATGCTGTTGCAGGTGCTGTTGCGGCGGCGCGGCCAGGTGTTGAGCCGCGAGCTGCTGCTTCAGGAGGTGTGGCAGGGGGAGCGTTCCAGCAGCAATGTTGTTGAGGTGTACGTGCGCTACTTGCGTCAAAAGCTGGAGGCCGGTGGTGAGCGTCGTTTGCTGCAGACCGTGCGCGGCCGGGGGTATTGCCTCGGGCAGGTGTTGCCGGAGGCTTGAGCGGCCATGGATGCTCTGCCCCCTGAGCCGCCCCCGCAGTGGCTGCCGATTGGGGCCCGCTGGTGCGTGGGCAAGCTGCGTTGCATTGATCTCGAGGTAGCCCGCAGTAAGGAGCAGCAGCGTTTGGGGTTGATGCAGCGGCCGCCCCTGCCGCCCTTGCGCGGGATGTGGTTTCCCTTTGCCACCCCCCAGCCGCAGCGCTTCTGGATGTTCAACACCCTTGCGCCTCTGGACATGATCTTTGTGCGCGATGGGCGGGTGCTCGATCTGGTGCCTGCCGTTCCCACCTGCGCTGCCCTGCCCTGCCGCTCCTACGCCGCCGATGCGGATGGCAATGGGCGGGCTGATTTCGTTGATGCGGTGATTGAGATCGGTGCCGGTGAGGCGCAGCGGCTTGGTATTGGCATCGGCGATCCGGTTCGGATTGCCCCGTTTCAGCTTTCGCCGTGAAGTCGGCTTAAGCCGGCTTCGTTCCTGTCACGATCAAGGTGGGGTTCATCGGAGCCAGGCGGGTGCCATCCCCCAGCGGTTGTCCCCGCCAGGCCTGCAGTTGCTGAACGCGCACGGCCAATCCAGCGTTCTCGAGCAGCGGCCGAACGCTGGCCAACGCCTCCATGCTCGCCAGGGGGATCACCACAACACCTCCAGACCGCAGTCGCGTCAGCACCTCCTGCAGCAAGCGTTCCCGTTGGGCGCCACCGCCCCCGAGCAGAACCCGGTCGGGCTGACTGAGCTGGCTCGGGAGCCCGCCGTGCAGCACCGTGGTGGCGTCGGCCTCCAGCACCGCCGCAGGGCTGACGCCGAGCCGTTGTGCATTGCGTTGGATCAATTGTGCGCCACCGGCGCGGCGTTCCACCGCCAGCAGTTGCAGCCCAGGCCGCAGACGCAGCGCTTCCAGACCGACGCTGCCGGTGCCGGCCCCCAGATCCCAGAGCACGCCTTGCTCCGGCAGGGCGAGTTCGGCCAGAAGTTGGATGCGCACCTCCCGCTTGGTCATCAGTCCGGGATGATCGCAGTGCTGCAGGTAGAGCCCGTCATCGAGCCCGAACAAGGGCAGTTGATGCGGATCTGGTGCGGCAGGTTCGCGGGCGATCAGCAGTGCAATCAGCAGCGGATGTAGATCTGTTGGTAACGCGGTGCCGGGTGTGATCCGCTGCACCCGTTCATCGGGGTGCCCGAGGTTTTCGCAGAGCCACAGGTCCGTGCTGGCCTCCAGGCCGCTGCTGCGCAACATCTGCTGCACGGTGCCGGCACCCCCCTGGTTCGGGTCAGTGAGCACCGCCAAGGCTGCGGGTCGCTTCTGCAAAGTGCTGGCCAGGATTTCGGGGTCCCGTCCGTGCAGGCTCACCCAGTCGGCGTCCTGCCAGTGTCGGCCGATGCGGGCGAAGGCCAGCTGCAGCGATGTGGGGGCCGGATGAAACCGCAGCCGCTCTGCCCCGATGCGGTCGCAAAGGATGCGCCCCAGGCCGAACCAGAGCGGATCGCCGCTGGCCAGCACCACCACAGGCTCTTCCGTATGCCGGGATTGCAGACTGTCCATCAGAGCCCGCGGGTCATCGCTGCTGATCAGCTTCGGCAGGGTGTCCCCCAGCCAGTCCTGCAGAGCAGCTTGCAACCGCTGCGGTGCTGCAATCACGGCGGCTGCCCGCAGCAACGTCTGCTGTGGAGCAGGCAACGAGGCTGGCGCCCCGGCGTCGGTGCCGATCACATCGATCATCCCGTCATTCTGGTGTCAGGGTTTGTGAGGCCATGGCAGGGGGCTTCCTGCGCCCTGCGGTGCTGCTTCGAGGCTTGCAGCTCCGTCGCTCGGCCCATCGCCAGCTGCTTGAGGCCTTTGAGACGTCTCGTTATCGCATTCCTGCGGGGCAGTTGGTTGAGGTGTCCTATGAGGCATTGATCCGCCAACCCCTCGCTGCGGTGAAACGGATCTATGACGAACTCGGGCTCAGCAGCTGGCCGCTGGCGCAGGCCCCGCTGCAGGCTCGGATTGCCCAGGCTTGCAGCTACACCGCTGATCCGGTGACGCTGCCCTTGGCGGCGGAACAGCGCCTGAACGACCTGATGGAGGAGGCATGACCCCAGCCCACGATCGTCGCCAACGCTTACACGAGCTTCTGATTGCCTTGATTGCCCAGCAGGACGATCTGCCCCTGCTCGATCCCGATCAGCCTGACCTGGAGGGGACAGCCCCCGGCCGTTGGCTGGATCAGAACCGCCGCAGCCTGCATCGCTATCAAGCCCTGGTCCGCACGGCGGTCACCTTGGATGCCCTGCTGGATGCCGAAGACAATCCCTCACCCCTGTCTGCAGGCTGATGACTGCAGGCTGATCGCAACGGCTGGCTGATCGCTTCAAACCTGGCAATCTGAGGCGACTCTCGGCCCCTGCATGGCTTCGTTCGGTTGGTCCGCTCTGAACTCTCTGCTGGGTCGCTGCAAGCAAGCCAAGCGCTGGCAGCCACCGGAGGCCTCCTGGAGCCGACCCTTCGGCCTGGGCTGGGACAAGCCCTACACGGTTCGCTATGCCAGCAACCTCGACGACGGCCCCAACCACGGCATGCCGCTGGGGGGCTTCGGAGCTGGCTGCTTCGGGCGGGCGCCCGACGGCAACATCAACCTCTGGCACCTCGATGGCGGCGAGCACTGGTTTGGGGTGCTTCCCGATTGCCAGTTCGCTCTGTTTGAAGGGAATGGCCGCGGCAAGCGCGCCCACGCCCTTGCGGTTCAGCCGGATAAGGATGCCTCGCGGCAGGAGGCTGGCCAGCCGCTGAAGGCCTGGGAGTGGTATCCGGCCAGCACGCCGGACCGCAGCACCGGCACCTATGCCGCCCGCTACCCCTTCAGTTGGACCAGCTACGAGGGCGTGTATGACGCTGAGGTGCGTTGTGAGGCCTTCAGCCCGATCCTGCCGGGTGATTACCAGCGCACCAGCTACCCGGTGGCGGTGTTCATCTGGACGCTGCGCAATCCCACGGATCAGCCTCTTGATTTGTCGTTGCTGTTGTGCTGGCGCAACACCACCGGCTGGTTCACCAACACCGATGCCTCGGCGGAGGTTCACTTCCGCGATGACGGCAGCCCCGAGCACAACTACGCCCCGGCCATCGGCAGCACCGCCGGCCAGCGCAACCGTTGCATTGACTATGGCTCCCTCAAGGGAGTGGTGCTGGAGGGCAACGCCTCCAATCCCGTTGCCGAAGGTGAGGGCCAGTGGTGCATTGCCGCAGCTGAGCAGCCCGGTGTGACGATCCAGCGCTGCAGCCGCTGGAATCCCAGCGGTGATGGGCGTGAGCTGTGGGACAGCTTCAGTGCTGATGGCTCCATCCCTGAAAGCAACAATGACCGACGCAGTGGCTCCGACGATCCCCTCAGTGCTGCCCTTGCGGTGCAGTGTCAGCTGGCCCCTGGGCAGAGCATTGAGATCCCGCTGGTGATCAGCTGGGACCTGCCTGTGACGGGCTTTGCCACCGGCAGCCAGGCGCTGCGTCGCTACACCGACTTCTTCGCTGCGGATGCCAACCAGGCGGTTGCCATTGCCGCTGAATCGCTGCGTGACTGGCGCAGTTGGCGCCAGAAGATCGATGCCTGGCAGGAGCCGGTGCTGCAACGCCAGGACCTGCCGGAACCGCTGCGGATGGCTCTGTTCAATGAGCTTTACGACCTCTGCAGTGGCGGCAGTCTCTGGAGTGCGGCATCACCTGAGGATCCCTACGGCCGCTTCGGCGTTCTCGAGTGCCTCGACTACGCCTGGTACGAAAGCCTCGACGTTCGTCTCTATGGATCCCTGGCCCTGCTGCAGCTTTGGCCGGAACTCGACAAGGCTGTGCTGCGCAGCTTTGCCCGGGCGATTCCGGCGGCGGATGCCACCCAGCGCCCGATCGGCTGGTATTTCACCCAGGGCAAGGGCCGGGTGGAGGCTGATCGCAAGGTGAAAGGAGCCACCCCCCATGACCTGGGGGCTCCCAACGAGATCCCCTGGGATGCGACCAACTACACCGCCTATCAGGACTGCAACCTGTGGAAGGACCTCGGCAGTGATTTTGTGCTGCAGGTGTGGCGTAGCTTCAAGCTCGCCCCCAGTGGTGAAGACATTCGCTTCCTCGCTGATTGCTGGCCGGCGGCCGTGGAGGCGCTGCGCTTCCTCAAGACGTTCGATGTGAACAACGATGGCCTGCCCGACAACGGCGGTGCTCCGGATCAGACCTTCGACGACTGGCCCCTCAAAGGAGTGAGTGCCTACTGCGGTGCCCTCTGGATTGCTGCTCTCGAGGCAGCCCTGGCCATTGCCCAGACGCTTCAGCTCAGCACCGGGCTGGACACCTCTGCTGAGCAAAGGGAATTCAGCGGTTGGCTGGAACAATCCCGGGGCAATTTCGACAAGCTGCTCTGGAACGGCGAGTACTACGACATTGATGCCGAGAGCGGCACGCCTGTGGTGATGGCTGATCAGCTCTGCGGTGATTTCTACGCACGGCTCTTGGGCCTGCCGCCGGTGGTGAGTGACAGCAACAGCCGCAGCACCTTGAAGGTGGTGAAGGAGGCCTGCTTCGAGGCTTTCGATGGCGGATCCCTCGGAGTGGCCAACGGCTTGCGCCGTGATGGCACTCCCTTGGATCCCAATGGCACCCACCCGCTCGAGGTGTGGACGGGGATCAACTTCGGGATAGCCAGCTACTACCGCCTGATGGGGGACAAGCAGACGGCGCAAGCGATCTGCTCAGCTGTTGTTGAGCAGGTGTATTCCGGTGGTCTGCAGTTCCGCACCCCTGAGGCGATCACCGCGGTGAACACCTTCCGGGCCTGCCATTACCTCAGGGCCATGGCCATCTGGGGGTTCTGGGCCACGGAGACCGATTGGATGCTCATCCCCGGAGCTGATGCTCGTTGAAGTGTTGCGCTGGGGGATTCACCGAATTGGCTTCTGTAATCCTTGGCGAAGTGATTGCGGCTTTGGAAGCCGTAATGGCAGGCAATTTCATGCACCTTGCTGAGCCCAGGTGCTGAATGAAAAGCAACCTCCATGGGCTGATTGTTGGCGGAAATCGCCTTAAAGCAAGGATTGTTGTGAGAATTCGCTGAGTCACCTCCTGCCCATGCGCCGTTTGCTCTGCTGTTTGTTGGCCGCTCTGGGGCTGCTGCTTCTCACGCCGGGTCTGGCCTGGGCCCAGGTTCATCAGCACGAGAACGAGGCCGGTGTTGCAATGGTCCGTTCGCTGGAGAGCCTCCGGGACCTCGATTACGACAGCTGGCAGGCGGTGGCCTACCGCGAGGGCCCTGCAGGCCAGCCGGTGGTGCTGCGCGTGGTGGGCTATCCCGGAAAAATGCGGCTCGATCATCCAGTGAGCCTCCAGGTTTTGGCGGGTCGGCGCGAATGGCAGCTGGACGACATCACCTTGGCCAATCCGGTGCTGGCCACTGATGGCCGTGACGCAGCGGCTGAATTTGCCCTCGATCCTTTGCTGGACGATCTCAGCAACAACCGACCGCTGCGTTTGGCGTTGCCGGGTGTCTTCACCGAGTTGCCGATCCCTCCCTACGTCGTCGGTGAATGGCGGTCCCTGCAGGAGCTGCCCCTCAGCTGATGTGGGAGCTCTGGATGCGGCGGGCCCTAGCCCTGGCCGCCCTTGCTGAAGGTCACACCAGCCCCAACCCTCTCGTGGGGGCCGTGGTTCTTGATCGCCAAGGCCGACTGGTGGGCGAAGGCTTTCATGCGCGGGCCGGAGATGCCCATGCTGAGGTGGGTGCCTTGCGGCAGGCCGGGGATGCGGCCCGGGGCGGAACCCTTGTGGTCACCCTTGAACCCTGCTGCCACCACGGCCGCACGCCCCCCTGCAGTGAGGCGGTGCTGAGCGCGGGCATTGGCCGCGTTGTGATCGCCCTGGAGGATCCCGATCCCCGGGTGGATGGGGGCGGCATCCGTCAGCTGAGGGAGGCGGGGCTGGAGGTGATCAGTGGTGTACTGCGCGAGGAGGCCCGCCAGCAGAACCGGGCTTTTCTGCATCGCGTGCGCACAGGCCGCCCGTTCGGGGTTCTGAAGTGGGCCATGAGCCTGGATGGCCGCACCGCTTTGCCCAATGGCGTCAGCCAATGGATCAGCGGTCCATCCGCCCGCGATTGGGTGCATCGGCTGCGCAGCGGCATGGATGCCGTGGTGGTTGGGGGTGGCACGGTTCGCGGCGATGATCCGCTGCTCACCAGCAGGGGCCGGCGTTCACCGGAACCGCTACGGGTGGTGCTGAGCCGCAGTTTGGATCTGCCGAATCAGGCCCAGCTCTGGGATACCGCGTTGGCGCCGACCCTCGTGGCCCACGGCCCTGATGCCGACCTCCGGCGTTTGCCATCCGGTCCTGAGGAACTGGGGCTTTCGGCCTGTGAACCGCAGCAGTTGATGGAGGCCCTGGCGAAACGGGGTTGCAACCAGGTGCTTTGGGAATGCGGTCCTGAGCTAGCGGCCGCGGCGATTCGGCAGGGCTGCGTGCAGGAGATTGCAGCGGTAGTGGCTCCGAAGCTGATGGGGGGTATGGCTGCCCGCACCCCCCTTGGAGATCTGAACTTCCGCGCCATGGATCAGGTGCTGCAGGGGCAGTGGCATCACAGCGAGCCCATGGGCAACGACTGGTTGCTGCGTTGGCGCAGCGGCAGCTGAGCTCAGCGCTCCCGGCTTTGCCGATCGAGGCTGCTGGCGAAGCGGCCGATCAGCACACCCATCACGGCAGCGAGCTGCGGCTGTCAAGCCTTGCTCAATCGAGCAAGGAGAGCTGCTGGTGTCTGTTTGCGGGGGCAGCTGGCTTGAGTGCTCGGCAGTCCCATGGCTCCGCTGGTGATGGCGTGAGCATCGGCTCGAGGGCGCGTCGGTGGGACCCATCACCCGGTTCCAGCCAGACGCTCTCCAGCGCCTCAGGAATGATCACCGGCATTCGATCGTGCAATGGAGCCACCAGGCTGTTGGGCTGCGTCGTGATCACGCAGCAGGTCTCCACTTCACTGCCATCGGGGCCGATCCAGCGGTCCCAGAGACCGGCCAGCCAGAACATCTGCTGGTCTTTGCGCTGGATCAGGTGCCCCTTTTCAAAAAAGCCCGTGCTGGGCAGAAGGCAGCGGTGATGACGCCATGGCCCGCGAAAGGAGGCTTTCTCCGCAATGGTCTCGGCGCGGGCATTGATCGGTCGCGGCGCCTGCAATGGGTCCTTGACCCAGCCCGGCAGGAGGCCCCAGAGCATGTGGGAGAGACGGTCTTCACCGTGCTCGCGCCGCACAGCTAGCACCGGTTCATGGGGCCTAATCAGCTCGCGGGGGGCGTAATGCTTCAGCCAGGCGCTGTCTTCCGGCCGCAACCAGCTGCGCAGCAGCTGCTGCAATTCCGCGCGAGGCGTGTCGAGGCAGTAACGACCACACATGGGCAGAAGCTAGGCGCCGTTCGGTTCTCACACCCGTTGATTGCCAGAGATCCCTCGTAGCGTGTCGAAACTCTCAGGCCATCCATGCCGATCCGCCAGGACGACAACCAGCCGAACCGTCGCTTCGGGATCATCAACCTGGTGCTGATTGGCTTCGGGGTGTTGCTGCTGGCCAGCAGCTTCCTCCCCAGCAATGGCATGCAGCAGGTTCCGCGGGTGCCTTACTCCCTGTTCATCGACCAGGTGAATGACGGTGCGGTGAAGCGGGCCTTCATCACGCAAGACCAGATTCGCTACGAGCTGAGTGATCCCGAAGAGGGCACGCCTCCGGTGCTGGCAACCACGCCGATCTTCGACATGGATCTGCCCCAACGCCTAGAGACCAAGGGCGTTGAATTCGCGGCAGCTCCCCCGAAGAAACCGAACATTTTCACCACCATCCTCAGCTGGGTGGTGCCGCCCCTGATCTTCATCCTGGTGCTGCAGTTCTTCGCCCGCCGCTCGATGGGCGGAGGTGCCCAGGGGGCTTTGAGCTTTACCAAGAGCAAGGCCAAGGTGTACGTGCCTGATGAGGAGTCGCGGATTACCTTCGCCGACGTTGCGGGCGTGGATGAGGCGAAGCAGGAACTCACTGAGATCGTCGACTTCCTTAAGCGCCCTGAGCGGTACGCCGAGATCGGTGCGCGCATTCCCAAGGGCGTGCTGCTGGTCGGCCCCCCAGGCACCGGTAAGACCCTGCTGTCCAAGGCCGTGGCTGGCGAAGCAGAGGTGCCCTTCTTCATCATTTCCGGCTCGGAGTTCGTGGAACTCTTCGTTGGTGCCGGTGCTGCTCGCGTGCGCGACCTGTTTGAAGAAGCGAAGAAAAAGGCGCCATGCATCATTTTCATCGACGAACTCGACGCCATCGGCAAGAGCCGCTCAGGGTCAATGGGCGTCGTCGGCGGCAACGACGAACGGGAACAGACCCTCAACCAGTTGCTCACCGAGATGGATGGCTTCACTGCCCAGGACAAGCCAGTGATCGTTCTGGCGGCCACCAACCAGCCCGAGGTGCTCGATGCAGCCCTGTTGCGTCCAGGCCGTTTCGACCGGCAAGTGCTGGTGGACCGTCCGGACCTCTCCGGCCGCAAGACCATTCTCGAGATCTACGCCAAGAAGGTGAAGCTGGCTGCAGGTGTTGACCTCGACAGCGTGGCTCAGGCCACCAGTGGTTTCGCCGGAGCTGATCTCGCCAACCTGGTGAATGAAGCTGCCCTGCTCGCGGCACGTGCCCAGCGAACCAGCGTTGAGCAGCAGGACCTCGGTGAAGCGATCGAGCGTGTTGTGGCCGGTCTGGAGAAGAAGAGCCGCGTCCTTCAGGACGATGAAAAGAAGGTGGTGGCTTATCACGAGGTGGGCCACGCGATCGTGGGCCATCTCATGCCTGGCGGCAGCAAGGTGGCCAAGATCTCGATCGTGCCCCGTGGCATGAGCGCCCTGGGCTACACCCTGCAGCTGCCCACCGAAGAACGCTTCCTCAATTCCAAAGAGGAACTCCAGGGCCAGATCGCCACGCTTCTGGGTGGTCGATCGGCTGAGGAGATCGTCTTCGGCAAGATCACCACGGGTGCTGCCAACGATCTGCAGCGGGCCACCGATCTGGCTGAGCAAATGGTCGGCACCTACGGTATGAGTGACACCCTGGGGCCCCTGGCTTACGACAAGCAGGGCGGTGGCCGTTTCCTTGGTGGAGGCAACAACCCACGTCGCTCGGTGAGTGATGCTACGGCCCAGGCCATTGATAAGGAGGTCCGCGGGCTGGTGGACCAGGCCCACGACGACGCCCTCGCGATCCTGCGGGAGAACATGGCGTTGCTCGAGACGATCGCCCAGAAGATCCTCGAAAAAGAGGTGATCGAGGGGGATGACCTGAAGCAGATGCTCGAGGCCAGTGTGCTGCCGTCCGGTGTGACCGCTTGACGGCAGCGGGCCTCATCCCCGATAACAGTCCTTTGAACCGTCGCGATGGCTACCGCTTCTGCGGGCGTTGCTGCTGTCCTTTCTCCGCTGCGCGGACGTGACTTCCTCTCTTCTGCGGATTGTTCTGCCGAGGAAACAGCAGCGCTGCTGGATCTGGCTGCACAACTGAAGAGCGGCGATCGTCGAATCGATCTCGGCAATCGTGTGCTGGGTCTGATCTTCAGCAAGGCCTCCACCCGAACCCGTGTGAGTTTTCAGGTGGCCATGGCACGCCTCGGCGGCCAGACGGTGGATCTCAATCCTTCCGTCACTCAGCTCGGTCGCGGCGAGCCGCTGGAAGACACGGCCAGGGTCCTCAGCCGTTACTGCGATGTGCTGGCGATTCGCACCTTCGCTCAGCAGGAACTGGTGGACTACGCCCACTGGGCCTCGGTGCCGGTGATCAATGCCCTCACCGATCTGGAGCATCCCTGTCAGGCCCTGGCCGACTTCCTCACCATGCAGGAAGCCCATGGCGCCCTTCCTGGTCAGACCCTGGCCTATGTGGGCGATGGCAACAACGTGGCCCACTCCCTGATGCTGGGCGGTGCGTTGCTGGGGGTGAATGTGCGGATCGGCTGCCCCGAGGGCTTCGAGCCCTTGCCGGGCGTGCTTGAGCAGGCCCAATCCCTGGCAAAGCACGGTGCCTCGATTGAGGTGGTGAATGACCCCCGTGAGGCAGTGGTGGGTGCCCAGGCCGTTTACACCGACGTTTGGGCCTCCATGGGCCAGGAGGCCGAACAGGTTCAGCGGGAGCAGGCCTTTGCTGGATTCTGTGTGGATCAAGCCCTGATGGAGCAGACGGCAGCCGATGCGATCGTTCTGCACTGTCTGCCGGCCCACCGCGGTGAGGAGATCAGCGCCGAGGTGATGGAGGGCACGGCGAGCCGCATCTTTGATCAGGCGGAAAACCGCCTGCATGCGCAGCAGGCTCTGTTGGCGGTTTTGATGGGTGGTCTGTGACGGTGATCCACCGCTGGTTGGTGCCGTTGATCGTCACCGCCCATGCGGTGGCAGCGTCGGCAGATCAGGCCACCGAAAAACAACAGCAGAGCACCATTGCCCGATGGACGGCCGAGAAAATCTGTGAGATGGGTGTGGATGCCTTTTACGCGTTGTCGGATCCTGAGCTCAAAACCATGTTTGAGCGCGACACGTTGATGCGTTACGAGGATGTTCCCAACGCACCAACCGATCAGGAAAAGTCTCGTATTACAGGGCACTTGATGGGATATCTGATGGCGGCCTGTCCGCAACAGCTTGAGTCCTACAAAAACCGCTGAAGAGCATCGCGATGCGTAAGGAACGCTGCTGGGTTTGGTTTAAAGGTGGCCTCTCGGAGGAGGGGCATTGGGTCTCGGGCTGGGTGGCCAGCACAACCGAGCAGCCGGGGCTGCTGATTGAGCATCCCGGCTACGTCTCTTGCCGAGTTCCGGAATGGCGTGTGGTGTTCAAGGAGCCCAAAGACCTGAACCTGGCGCCGAGCATTCCAGAGGCTGCGGTGTGGAAGCTGGTTTGAACTGAGCCTGCGCTTGCGGCACACGGCAAGGAACGGTACAAATGTATTGCCCGAACCTTTTCTTGCGGTGACCCGTGCCCCCCAGGAGCCCCTCACCACTGCTCAGCAAGAGCTTTACGACTGGCTGGCGGACTACATCGGCACCCATCGCCACAGCCCTTCGATCCGCCAGATGATGCAGGCCATGGGACTGCGCTCTCCTGCGCCGATCCAGAGCCGGTTGCGCCATCTTCAGCAGAAGGGATGGATCACCTGGCAGGAAGGTCAGGCGCGCACCTTGCAGCTTTTGGGTGACATGGTGGGTGCCGCCGGGATTCCCGTGCTGGGCGCCGTTGCCGCCGGTGGCCTTGTGACGGCTTTCGATGATGTTCAGGAGCATCTCGACCTGGCGCCGGTGCTGGAGACCCGTGGCCTGTTTGCCCTGACGGTGAATGGTGACTCGATGGTCGACTCCCACATCGCTGATGGGGATGTGGTGTTGATGGAGCCGGTGCAGGATCCGCAGCGGCTGCGCAACGGCACGGTGGTGAGTGCTCTGGTGGCCGGCAGTGGCACCACACTCAAGCATTTCCATCGCCAGGGGGCGACGGTGGTGCTGGAAGCTGCCAACCCTGCTTATCAACCGATTGAGCTTCCCGCCGAGCAGGTGGAGGTGCAGGGTCGCTTGATTGCAGTGTGGCGGCAGGTCTGAGGCTCCCGCGGTGTAAGCTGTCACATGACGAAGGCGGCTCTGAAGCCATCACGTCGACATGGGGCCATAGCTCAGCTGGTAGAGCACCTGCATGGCATGCAGGGGGTCAGGAGTTCGAGTCTCCTTGGCTCCATTCTTAAGAAAAGCCAGTCCAGTACTGGCATTTGAGCGGTCCATATGGGCCGCTTTTTTAGTGCAAAACGGCTAAATATCATTTTTTGTGCGCCAAAGTGTGCGCCAAATGCCCCTGAGCGGTCAGTTGCTTTGTGGCTCGTGTGGATGGAGCAACAGCAGCGAAAACAGACGGCTCAGATCCGTGAGCACCTAGCCGCTGGGCCGTGTGGTCCATCGAGGCCAGCGTGAACCAGAGCCTCTGCGCCCAGAGCTTGGGGCAGTCCTGCAGATGCACGAGCAGCGATACCAGCGCTTGATGACAGCGGCAGACCCCAGGGTCGCCATGGCGAAGCTCACCATGTAGCTCCGCAGCACCTCGAAAATCGAACGCTTAATGGTGTGGGGGGAGGCCTAATGGACCTCGATCCCCATTGGTGCGGGAGGAGGCCAAGTGGTCCTCGGCTCCCAGCTGCAGACCCCTCTCGGGCTGCAGGGTCAAGATGCGCCCGCCATTAGAACGGTCTGCAGAAGCCTCCTGTTTTCTTGAGGCGACCTCCGTTGCCGAATTCCTGCCGCCTGTTGTAATACAGCTGTACTATCCCAGAGGGTATGTCGGTTGATCATGCAGGCGCCGTTGCAGCGCCCGAGTCAGATCCCATTTTTTGCACGTCAAACCAGGCATGTGCGTGGTCATCACCGACACGGATGGTGCCTGGCGGATGGCTGATGTGATCTGGGTCGATGGTGGTGCCAGAAACCCCAAAGTTCCAACGTTGTTCCAAGTGGCTGATGTCGATACCGGCGTCATCAACTGGATCAACGCCGACCTGGTGACTCGCATCTGTCCAAGGGTCTGAAGCAAGCGCGTTCGTCGGCTACTCCATGTAGGGCAACGTCCCACCCTCCATCGTTGGATGTACGGGGCAATCCCCCACTTCATCCAGAATTTTCTGCGCCCATCTGCCAAGGGCGGCAATCTCTTCTAGGGACTCAGCCAGGCGCACTTCGTCAAGGGTTGTGACGTAGAGGGCGAGAAAACCTCTTTTCCTGTGGGCTGTCCTCTGTGTCAATTCACAAAGCCCTCGATACCTCCCGAGGTCTTCAATCGATCGTTTAACCGCTGTTAATCGCTCTTCCCATTTTTCTGCTTCCTCGAACTTGTACCAATTCAGGCCATCAAAGGACCTGTAAATAGCGTCTGCCGACAAGTTATTTGATCACAGCTGTAAATAATTAATCTGATGAAAACTAGGAATGAAGCTACTTAAAAATGCTTTAATTTATGGCATTAATTAATCAGCGTTGCGCATTTGCGCGTGGGCAAGTAATGTAAGTATTGATTGTGTTCAGAAGATACCAATAAGTGTCTTTTACTCCTTTCGCTCAAATTGGAAGCGATATCGATGGAGAAGCTACAGGTGATCAGATCGGCTTTTCCGTTTCGCTTTCAAGCGACGGCAGGATCGTCGCCCTTGGTACCCCATTCAACGATGGCAATGGCAGCAATTCAGGCCATGTGCGCCTCTACGCATGGAATGGCAGCGCCTGGGTGCAACGCGGCAGCGATATTGATGGAGAAGCTGCAGCTGACCTAAGCGGCTATTCGGTCTCGCTTTCAAGCGACGGCAGCGTCGTCGCCATTGGCGCATACGGCAACGATGGCAATGGCCTCAATTCAGGCCATGTGCGCCTCTACGAATGGAATGGCAGCGCCTGGGTGCAACGCGGCAGCGATATCGATGGAGAAGCTGCATTTGACTACAGCGGCAGTTCGGTCTCGCTTTCAAGCGACGGCAGCGTCGTCGCCATTGGCGCATTCCAGAACGACGGCAATGGCAGCAATTCAGGCCATGTGCGCCTCTACGAATGGAATGGCAGCGCTTGGGTGCAACGCGGCAGCGATATCGATGGAGAAGCTGCATTTGACTACAGCGGCAGTTCGGTCTCGCTTTCAAGCGACGGCAGCGTCGTCGCCATTGGCGCATACGGCAACGACGGCAATGGCGACAGTTCAGGCCATGTGCGCCTCTACGAATGGAATGGCAGCGCTTGGGTGCAACGCGGCAGCGATATTGATGGAGAAGCTGCACGAGACTTCATCGGCAGTTCGGTCTCGCTTTCAAGCGACGGCAGCGTCGTCGCCTTGGGCGCTGATTGGAACGATGGCAATGGCAGCAATTCAGGCCATGTGCGCCTCTACGCATGGAATGGCAGCGCTTGGGTGCAACGTGGCAACGATATTGATGGAGAAGCTGCAAATGATGCGAGCGGCGATTCGGTCTCACTTTCAAGCGACGGCAGCGTGGTCGCCATTGGCGCATACGGCAACGACGGCAATGGCAACGGTTCAGGCCACACACGCCTTTACGAATGGAATGGCAGCGCTTGGATTCAACGCGGCAGCGATATTGATGGAGAAGCTGCAGGAGACGAGAGCGGCCGGTCTGTTTCGCTATCTGCTGACGGCAGCATCGTTGCCATTAGCGCCTGGTTCAACGACGGCAATGGCGACAAATCAGGCCATGTACGGATTTTTGATGTATCAATTCCCACCATTGCCATCAGCTCTGATGTCTCCTCTTTAAAGGCTGGTGAAACAGCGGCACTGACATTCACCCTCTCAGAAGCCTCAACCGATTTCGTTGAATCCGATGTCACTGTTTCTGGTGGATCGCTTTCCAACTGGACCGCTGCTTCCAGCACCGTTTACACAGCTACGTTCACGCCAACAGCAGATAGCACCACAAATGGTGTCGTTTCGGTTGCCAGTTCAAAGTTCTCGGATTCAGCAGGCAATACCAATAACGATGGCTCTGATTCAAATAACACTGTCACCCTCAGTGTTGATACTGTCAGGCCCACCATTGCTATTAGCTCTGATGTCTCCTCTTTAAAAGCTGGTGAAACAGCGGCACTGACATTCACCCTTTCAGAAGCATCCACCGATTTCGTTGAATCCGATGCCACTGTCTCTGGTGGATCACTTTCTAACTGGACTGCTGTTTCCAGCACTGTTTACACAGCTGCGTTCACGCCAACAGCAGATAGCACCACAAATGGTGTCGTTTCGGTTGCCAGTTCAAAGTTCTCGGATTCAGCAGGCAATACCAATAACGATGGCTCTGATTCAAATAACACTGTCACCCTCAGTGTTGATACTGTCAGGCCCACCATTGCTATTAGCTCTGATGTCTCCTCTTTAAAAGCTGGTGAAACAGCGGCACTGACATTCACCCTTTCAGAAGCATCCACCGATTTCGTTGAATCCGATGCCACTGTCTCTGGTGGATCACTTTCTAACTGGACTGCTGTTTCCAGCACCGTTTACACAGCTACGTTCACGCCAACACCAGATAGCACCACAAATGGAGTGATCTCTGTTGCATCAAATCAATTCTCTGATGCTGCCGGCAATACCAATAACGATGGCTCTGATTCAAATAACACTGTCACCCTCAGTGTTGATACTGTCAGGCCCACCATTGCTATTAGCTCTGATGTCTCCTCTTTAAAAGCTGGTGAAACAGCGGCACTGACATTCACCCTTTCAGAAGCATCCACCGATTTCGTTGAATCCGATGCCACTGTCTCTGGTGGATCACTTTCTAACTGGACTGCTGTTTCCAGCACTGTTTACACAGCTGCGTTCACGCCAACAGCTGACAGCACCACAGACGGTGTGATCTCAGTCGCGAGTTCGAAGTTTTCTGATTCAGCCGGCAATACCAACAATGATGGAACTGATGCCAATAACTCTGTCACCCTCAGTGTTGATACTGTCAGGCCCACCATTGCTATTAGCTCTGATGTCTCCTCTTTAAAAGCTGGTGAAACAGCGGCACTGACATTCACCCTCTCAGGAGCTGCCACTAACTTCATCGAATCCGATGTTGTCGTTTCTGGTGGCTCCCTCTCCAACTGGACCGCCGCTTCCAGCACCGTTTACACAGCTACGTTCACGCCAACACCAGATAGCACCACAAATGGAGTGATCTCTGTTGCATCAAATCAATTCTCTGATGCTGCCGGCAATACCAATAACGATGGCTCTGATTCAAATAACACTGTCACCCTCAGTGTTGATACTGTCAGGCCCACCATTTCTGTTGCCATCAACGACGGTGGTGATGGGCGTCTCAACGCTTCAGAAGATTCCTCCGTCGCCATCTCTGGCACCACCTCTGGCGCAGTAGACGGTCAAACCGTTTCCATCAACATCTCTTCCTCTGGTGGCGGCACTCCCATCAACACCACCGCCAGCGTCAACACCAACGTCTATTCACTCTCCAATCTCGATCTCTCTTCCCTGAACGACGGCACACTCACCGTCACAGCCGATGTCAGCGACTTAGCCGGCAATGCAGCAACACAGGCCACAGATACCACCAGCAAAGACACAGCAGCTCCCACCATTGCTATTAGCTCTGATGTCTCCTCTTTAAAAGCTGGTGAAACAGCGGCACTGACATTCACCCTTTCAGAAGCATCCACCGATTTCGTTGAATCCGATGCCACTGTCTCTGGTGGATCACTTTCTAACTGGACTGCTGTTTCCAGCACCGTTTACACAGCTACGTTCACGCCAACACCAGATAGCAGCACAAATGGAGTGATCTCTGTTGCATCAAATCAATTCTCTGATGCTGCAGGTAATACCAATAACGACGGATCTGATGCCAATAACTCTGTCACCCTCAGTGTTGATACTGTCAGGCCCACCATTGCTATCAGCGCCACCTACAACGCTTCCTCCGGAGCCCTCGCCGTCACCGGCGCCAATCTCACTGCCAATTCAGGCGCCGATAACGATATCGACGTCTCCAAACTCACCATTACCGGAGAAGGCAGCAACACCTACACCCTTACCTCCGGCGACGTTGAACTCACCTCAGCCACCGCCTTCTTCATCACCCTCAACGCCGCCGATCAACTGCAGCTCGCCGGCCTGCTCAATAAAAACGGTATCTCTTCCGGTGGCGGCACTACCTACAACATCGCCGCTGCTCTGAACTGGAATCCAGGCGCCAGTTCCTCTCCAGCCGACAGCGCCGGCAATGCCATAACCGTCTCCAATGTCGCCGCGCCAAGCCTCAGCTCTGCCACCTACAACGATTCCACCGGGGTTCTGACTCTCAGCGGCAGCAACCTGCCCGCATATCCCGGCGCCAGCAATGACATCGATGTCTCCAAGCTCACTATCACCGGTGGCTCCGGCAGCACGTACACCCTCACCACTGGTGACGTTGAACTGACATCGGCGACAGCCGCAATCATCACCCTCAACAGCACCGATCAGACCAACCTCGACTCCCTGCTCAACCAGAACGGCACCGCCTCAACCCAAGGGACCACCTACAACATCGCCGCTGCTGATGACTGGGCACCAGGCGCTGACAGCAGCACCGACATCGCCGATATCACCGGCAACGCCATCACTGTTATCGCCATCAAACCCACCATTTCTGTTGCCATCAACGACGGTGGTGATGGGCGTCTCAACGCTTCAGAAGATTCCTCCGTCGCCATCTCTGGCACCACCTCTGGCGCAGTAGACGGTCAAACCGTTTCCATCAACATCTCTTCCTCTGGTGGCGGCACTCCCATCAACACCACCGCCAGCGTCAACACCAACGTCTATTCACTCTCCAATCTCGATCTCTCTTCCCTGAACGACGGCACACTCACCGTCACAGCCGATGTCAGCGACTTAGCCGGCAATGCAGCAACACAGGCCACAGATACCACCAGCAAAGACACAGCAGCTCCCACCATTGCTATTAGCTCTGATGTCTCCTCTTTAAAAGCTGGTGAAACAGCGGCACTGACATTCACCCTCTCAGAAGCTGCCACTGATTTCGTTGAATCCGATGTTGTCGTTTCTGGTGGCTCCCTCTCCAACTGGACCGCCGCTTCCAGCACCGTTTACACAGCTACGTTCACGCCAACAGCAGATAGCAGCACAAATGGAGTGATCTCTGTTGCATCAAATCAATTCTCTGATGCTGCAGGTAATACCAATAACGACGGATCTGATGCCAATAACTCTGTCACCCTCAGTGTTGATACTGTCAGCCCCACCATTGCTATCAGCTCTGATGTCTCCTCTTTAAAAGCTGGTGAAACAGCGGTACTGACATTCAACCTCTCAAAAGCTTCCACCGATTTCGTTGAATCCGACGTCACCGTCTCTGGTGGCTCTCTCTCCAACTGGACCGCTGCTTCCAGCACCGTTTACACAGCTACGTTCACGCCAATAGCAGATAGCACCACAAATGGTGTCGTTTCGGTTGCCAGTTCAAAGTTCTCTGATGCTGCAGGTAATACTAATAACGACGGATCTGATGCCAATAACTCCGTCACCATCACTGTTGATACAACACCAGCTTTAAATTACTCCGAATTAATCGACATCAAGTGGCTGGAAAATAGAGTTTCTGACGACAAGCTTGTTCACTATGCCTTCTATGGCGATGACACCGTAACTTCGGGCAATTATTCTCCTGTGGATCTTAGTGATGGCTGGACATTTTCCCTGACCGGTTACAACCATAGTTCTGAGCAAGAATTATTTATTGATAGCATATTTCAGCGTCTTGATCCATTGCTTTCTATTGACTTTATTCGAGCAGATGATTACCAGCATGCAGATATTATCATTTATCGATCTAGCTATAACTCATACATGAATGATACTCTTGGCTGGTCAAATGAAGGCTTTGGTGGTGGTTTTTGTGGCTATTCTAATAATTGGAGAAAGGAGGTTGTTTGGCGAGATATTTATGAAAACGACTCTTTTTTGTCACTGGAGAAAGGTGTAATCGTTCACGAAATTGGCCATGCTCTAAGCCTTAACCATCCTGGTGGCGATGGATATAACCCTGCCTGGAATCAGGCAGACTCAATTATGTCCTATAACAACGGATATATTGGAAATGGTTTGTATTATGAATGGTATTCAGATTTAGATATTCAGGCTCTTCAGAGCATTTGGGGGGTAGAGGAGGATTCCACCAGGCCCACCATCGCTATTAGCTCTGATGTCTCCTCCCTGCGCGCAGGAGAAACCGCAGCCCTTACGTTCACCCTCTCAGAAGCATCCACTGATTTCGTGGAGTCCGACGTAAGCATTTCTGGTGGATCCCTTTCCAATTGGACTGCTGTCTCAAGCACCGTTTACACCGCCACCTTCAACCCAACAGCCGACAGCACCACAGACGGTGTGATCTCAGTCGCAAGTTCGAAATTTTCCGATGCCGCAGGGAACACCAACAACGACGGAGTTGATGCCAATAACACCGTCACCCTCTCCGTCGACACCGTTAGGCCCACCATTGCCATCACATCTGATGTCTCCTCTTTAAAAGCTGGTGAAACGTCGGCACTGACATTCACCCTCTCAGAAGCCTCCACTAACTTCATCGAATCCGATGTCACCCTCTCCGGTGGATCCCTCTCCAACTGGACCGCTGTCTCCAGCACTGTTTACACAGCTACGTTCACACCAACAGCAGATAGCACCACAAATGGTGTGATCTCAGTCGCAAGTTCGAAATTTTCCAACTCTTCTACCAACAACAATAACGACGGAGATGATGCCAATAACACTGTCACCCTCACTGTTGATACGGTCAGGCCAAGTATTTTAATTTCGGCAGCGACGAGTTCGGTGGAAAGAGGCGGTACTACCACCATTACCTTTACGTTGTCGGAGAAATCATTGAACTTTGGCCTAGAAGACGTAGACGTTAGCAATGGAAAGCTTGTCAGCTGGAGCGAGATTTCCAGTAATAAATATACGGCAGTTTTTGAGCAGTCTGATATTCTTGATGCGGAAATTGTTGTGAGTGCTAATTCGTTTACTGATATAGCTCTTAATCCTAATGTCAATATCGAGCGTCAAGGAATACTTGCCTCAATACCTTATGTATATAGGCTAAGGAATGACATTTCTGGAAAATATCTGTTTTCATCGAATCAAGTAGAAATTGATATAATTACAGGAATGGACTGGACAAACGAGGGCATAGCCTATAAATCTCCACCACAATCCCTAACAAAAACATCATCCCTGCACCGCTACAGCATGAATGGCGAAGGTCATTTTTATACAGCAAATGAATACGAGAAAGGGATTATTGATTCGACTATGAGCTGGCAATATGAAGGAGTAGCTTTTACTGTTTATAGCCACGAGCAAGTGCTACCCGAGGTGAATACAGTAGCTGTAAAGCGTTACCTAAACACCGAATCGAATATCCATTTGTATTCAACCAGCAGCTATGAACAAGGTATTCTGAATGCTTCACCTGAATGGGTTTATGAGGGAATTGCTTGGTACGGCGAGACTGTCTGATAGTCAGAACCAGTAGAGCTGAAAGCCAAAGAGACACATCGATTTTTCAAAGGTTGATCTATGGCCAGAACCAGCAGGGCTGAACGCAACAGACGCCGTGAAGCAGCGTTGGCTTTAGTCAGGTTTCAGCGATGTCGTGACCGCACAGATGTCTCAATGGGGGTGCTCACGTTCATCTGCCCAGCGGGACTGTCGTTGGGCGCATGACCAGCTCCAACTGGGCATTGATTCGCACGATGCTCAACACCTGGTCTGCCACATGGCGACAAGCCTTCAACGCATCTCTCTCAAGGCTGAAGAGGACAAGCAATACGCCGCTGCTGTCGGTGCCCAGAAGATGCTCTACGAGCTTCTGCTGCGCCGGAAGATGGACCATGAAGCAGCCAAAGCAAGTCGTCCTGGTTGGGGTTATCGCCATGGCAATACCAAGTTCTGACACCCACCCCCCTGTTTGGGTCCTTCTGCAGCAAACCGCTGTGGGTCATCTGAAGGCTCGTCGTTTGTCTAGCGAGCAGCCTCAAAAATTTGTTGACACAGAGGTTGAGCCTTCTGGCAACGGGTTGGAACTTCTGGGCCGTTTTGGTTGACGTTTGGTTGACGTTTTCTGGTGGGTTTGCGCATCAATATGCGCATCTACGCCCGCCTGGGCGTAACTCTGCCAGTGGCTGGCTGTGCTGTGGCCGGTTTGAGTCCATGCAGAGGGTGCATGGATTCACCTTTCAAGGCCGCTGTGTCTGAGTTGGCTTTCAACCCTTTCCACGCTTTCTACCCAGTGCTGTTCATCCCAAAAAGAAGAGGTTCAGCTGTTGGCTATGCAATAGGAAAGGGCCGAAACCCTGGAAAGGCGTCAGGCACACCTCCAGCTTTCAGGCAGTTGGCCTTTCAGCGGTTGAAAGGAAACCACCTTTCCGCGTTTGTGGTCTGAGCGGGTGAGCTTCTCCACCAGCCTTTTGTTGGCCAACGCATCAAGCGCCTGTAGCGCCTTCTGACGTGCGTTGTTCCCCAGCTCCTCAGCCATTTGTTCAGCAACCTCACCAGGCTCAATGGCGCGGTCAGTGAGCATCCAGTGCTGTTCCACCAGCGACAGCACGTTGCTGTGACGTTCGCTGAGTTTTGCCCGAACTTTGCTGAGGTCCAGCTGTTCGCTGATGGTGCTGCTGTCGCCGTGCATTGACCAAATGGCACGGTCAACCTGTTCGATCACGCAGTCCACTGACCTACTGCTGCGACCTTCAGTGGTGAGGCGCACCCGTTGATCTTCCTTGTTGTCAGGGTTGAGCCAATGCAGGTTCACCACATGACTCGCCATCCTGCCGAGACCTCTACCTGCTGCTGCATTGGAGGCACGTTCATGTGCCCGTGACTTGGAACTGTGGTGCAGCAACACCGTGGTGATGTTGAACGGTGCAATGCTCTCCAGCAGGTTCTGAAGAGGCTCCACAGCACCTTCACTGTCGGAGTCCAAACCAAGCGGTTGAATCAGCGACAGGAAGGCATCCAGGACCAGCACTGCCCCAGGGTTGGCTTCGCAGTCAGCAGTGATTTTCTCAATCCCTGCCTCATCAAGATGCAGCCCGTGTTCACGGGTGTAGAGCTTCACAACGGGGTCGCAGGTCTTGTAGTTGTCCAGGTCTTTGCGAACCATCAACCCATTGGGCACCATTACCTCACGTCAATCAGCAAGGGGTTGATCGGTGCCAACGATGATCACCTTTGGGCATGGCGGAGTCAGGGTGAAGCGTTCAAGGAACTCACCTCTGCCCTTGGCTATTTCGCCAAGGATGTTGCACACCACAGCGGACTTACCGACCTTCTGAAGGGCAACCATCAGCGTCAGGGTGCGCGATGCAATGAGGTCCCCAGCCAGCCAACCCCTCTGGAATCTGGAACAGGTCATCTGGGCTGATGCCTTCTGACTCCCCGCGCAGGTTGGCGCGAGCTGTTGCCACTAAGGCGATCACATCCTTGCTGTTGAGGCTCAGCCCTAAGTCAGCAGCCTTTGCCCGCAGCGGTGTGATTCCGCTGGTTGGTGTGATTTGAACACTACTGGTGGTGGTGCGCACGACTTGCCACTGAAACGCGTTCGCAGAGCTGCACGCGTCAGCCGAATCATCACAGAGATCTCGAGGAGATCTGGCTAAGTAGTAATGCTTACTGCTTGGTATCTTTTTTAGGGAAGCAGAGCTGCTTCCAATGCGTCTGTTTGGGGTGGGCTGAGGGGCCTGCCTCTTTTTTTGTCTGACTACTGCTGTTGCTGCATCTGCTGCTGACGCTTGGTCAGTGATGCAGTGAGCTTGGCGTTGGCTGGATAGTCCTTGGTCTTTATGAGGAAGGGCCAAAGCGTGTTGCACGCTTTGGTCTCCACGTGGTTGATGCACTTGGTTATTTCTGGGCCGAACTGCAAGTAGTACCGACAGCCGCTTGAGTTTTGGTACTTCGGATCGTCGTACTCCGTGGCGGCTGCCACAGGAGTGGGCACCAATAGCGCCGCGACCAACAGGAGCTTTTTCATGCGCCAAGGATGGCAGCTATCAGTGGAACGCCCAACGTGATCGACGTCTGAACCCCTAACCAACTAGTTCATCGTCATCTAAGAGTGCATGGCCTTTTGAAACTCTCAGCACCTCTCCAGTTTTGGAGGGGCTGCTGAACAGAATTCGATAGGTGTTCCCGGTTGCCAGCGATTTTGTGCGGGCATGAACGAACGCCTTGAATTCAGTTCGGAAGCAAGTTTCTCTGGCCCAATGATCGGGGCCATTGTCCCGTTCAACGCAGTACATCGCTCGAGTACAGAGGACCCGCAGCTTGATGAGGCTGCGAGTAGACGCTCTCTAACTACAAGCCAGCTTCGGGATCATGTCTTCGATTGGCGACCGGACATGTCCGGAATAGCCCGTTACTGGCTTTCCAGTTCAGGCTTCGATCTCAGTCTTCTGACGAACCTCGGTCTCACCGTTGTGGTGAGCATTGGCACCGCCAACGAAAACCAGCACAGCCATGATCGCGGCGATCGCCACAGCGGCACGAACGCGCATGACGCCGTACGTGGAACTGATGTCGGCCGTGTTCAGGTGTTTCATGCCAGTGAAGCTAACGGCGTTCTCAGAGCCTGAGCGCGTCATTTGATACGAGGTTCAGAACCTCAGCTCCGACCAACAGTCTTTGCAAGGGCTTGATCCATGCGTACATACAGCGGGAGAAGTTTTGATGGGACCTGCTTGAGAAATGCCCTCTCCGCTTTGACCGTTGCCAAAGCGTGGATCTCTTGTCCCTTCAGGTCTGCATAGGTGAAGACCTCAAGTCCTTCTGGTGAGACCTCAGCTCCGACCTTGTTCCCGTCCCTGAGCAGAAAACGCGCCACGTTCATTTGAAACCGCAGGTGATTGTGTGATGTTTTTTGGGTGGCTGAGCGGCTGTCTTCATATCGAGACCTGTGCTCCCTCTCTTCTAGGGACTCAGCCAGGCGCACTTCGTCAAGGGTTGTCACGTAGAGGGCGAGAAAACCTCCTTTCCTGTGGGTTGTCCTCTATTTCAATTCACAAAGCCCTCGATAGCTCCCGAGGTCTTCAATCGATCGTTTAACCGCTGTTAATCGCTCTTCCCATTTTTCTGCTCAGCTGTCGTCCCAAAGAGCCCTCTTGGGCAGCACTAGAAATGTCTGCCATCAATCTTTGCTCCCGCAGAGGGCTAGTACTCATCGACGACAAAGTCCTTGACCCTGTCTCCCTGGCCAAGCAAATCGAAACCAACATCGGATGGTTCTGGCCTTAAAGGCAATGAGCGTTAAGGCTGATTGCCATGTGCATGCCCGCTGACGAGAGTGAGTCCATCGAGATCGGAGGAGCCAATGACGGCCGACACTCCACCTGAGCAAATCGCAGAAGCAGCCTGACTTTTCTGGCCCCTGCTCCAACTTTTCAACCCAACCGTGAGCGCCTCGTCTGTGACGACACTGATGTGCGTCTGATCAGTCGATACTCCTCTGCACCGTCCGTCTAGGTGCCCCGCAGGAGTCCCGCTTCACACCTGGACCAAATGGCCCCAGGGTTGCCACAAGCCAGCCGCTTCGACCTTTTTCTTTCAGTTCACTGTCGTTCGATAGAGCATCACGCTTCACGGATACAGCTTCACTGATTAGGTCGACCGCAATGCATAAACGAGCGAGCTAGGCCGTCTTTCCACCGGGAAGGGCGGCCTTCCTCTTTGGCCCCTGTACTGCGAAGAAGTACGTAATCGCTTAAACGCGACAGCGCCCTGCTTGTGGTGCGTACTAGCCCAGGGCTTGGACACCCCGGGCTTTTTACGAGCAGTGGGGATGATGTCCTAAATTTGGCTAATATAAAAGAATTGAATTCAGCAATAAATGAAAGCAATCTTCTTGGCGCTTCCTTTTTTGTTGATTAGCTCTGTTCAGGCAGAAGGACTTGACGATGCTTTTCATCTCATAAAACAAGCTGGCGGCCTCACACAGCTATGTACAAGTAATCCAAGAATCAATGAATGTAAATATGCGATTGGCAAATGGAAGCCTCAAGAGCTTGAAAGAGTTAAAGCCATGGCACCTTATTGTTATGAGCAGTGTGAATATGATCAGTATGGGTTTGTGAAATCTTCCTCAGGTGGAGCCGAATTTCCAATGGTCGTCACAAAGGATTTTGATGGTTCTTCTGCGAGTCGGGGAGTTGAGTTCTTCATGTATCCAGTTGCATTGACAACTTATAAATATGATGGGTGCGTAGGATGCTCTCTTACGAAGAGATATCCCAATAGGGTGGATATTGTTCAAGGAAATCGGCATTTTATACAGCTTCCTAGGCTTTCAAGGGGGACTTTTTATATGACCAGTGAGGCTCGAGAATATGCAATGAGAAGCGCAAGATCCTCTGAAGATATGGTGATGCGCTTAAGCTTCAATGAAGACATAGAAACAAGAAGAATTTCTAAAAAGGCACTTGCTGCTTACTCTCTAATGCTAACAAGCCTTAAGTATGACTTGGTGCCTTGAAGAAAGCTGCTTTGATCATTGCGGTGGCTGCATTCCTGCCTCTCGTTTCGTCACTTTCCTCTAAAGCACAGTTCAATGACCAAACTCTTTGCAAAAGGAGAACGGTTGGCATTGAAAAGTATAAAAAACTTGCCGTAGCTGATGGTTATGACAACGTCGAGACCTATATGATGGATTCTGATTTCAGAAAGCCTGCCAAGGATATACCATGGTCTGAAACCAAAGTCCTTGAGGATCCAGTAATTGGCGAGCGAGTTGGTGTATTGGACCGTAATTACATCCCTGGTGCCAGTAGGATTCATACAGGGTGGTTCAGAAATCTTATTTTCGCCGTTGGTGTTGATTATCATCCCCAACTTGGAGTAACAAGGCGATACGAGTTCGATGTCATGATGGTTCCTTCAGGTGATTCGTATTTTGTTATGAGGGGATGTGACGGTAGATTCCCGGTCACTGAAGAGTTGGCTAACGCACTAAGAACTCAGCCGCCTGGTAAAAATGTTTTTATCAAGCTCTATGCCGAAGGCTTTGGTGGCGGAATTTTGAATCAAATTGGTGCTGGAACTGTTAAAGAGTGGAGCAAAGTATATGCAAATTGGGATCAGCCGAGCACTGTTAAGCCAAGTGAGCTGGGCTTTTAGTCGTATCAGTCATCCGTTGAAATTATTGCCTCTGGGATCCTTGGGTCCCTTTTTGGTTATTCAACATGGGTCGTCCGAAGGCGCGTTGTTTATCTAGCCTGTGACTGTCAAAACAGTGGACAGATAGGGACGACTAGATGGAGTTAATGACGATTAGCGAGGCTGCAAGACGCCTCGGATATAAGTCCAGGTCTCAGCTCTACAGGCTGATCAACGGCGGCTATCTGCATGAGCATGTCCATGTGCAGCAGCACACAGGACAGCGTTTGGTTGACATAGAGGGATTGCGGGAGAAGCTGCAGTGCATCTGTCAGTGGCGTCCCGACAGCGTGTTCCTAAAGAAAGCTCGTTAACGCCTGCGCCTTGCTGCAACTGCTGCTGACTGAGGTTGCATCCCAACAGGGTGTGGCAGTGCTGATCCACCCCGTAGGTGAAGTGCTTGAGCCTTGGTAATTAGTGCATTGCTGTTCGTATGTCGTAATCAACTAGATCCCAAACTGGGATGCCGAGATATTCGGCAAGTCTTTCACTATCGACCCGGATGCCCCTTAGAGACCCATGATCTGTAACACTAAACCTTTCTCCAGTTTTAAGGACCAAATTCATTTCATAACTGTTGAATTGATTGTTGCCATAACAGCGTTCACCAATAAGCTGAATAGCATGCACTTCGTCGAGAGAGAAACTCCTGCCCTGCCTGACGTAGACTCCCTTTTTCTTGTCAAAAAAAACATTTTTGCGATATAGCCACCAAAGCATTCCAATACCATAGACCGAGAAAATATAAGGGAAAATTGGAACTAGCCAAAGCGGCATATTTCCGCTCGTAACTGCAGATGGGTCGTTGAGTTGATCTGTCACAAAAGCCGAAATGACCACGCCAAAGCTGATGCAAAACAAACAAAATAAATGAGCCATGGGTGCTACTTGCATTTGTCTTCTACCCTGAATTGACGACAGGCGATGAGTGCAAATGTTCCATCCGCCGGAAACGAGGGGACCCCAATCTGTCTTTAGGGCAATAGGATCTTCAAGGGCTCTGAGATCAAAAATTCCTCGACTGTTAACAAATAAACCCTCAATCTTGCTCCACATAATTTCCACAGATTATAGAACTCTATTCTTAGTGTATCCATATCAAGACAACTTGAAAATAGGGCCTAGCAGGGTCTGGGTAACTGATTCCATCTCCGATAAAGGAGGCCCCGCTAGCCTTTGCTTCTGTGGTCGTGAAACCTTAATACTTCAGGCGCCCATTCCATTTCCTTCTGCCAAGTCGGCGCCCAAAGCTTGCAGCGCTTCTTTAGGTGCTGACCCGGCTGAAGCTGCTTCTGCTTGAGGTTGCAACCCAAGAGGGTGTGGCAGTTCTGATCGACGCCATAAGTGAAGTGCTGACAGGTCATGCAGACCACGCCTCATTTGATGGACGGCGTTGCATCAGCTCGCTCTCGCTAGGTCGCTAACAGCACGGAGTACTGACTCCTTGGTGTCCTCATCAGTGGTCCATTGGCCGTAGTGCTCTGATGGGTTTTGACTGTGTGCCCCCTAGGTCCCGAATCGGAATGCTTCTGTTGTAGTACTTCGCTCCGCGCCATGCGTAGCCATGCCGCAGGCTGAGCAAGCCCTGAGTGATCAGCGGAATCAAGCCTTCCGCAGCGAGAACATCTATCTTTTAGCTGTGGAGGAGAGATGGCTCGGAAAGCTCAAGGCTCTTTCACGTGGCTTCGATACTCGTTACGCCATCAATGAGTCCGGTGCCTGCGAAGGTCGCCCGATAGGCCAGCGGGAGATGCGACAGATGGCTCAATGCCTCAGGGAGTTGGGCTTTGTTTAGGAGCGAAATGCCACTAAAGATCCTTTGGTTGGCAGGACGCGTAAATGGCGCTGGCCTGGCACTGGCGACACAGGCGCCGCCAGGTAAGCCTTTGTCGACCTTGCCCTGTCAAGGCAAGGGGTTTGAGCCGTCTGGCACTCAGCACAGTTGTTTTGGCAATTGTGCTGAGCTTTCTCTGAATGTGAGTAAGGGGAGCTGGATTCTTGCTGTATTGGTGTGCCGCCCAAAAGATCTATGACCCTGTCTGCCTGGCCAAGCAAATCGAAACCAACATCGGATGGTTCGGGCTTGGAAGGCAATGAGCGTTAAGGCTGATTGCCTTGTGCGTTCCCGCTGACGAGAGTGGGTCCATCGAGATCGGAGGAGCCAATGACGGCCGACACTCCACCTGAGCAATCCGTAGAAGTCGCCTGACTTTTAGGTCCCTGCTCCAACAGTTTCCACCCAACCGTGGGCTACTCGTCTGTGACGACACTGCAGTACGTCAGAACAGTCGACTCTCCTCTGCACCGTTCGTAGGTGCCCCGTAGGAAACCAGCCCAACACCTGGACCCAATGGCCCCAGGAGCCTGAAAGCCCGACACTTCGCCCGCCGCCAGCAATGGCATACGGCATGGCCCCTGTTCTGCCACTACAGGGGTGTCGGAAGCGAGCAATAGGAGAGGTCACCCATTCCAGTCGTAGGTGGGCTGGTCTCTCAGACCCTGATTACATCACGGGTTTAAAGATGCACAAACGAGCGAGTTAGGCCGTCTCTTCCACCTGGGAGGGGCGGCCTCCCTCTTTAGTGTGGCTTCCTGGATATGCACAACTAGTAGAAATACTTTGGTAGTAGCACGACTTTTCAACACAGTAATTAAGGAATAAGTTGTTCGCATAGACGAGGAGGTGACATGGCTTTCCTTAATGTTTCTCTCTTGCTACTTGCCAACTTTGTTTTGCTTGATTATCTAGGAAAGCTCTTTTATGAGCGATTCCTTGAATGGCAGGCCATTCGCCAGCTAATTGGTAACCATCCAGAAATGCTCGGTGTAGATCTTGAGCAAGATGATCTACTTTACTTCAAGGCAGATCAAGCGATACGCGATGTTGTCTTGGGTAATAACAACTGTGGTACGAATGATCCATTCCTCGGTGATCTATTCCTTGTAGACGAAGATGGATTTTGAGAAAAATCTCAAGGTCTCATCCAGTCGATGCCATCTTTTGATGGCTTGTAAAGGTGGAATTTATGGCAGAACGTCAGGATGAGGATTTCATGAGTCATGCGATTAAGGTGATGCATGATGCAGACATAGTGAATAAATCTGGGGGGCCTTCGCGCTGTTACGTAATCACTGTACGGCTTCAACATCCTCTTCTTCCAAGAGGCTTCTGAGCATCCATGCAGTTTTTTCGTGAGCTAAAAGTCTTTCAGTTAATAAGTCAATAGTTGGATGGTCTTCTGCCTCTTCGGCAAGATTGAGTGTTACGCGCACAGTTCTGCAAACAGACTCATGCCCCTTCATGAGCTCGTTTACCATCTCCATCGCTCGAGGATGCAAAGGAGAGTCTGAGATTATGGTCAATCTTTTCATTGCATCTCCGCCAAATGGTGCATATTCGCCTAGCGCGCGAATTCTTTCTGCAATTACGTCAATAGAGTTCCAAAGTTCAGTGTATTGCTCCATGAACATTAGGTGCAAGGTCTGAAACATCGGGCCTGTCACATTCCAATGAAATCCATGTGTTTTTTCGTACAGACAGAAAGTGTCTGCCAGGACATTTGATAGTCCATTCGCAACTGCTTTTCTTCCTTCAATGCTGATCCCGGTATTTAGTGTGGCGATAGGCATTTGATCCTCTCTAGTGATGATCGTTTCATAGCACTTCTGTCTTGGCATTGAGTAGTGTAAACCGATAAGTAAAAGTGCTTGTTGTACGATTTAAAACGATGGTTGTATATCAGTGAGTGTCAATAACAGCCTCTTCGGCATAAGTGATTCTTCTCGTGCCATCCCTTTGAAAAAGACTCAATAAAGCCACTATTGGGATAGATAAGCAGGGTCCTTTACTAAGGATTTCCTGCGGGTCATCCTAAGGCGCGTTGATCGTCTACATAGTGGTTGTCAAAACATTGGATATTTAAGACATCAGGAGGCAGAGCCATGCAACTTGTGATTGTGAGTGCCGCTGCTAGGCACCTCGGATATAAGAGCTGTTCGCAGCTGTACGAGCTGATGAATGACGGCTGGCTAGATGCCCATATGCATTTTCAAATTCCCAGTGAGCTGGGTTTGCTGGACGTTAATGGATTGCAGAGAACGTTGCAGGGTTTATGCCAGTGGCGAGTAGACAGCCTTTTCCTTAGGCGTTAGCGGTTGAGCTGCAGGAATTTAGGGCTATTGCTGCTCGTCTTCTACGCGTTGACGGTGCAGTGGAAGAGCCCACCAGATGAAAGCTTCTTTTTTGCTAATTGTGCCTTGGTTAGCACATTCGATATCAGCAGCATTCTTGTCTGCCCAAGTAATACTTTCTAAGTCCTCAAGCTTGGTGTATTCGCAGTAGCAGTGTGCTGTAGCCAGATCTTCCATTAATTCTGCAATCTCTCCCCACATTCTCATTTGGATATCCATGCAGGATTGGTGAAACTCTGAATACTTTGAAAGAGTCTCTGATTGATTAGTAGAAAGTTCCGGCTTTTCCCTTTTGTCATACCACCCTCCATCAAAGGCAATGGCTGGATCTGCTAAGACCAGTGGGACCAAGAGCAGCAGTAGTCGTTTCATGTCGTCATTTTGCTGATGACGCCGGTCCAATTACCAACCCTCTGTCCAAGGACATTGATCGCGATACCTCCAATAGATCTCTGCGTGGCCACTGACGACCATCTCTTGCTGAACGTTTGTCGTCCCTAGGAGCAACTCCACCACCGTTCGTCCGTAGCGGTCCTTGGTGATCCGACGGATTCCAACCTTCTTGCCCACCACAAGATCTCTCAGATGGTCTCGAGCAGCTCTGGCTGGCACTGGCTCAGCTCTCTTCCCAATTAGCTCAGGGGTGTCGATGCAGGCGAGTCGAACCCTCTCTCCGGTTGTCGTGGTGCAGGTATCGCCGTCGTAGCAGGTGGCGATCACAACGGATGCAAGAGCAGCAAAGAGCATCATTGACGTAGGTGGGTGGGACCAATGACTGGTTCACCTCGACAAGGACCTTGGGATCCTTTATCAGGGGAGGATCCTGCGGAGCATCAGCTGTCCATTCGGTCCCTCTACGTCCTGCTTGTCCTACTCCTAAGCGGGTGGGTACTAGGAGCTGCTCTCCGCTTGAGCTCTCAGTTGGCCGGATAGGAGTTCAGTCAAAGAGTTCAGTGTCTTTGCGGACAAACCAGTCGTTCTCATCCGCGAATCTCTTATCGATTCGGCGCCGAGTCTCGACGACGTGGCGGCGTTGTGCCCACAACTCGCTAACGAACTTGGCGAGTCTTTCCCGGTGACCCCCAGACTGCATGGGTACCAAGGGATCCTGCTCCGTTATTTCGGGATATCCAGAGGTCATCTAGATCGGGTTGGTTGGACTCAACCCTTAGCTAGATCTTTGGTTGGAGGCCATTCCCCAAAAAGAAACCCCGGAGGTGTCTCCGAGGTCGCTAATCCTTTCGGTTGATCCCCATCACCCTCTGGCTACGTCGGCGGGATGTCTCGCCTGTGGCATGGAGTTACTCAACGCGCAACGTGATCGACGTTCAGCGGTCGTCCTCCTTAGATCTCGGATCGTTCTCCTTGTATCTAGGCAGGTCAGTGGGCTGAGCCAGGACGTAAACGACTGCCGCAGAGATCACCACGGTCACGATGATGAGTGCAGTGATTGCTGATGAATAGTCGGTCATCAGGCTTCAACCTCAGCCTTTTTATCGCCTGTGCCTTTGATCTCTTCAGTTGTTGCTTCGGCTGATTTGGACTTGCTGAAGGAGCAACCGCCAGCGTTGGCGACGTTGGCGAAAGCAGCCATAACCATGATTGCGATGATCACGGTGCCGCCAAAAAAGGCCAGATACGGGTGACGATTCACGTGAGGCCGACCTGAGAGTCAGCCGACCCTACTGGCTGAATCCAGAATTCGATGTTCATGCCTCAGGGAGAACCAAGCCTTCGTCCGAGAAGCGAACAGCCCAAAGCTCTTCGTTAGTCACCTCACCGTTCTCATCAAGCAGTTCTGGGTGTGTGGTTTTGAGACCTGTTCGGTCGTTCGATGTGCCGGGTTTAGAGGCCGACGATGGGCTCATCATCCGAAAAGCCTGCAGTAGCAAGCACGTCAAGACAGCTGCGTAAGCGATTGGGAAAAGACCTGCGATCACTGCCTCTTCAATGCGATGTTAAGAAACATTAACCACAGTTATCGCTGACTGAGGCTGCTAATCGCTACTCGCAGCCCTGCTTCACCTCCCCCGCGTATTCCCGCTCAAGGAAGTCAAGGCGGGCCAGGCACTCTTCTGCTTCAGCCCAGCGCCCATAGCGGCTGAACCATTTGCTGCGTAGCCCTTCCCATCTAATGCCCCAATGCAAAGACTCTGCATAGGTTCGGCTTGTAGCACCGCTGTAGGTGAGCCGGCTTCGCATTGAACGTTCAGCCATTGGAGCCTCCTCCATCAGGGAGACCCCTCATAAGAGCGTCCTTTTACATGTTCTAGTTGGATTGACCCGTCAGCTGTGGGTGGCCAACTCAACTTCTTGCTCTGCGCCGACTAGGTTGCCACTGCATCTTCTGCTGGTTGAGCAATTTAGGCCGTGAGGAAGCCCTGCGACATCTGTTCTGCTGCCGCGATGAATTTGAACTCTCGGAACGACGCTCAATGGAATCACCGTCTTACCAAGATTTCTGTCTGAAGCCCTTTACTTCACGCAGCAATCGAAAAGCTTTCGGCCAGATTAGTCAAACACTGATCCCCTACCTACTGTTGTGGTGGGCAATGCTTCAAGCAGCAGAAATATCTTTCTGGTTGACACCACCTTTTTTGATCACTCTAAGTCTTTTTTCACTAAGAAGTTTTTCATTAATGCATGATTGCGGTCATGGATCACTATTCGAGAACCAAACACTGAATCGAATCTTTGGATTCCTCTTGGGTGTTGTCAATGCGGTCCCGCAGCTCTCTTGGTCAGTTGATCATGCTTATCATCATAAAACCAATGGTGATTGGCAGAGGTATCGGGGGGTCGCTGATTTTCTAAGCCTAGAAGAATTTCAAAACCTAAGCCTAAAAGAAAAGAAGATCTATGCGATGGTCCACCATCCATTAATGGCTGTACCGGGTGGTTTTTATTACTTAGCGATCAAACCAAGGCTGGATCTTTTGATTGGCATTATCAGCCCAAAGAATCGCACGTGGGGATCAAGAGAAGAATTCGCCGACCTTTGCCTGAGCAACTTCTTTAGCTTGACCGCAGTAATCTGTTTTGGGTGGTGTCTTGGGTTTGGATTATTCCTTAGTCTTTACAGCATTATCATTTGCATGACGGCTAGTAGCCTTATCTATGTTTTTTATGTGCAGCATATATTTGAAAATAGTTACGCCAATCCAAGCCATGGCTGGAGTCCGATGCGGGGCGCTTTAGAGGGCTCCAGCTTGCTCGTGCTCCCGCCATTGCTCCAGTGGTTCACAGCCAATATTGGATTTCATAACATTCATCATCTTTGCGAAAAAATTCCTAATTACAATCTTGAAGCCTGTCATCGAAGGAATGAGAATCTGTTAAAAAACGTTCCGGTATTACGCCTTACGGATATTTTTTCATGCTCGAAATATCTCTTATGGGATTCAGATAATGCGACTCTGGTGGCCATTCCTTCGCCGAATTAGTTGATGAATTCGTGACGACTGACCTCCTGCTCACCTAGCAGCGGCTCAGACACGATGGACAGAGCCGGCCACTGTTCGTGTGCAAGGGGTCGCCATCAGGACGTACAGCTACGTTCCGCCCCGCCCGCCTGAGCCGATGACTCGGCGGCGGATGCTGGTGCACAACGTAGTTGAGGCTTGGGAGACGATGTGGAAGACGGGCTTGAGACGCTGCCCTCCGCCTGTGCGCTGACCAGCAAGCTCACCCTGATCAGAGCTGCTTCTCGTAGGTAACGCCTCTGTAGGTGAGGCTCACAACCTTGTTGATCGCCATTTGAGCCTGCAGTCGGTTCAGGATGTACTCCCCCCTCCTGTATTGCATGAGGTGGATTCGCTCAAAACTTTCAGCGACCAATGCTCACCACCAAGAAAACGAGATGAAAGCACTTATTCGCCCGATGAAATCTGTGGCTGAGTGGAAGGACTGACGGAGGCGGAGACGCAGCGCGTCGAGCGATAAAGGATGCGACTCCGCCACTGTTGTGCCCTCGAACGCACAGCCGGCACCTTGGTTTTATACCTGGGCCAGGAATAGAAATTGAGTCAACTACTACCGGCAAAAGCAATCAGCAATTTGTGGCAGATCACACTTCAATTGCTTGCGAACTAAGGCCAACGTCAAGTTAGTTATCTGCACTGGCTACATGGATCTGAAAAGCAAGAGCTGCCAAGACCTAAACAACCAATTGGCTATCTACCAAGCATTCCGCAACACTCATGGAGTCGCTGCGGTCTTACGACAGATGGCGAATGAACACTGCCCTATTCAGAAGGTAGTTATTCGCTAATCAGCTCACAGGCGGGGGAAAGCGTCTCCAGCCCGTCTTCCACATCGTCTCCCAAGCCTCAATCGCGTTGTGCCTGAGCATCCGCCTGCGAGTCATCGGCTCAGGCGGGTGCGGGGAACGCAATCTTTAGCCGTCCTTCGCCAGCTCAATCACGTTCCGCCAATCAGGCCCCAGCTCAGCTGCCAGGTCCTTCTCTAGAGACCTCAAGTACCGCTTCCGCTGCCCTGACTCTCCGCCGACCCAAATCGGAATCTCTTTCGTGGTTTCACTCATACGTGAAACCCTCCCACATCAAGGGGATTGATTGTTTTTCACCGGTAGTTCGTCTCCGCAAGCTGAAGACGGAGCACTGGACGACCACACCCGATTTTCAATGGCATGGGGAAGAGTCCTTGCGGCCCTCGATTCCCATGTTGTCAGGGAGGAGGTCAAGTGGTCCTCGACTCCCAGCGGCAAGCAGATCCCTCATGCCTGCAGGATCAAGATGCGCCTGCCATTTGAACGGTCTGCCGAAGCCTCCTGTTTTCTTCAGGCGGCCTCCATTGCCGGGCTACATCTGCCTAAACTAATACAGGCATACTATAAAGAGCAGTCCGTCGGTTGATCGCGTGAGCGCCGTTGCAGCGCCCAAGTCGGATCCCGTTTTCCTGCACATCAAACCAGGCATGACCGCGATCGTCACCGACCCGGAAGGTGCTTGGCGGATGGCTGATGTGATCTGGGTTGATGGTGGCGCCAGGAACCCCAAGACTCCGACGTTGTTCCAGGTGGCTGACGTCGAGACAGTCGTCATGAACTGAGTAAACGCCGACTTGGTGACCCGCATCTGACCAAGGGTCTGAGACCTCAGCCTTTCGCAGGCTGAGACAGCTTGTAGAGGCTCAGAGCGACGAGAGCCACGCCGAAGCTGGCGAAGAAGACGATCAGGTATTGACTGGAGATGGACATATAGACCCGAAAGCGAATTCATTACGAAATGCAACGAACTATGGTTGTCGAGTAGTTAATCGGACCCTGACAATGTCGATTGATGCTCGATGCCAGGAACAGCGATCAGCCGCTGACCGTATGTTTATGGACTTCAAATACACCCGTCCTGGCTCGAAGGAGCAGGTTCAGGCTTTAGCGACTCTGAGCTTCCTAATAGGGATGTGGGCCGATTTCCTCACTGCTGAGGAAAAGAGAATGGACCAAGTGATGGTCCTAGAGGCAGGTAACTCGTAGGGACTGAACGTCAATAACGTCGGGAGTTCCACCCTCGATTCGTCCCCCAGGATTTGAACCTCGTATCAAATGACGTACCTAAGGGTTCAAAACGCCGATAGTTTCAACGACATGAAACACCTGAACACGGCTGACATCAGTGCCTCGTACGGCGTCTCAAGCGTCCGTGCCGCTGTAGTGATAGCCGCGATCATGACTGTGCTTGTTTTCGTTAGCGGCGCCAAGGCTTGTCATCACAATGCTGAGACAGCCGAGCAGACCTTCACCGAGGCTCCTCAGAAAGCTGACGAGAAGGCTGAGCTCGAAGCCTGATCAATAATGGAGCTTCTTGGCTTTCTGCTGGCCGTCCTGGCAATTGCCTTTGTTGTTGCCAAGGTGATCTTTGATAGTGGGACTCAAAAGTCTCCAAAAACTCCGAGGCGTGACTCCGAGTGGAAGGCCTTCATGGAAGGCCTTAAGGACGATGCACGCGCTAGGGGAGTGGTGTTCCCTGAAGATCCTTCCAAGGCTCCAACGTTGCCAGAGCCTCAATCTTCGTTGCTTGAGGCGAAGCCGCAGAAACCTTCTAAGCCACCCATAGTCGAAACAACTGAGTTCGATGCCGACTGGTACTTCGAGCAAGCCAGCTCAGGGAAGACCTCTGGCGAAATACTCGAAATGATTTTTACTCAGACGCTTGTCGATGGGAAGCAGGCCTTGGAAATTCTCAAGCAGACCCCAGAAAACAAGAACGATCTTGATCTCATGCTGGCCTGTTGCAAGGTAGAGATGAAGTCGGCTCAGACCAACCTTTGTTTCCCTGATCCTGCCTGCTTCAAGCGGGTGGCGATCATCCTGCACAAGCAGAAGTATTACGCCCGCGAGATCGGAATAATTCAGCTGTATTGGCAGCTGTGTGATCAGGTTTATGAATGCAAGAAACGGGATGGAGCTAGAGCGCAGCTGATGGCACAGCACTCGGGTCTGAAAGCTGGTTTTCAAAAGCGCTACGAAAAAGCCAAGCTCTTGCTGGAGAAGAAGAGAACGAAGGCTTAAACGTCGATCGAGCTTGGCGGCCCAAGGGTCTGACAGCCCCTTCAATCGGTTGGGCTGACTAACAGCCGCTAACCGAATCAAGGACGTGGGGCCACGGACCCGCGAGGAGAACCCTGCTTTCCTCGAGCGATGCAGTATCCGCTTGAACAAGCTCGTTTCGCTACACAGGCTTGTAACAAATGCGCTGACTCTTTTCAGAGACATGAAGAGGGCAGAAAGCTCACCCTGGCAATCGCCCGTGCCAAGGGAGCTATTTCTGCCAGTTACCAGGTCGCTCTCCCGGTGCTGCCTGGACAGTGACACGTGATAAGCGTTTGCTGCCTGGACACCAAATATGAGAGCTAGTACCGGAGTTTGAAGCGACTTATTGGACAGGTTTTAGTTTCCAAAAAATCTTCCGTGAACGTCTGTTCATTGGTATCGCGGACTACCGACGAAACGTCTACCAGCCCGTGCCCAAAAGCCAGCAGACGTCGATCACGCCACTTGCCGTTCCAGGTTGAGAAGATGTCGCCGCCCCGCTGCCGCAGCCAACTTTTCCTCTTCTATTTCCGCCCGCAGAAACCGTTTTCTCTGGGCTGACTCGTAACCACTCAGATCTGTCTGTTTTGTGAAATGCAGCTTGGACTTCGGTTTGTCTAAACCCATCAGCAGCGGGTGGATTCCTCTTCGGCTCATTGAACTGGATTGATTTGTGGTGCTCGCGTAGTGGTCTGCCTGACCCAGCCGCGTGTGTTAAAGATCTCAATATTGGACAAGAATTGCGGTGTAGACGACGACATTTGCACTCAAACGTCGATCACGTTGCGCGTTGAGTAACCCCATGCCACAGGCGAGACATCCCGCCGACGTACCAGAGGGTGATGGGCTGGGCTCCTTAAGTGGGCTAGATGCTTGGCGCAGAACCTTTGTTAGGTATGTCGAACTCAGGCTTGTTGTTCTTATTGAGTTCTTCCAAAGAGATCGTCTTTTCATTGCTGGGCTTAGAAGAGACACCTTTCACCTTCTGTGGTTTTGCACCCCAGTCATGCCCAGGCTGATCAGGCAACCATTTCCCAGCTCTGTAGTTTCTGGAAGACATCGCTCAGGGCTAGGCAATACCCACACGTTCTAGCTCTGGGCGCCGACGTGGCAGAAGGAGATGGGTTGGGCTCCTGAGACGAGCTGAGGACAAGCGACAAGCCGTCCACCAACAACTGTCACAGTGCCAGTTGGGCAGGGATAGTGAATTTGTGAGGAAAAACGCCTCACGGGGTGGAAACAAGGTCACACTCTCGAGAGACGTTTTGGAGCCCCTGCCTTCGGCGGGGGTTTCTTTTTACCTCGGGTTATCTACAGACCAAGTGGCCCTTACCTGAAGCTTCGCGCCTTAAAACGCCTCAAAAGCACTACTGCTAGTGCTTCAAGGCATAAAAAAACCCGCTGTGACGCGCACATCGGGCCAGGTGATGGGGGAACTGACAATATGGCCCAGCTCTTAGCCACTGCCTAGCCCCACATTTGTTGTCTTAAGAGTCGGTACAGAACTTCATCGCACTATGTCCGGAATATGGATTTGTTTGCACTTCTGAGTCCACCGAGGCTAGTTTTGTCCCGTCCGGTCGGGTGATGGGGATCAACCGAAAGGATTAGCGACCTCGGAGACACCTCCGGGGTTTCTTTTTGGGGAATGGCCTCCAACCAAAGATCTAGCTAAGGGTTGAGTCCAACCAACCCGATCTAGATGACCTCTGGATATCCCGAAATAACGGAGCAGGATCCCTTGGTACCCATGCAGTCTGGGGGTCACCGGGAACGACTCGCCAAGTTCGTTAGCGAGTTGTGGGCACAACGCCGCCACGTCGTCGAGACTCGGCGCCGAATCGATAAGAGATTCGCGGATGAGAACGACTGGTTTGTCCGCAAAGACACTGAACTCGTTGACTGAACTCCTTAGTGGTTCATTGCCTGCCACGTCCTTGGATCAAAGCCAGCGCCTTATTTTTGGTATCGTTGCTTTTGAGCGGCAGCAAATCAGACGGGTCAAAAACGCTGACCACACGGTGCGAGTAGTTCTCTTTGCACCCATCCAGATTCCAAGCAGTACCTTCCTCGCAAAAACGCCCCTTGAGGCACTTAAGGATTAGGTGCGCGTCGAAGCTGTCATAGCCTTACAGATCGCCCAGGCATAACTGGCAGGCCATGCCTGACTGACTGACTAGGACAACGCTGTTCACGACGCTTGTGGCGTTCAGCTCTACTGGTTCTGACTATCAGACAGTCTCGCCGTACCAAGCAATTCCCTCATAAACCCATTCAGGTGAAGCATTCAGAATACCTTGTTCATAGCTGCTGGTTGAATACAAATGGATATTCGATTCGGTGTTTAGGTAACGCTTTACAGCTACTGTATTCACCTCGGGTAGCACTTGCTCGTGGCTATAAACAGTAAAAGCTACTCCTTCATATTGCCAGCTCATAGTCGAATCAATAATCCCTTTCTCGTATTCATTTGCTGTATAAAAATGACCTTCGCCATTCATGCTGTAGCGGTGCAGGGATGATGTTTTTGTTAGGGATTGTGGTGGAGATTTATAGGCTATGCCCTCGTTTGTCCAGTCCATTCCTGTAATTATATCAATTTCTACTTGATTCGATGAAAACAGATATTTTCCAGAAATGTCATTCCTTAGCCTATATACATAAGGTATTGAGGCAAGTATTCCTTGACGCTCGATATTGACATTAGGATTAAGAGCTATATCAGTAAACGAATTAGCACTCACAACAATTTCCGCATCAAGAATATCAGACTGCTCAAAAACTGCCGTATATTTATTACTGGAAATCTCGCTCCAGCTGACAAGCTTTCCATTGCTAACGTCTACGTCTTCTAGGCCAAAGTTCAATGATTTCTCCGACAACGTAAAGGTAATGGTGGTAGTACCGCCTCTTTCCACCGAACTCGTCGCTGCCGAAATTAAAATACTTGGCCTGACCGTATCAACAGTGAGGGTGACAGTGTTATTGGCATCATCTCCGTCGTTATTGTTGTTGGTAGAAGAGTTGGAAAATTTCGAACTTGCGACTGAGATCACACCATTTGTGGTGCTATCTGCTGTTGGTGTGAACGTAGCTGTGTAAACAGTGCTGGAGACAGCGGTCCAGTTGGAGAGGGATCCACCGGAGAGGGTGACATCGGATTCGATGAAGTTAGTGGAGGCTTCTGAGAGGGTGAATGTCAGTGCCGACGTTTCACCAGCTTTTAAAGAGGAGACATCAGATGTGATGGCAATGGTGGGCCTAACGGTGTCGACGGAGAGGGTGACGGTGTTATTGGCATCAACTCCGTCGTAGTTGGTGTTGCCTGCTGAATCCGAGAACTTTGAACTGGCAACGGAGACCACACCATCGGTAGTGCTGTTGTCCGTTGGTGTGAAGGTGGCGGTGTAGACGGTGCTGGAAGCAGCGGTCCAGTTGGAGAGGGATCCACCAGAAACGACAACATCGGATTCGATGAAATCGGTGGATGCTTCTGAGAGGGTGAATGTCAGTGTCGAGGTTTCACCAGCTTTTAAAGAGGAGACATCAGAGCTGATGGCAATGGTGGGAATTGATAGATCAAAAATCCGTACATGGCCTGAATTGTTGCCATTGCCATCGTTGAAATCAGCGCCAATGGCGACGATGCTGCCGTCGCTTGAAAGTGAGACCGAAACGCCGCTCGTGTCACCTGCAGCTTCTCCATCGATGTCGCTGCCGCGTTGCACCCAGGCGCTGCCATTCCATTCGTAGAGGCGCACATGGCCTGAATCGTTGCCATTGCCATCGTTGCCGTATGCGCCAATGGCGACGACGCTGCCGTCGCTTGAAAGCGAGACCGCATAGCCGCTCATGTCACCTGCAGCTTCTCCATCGATATCGCTGCCGCGTTGCACCCAGGCGCTGCCATTCCATTCGTAGAGGCGCACATGGCCTGAATTGTTGCCGTATGCGCCAATGGCGACGATGCTGCCGTCGCTTGAAAGTGAGACCGAAGTGCCGCTCATGTCACCTGCAGCTTCTCCATCGATGTCGCTGCCGCGTTGCACCCAGGCACTGCCATTCCATTCGTAGAGGCGCACATGGCCTGAATTGCTGCCATAGCCATCGTTGGCGTATGCGCCAATGGCAACGACGCTGCCGTCGCTTGAAAGTGAGACGGAGAAGCCGCTGTCGTCACCTGTAGCTTCTCCATCGATGTCGCTGCCGCGTTGCACCCAGGCACTGCCATTCCATTCGTAGAGGCGCACATGGCCTGAATTGCTGCCATTGCCATCGTTGCCGTATGCGCCAATGGCGACGACGCTGCCGTCGCTTGAAAGCGAGACCGCATAGCCGCTCATGTCACCTGCAGCTTCTCCATCGATGTCGCTGCCGCGTTGCACCCAGGCGCTGCCATTCCATTCGTAGAGGCGCACATGGCCTGAATTGTTGCCATTGCCATCGTTGAAATCAGCGCCAATGGCGACGATGCTGCCGTCGCTTGAAAGTGAGACCGAAACGCCGCTCGTGTCACCTGCAGCTTCTCCATCGATGTCGCTGCCGCGTTGCACCCAGGCGCTGCCATTCCATTCGTAGAGGCGCACATGGCCTGAATCGTTGCCATTGCCATCGTTGCCGTATGCGCCAATGGCGACGACGCTGCCGTCGCTTGAAAGTGAGACGGAGAAGCCGCTGTAGTCACCTGCAGCTTCTCCATCGATGTCGCTGCCGATTTGAGCGCTGATACCAATGGTGGGTTTGACCGTATCAACAGTGAGGGTGACAGTGTTATTGGCATCATCTCCGTCGTTATTGTTGTTGGTAGAAGAGTTGGAAAATTTCGAATTTGCGACTGAGATCACACCATTTGTGGTGCTATCTGCTGTTGGCGTGAACGTAGCTGTGTAAACAGTGCTGGAGACAGCGGTCCAATTGGAAAGAGATCCACCAGAAACGCTTACGTCGGATTCAACGAAATCGGTGGAGGCTTCTGAGAGGGTGAATGTCAATGTCGACGTTTCACCAACTTTTAAAGAGGAGACATCAGATGTGATGGCAATGGTGGGCCTAACGGTGTCGACGGAGAGGGTGACGGTGTTATTGGCATCAGCTCCGTCGTTGTTGGTGTTCCCTGCGGCATCGGAAAATTCCGAACTCGCCACTGAAATCACACCATTTGTGGTGCTGTCGGCTGTTGGGGTGAAGGTGGCGGTGTAGATGGTGCTGGAGACAGCGGTCCAGTTGGAAAGAGATCCACCAGAGACGGTGACGTCGGATTCAACGAAATCGGTGGATGCTTCTGAGAGGGTGAATTTCAGTGTCGAGGTTTCACCAGCTTTTAAAGAGGAGACATCAGATGTGACAGCAATGGTGGGCCTGACGGTATCGACAGAGAAAATGACGGAGTTATTGGCATCAGCTCCGTCATTGTTGGTGTTCCCTGCGGCATCGGAAAATTTCGAACTCGCGACTGAGATCACACCGTTGGTGGTGCTGTCGGCTGTTGGGGTGAAGGTGGCGGTATAGACGGTGCTGGAAACAGCAGTCCAGTTAGAAAGCGATCCGCCAGAGACAGTGACATCGGATTCAACGAAATCGGTGGATGCTTCTGAAAGGGTGAAGGTGAGGGCTGCGGTTTCTCCTGCTTTCAGGGACGAGACATCGGATGTGACAGCAATAGTGGGCCTGACGGTATCGATAGAGAAAATGACGGAGTTATTGGCATCAGAACCGTCGTCGTTGGTGTTGCCAGAGGAGTTAGAAAATTTCGAACTCGCCACTGAAATCACGCCATTTATGCTGCTGTCGGCTGTTGGAGTGAAGGTGGCGGTGTAGACGGTGCTGGAAGCAGCGATCCAGTTGGAAAGCGATCCACCAGAGACCGTGACGTCGGATTCAACGAAATCGGTGGATGCTTCTGAAAGGGTGAAGGTGAGTGTTGATGTATCGCCTGCGCTCAGGAAGTCATCAGCATCGTCATCAGTAATGGCGATGGTTGGGCGAACGGTATCAACGGTGAAGGTGACAGAGTTATTGGCATCGGAACCGTCGTTGTTGGTGTTGCCTGCGGCATCGGAAAATTTCGAACTCGCGACTGAGATCACACCGTTGGTGGTGCTGTCGGCTGTTGGGGTGAAGGTGGCGGTATAGACGGTGCTGGAAACAGCAGTCCAGTTAGAAAGCGATCCGCCAGAGACAGTGACATCGGATTCAACGAAATCGGTGGATGCTTCTGAAAGGGTGAAGGTGAGGGCTGCGGTTTCTCCTGCGCGCAGGGAGTCATCAGCATCGCCATGAGTGATGGCGATGGTTGGCGCGATTACATCTAGACGTATGAGTAGATCGTTCCACCCAAAAATAGTTCCATTAAAATCAATGTTCTCAATATTTGTGAGGGTATCCTGTCCGTCAGGACTGCCATCTCTAAGGTCAGAAACAACAATACTTTGTCCGTCTAAATTAAAGCTATAATCACTTAATTCTCCATTAAATAGTGCCGTATCGTCTCCATCTCGACCATCAAAGTTATTATTAGCATTATTCCCGCGAAATGTATCCGCCCCAGAACCGCCAATTACTGATTCTATGAAGGTTCCTGGCGCAAAGCTTAGGTTGCCAATCTTTCCGCCAATATTGGATGCATAAATATTAGTGGCGTACTTGTCTGATGGGCGCAGATCAATTAATTGAGTTGCAGCAAAGCCGCTTAGGTCTAGAGTGTCACTTCCACCTCCATCCACAATCGTGTATGCGGTAGTAGGAATTAAATCTTTTAGTTTATTGAATACGAGACTTGTTGTTTCTCCGATATTTGTATCAAATCCATAAATCGTGTCTTCCGTGAAAGCATTGTTTATTCCGAAGCCATATTGGCCGTATAGGTCGTCTAATGCAATCCAGTCTGCCACCATCGGAGTACTTAGATACACCTTACTTGCGTCTATAGAAGTATTATCTGTCTGATCAAAATACGACATCATGGATGATTGCCATGAGTCATTTATGAAATCAGCGTCATATGAATAGTTGGCAGAAAAATTATAATTTCCAAGATGACCGAGGCCTAATGCATGACCTATTTCGTGAAGTGTTGTCTGAAAATAATAGTCTCCGAGGGAGGTGCTCCCGGAGTGCCAACTTGATGCGATATTTATTTCTGAATACGTTACTTCGCCTTCCGAGGTCCACGTTCGCGCGTATGCTCCACTATCATTATCTCCAAAACGAAAATCCGCCCCAGCGGCATTTGTTTTTTGAAAATTAATTCCTAGAGTTGATGCCAGTAATTTGAATGCTTCTTCAATTAAGTTTGAGCGCTCCGATGAGACGCCATTTGAATCTTTAGTATTCCCTGTTGTATTGTAATAAAGATTTGGCTTGGATGCGAGGTTGAATTTGCGGGTGCTACGACCTTGTGCATTCCAGTAGCCGCTTTCAAGATAATTGGCTAATTCATCGAGTGTCCCAAGTGATGCTGCAAAATTATTGGTGCTTTGGCCTCCCTTGACTGTAGTATTACCGTTGCAACATTTACAGGTGCATCCTCTTGAGTGAAGTACTGATGTCTCTATTTTATTTTGAAGCTGATTAGGACGCATGTGGATTTCCCGCTCGTTAGAATTTTGTTGAGATGCCTAATCGTCAACGCATTTAATCTTACGCGCTTATCCAATTTCCTTCAGAGCGAATGGAGGGCAATCCCCGCCTATCTGATGAACCTTCCTGCAAGCATCAGTGAGGTCCATGGATTGACCAAAACCTAAAGTGGTAAAACCCAGCAGCTCCTGCTCCCTCTGCCAGAGCCCTAGAAGAAAAAGCTTGACCCTGCATTGAAGACTTCCCAGGTCTGCTGAGCACACAACACCACCCAAGCCAATCAACATCCAAAGCAAAGCGATGTAACCGCTGTGATCGTGTTTGCTGTGCTCATCGATTGCGTAGGCCACAAACATGGTCAAAGCAGCCATGGTGACGCCGATGAAAAACAAGATCAGATACGCCTCGCCGTCACGCTTGTTGGTCTGTTTGTCTACGTCCAGCAGAGCTGAAAGCAACGCGTGTGGAGGGCGGGGAGCTCAAGATCGGCAACGTCAAACGCAACCGAGCAACAGCAAAGGCTCCCAAGCCCGATCGCATTGCCTACCCACTGGAGATTCCAGAACTCGCAGATGCATCAGGTCAGGCTCTGGCTCAAGTCAGCAGCGGGCTAATCAAGCTGCCGGTCGGCATCCTGAACGCCCAAGACTTCAAAACCTGTGGGCACACCTTCAGGCAATACCTAGATTGTCATCGCTATTGGGCTGCGCTGGTGAAAGCCAATCCTGGGCTCTCCCCATACAGCCTTCGGCATGGCTACGCCTACCGAGGAGCCTTAGCCGGCATACCTCTCAGACAGCTCGCCGCATCTATGGGCCATAACGTGCGAACCCACATGAAGCACTACGGCCAATGGACTGATGAGGCTGGACTAGATGCTGCCTTTGGTGCAGCCAACGTCAAGCTCACTGCATCACAGACCAAGCGTCAGCAGCAGATGCAGCAACAGCAGTAGTCAGCGCCAGATCCTTGCGACGACCCAAGCAAACACCGAGCAAAGGACGGCAAACACGATCAATGGGATGGCCCAAGCCACCAACGTGGTGACCAATGGAGGCGTGCTGGAACTCAGACCCCAGAGCAGCGACTTCATTGCTTCGCTCTTCAAACACCAGACAGGCAGAAGGAACAACGACGGCACAAACAGAGCCGACAGAAAAGCGGTGATGGCGATTCGCTGTGGCCTGGTCATGTCCAAATGATGGCTATCGGACAGGCGGAGGGCAGCGTCTCCACCCCGTCTTCCGCATCGCCTCCGAAGCCTCAATCACGTTGCGCAGCAGCATTTGCCGACGAGTCAGAGCAAGTCGCGATAATGCAGAAATCGACTATGTTCGCTTCGTAGACGACTCCATGAAGGAATCGCGTTCCGTAGCCCGTTGGCAAGCTTCTGCGCGACAGGGCTTCGTTGTAGCTTGCGTAGTCGGCTCGCTGCTCCTGGGGATTCAACCTGTTCACGGACATGGAGACGTGAAAGGGGATGCTGCGATGCCTGATACCAGCAGTGCGGCGGGCCCGCAGATGACGGTTTATCGATCAACGAGTTGCGGCTGCTGTACTCAATGGGGAGCACACATCGCCTCCGCGGGGTTTCGCATTGATGACCATGTCACCGAGGACATGAATGACGTGAAGCAGGAGCATGGTGTCAGCTCTCAACAGGCTTCTTGTCACACCGCTGATGTGGAGGGATTTGTGATTGAAGGGCATGTACCTGCATCTGCGATTCAGCGCCTTTTGAGGGAACGGCCCAATATCCGAGGTCTGGCGGTTCCAGGGATGCCAATGAGTTCTCCTGGGATGGAAGTTCCTGGCGTCGAGGCTGAACCTTTTGAGGTTCTTGCCATTAACCATGACGGAACAACCTCTGTATTTGCTCGTTACTGAGCTTTAGCTGTCCTCAGCCAGCTCAATCACATTCCGCCAATCAGGCCCCAGCTCAGCTGCCAGGTCCTTCTCTAAAGATCTCAAGTACCGCTTCCGCTGCCCTGACTCTCCGCCGACCCAGACCGGAATCTCTTTTGTGTTTTCACTCATGTTCTGAACCTTCCCACAACGAGGAGTTGGTTTGTTGCTCACGGTTAACGCTGCTTTACATAGCGGAAGTTGATCTACATACCAACCACCCCGGATGCTTATCCCTACTCATTCAATTCGGCGCCAAACAACCATCGCTCATAGGAACTAAGCAGCCACCTGAGCATCGAGATCAGAAAGTGCCTTTATATCTACTTCTAACTTATCCAAAAGAGGTTCACAATGCTTGCGTGCACTTGGATCTTGAACGAACTCTTCCCGGTAAAGCATTAATTGAAGGATCTCAATTTCTTCGCTCAGACAATCACGGTAGGAATAGTCCACAACACACTCCAAAAAACGGAGAACTCATCAACCCTGCACGAATTTCGAAAACGCTGTGGTCCACGTAGCGCAATGTCCGGGACTCAACAACACAAACTGTTGCCTTCGTCACACGTCAAGGACGCGGCCACCGTTCTCCAGTATCTCCAGCTGCTCACCCATTGCAGCTGGAGCTTGCAAGTCAAAGCCTCAAGCCAGTTGACGCAGGCGCGATTTATGCGTTGTGGCGCCGTGAAGGCAATTGGGGCTATGACCTCTGCAGAGACTCGCCCCCGAGAGAGGTGGTGGGCTTGGCTCGGATGATCTGCTTCTCATGCACGGCGGATCACCCTGTCTGCGATTCGGTAGTTGGTAACGCGATTCAGCCGAAGTTAGGACGGTTACTACTGAATCGCACCGCACTGGCAGAGCTGGTGGTGCAGCGGAGCTTCAATCGCTCGGGGCTCCGCTTGCCTGGATATTGGATGAGGGCATTGAGCTGAATACAGCCAGAAACGCGCTGTGTATCCATCTGAACGACACAGGGTCTGGCACTGCCCCTATAAAGGGTCTGTAGCAACTGCTACAAACAACGTTCACCTCGCTTCTGCGAGGCGCAGATCACCAGGCCAAGGAACGGGGACCTGGATTTCTGAGGAACCACAAATGACCCTGACCTACCGCGGCCAGAAGTACGACCAGCAAAAAGTGGCTGGCACCTCCGATAAGCCTGCTCTGACCTACCGCGGAGTTTCCTACGCCAAGTGATCAAGGCTTAGTCAGAAGATCACAAGCCCCTGCCTACGGCGGGGGTTTCTTTTTGCCTATTTGTCAGCCCCGAGGTGCTGAAGGAGATGGGCTAAACACACGAAGCGGGGTGACGCAGATTCCTTGAACAGGTGAATAGGCTTCGCAAACTTCCAGCAATAGCTCTCGTGAGCCGTCATCCGAACATCGCCTTCTTCGGTGGCACTGTGGTCATCGCGATCATGGTTATGGCTGCTTTCGCCAACGTCGCCAACGCTGGCGGTTGCTCCTTCAGCAAGTCCAAATCAGCCGAAGCAACAACTGAAGAGATCAAAGGCACAGGCGATAAAAAGGCTGAGGTTGAAGCCTGATGACCGACTATTCATCAGCAATCACTGCACTCATCATCGTGACCGTGGTGATCTCTGCGGCAGTCGTTTACGTCCTGGCTCACCCCACTGACCTGCCTAGATACAAGGAGAACGATCCGAGATCTAAGGAGGACGACCGCTGAACGTCGATCACCATTGGCGTTCCCAGGGGCTGAGAGCCCCTTCTATCGGCTGGGCTCCTGAAACCAGGCAAGGCTGTAAACCCAGGGCTTGGCTTAGGCGTATAGTTTATTTGTAGCAACTGCTACACAACGTTCACCCCTTTCGAAGGGGCGCAGACACTCCAAGCCACGGAACGGGGACTTGGAATTTTCTGAGGAACTAACCATGACTGCTCTTCTCTACAGAGGTCACTCCTACGAAGCTCCAGCAGCCTCGCCCAAAGCTTGTGTCGAGCTGACCTACCGCCGCGAGCACTACAACACCTGCCGCGAAGAAATCGCTCACAATGCTCATCCAATCCTGAACTACCGAGGTGCGTCCTACACCAAGTGATCAGGGCTTAATCAGAAGATCCCTATCCCCTGCCCTCGGCGGGGGTTCTTTTTGCCTGCAAGCGCCGACATGGCAGAAGCTAGTGGGCTCGGCTCTCGAACGAAGCGGGCTGACGCCAGACTGAAAAAAGGAATCAGCTTTTTATGGACGACCGCTTGAAGATCGCTATTAGCGCGGTGCTCATTGCGGCAATGTTTGTAACCGCGGCTGGCGGGAACTGGTTGACGTTCCTTTTCTTCGCCGCCATGGCGGTCATTGTGACTTGTGAAACCATCTAGACAGGCGTCATTAACTGGGTCAATGCTGTCCTTTTAACGCATAGCTCCCAATATCTGAATCGCTGCTTTCGTAGAGCACAACGTTGATCCGATTAAAAGATCCCGAGTGTCTTCTTCTTGCAGTAGGCAGCGCCAATATTCATCCAGCCCGACTTGCAGGCTTTGCCGTTCGTGGGTGCGACCTCGTAATAAATGGGACAGACGCAAGTCGAGCCGAGGGTGTTTAGGTTACCCAGAGGACACTGGTCATGATTTAAAGCCTTAGGTATCTCCTTTTGAGCTAACGCAGAAGGTGTCGCTGATTCGATAATAAGCAGTGCAAAGAGAGCTTGTTTCATGTCCAGATCATCTGAGCAGCTGTATTGAGGGGGCTCCAGATGGTTAATCGCAGAATCACATAGCTGCTCTAGGGGCTACCCCCTGACCCAACGCCACAGGGATAACATCACAGAAGTAGATGAACTGGGCTCCGAGGCTTCATTCGCTCGGCTTCACCCACGTGGCGAAGCTCGTCCACCCAGTCCTGGGCCAGGGGTAGATCGGCCTTGAGTACTTCATGAACTACCTGGTCTCGGCGGTTGCTGCCTCTCTGCTGGTGCTCACGCCAACAATAGTCAGGGCTCAAGAAGTGGAAACAGAGAAGCCACAGGAGCTTCTCTCAAACTTAGCTTTGACTGAGAAAAGCTGTTTTTACTAGAGCACTGAAATAAGCTATTGATGCTATTCAAACTAAGTTCTTTTGGTCATGAGGATTGAAAGAATATCCTCTTGATGGCACATTTGTGCTGCATTGACTGCCCAGCTGAACAGCTTGATGACCAATAGTTGCTTGGAGCATCCAAAGATCGCTACAAAGAAAATTGTTGCAGATTTTCCGTTAATCTTTAGGAACGTAAACATATCTATTCATAGTTTAATTGAATTTTCTTTGCGGAAGGAAAAAATCGTAATCGATCAATTATTTTGGTTTAGCGCTTCAAGGCAAATACCACATAAGCGAGATTTATTCTCGTATTTGCTTTGCAAGCATTTTCAGTGACTCCCTTTTAAATGAACGCCTCTCTCTCTCCAAAATTCAGATTCGGCGCTGAGTATAAAGCGGTAGATTTAAGGTTTATATCTCCGCAGGTAACCGTTGGGCAGAGCCAAGCTGCATTGACAAATCCTGAGTACTTAAGACAATCATGCGCTCAGATGCAAATTCCTGTAGGCCCTCGAGATCATTCTGAATGTCCACATCGGGTGACGACTGATCGTTTGGCTCCATCCGATAGAGAAGCTTTGCATCAGGGCATTGAGGCTGCATATAGACAAGTGTTGGGTAATGCACATGTGATGGACTATGAACGCTGCGGTGTTCTTGAAGCACAATTTACCGATGGACGTCTTTGTACTCGCGAATTCGTTAGGGGTCTCGCCAAAAGTGAAGCCTATAAGTCTCGTTATTTCTTTAAAGTATCTGCGTATCGTGGAATTGAGCTGAATTTTAAGCATTTACTAGGTCGACCGCCCCTTAATCAGCAAGAGATTGCAAATGCAGCTTTAATTCAATCAGCGCAAGGCTTCGAAGCACTAATTGATACCATCATTGATTCTGCGGAATATGCAGAAGTTTTCGGGGATCATGGGATTCCATACGTTCGCTCGTTCACCTCGGCAAGCGGAATGCCAATGCTCAACTTTATCCGAATTGCGATTCTTGAGAAAAATTTTGCGAGCAGCGATCGATCAAATGGGACCGACAGCTTGATTCGTGGCAGCCTTGCCGGTGGTATGGCTATGGCCATTGATGTGCCGCCAGCGCTTGAATTCGTATCTGTTTCTCCTACATGGATTGGAAATAAGCCGCCCGCCGATTATGAAAAGCTGTGGAGAGGCTTGGCTCTCGTAGGTGCTGCTCACCTCGCTGGAATGTTGGTGAATGTGATATCGCAAATGCTTGGGATCCAAGCACTCGACCGTATCCCTGCTATGTTCCTCGGCCTCTAACCGGTCCTCGCTGTGAATGATGGCTATAAACTAATCTTGGCTTGGGACTGTGCTAATTATTCAGTCACTACTACCCATAATGTTTCACTTTTCTTGTAAGAGATTATTTATATTTATCCTTCTTTTCTATGACCTCATCCTTATGCAGGCATGAAGATCATTGGCAAGCCGTGTAGGTGGTCTCAGAATGCTTACTATTTAAATAGAGAATGCATTGAGATGAAAATGTCAACTTCTTTGTATTTTGTGTGGCATGAACCTGTCCATAATCAAAATAAGCGGAATTATATTAAGATCCAATGTTATGTCGCACCCTCATTCTTTTGCAAGGAGATAAGGTGTGGCTTGAAGTAGGCCCTGAGGCAATTAACACAGTAGGTCGTTATTCTTCATCAGCGCACAGGCAGTAACAAAAAAAGGAGGCAGGCCCCTCAGCCCACCCCAAACAGACGCATTGAAGGCATGATGCCTCCTTATGCATTTTGTCTAACTAGGGGCCCTCTCCGAGTAACAAATGCGCCTAATTAGGCATTAATCACTATCCAGATCTCCTCAAGTTTGTTATGAGAATCGTCTTGGCGCTGGCACCACTGCAAACACCTTGGGAGATGAAATCCAGCAGGTTCTCTCTCCCGCGTCTCCCTGAATCTTCAATTCACGATCAGAGGGCAGCGCCTCTAGCCATTTTTCACTTGGCAACAAAATACCAAGTTTGGTATCAATACACGCTGAGTCGACTGGTGTCACTGGCGTATCTCAGGTGCGTTCCGTTCTGGAGGGCTCCGGACGGGACGCGGACCCATGTCAGCGGCAACTGCTGGGTCCGTCTGTCTTAGCGAAAAATGATTGCTCTTCACCGCACAGGCGGTGGGCAACGCATGTTCCTGCCTTTCGCATTGTCTCCCAAGCCTCAATCGCGTTGTGCCAGATATCCTCCGCCGAGTCATCGGCTCAGGTGGACGGGGAACCTGGCTTGAAGTTCGCACACAAAACAACACCCTCTGTAATCGCAGGACGGAGTTCTTACTGATACAGCTTGACATGAATTTGGCACGCCCATGGGTGACCCGAGCAATAAGCATGAGCAAGCCATTGCTCGGTCAATGATGTATTTGGTCGCAGCACTTCTGAGCATCCTGATGATCTTCATTGCTGGACTATTCCTATCTGCGGAACTCGAACAGCAAACTCTGCAGAAGGCCAAGACAGCACAGCAGATCTCACGTCAACAGGAGATCGCTCCTCAAGCCCAACGGCCATGGAGTCTGTGGAGAATGCGCACTGATCAGGAAACCTAAGGATGCAGCGGCAACACAAACCCTCGCCGCCAGGATTAGCATGTCTGTTCTTGTAGCTGGAGCCTTTTTCCTTTGCTACTACATTTACGCCTGAAGGCGAATAAAGGTACATTTACCTAAGTACTTTATTTTCGTTCACAAACAGCTTGCATCTTGCGGCGCTTACAACATATTTTCCCTATAAAACAAATGGGAGGTGAGTATGTCTCTAGCCCCTTCACTTGTTTGGAGGTCAAAACTAGGCGGGACAATTCGTTTGCTAGTCGGTGATACCAACACTCGCTACTTAGCCGAGTTGAACGGCAACCGTGTCTATTGCGATGATTACGCAACCGCCCAGGCTCATCTCGACTACTGGAGTAGACAGCAATTGCACTGCTGGGGCAGGCTTTAACACCGGTTATGCCGGTTGTTCCTTAGCCCAACGATCCCTGCGTGAGTTGCGGCAGCTGTCGCACATGCAGGTGAAATCGTCATCAGCACCGATGCCAGAACCTCTCGCACCTTCGATGCCCGACAGTGTGTGGAGCGTGAACTTGTAGATCTCGGCCAGCTCTGCATCGCTAGGCATCTTTATGACTTCACCGCCTCGTTGAATCGTTGCGCTTCTTCGCGGGTGGTTTCGGAGTCCTTCCACATGCCGAAATGCCGAACATGCGTCGTTGAGAGGAACGCGTCTGCATGGGTGTAGTAAGCCCGAGCTCCTAGGCCACTCACAGTCACAAGCACAGCCGAGGGAATCCATTGTCGCCTTCTCATTGGCCTATTAAGGCCGGAGCCAAGGATTTCAGCGTTAAGCCAGTTGATGTCTCGTCTACGGCGTTGGTTCAGTAGGAGTTAGGAGCACATCCAGCGATTTTCTGTAGCTATTGCGACCTGCTTATAAGACTTTCACGGAAGAAATCCTTGATCCCAAAGGTCTCCGAAAAATGGTGTGCGAAAGCACGGGAGATTCCCTATCAAGGAGACCTGCGACACCTCCTCTTACGGCAGAGTGAGTCATCGCGGCAGTACGGGAGAGCGACCCGTAGCTGGCAGACAAACCAGTCCCAGTACACGGCAAGCGTGATGGGGCTGGCTTTCTGCGCTTAATCGTGTCTTCCGATAACGGGAAAGATTCGGTGCATCGCACCTAATTGTCTAAAGCCTCGTCAACGTTGTGGAACGGTAACCGCATCGCTCGGGGAGAACGCTGTTCTCCTCGCGGTTCCGTCGCCCCACATCATTGCTTCGGCTAAGGCTGTTGGAAGTCAGCCCCGCCGATAGAGGGGGCTGCGCCTCCTAAAAAAGACTAGGAGCTCGGAAATCACCGCACATAGCGGGCGTAGCTGGGCAGTCGTTTCAATCGAATCTGAGTCGAGTAACCCGTAGGCGTGATGATGTTCACCACTTCAGGAGCAGGGCGACTCAGCGTGTAACCGCGTTCGGTCAACTTCTCCCAGGATTCTTTGAGTAATTCAGTGTCCATGATTTCTGGATAACACATCTACTGAGCATTCCGCTACTTGTGATGTGTGCCGCTTGATGCAATTAAAAATAGGTTGTTAGCCGACACTTAGACAAAGTGGATGAGAGATGATCCAAGAGTTCAGCAAGATTTCTCGGCCTCCGCCGAGGGTGCATCAGCTAGGCGACAAGCGATTTGTTGTGTGCGTATCGAGTGGGCTGTGCTTGGAATTTGCTGACCGATGGGATGCTGAGTGCTGCCTGAAGAGTCTTCAGGTTTCAAGTGTTTTGCCTGGGTAGCAATTTATACATTCGTTGGACAAATATTAAGCATTTTGGCTACTGATCAACTTCAGGATTGCGACATTATTGGCTCACTAGCGACTGGCAGATGTCTCCAGAAGAAAAGTACATCCTCCTGATGGAAGCTGCGTATGCCGCCGAAGACAAAATTACTTACTACATGTTGATGCAGAAGGCTGATCAGGTCTTAAAGGACGCTCAGGCATCTGTAGACAACACTGATGCAGAGGCTGCTTAAAGAACTCCATCACTCAATGTCGAGGGCTTCAGGGCCTTTTGTTGTGCTCAGGCTGCCTGGGCCGCCTTGCACTCGGTTGCTGCGGCACAGCGTCATTGAGGCTTGGCAGACGATGCAGAAGACGGGGTGGAGGCTCTGCCCCCCGCCTGTGCGCTGATCAGATGAGGTCGTACGCCATCAATACCTGAACGCGAATGCCCCCAAGTTTTTGCCATGTCTGCAGCGCATCCTCTTTGGATTGAAAGGGAAGCCAATCGTCTTCCTCTATGCGGCGCTGGATATGAGCCGCGACTCTTTGGGCTACGACCGCGTCGCTTCTAAAGCGAACGCTGATTGGGCGCCCATTAATTTTCAGCTCCATCAGCGAATCAAGAGTTCAGTCATTTTGCCTCTGACTACGCTGTTTCAGCAGCTGGTGCTGACGCTTGCCGCGCGATGCCTGGTGATTGACGCTCGCCCTCTCGCAGACCTTACGAACCGGCTTTGCTTCAGAGTTCATCTACATCAACCTCTTGAGGCGGAAGCTTGGATGAGCGGGAATAAGCCCTTCTAACGATCCTCCTCAGAAGCAAGAAGGTCATTCCATCAACAGCAGTAAAAGAGCCTCCACAACAACAGCATGGCGCTAAACGTCGTAATCCCTGATCAGGCAGATGGCGCTGTCAGCATTACTCATGCGATAAGGGGTCTGCCGTGACGAACGATCGAGGTCACTTCGTTTGTGGTCGCGTCAACCACCATGTAAGTGCTCATCAGCGCTTTCGACTTTGTGCGGGCACACAGGTAAGCCCTGAACTCCGTTTGGAAGTAAAGCTCCTTGACCCAACGGTCGGGAGCTTCTTGCTTGACGACGTTGTACACGACTATTGCCTGGACCCTTGCTTTAGCAATGCCTTAGAGGCGTCAGTCCAAATCACGGAATTTCCGCTGTTTAGGCACCAGCACTTATCCAACGAGTCGGTCATCTTCAGCCAGGATCGCTTTCCCTTTTGAAATCCTCAGCACCTCACCTGAGTTGCCGGGACTTTCGTACATGACTCGATAGAGCCCGAAAGTATTCAGCGATTTGGCTCGGGCGTTGGTGAAAGCCTTGAACTCAGTCTCGAAGCACTGCTCTTGAAACCAAATGTCGGGCCCATCGCTTCGTTCAACGCAGAACATCATCTGTATCAATTGACCCTCTCAGCTTGGAGAGGGCAGAGCTGCTCGCTTGCTATCTCCAAATGAGCTTTGGGATCATGTCTTCAGTTGGTGACCAGTGAGCAAGGGAGCCAGTCAGCCTTACGAGCCCAGCTCGTCAATGGCACATGATGTCCTTTGGCTAAGGATTTCAAGTGATTACCCTGTCGAAATCGCTGTTCAACTGGAAGACGGCAGGCATCCTGACGGGCATGAAGCTCGCGACGCTGGCAGTCGTGATTGGCCTAGCTCGCGCAGGACTTCTTCCCCACTGGTTTCCCCATTGGGGCTAGCCCGCTCCAGGAGACCAGCCCAACACCTGGACGTAATGGCCCCAGGAAACTGACAGCCCGACACTTCGCCCGACTCCAGCAATGGCTACGGCATGGCCCCTGTTCCGTCATCACAGGGGTGTCGGAAGCGAGTCATAAAGGAGGTCACCCCATTCCTGTCGTAGGTGGGCTGGTCTTTCAACCCTTGATCACATCACTGGTTTACAGATGAGCAAGCGAGCTAGCTAGGCCGTCTCTTCCACCTTGGAGGGGCGGCCTCCTCCTTTGTTGAAGTGCAGATGAGCAGTTCCCTAGGAAGCCTTGCTGTTTTTGCAGGGGCGTTCACCTCGCTTCAACTTGAGCCACATCGCTTTCTCAAGTGCCGTCAGCTTTGGAGACGTTTCATGTAATGCAGCTACGGCACGTGCCCTAGCAGCAATGATGAAACGGTCTGTCTTGTCTACTCCGTCGAATCCCATGTCCCTGAAAAGGACGACGCTCGCAACGTAGACATATGAGATGAGCGTGCATCGAATGCCAGTGAGCCCTCACTTCAATCGATGGCAAGTGCTGGCTGGGACTGCAATCACCCAACCAAATCTTGGCCGCCGCGAACGATTGCTTCACGCCGATGCCTGTTCCGTCGTGTCATCGAGGACATCTTGCTGAAGCTGCTGAACTGCACAGAGAGCTTCATGGGCAGGCCACCCATGAACATCCATCAACTCCTTAACCAGAGCATCAGGGGCCTTAGTGATCGAGGAGCGAATAGCATTAACAACCTTGTTGTCCCTCGCGAGTGCAGACAGCCGCAGAGCCCGGAGTTGCTGAGTGTTCGGCTGTTTCATGACAGCACTCTGGACTACTGCTGGTTTTGCTTTAGTTGCCAACTGCTTTTACGGACTTGGCTATCTCGTTGACTGCCCTATCGAAGTGGACCAGCGCATCTTCTCCAGCCCATTGACTTGAGCGCATTCCATTTCTCCAGCGCCTCTTGTCGTGTCATCAGTTGACTGCCCTGAGGGATCGGGTCGTCAGGTGGTCGCCAATGGAAACTGCGCATGACGATCGAATCGCCTTGGGAGCCATCCTTGGAAGCGGTGAATTGGTAGTAAAGCTGCTGTGGCTCATTGGCAAGCCATGCACCAACTGACTTGTAGGAGAGTTCTTCAGTGATGAGTTCGCTCCATAGGAGAAGAGCCTGATCGATCAGTCAGAAGGCTTTTTTCGTAGGTGAGTTGACGGAGCTTTGTGATGTGCTGCTCATGCTCTCCGCTGCTCCAGTGCTGTGGGAAGGCGACTCGGGCTTGAAGTTCCGAGATTTGGTTGTTGAGTTCTCTCGCTGGGTCCTCGGACCAAAGGTCTTCTCCACAGTGGACCATCGCCACCCCCCTACTGGCGGGGGAGAAGTGAATCTCCTTAATCACTACTGATGCAACCCCTCAGGGCCGGTTGCCTTGTTATCAGGAAGATCGGCCCATCTCTTTGGCGGGGATTTAGGCATTAAGCCTTAGCCACCGGCCAGAGAAAAAACATCAGACTCAAACTACCTTCAGATTCAGCATGAAAGGACTCCACACGAACGTTGCTTACTTCGGTGGCACTGTCGCGATTGCAGTCCTTGTCATGGCCTTCGTCGTTAAAGCAACGGCCTGAAAGTTGCCAGTCGAAAGCTGAGCATTGGCTCGAGCGTCAGCGCCGACTCTGTCGATCGGGCAACAGCAGCTACTCTGGCGGCATCCTGAAAACTTCAGGCCTCGGCTTCGTAGCGGTCGGCACAAACGGATTAGCCCCAACGCTCGATCGTCTCCTCGATCTCAATAGGGAGTTCGCCGTAGACAATGCAGACGTTGCCAGATGTGGCTACCTCACGAACGCCCAGGAGGAGTCCGTTCTCGCCAAAGCCAAGGACTCGCAGAGCCAGTACCTCCGCAGCCCTTATGGCACTGAACTTGGCCGTAGCCAGATTGCAGGGCGGCGTTTTGAGGTCAGCAACAACGTCCCCTCAAACCTCACAAAGGTTTCTGGGTCCAACCTCTCGGCTGTTATTTACGGGAACTTTGCAGCACTGCTGCTGCTCTTACAAGTCTTTTAGCGCCTGTGCCTTGCTTTGATTTTTAAGGCTCGCTTATTGCGCCATACGGCGAGATAAGCCCCAAGCCCTAAGCCAACCAGCATGAGAATAGGGCTCATCTTCAGTAGCAGCCCATGGCTTCATAGTCGGCTAGCACCCGATCAACCCGTGGGGCGTATTTCTCGATAACTGCCTCTCTGGCTAAGACTCCCTCTGCTTCGTAGGAAGCCATCCTGATCCCAATGCAGTTGAGGACCCCATTGCCGCCAAATTCTGCAGAACATTTGGCCTTGGCTTTCTCCATTGCAGGCAAAATGATTGCGTTTTGACTCGCTAGAGCTTCGGTATCCATAGCGGCCTTTAAGCGTGCAGCAGCCCTTTGTATGGCTTCGCATTGGACGTAATCCATAGCGTGCGACCCAGACACCAGGCAGAGAAGCGAAAGCAGCAGTAGCCGTTTCACATCAAAAGGCTCGGTATTCCATCCAGTCTGGCTAGTAGTTGAGGTATGCCCAACAAGGACCGCAGCTTTCACGAGGCGCCAGAAAAGGCTGGTGGTGAAGGGTGGCTGTACTCCGAGCAGCAACAGAATCTTTGCCACTTGAAGCCCGATACTGCGACGGTGCACGCGTATTGGGTAGCGATCAGGACCTACAGCTACGTTCCGCCCCGCCCAACAGAGCCGATGACTCATTTTCGGATGCTGCGGCACAACACGATTGAGGCTTGGCAGACGATGCAGAAGACAGGCTGGAGGCGCTGCCCCTCGCCCGTCAGGTAAAGACTCAACAATCGTTGTCGACTCTGTCTGCTTCGTCGAGATCGATGCAAGCTTGTTTGTCTACTTGGCACAGCAGTGCCATCAGGTTCTTTCGATCTAAGGCTGAAAGCTCACCATTGATTTCCCACTTCAAGCAGGTTCTACGCTGGCAGCTACCTGTGTGGCCTTTGAGGACTTCGAACATGCAGCCTCCTGTTGGCTGATGCACTAATTCTTACGACGAATAAGACTTCCGAGTCCAGAGTCGATTTGCCTAATTTTTTGGTGGTGCTTTCTCAGTCCCTAAAGCTGCGACGTCTCGGTTTTCGCGCCGACTACTGTTGCTCCCGGTATTTGTTGACCCAATTTCCATCCTTGGCCCAGGGAAAGAACCAAAGTGCCGCCTGTGCAATGAAAATTGAGGGAGATACGGGCGAGGGAACCCGCTGGATTTCATCTCCCAAGGCGTGGCAGTGGTGCCTTAAATGCGTCGAGCCTTTTTTGTTACCGCCATCGCTCAGCGGACTCATCATCCGGCCAACTCAGCGCTTAAAAGTAGGCAGCTCCCAGTACCCAGGCACTTAGGACCATGACAAGCAAGACGTAGAGAGATCGAATAGACAGCGGATGCTCAGCCGTGTAAACCCTGATAAAGCAACCACAGGTCCTTTCCCCCTGCAAACATGACGGATCATTAGGTAATGAAAACTACACTTGCAAGATGACTAGGTGCAGAAGAAATGTAGAGAGAATCTAGGATCATTGCCCAACATTAAGCTCCTCTTCGAATTATCAAATTCGGCTTAAAGTTTTTACCCTTTGGAAGGGATGGTTTAAAATGACAGCAAAATAGATTTTGGATCTCTTGATTCGTTGACTTATGCCTCCAAGAATCTTTTGTCCCTATGAGCCTTTATTCCCTCAAAGAATTTCAATAGATTATCGGCAACTTGGGTTTAGAGGGCTTGGACCCTATAGGAATATTGACTTAGACTTCAATGGTATTGTAGATGGTAGCGAGGATTATGGCTATGAAATATATAGCGGTGGACAGGCAATTGTAATCCAAAATAGGCGTGGAAGAACTTACAGTGATAATACAAATAGGAATTGGGATGTCATTGCTGCAGCTGAATCCGAAGACGGCTACGCAGTTCTAAGAGCAGGAACCAGCCAACGAAGATTGGGGCAATATCGGATATGGTTGACAGATAATAATGGACAAATTGCCTCCGGTACCGGGTGGCAGTCAGGAGAAGATTTAAGACAACAGGGTTATGAAAGTATATTCAATCTAGATCTCGACAATGATGGTCATATTGGGGAGCCACCGCAGGATAATAATGACGATTTCGACAATACGACGAATACTAGTGGCTACATAGAAGTTGGAGGAACTGCGGAAGGAACACTTGAAGTTAGCGGAGATCGTGATTGGCTAAGAATTAATCTTGTTGCGGGTAATGTATACAGCTTTGCTGTCGAAGGCCAGGCTCTTGATGATACATACTTAAGATTTTATGATTCAAACGGTAATCTTCTAGAGGAAAATGACGATTACAATGGCTTCAATAGCGCAATAAATAATTATCAGGCAGAAGTTACTGGTGATTATTACTTAGGAGTAGGGGCCTATGCTGATACCGGTACCGGAAACTATATTGTATCGGCAAACAACAATAATCAAATAGAGGAGCCACCGCAGGATAATAATGACGATTACGACAATACGACGAATACTAGTGGCTACATAGAAGTTGGAGGAACTGCGGAAGGAACACTTGAAGTTAGCGGCGATCGCGATTGGCTAAGAATTAATCTTGTTGCGGGTAATGTATACAGCTTTGCTGTCGAAGGCCAGGCTCTTGATGATACATACTTAAGATTTTATGATTCAAACGGTAATCTTCTAGAGGAAAATGACGATTACAATGGCCTCAACAGCGCAATAAATAATTATCAGGCAGAAGTTACTGGTGATTATTACTTAGGAGTAGGGGCCTATGCTGATACAGGTATCGGAAACTATATTGTATCGGCAAACAACAATAATCAAATAGAGGAGCCACCGCAGGATAATAATGACGATTACGACAATACGACGAATACTAGTGGCTACATAGAAGTTGGAGGAACTGCAGAAGGAACACTTGAAGTTAGCGGAGATCGTGATTGGCTAAGAATTAATCTTGTTGCGGGTAATGTATACAGCTTTGCTGTCGAAGGCCAGGCTCTTGATGATACATACTTAAGATTTTATGATTCAACCGGTAATCTTCTAGAGGAAAATGACGATTACAATGGCCTCAACAGCGCAATAAATAATTATCAGGCAGAAGTTACTGGTGATTATTACTTAGGAGTAGGGGCCTATGCTGATACCGGTACCGGAAACTATATTGTATCGGCAAACAACAATAATCAAATAGATGAGCCACCGCAGGATAATAATGACGATTACGACAATACGACGAATACTAGTGGCTACATAGAAGTTGGAGGAACTGCGGAAGGAACACTTGAAGTTAGCGGAGATCGTGATTGGCTAAGAATTAATCTTGTTGCGGGTAATGTATACAGCTTTGCTGTCGAAGGCCAGGCTCTTGATGATACATACTTAAGATTTTATGATTCAAACGGTAATCTTCTAGAGGAAAATGACGATTACAATGGCCTCAACAGCGCAATAAATAATTATCAGGCAGAAGTTACTGGTGATTATTACTTAGGAGTAGGGGCCTATGCTGATACCGGTACCGGAAACTATATTGTATCGATAAATGAAACGCCATTGCCACCTGCTGGATATAGCTCAAGCAATGGTTATGGACAAATAAATATTCAAAGAGCTTTTGAACAATATTTAAATGTAACACTCGCGGCAGCAGATGCATTGGGGGGCAATTCCTGGACACTTGATAATATTTATGCTCCAGAAGTCTGGCGCCAGAGTGAAGGCTTTGCGGGTGCAACAGGGCTTGGTGCAGTAGTCGCGGTTATAGATACTGGTGTAGATCTTGATCATCGTGAATTTACGGGAAGAATAGTGCAGGGATATGATTTTGTTGATAATGATTTAATTGCTGATGATGGGAATGGCCACGGAACACATGTTGCTGGCACGATCGCCGGAGCTTATGACGACTTTGGTGTTACAGGCGTAGCATTTGATTCGGAAATAATGCCTATTAGAGTCTTAGGAAATGATGGAACAGGTTATACCAGTGACATTATTTCAGGTATCCGTTATGCAGCAGACAATAATGCTGATGTAATTAATTTGTCACTAGGTGGAGGCGGGTATAGTCAATCAATGGCTGATGCCATTGAATATGCAACGAACCGAGGAAGTGTGGTCGTGATGGCAGCTGGTAATTCAGGTGGTATCAGTCCCGAGTATCCTGCAGCACATGCGATTAACAATGGATTAGCCGTCGGAGCTGTAGATCAATATGAAAATCTTGCTGATTTTTCAAATCTTGCTGGCTCCACCACGATCGATTATGTGACTGCACCTGGTGTGGATGTTTATTCATCAATACCCGGAGACAGTTACGCTTTTTATAGCGGGACATCAATGGCAACTCCTCATGTTGCCGGTGCAGCAGCATTATTAAGTGGATACGACCCAAGCCTATCGGCAGAGTCAATTGCAGACTTGCTTACAGGTACCGCTAGCAACACCATAAGTGATTCATCTGTTAATTACCTTTCTAGTGCAAATTTAATTTATGACGAAATAACATATGGCAATGCATTCATTACAGCGGAGAATGTATCTAGTTTTAGCCCAGAAGAGTTTTCGGGGATATTGATTGGCCGCGCCAGCGACACTTGTCAGTTTGAAAATTTCTCGGAGATTGATAACATGCCAATATTGCCCGTCCATCAATTTGAAGAGCTTACAAGCAATTTGTATGCGTTAAATTTTGATGGATTAACGGACGCTTATTCATATGTTTCAGAACTTCTGCAACAAAATTATTTTCACTATTTCGAGTTTGATCAGGCCTGGACGGTTGCATAAGACTCCACGATTTAATGCCCCAGCAACAGGCTTAACAAGCTACTATGTATATAGATGGCTGACCCCACTAATGCCTATAAGGCAAGTAATTTGCCTTAATTCGCTCTTGATTTGACCTTATTTATTTTTGAAATGCAAGGATATTGTTTCAGTAATAAAAGCAACAGTGCAACAACTCAATGTGTTGGTTGTGATTCGCGCTGCACGCAGTGCCCTCCTGCTGGGAGCTGCCCTTGCCTTTAGCGCTGCAGCCTTCATCTGTGGTTCCCAGGCTGAACGCCGCTGGCGCCATGTTCCTCGGCGGCTTTGTTGGTGACGTGAGCATCCCGAAGCGCATCGGCACGGCTTCCGCTTATTGGCTTGGTGCTGATGACAGCGACAGCGTCAACGAAAGCCCTGCACCATCAGCTCCGTGATGATGACGCCCCAGACCGTTGGCGCATTGAGCAAGTTCAGCTATCTGATGAATTTGTAATCAACGCCTGACACCGAGCAGTTGATCCGGGTTGACTTCGTTGCCCTGCTGACCGATGCGATCGACACCGCTGCCATCAATGGCAGTCGCAGCAGCATCCACCCGACGGGGATGCTTCAAACGTCAGGAATTGGTTCGGTATCAGTAGGCACCAACGGTTTGGCCCCAGCCTTGGACCACTTGTTAGATCTGAAGAAGGTGGTTTCCGTTGACAACGCAGATGTGGCCTCTTGCGGTTTCCTCACCACCACTAAGGTCGAGGCGGTTCTGGCAAAGGCCAAGGACCTGCAGAGCCAGTACCTCTTCAGCCCTTATGGAACTGAACTTGGCCGTTCCCAGATTGCAGGGTGGCGTTTTGAGGTCAGCAACAACGTCACCTCAAACCTCACAAAGGGCTCAGGGACCGACTTGTCAGCTGTCATCTACGGGAATTTCGCTGATCTGCTGATTGGTTTCTTCGGGACGCTGGAAATCCTGGTGGACTGTTACACCGACTTCGCTAAAGGCATGAAGGGAATCAGGGCACGGCAGTCGATTGATATTGCTGTGCGTCATGCCGAATCATTCGCAGCGATGCAGTCTCCAATCGCAACCCGGCTGACGCGTTCACCTTTACGTAGCTGGTCTTAGACCGTCCCGTAGAACCTCAGCTATGGCTCAACTGTTCCGTGCGATACGCTAGCTGAGTGGCCCATTGACTAAGGGCGCTTGAACCGTGAGCAGAGTGATCAACACCTGCGGCTGTCGGGCTCCCGCATTTCGAGGCAGAGTTGCTGGTAGCGAAGCAAGGCCCGTTCTTCATCCAGCTGAGGAAATAACAAACGAGCCTCCTCCAGGCTTGGCGGCTCCAAGAGCTAATTATCAGAGCGATCCGGGGCCAACTGCTCAGGGTTGCGTTCCCACAGTTGGCGTCCTGTTGCGACCCAACCTAACTAGCGACGAAAACGATCGAACAGCTTAAGAGAGTTCATCAATCATCCTAAGAAGATTACGAAGCCAAGCGCATGGATGAGGTGATACTCAGCAACCTCTCCCTCCGATGAGGGAGGTCTCAGTTGGAGTATCTCCCCCCTAATCAGGGATGTGTGTCTCGCTTGTCTTCCCACTATTGGTGATGTGAAAAACCGACTTGTTCTGTGGCATCAGGCTCTCCGGTTGTCCCTGCCTCGGATCCTCCCCATTGCGCCAGGGAGTAAACATCAGGAAATTTCCGGCCACCAGTCCTGCCGTCACGATTACTGCGGCAATCTGTTCGAGCTGTTCGATGTCCATCCCTGCATTGTCCCGCGTTCTCCCAGCAAGGTTGTCCCTTGCATCCTCGACGGTTTGGGATTCAGCTCGTTCTGTAGTTCAAGGCACAGGGCAGCTCCCAGCATCACCGTCATCACCCCAAGCCCCTGACTCAGATTAAGTCGCCTTTTGGGCTTGCGAAAAATCCAGCGGGTCATGCCAGGCCGTTGCTTCTCAGCCTGGTTTACCGCTTCTTTTCGACTCAAATTGAAGTGTTGGTCACGAGAACGCTGGGAAAACGCCTAGTCAACCGCTCTCAATCCTCTTTTGGGTTCTCCAGGTCGCGGCGGATCAGGGCCAGCAGGTAGGAGGGCGATTTGTAGCGGGTGGGCAGGCAGCGGTTCAGCGTTTCCAGATGCCCCCAGCAGACGGTGCGCTCAATGTCTTGAACGGTTTTTCCCTGCTGGAGGAGACGCCGCAGCGCCTTGCAATACATCGGATAGCCCGCCTCTAATTCACCGATGGTGAGTTTCGCCTGAGGCATAGGACCACTGAAGCCAATTCCAACCTATGCCCCCGCGGGCCTGGCTCAGCTGCCGAGCCAGGCCACGCAGTCGATTTCCACGCGTGCTCTCTTGGGGAGGGCTGCCACCTGAACGCAGGCGCGAGCTGGGCTGACCCCCTCGCCGAATACCTCGGCATAGATGCCATTCACCGTTTGGAAATCGCCCAGGTCCGCCAGGAACACAGTGGTGCGCACCACCTGAGCCGGGGTGGCGCCAGCTTCTTTCAACACAGCACAAAGGTTTTTCAGCACCTGATGTGTTTCCGCCGCCACATCACCATTCCCCACCATCTCGCCGGTGGCTGGATCCAGTGGAATCTGCCCGGAGCAATAGAGCCACTCGCCTGCAAGCACCGCCTGGTTGTAAGGCCCAACCGGTGTAGGTGCGGCTTGAGTAGTGATGGCCTTGGCGCTCATGGGGTGGTTCTCAACAGCAGTCACCATGATCATCGCCGTTGGTGAATGCGTGCTTCGCCATCGCTCATGCCGGTCGCCACTGATCCTTGTGCTGGCGCAGCACGGCCAACTCCGCGGCTGAACCGGCCTGCATGAACAGGTTGGTGCGGCGTTCCATGCCGATGCTGCTGGGCAGGCTGAGCCCTCCTTCGGCACGTAGCGTCCGCACCTCCCGGTAGCGCTCAGCCAGAACTGTGTCACTGGGGCGTTGCTCAACGGCCCATTGCAGGTTGGCCTCGGTGTACTCGTGGGCACAACAAACTCTTGTGGCCTCAGGCAGTTCCGCCAGCTTCTGAAGGGCGTGATACATCTGTTCAGCGCTGCCTTCAAACAGTCGGCCACAGCCCCCGCTGAACAGGGTGTCCCCGCAGAACAACAGGGGCCCGATCTCGCCGCCCTCCTGGTTCGGGACGAAAAAGGCGACGTGGGCCCTGGTGTGGGCCGCCACATCCAGCACCTCCACCTCGTGCCCAAGAACAATGATCTGGTCCCCATCCCGCACCGGCATGGTCTGGAACGGAATCCGCTCCCGGTCCTCAGCGGAGGCAATCACCGCAGCCCTGGGCCAGCGTTTCAGCAACTCCGGTGTGCCCCCGATGTGGTCGGCGTGGTGATGGGTCTGCAGCACGGCGGCCAGGCTCAATTGCCGTTCATCCAGCCACTCCCGCACCGGCGGCGCCACGGCTGGGTCGATCACCACAGCCTCCGCGCCCCTCACCCAAATCCAGATCACATTGTCCTGAAGCACCGGCAAGGCATGAAGTGAGGAATGCATCGTTAAAGTCCTGCCTGGTTAACCGGTCAGCGCTGGACCCATGATCACCGTCGCGTTGGCCAAAGGAGCGCTGCTCAAAGACTCGGTGGCCCGCTTTGCGGCGGCTGGTCTTGATTTCTCCGCTGTTCTGGACAAGAACAACCGCCAGTTGATGGTGCCCACCCCTTGCGGGCGCGCCCGGGCCCTGCTGGTTCGCAACGGAGATGTGCCTACCTACGTGGCCTACGGCCAGGCTCAGCTGGGGGTTGTGGGTTACGACGTGCTCAAGGAGCATCAACTCCCGGTCGCCCAACTGGTGGACCTGGGCTTTGGCGGCTGCCGCATGGCTGTGGCGGTTCAGGAGAGCAGTGGTTACACCCGGGCCGCTGATCTGCCCGCCCACTGCCGCGTCGCCAGCAAATTCACCCACTGCGCCCGGAAATATTTCGATGCCCTCGACCTTCCCGTTGAGTTGGTTCACCTCAATGGCTCGGTGGAGCTGGGGCCAATCACGGGAATGTCGGAAGCCATTGTCGACCTGGTGGCCACCGGTCGCACCCTGCGTGAGAACGGCCTGATTGCCATCGAAGACCTGTTCCACTCCACAGCTCGACTGGTGGGGCACCCCTTGTCCGTTCGCCTCGATCACGGCCCCTTGGCCTCCATCGTTGATGCGATTCGCACAGCAACACCCGTCGGGAGCTCTAACTGATGGGGGCTGTCGCCGATTGGCGCCGGGTTCGTCGTCTGGGCCGTTACCTCGTGCGGGATCGCCGGCGGCTGCTGGTCGCCCTGCTGTTGCTGCTGCCCTTGGCCTTTGCGGGAGCACTGCAGCCCGTGCTGCTGGGGCAGGCCGTCAGCGTGCTGCGTGGAGAGCCCAGTCTTCCTTTCCTCTCTGGGTTGAGCCTCTCTGCCTCGATCCGCGTGATCATCGGGCTTTACTTCGTCTCGGTGCTTCTGCGGCTCGGCTTGCAGGGGGTGCAGCAATTCAGCATCCTGGCCGTTGGACAACGGCTCACAGCTCGGATCCGCGATGACTTGTTTGAACATGCGTTGTCGCTGTCTCTGCGTTTTCACGACCGCATGCCGGTGGGCAAGTTGCTCACACGGCTGACCAGCGATGTGGATGCCCTGGCTGAGGTGTTTGGTAGTGGTGCCGTTGGGGTGCTCAATGATCTGGTGAGCCTGCTGGTGCTGGCCTCAACGATGTTGTTCATCGAGTGGAGGCTGGGGCTGCTGCTGTTGTTCACGCAGGTGCCTGTCACCCTGGCTGTGCTTTGGCTGCAGCGCCGTTATCGCAAGGCCAATTACCGCGTGCGTGAGGAGCTCTCCCAGCTCAATGCAGATTTCCAGGAGAACCTCCAGGGTCTCGAGGTGGTTCAGATGTATGGCCGTGAAACGGTCAACAGCGCCCGCTTCCTGCGCACCGGCATGGACTACCGCAGCGCTGTGAACGGAACGATCTTTTTCGACAGCAGCATTTCAGCCTTCCTTGAATGGGTGGCTCTGGCCGCCATTGCCCTGGTTCTGGCCCTTGGCGGCTTGATGGTGACCAATGGCGCCATGGGCCTTGGCACTCTCACCACCTTCATCCTTGCCTCCCAGCGTCTGTTCGATCCGCTGCGTCAGCTGGCGGAGCGTTTCACCCAGATTCAGGGTGGGCTGACGGCTGTCGAACGCATCGGCGAGTTGATGGAGGAGCCCCTCGAGATCGCTGAGGCGAAGGGAGTTATCCCCCACGTGAGTGGCGGTGGCGGCGAGGTGATCTTCGAGAACGTGAGCTTTGCCTATCGGCCGGACGATCCGATCCTCCGCAACCTCTCCTTCCGCATCGCTCCCGGAGAAAATGTAGCCCTGGTGGGCCCCACAGGTTCTGGCAAAAGCACGATAATCCGCCTGCTCTGCCGCTTGTATGAACCCCAGCAGGGACGCATCCTTCTCGATAGACGGGACATCCGCACGATCCCGATGGCAGATCTACGGCGTGAGCTGGGCGTCGTGCTTCAAGACACGTTCCTGTTCAGCGGCAATGTGGCCGACAACCTTCGGCTCAATGCTTCGGTGAGCGATCGAGAGCTGGCTCAGGTCTGTGCTGAGCTTGGTCTCAACGAGCTGTTGGCCAAGCTTCCCAATGGGCTGGACACGGAGCTGCGCGAGCGCGGCGGCAATCTCTCCTCAGGAGAGCGCCAACTGCTTGCAGTGGCCCGGGTGGCGATCCGCAAGCCAACGGTGTTGGTGATGGATGAGGCCACCGCTTTCATGGACCCTTCAACGGAGGCGACGCTGCAGGCTGATCTCGATCGGCTTCTGCAAAAGCGCACCGCCATCGTCATTGCCCATCGCCTCGCCACGGTAGAGGCCTCGGATCGCATTCTTGTGCTGCGCCGCGGTGAACTGATCGAGCAGGGAACCCATCGCGAGCTCAGGGCCCGGGGTGGGCTCTACGCCCAGCTGGCTGAGCTGCAGGAGCGGGGGTTGGCGCGTCTGTGATCGCTCCTCTGCCCATGCCTGCTGATCCTCTGTTGGAGCAGTACGGCCAGGGGGCGCGTCTCTGCCCCTGCGCCAATGACCAGATCACCTTGGTGTTCAGCCAGGAGTACCACTTCGATCTGGTGGAACTCGAGCAGTTGCTGGAAGCGGTGGGCTGGAGCCGCAGGCCGATTCGCCGGGTGCGTAAAGCTCTCAGCCACAGCCTGCTCAAAGTTGGCCTCTGGCGGCACGACCCACGGGTGCCCCGTCTGGTGGGATTTGCGCGCTGCACCGGTGACGGGGTGTTTGAAGCCACCGTCTGGGACGTGGCTGTGCATCCCCTGTACCAGGGCAATGGTCTGGGCAAGCAGATGATGGCTTACATCCTCGAGGCCCTTGATCAGATGGGGACCGAGCGGGTCAGCCTGTTCGCCGATCCGGGCGTAGTCAGCTTCTATCAGGGCCAGGGCTGGGATCTCGAGCCCCAGGGCCATCGCTGTGCCTTCTGGTACGCCAACTGATGGATCCTTCAGCGCCGGTAGAGCCGCAACAGCTGCTCCGTTGATCGGCCCTGACGCCACAGCCAGCGCAGCCGGGCATTGCGCCAGGCCTGCACCAGCACGCTTCGCTTCTGCCAGCGCTCTCCGCTGGTGAGCAGGGCACAGTTCAATGAACGGAGGGGAGCGACCTGGCTCAGGCGTTCCACCAGGTCCAGGTCTTCCATCAGCGCCAGGGGCCGGTAGCCGCCCACGCGTTCATACAGCTGGCGCTGAATCAATAGGCCCTGATCGCCGTAAGGGCGTTGCAGCCAACGGCTGCGCAGGTTCACCATCCGCTCCAGCAGCCACAGCAGCGGCCGCCCCTCCACCTCCACCTTGAAGTCGAAGCACCAGGCGCTCAGGTGAGCCTCAGGCCTGTTCAGAATCGCTCCCACCTTGTGGTGCCAGGTGTCCGGCAGGCGGCTGTCGGCGTGCAGCACCAGCACCCAGGCATGAAAGCTGTGGCCAACGCCCCAGCGCAGCTGGTGACCCCGTCCGGCGTTGGGACTGTCGAGCACGGTGGCACCGGCCAGCTGAGCCACCGCCCGGGTTTGATCCCTGCTGCCGGCGTCAGAAACGATCACCTCCAATTCCCCCGGCCATCGCTGCAGATCCGCCAGCAGCAGCGGCACCCTGCTGGCTTCCTCCAGGGTTGGAATCACAACGCTCAGCCCTGCCATGGCTTCAGATCGCTCCAGTGATCCAGATCATTCCGTTGGGGCACGAGGGCCGATGAGAGCTGCCGCTTTCGCGCCGCCTCCAATGTTGCCTCCAGCACGGTGGGGCCGCCCCAGGGAATGCCGATCAGCGGCCAGTGCTGCGGGCTGCGGATCAGGGATGCGCCGATCCCCAACAGCCAGTAGCCCCCATCGGAGGCTGGTCCCAGCACCAGGTCATGGTGCTCCAAGTGCTCAATGGCCTGCTTCAAATCATCGGGATTGAGTTCGGGCAGATCTGTACCGATCACCAGGCAGGGCCTGTTGTGGCGATGGCCGTGCATCAATTGCCGTCGCAATTTGGTGCCGAGTTGCCCCCTCCCCTGCAGCCGCACCTTCCTCAGCCCCAGCTGTCGCCCCCAGCGATCGGCCGCACGGGGGCCGAGTCCGCTCACCGCAAGCACCGGCTCGACCTCCACGGCGCCGGCGAGGCCCCGCAACACCGCAGCGGTGTGCTGCGTGAGCCGCCGTTGGATCTTTGTGGCGCGTTCGCTGCTGTTGGCCAAGCCCAGCTCATTGTTGAAATCGTGCCTTAAGCGGAGTTTGCATCGGCCCGGTGATGGCCAGCGGGCCATCACGACGATCTGCACCATCTCAGTTGCTGCGAGGCAGTTCCCGTGGGCGCACCTGCAGGGTGAGCTCCTCTCCGTTGCGTTGAAGGGTGAGCTGCATCGGTTCCCCCACCTGGCCGCGGTCCACAGCGAGTTGCACTTCGGTGGGGGTTTGAACGGGGTTGTTCTCCACCTTGAGGATCAGATCGCACTGGCGGATGCCGGCAGCAGCGGCCGGCGTGCCTTTCACTACCTCTTTCACCAAAACGCCATTCAGCTCGGGCACCGTGCAGGCGCTGTTGGTGGCATTGATTTCCCGCGCCAGCTGAGGCGTGAGGTTCATTAGCTGCACGCCGATGAAGGGATGGGAGGCCTGACCGGTGCTGACAATCTGTTGCGCGATCCGCTTGGCCAGGTTGATCGGAACCGCAAAACTCAAGCCGCCACCTGGGGCAGTGCGGATCGCCGTGTTGATGCCGATCACCTGACCGGCGGCATTGATCAGAGGGCCGCCGCTGTTGCCGGGGTTCACCGCTGCATCGGTTTGGATGTAGGGAACCCGCTGGCCGTCACCGATCGCATTGAGGCGGCCGACGGCGCTGATGATGCCGGCCGTCACGGTGTTGTTCAGGCCGAAGGGATTGCCGATGGCAATGGCCCATTCCCCTGGCTTGAGCTGGTCGGAGTTGCCCAGGGCCGCCACCGGCAGGTTGTCGGCCACCACTTTCACCACCGCCACGTCAGTGAGGGGGTCGGTGCCGAGAACCTTGCCCTTGAAACTCCGTCCGTCCGGCAGGGTCACCGCCACCTGATCGGCACCACGCACCACGTGCTCATTTGTGAAGATCAGGCCGCTGGCCCGGGTGATGAAGCCGGAGCCCTGGCCCTGCTGCCGCTGGCTGGAGGGACCCATGCCAAAAATCCCTCCGAAGGGGTTGGCAATCTCCTTCACCACATCGATGCGAACCACCGCCGGACCGACGCGATCCACCGCCTTCACGATCACGTTGTCCCCCGGTTGCAGAGGAGCACTGCGGGGCTGATCGTGCACCACTGGCGGCGCCGTCATCGGTGGCTTGGGGGTCAGACCCAGCTGTTCTCTCACCAGGCTGCATCCGGAGAGTGCGCTCCCGGCCAGGGCGATAGCGAGCCAATGCTGGGCGTTGGGCATCACGACGAGATGTGTGCTGATGCATTTAAGACGGCCTGAGCGGATCGACATGCGTAGATTCAGCGCTCGGGCGATGGGCGGTTTTGGCGCAGACGGGCGAAGAGCTCTGGATCAAGGTGCGGGATGGGTTGCAGGCGAAGCTGAGCAAGCCCACCTTCGAGACCTTCATTCGCCCCACGGGTTGCAGCGGCTTTGCCAATGGAGAGCTGAAGCTTCTGGCCCCGAATCCCTTTGCCAGCGTTCGTCTCCGGGAGCAGCTGCTGCCCACGATCGCCGAGATGGCCAGCAGCATCAGCGGTCAGCCCGTCCAGGTGACGGTTCTGGCGGAAACCGCCTTGCCGCTGCCGGACGCCACCGATGAGGCCTCAGCCGCTGCTGATGCGGCGTCGCCTCCAGCGGCTCAGGAGTCGGCATCGGCTCCAGCGCGGAACGGCTCCCCACGCCGCTACCTGCCCGGGCTCAATCCCCGCTACGTGTTCGGCCGTTTTGTGGTCGGTCCCAACAGCCGGATGGCCCATGCGGCGGCTTTGGCTGTGGCCGAAGCTCCGGGCCGGGAGTTCAACCCCCTGTTCATCTGCGGTGGTGTGGGCCTGGGCAAAACCCACCTGATGCAAGCCATTGGCCATTACCGCCTGGAAATCGATCCCAGGGCTCGTGTGGCCTATGTCTCTACCGAAACCTTCACCAATGACCTGATCCAGGCCATCCGTAAGGACGGCATGCAGGCCTTCCGCGATCGCTACCGCGCTGCCGATCTGATCCTGGTGGATGACATTCAATTCATCGAGGGCAAGGAGTACACCCAGGAGGAGTTCTTCCACACCTTCAATGCCCTGCATGAGGCAGGCCGTCAGGTGGTGATCGCCAGTGATCGCCCCCCCAGCCAGATTCCGCGGTTGCAGCAGCGCCTGATCTCCCGGTTCCAGATGGGCCTGATCGCTGACATTCAGTCGCCTGACCTGGAGACACGCATGGCGATTCTTCAGAAGAAAGCGGAGCAGGAGCGCATGTCGCTTCCCCGTGATCTGATCCAGTACATCGCCGGTCGCTTCACCTCGAACATCCGCGAGTTGGAAGGGGCCCTGACCCGGGCTGTGGCCTTCGCCTCCATCACGGGGCTGCCGATGACCGTGGAATCCGTGGCACCGATGCTCGACCCCACGGGGCAGGGGGTGGAGGTCACGCCGCAACAGGTGATCGACAAGGTTTCTGAAGTGTTTGATGTCACTGCCGAGGAGATGTGCAGCAGCACCCGTCGCCGTGCCGTGAGCCAGGCCCGTCAGGTGGGGATGTACCTCATGCGCCAGGGCACCGACCTCAGCCTGCCGAGGATCGGGGACAACTTCGGCGGAAAAGACCACACCACGGTGATGTACGCGATCGAGCAGGTGGAGAAAAAACTGGCCTCCGACCCTCAACTCGCCGGTCAGGTGCAGAAGGTGAAGGATCTGCTGCAGATCGATTCCCGCAAGAAGCGCTGATCAGCGGCAGGCTTTCTTGTCGCCTTTCCAGCCCGGCATATCTTGTGCAGCGGCAGAGCACACCAGCTGGCGGGCTGCTGCGAGCGCCGGCTCCAGGCGCCTGGAGCTGAAGGGGGGCAGGGGTCTGCTGCGCAGCCAGGCACCCCAACGAAACTCGTGATATGGGATCAGGGGCTGAGGTTTGATCCACCCCTCCTGCTTCAGCTTCCATACAAGGCTCCGGTAGGGGTCGTCATCCAGTCCCAGCAGGCTCGTGGGCAGCTGCTCGGCCGGACGGGGGCCGTTGCCTCGTCCGTCGTAGAGGTAGAGCCAGCCCTGGTTGTGCAGATAGGCCAACACAGCGCTTCGGTCGGTAGTTGAGAGCTCCACCACCACGTAAGCCCAGGTGGTGGCCCCTGGATCAATGCCGATCAGGCCTCGCAGCCGGTGGTGCCGGTCCAGCATCCACATAGCGCCATTGGCAGATCGGATCAAGGGGACCGGTTTGCCGCGCAGGTAGTCAAGACGCTGCTGACGGGTGTCTTGCGCGAAATCTTTCTCGCGCGACCAGATCTCCGCCAGTCCCACACACCACTGGGTCGGCTGCAGCTGCGCCGCTGATACTTCAATCAGATCGGTCCCCCGATCGGGGGCTGGGATCGGTTGGTAAGCGGGCAGCCGCAGGGGCACAACTCAGCGTTGAGGCCTCCGCACTATGACCCACTTTGGAAGGGTCGGGGATCCTGATCAAAGCGATCCCTCACCGGCAAGGTATGTGCCTGCTCAGGGCCATCCAGCTGGGCGGTGGCTTCAAGGGCCTGACGCAGCAGTCGAGCAGCCGGGAGCGGCATATCCCTTGGCACCGAAATGCGATCGCGCAGATAGCGCAGCCCGGCGGCACTTCCCGCTGGAGGCGGGCAGGGTGTGTTGCGAACCAACCGGGTGAGGGCACAGCGCAGGGGCTGGTCAAAGGCGGCAGCACCCATGGGGTTCACGTCTCGCAGACGTTGCTGGTGACGTAGTACCCGGCTCAGGGCGATAACGGCCTGATCGGCTTGATGGTCAGCATCCCAGCAGGCTTCGTCCTCGCCAAGGCCATCACCTCGGTCGATCCATTCGGCCAGGCGCTTCGCTTCTGCTCCATCGTCCGACCAGCAGCCGCCCATCTGGGGAGGCAGGTCATGGACATGGGTGTGAAAGTCGCTTTGGGTGCCGCGGTAGGTCTCCAGTTGCTCCAGTGCACGCAACCAGCGGTCAATGGCTGGATGCTCAGCCCTCAGCCGGTATCCCTTGTAGTAAGCCAGCGAGGCATTCATCCGTTCCACGTAGGGAATAAAGATCAGATCCACGGTCTGCGGCTCCGGGCCCCGCAGCCACGGTCCTCTGTCCTGGTTCAGCTCCCGTTCGAAGCGCCGGGCGGTGTCTTGAAACTGCTCTCGGGCCAGAACCTGTTGCCTCGGACTCAGCCGTGGTGAACAAAGCCAAATGCACCAGGCCTGAAACAGCAGCCGTTCAAGACGGCGCAGCTGATGAGCTTCCGGCTCTGTCATCGCCATGCCCAGCGGGCCAAACTGCTGTTCGAGGGCCAGCAGGATGTCGTCGCTTTCGGTGATCAGCCGCCGGTTGAGCTCCAGGGCCGGCAACATCCCCGAAGGCACTTTCTCCAGGAACCACGGCTCCTTCGGGCCGTAGCAGCGCATGGTGACTTTGCGGATCTTGTAAGGGATGCGCTTGAACTCCAGCCAGAGCCAGATTTTTTGGCAGTAGGGGCACCAGGCGTGGTGGTCGCGGTACAGAGTGACCATCACGTTGGACTCGGGCTGTCCGAACAGGCGCAACGTGGCCTGGGCACTGGTAGGCCCCTCAATCCGATTCGGTTCCGGCGTCGCCAGGCTGGCCAGCTCCGACCAACTCAGGGGTTCAGCTGATTCCGATGAAAGGGGCATGCAGGATCGGCGCAAGCGTTGCCCGTCCATAGGACTGCCAGTCGCCCAGTTCGTGCATCAGCGCCAGACAGTCCTGCTGGCGGCCCTGATCAGCTAACCGCTTTAGCCGCAGTTTCATGTCGTCGCTGGTGATCATCATCACGATCTCGCGGCGTTGCGATCGTTTGAGGCGCAGCTCGGGTTCAGGCGGCTGCCTGCGGCGCTTGGAAGAACGGTTCATGGTTTAAGGACGCGGTTGAAATACGATCAACTCGTCTTGGGCCTTTATGGCCCCTCTTCCCCGGACCATAACGCGATCTTTACGATGACGCCCGTCGTCTCGAGCACCCTTCTGTTGTGGGCGCTGATTTGGATCTGATTGTTCTTGGGGCGGGGTCCGGTGGGCTGGCCGCTGCGAAACGCGCGGCCCGTCATGGAGCCCGCGTCGCAATAGTGGAGGGCGATCGCGTCGGCGGCACCTGCGTGATCCGCGGCTGTGTTCCCAAGAAGCTTTTGGTGTACGGCGCCCAGGCCCGCCATCAGCTGGCGGATGCCTCGGCCTACGGCCTTGAGATCGGTTCGGTGCGTTCGGATGTGCCTGATCTCCTGCGTCGGGTGCGCGCCGAAGTGGATCGGCTCAATGCGCTCCATCTGGGATTTCTGGAGAAGGCCGGCGTTCAGTTGATCTCCGGTTGGGGACGCTTCACGGCAGCAGATCGCATCGGCATTTCCGATCAACGCGGTGGGCCCGTGCGAGAGGAACTATCGGCCCCGCGCTTTCTGGTGGCGGTTGGTGGCCGGCCGGCCCGGCCGGAGATTCCTGGGGTTGAACACTCCTGGGTCAGTGACGACATTTTCCTGCTGAAGGATGTCCCTTCCGCCGTAGTGGTGGTGGGTGCAGGCTTCATTGCCTGTGAGTTCGCCTGCATCCTGCGCGGCCTTGGTGTTGCAGTAACCCAGGTGGTGCGTGGTCCGCGCTTGCTGCGCGGTTTTGATGCCGAGTTGGCCGATGCCGTGCTGGGTGGCATGCGTGAGCAGGGCATTGAGGTGCTGTTGGACCAGACGCTGGTGGCTGTGGCAGGAGAGCCCGGGGCGCTGACGGCGCGGCTGGGGAGTGGTGAGTCTTTGGCTTGCGGCGGTGTGTTGATGGCCACCGGGCGTCGCCCCTGGCTTGCGGATCTTGGGCTGAACGCTGCCGGCGTTGCGGTCGAGAACGGCCGCATCACGGTCGATGCCAACTCCTGCACCTCGGTGCCCCACATCCATGCCGTTGGCGATGTCACCGATCGGGTCAACCTCACGCCTGTGGCCATTGATGAAGGTCGTGCTTTTGCCGACAGCGTCTTCGGGTCGCGTCAGCGACAGGTGAATCACGACCTGGTGGCAAGTGCCGTGTTCAGCGATCCAGAGCTGGCGACCGTTGGCCTATCGGAAGAACAGGCCATCGAACGCCATGGCGTGGATGGTGTTGTTGTGCATCGCGCCCGCTTCCGGTCCATGGCGCGGGCCCTGCCCGCTTCTGGCCCCCGTTGTCTGCTCAAGTTGGTAGTGGAGAAGCACACCGATCGGGTGCTGGGCTGCCACATGGTGGGCGAGCATGCCGCGGAGATCATTCAGATGGCGGCGATTGCCGTGGGGATGGGCGCCACCAAGGCTGATTTCGATCGCACCATGGCGCTGCACCCCTCTGTTTCAGAGGAGTTCGTAACGATGTAGTGATCCGACAATCCTTTCGACAGTATGAAAGGTGCAAGACAATGCATATATGGCGATCTAGACCACGATTAGATCGATATATATGACGTGGAATCATTCATGCAGACTCGAGGTCATAAGGCTGATTTTGCTCATTTTTTGATTGAATCAGGCGAGCAGTTGCTCAGTCTTCTTTGGCCTGCAGCTGATGCTCGTCGGGCAGCATCTTTAGAGATTATTGCTCGCACGGCTTATACGGCTGAGGAAAGTGCTTGTCATTACCTTGAAACGATTGGCCTTGATCAGAGCGGTGCTATACGTAAGACTCTGGAGCTGGCACGTCGGCAGGACAGTAATGAGCAGACGCATGAAGACATTTTTTCTCGTGATCTTGGTGGACTGTCTTTATGGATAGATCGCTTTGTGGCGAGGCATGTAGCTGTCCTTGTTTATTGGATATTTGCTCTTACTACCTTGTTGGATCACGAGTTGGCCTCTTTGCTTGGAGAAGCTGTTGAGGCCGAAGCTGTCAAAACGTACCGGCGCATGCTTTTGGAGCAGCCAGAGGGGTGGTTGCAGCAGCCCGTAACGCCGATTGCGACGGCCTATTGGAGAAAAGAGGGAAATATGTGGGCTGCCCGTGATGAACGTGAGCCAGAAACTCTTCGAGATGTAATCGAATTAATTGCCAGAGATGAGTTGGACCATGTGGCGGCTAATAGTCAAAAAGCAATTGCTTTCTAGGTATTGATTTCAAATGGTTGGGCTGTTCTGGTTGTTCCGCCAATAAAAAACTGCCTGAGTGCAAATCACGATCATTACGATTGGAATTACAGCGCAGAGCATCACAAGGCGAAATTCATCAGCCCAGTTGGCCATAGCCGTTCGGGGTAAAACATTATCGATCAGATACAGAACATAGAGTCCGAGAAGTAGCCCTCCTTCAACGCGTGAGATGCGACCTTTCGTCCAAAAGATCGGCATGCAGGCCAGGCTGGTGAGCAGCATTACCGGCAGGTCGTCCTGAATCAGTTCCGGGCTGACTTCAAGTCCGTTGCCAGCTGCCGCTATGGCTCCACCGCCCAGCACCAGCATCAGGTTCAATAGGCAGCTGCCCACCACGTTGCCGATGGCCAGATCGGTTCGTCCGCGCAGGGCCGCCACCAGGGACGTGATCAATTCAGGCATCGACGTTCCGGCTGAAACGATCGTCAGACCGATCACTGCTTCACTAACTCCCAGAAGGGTTGCGGCGCTGACCGCGCCATTCACCAGAACCCTTGATCCGATTGAGAGAACGGTGATGCCGGCAACTAATCGCACTGAGGCGGGGATCAATCCACCTTTGCTCGCTTCGACACTGATTTCGGGTTCAGCGCTGCTGCTGTCGTCCGGTTGTTCACGGGCGGTGCGGATCTCCCAGACGGTGTTGATCACGAGCCCCAACAGCAAGGCCAGGCCTGCTTGCCAGGTGACCCGTCCTGCGGAGGCCATGCCCCAGACCGCCGCCGAGATGGCAATCATCAGAGGTACATCTCGCCTCACCAGGCGGCTTTCAACCCGCAAGGGCAGCACAAGGGCGCTGCTGCCCAGCACCACCATCACGTTGAAGATGTTGCTGCCCACCACATTGCCCACGGCGAGGGCGTCAGCTCCCTGCAGCACCGAACTCAGGCTCACGAACAGTTCCGGGGCGCTGGTGCCCAGAGACACCACCGTGAGGCCGATCACGAGCTGGGGAATGCCGAAGATCACCGCCATGGCGACGGACCCCTGAACGAACAGTTCTCCCCCACCAAACAGCAGTCCGATGCCAAATAGCACTTGGATCGAGGCCTGCAGAAATTCAGGCATGGGGCGAGCTCAGCTGTTCGGGGATTGTGCTTTGAGGCGAATCAACCTAAGGTCACTCACCTGGGTAATAGATAAGAAACCTTGTTTAACCGGATCAGCACCAGCAACCTGCGGGGTGACGCCTTTGGTGGGGTGACCGCCGCGGTGATTGCTCTTCCGATGGCCCTGGCCTTCGGGGTCGCCGCAACGGGTGACCCTGCCCCTGGGCTTTGGGGCGCCGTGATCATCGGCTTGGTGGCGTCTCTTTTCGGGGGAACGCCCACCTTGATCTCCGAACCCACCGGTCCAATGACCGTGGTGTTTACGTCGGTGATCCTGAGCTTCACCGCCACAGCTCCGGACAAGGAAACGGCCATGGCCATGGCCTTCACCGTGGTCATCCTGGCGGGTCTGTTTCAGATCCTTTTCGGCGTCTTCCGTCTGGGTCGATACGTCACCCAGATGCCTTACACCGTGATCTCTGGCTTCATGTCGGGGATTGGAGCCATCTTGGTGATTCTCCAGCTGCCCGCCTTCCTGGGGCAGACCGCATCGGGCGGGGTGATGGGAACCCTGTCCAACCTGCCGGGCTTGATTGCCGGTATTCAGCCGATGGAGCTGGCGCTGGCGTTGATCACTGTTGCGATCCTTTGGTTCACCCCATCAAGCTTGAAGCGTTTCTGCCCGCCGCAGCTGCTGGCGCTGGTGTTGGGAACGGTGCTGTCGATGACCTTGTTCCACGACGCCGGTCTCAAAACCATTCCGCCGTTCAATGCTGAGCTCCCCAGCCTGCATGTGCCCACCTTTTCGGGCGGACAGCTGCGTTTGATGTTCGTAGATGCCGCAGTGCTGGGCATGCTCGGCTGCATCGATGCGCTGCTCACCTCGGTTGTGGCCGACAGCCTCACCCGCACGGAGCACAACTCCAACAAGGAATTGGTGGGTCAGGGACTGGCCAACATCGCTTCGGGCGTCTTTGGCGGACTCCCTGGGGCGGGAGCCACGATGGGCACCGTGGTCAACATTCAGGCCGGCGGACGTTCGGCTCTGTCGGGCATCTTCCGGGCGCTGATTCTGATGGTGGTCGTCCTGGCAGCCGCGCCTCTTGCATCCACGATCCCCCTCGCTGTGCTGGCGGGCATCGCCCTGAAGGTGGGCATCGACATCATTGATTGGGATTTCCTCCAACGGGCCCACCACCTCTCGGTGAAAGCTGCGGTGATCACCTACGGCGTGATTGCGCTCACGGTGCTGGTAGATCTCATCACTGCAGTAGGCATCGGAGTTTTCGTGGCCAACGTGCTCACCATTGATCGGATGAGCGCGTTGCAGTCCAGAAAAGTGAAAACGATCAGCACCGCCGATGACGATGTGGAGCTGACCGATGAAGAGCAGGTGTTGCTGGATCAGGCTTCCGGCAAGGTTCTGTTGTTCCAGCTCGCCGGGCCGATGATCTTCGGCGTGGCCAAGGCCATCTCTCGTGAGCACAACGCCATCGGCAATTGTCAGGCGGTGGTCTTCGACCTCTCAGAGGTGTCCCACCTGGGAGTCACCGCTGCGATCGCCCTCGAGAATGCCGTAAAGGAAGCGATTGAAGAGAGTCGTCAGGTGTTCCTGGTCGGTGCAACGGGCAGCACGGAGAAGCGCCTACAGAAGCTGAAGCTGTTGGATCGGCTCCCCCAAAGCCACATCACTGGTGATCGCCTCGATGCCTTGCGACTTGCAGTGAACGGTTTGCCGCTGAATGTCTGATCAGATCTCGATCATCGCCCCAGATGATTGGCACGTGCATCTCCGCGATGGGGAGATGCTGAACCAGGTTGTGGCCCATACAGCCCGCCGTTTTCAGCGGGCCATCGTGATGCCCAACCTGCGTCCCCCTGTCACCACGGTGGCTGCTGCACGGGCATACCGCGACCGTATTCAGGCGGCGTGCCCCGCTGATCTGGAGTTCACGCCCCTGATGACGGCGTACCTCACGGATTCGATCGCTCCTGCCGAGTTGGAGACAGGATTTCGAGAGGGCGTTTTTGCTGCCGCCAAGCTTTATCCCGCCAACGCCACCACCAATTCCGCCGCAGGGGTGACGGATCTGCTGCAGATCGATCCTGTGCTGGAAACGATGGCCCGGATCGGCATGCCCTTGCTGATCCATGGTGAAGTCACGGACAGCGAGATCGATATCTTCGACCGGGAGGCAGTTTTTATAGAACGCCATCTGGCACCGCTGCGGGACCGCCATCCCGAGTTGAAGGTTGTGTTCGAGCACATCACCACCGAGCAAGCGGTGCAGTACGTCAGCTCAGCGGATCGTCATCTCGCCGCCACCATCACCCCCCACCATCTGCACATCAACCGCAACGCGATGTTCGCCGGCGGGTTGCGCAGTGATTTTTATTGCCTCCCAGTGGCCAAGCGGGAATGTCACCGTCAGGCCCTGCGCCGGGCGGCCACCAGCGGTGCCCCACGCTTCTTTCTCGGCACCGACACGGCACCGCACGAACGAGCATTCAAGGAAAGTGCCTGCGGATGCGCCGGCATCTTCAATGCGCCCTTCGCCTTGGAGAGTTACGCCCAGGTTTTTGATGAGGAGGGTGCTCTGGAGCATCTCGAAGCCTTCACCAGCCTGAATGGGCCGGCCTTTTACAACCGTCCAGCCAACACGTGTCGCATCACGTTGCGACGGCGTGACCATCTCGTGCCGGAACTTGTGAATGGACTGGTTCCTTTCCATGCTGGAGAGATCCTTTCCTGGGCCGTTGCCGATGCACCTGATCAAGTTCAGCTCTGAAGACTGCGGCACCTGTCACCGCATGAGTCACTACGACGGCAAGGTGGCCGAGGAACTCGGCTGCAGCTTCATCTCCGTGATGCTGCAGGACACGGAGATGTATCGGAAATACCGGAAGATCCTGCTCAAGCAGTACCCCAACAAGGAGGGGATGGGCTGGCCTACCTACCTGCTGGTGAACGATCCCGATGGAGATTTTTCGATCGAGGGAGAACTGAAGGGCGGTATGCCCAAAGGAGATTTCCGCACCAAGCTGGCTGAGTTGCTGCCGTCTTGAGCTCAGGTAGTGGGGGCAGGGGGACTTGAACCCCCACAGGCCTTTCGGCCCAAGCGATTTTAAGTCGCGTGCGTCTACCGATTCCGCCATGCCCCCGCACAGACATCTTAGATTTCCCATAGATGTCCTCAGGCCTTGGACCTTTCGTCCCTGCTTTCTCAAGTCCCACAGGACACGTTGTTAGTCCTGTTGGCCTACACCCTTCTGGGCGGCCTGTATCTCGTTGTGGTTCCCCTCGCCCTGTACACGTGGATGAACCAGCGTTGGCATCGCATGGGCAAGCTGGAGCGGCTGGGGATCTATGGCCTGGTCTTCCTCTTTTTCCCGGGGATGATTCTGTTTGCCCCCTTCCTCAATTTCCGGCTGAGCGGGCAAGGAGACGTCTGAATTGACGCGTGGCAAGGTTCTTCTGATCGGACTTGCAGTCCTCCTGCTGGGAGGGCTTGGGCAGGTCGGCTTTCAGGCTGCAGGCTTTGAGGGGTTTTCGGCAGGAATTGCTGCAGAGGCCCTTTTGATTGTGATTGTGGTGGTTTGGACAAGCTCTTACTTGTTCCGTGTGGTCACCGGCCAGATGACCTACATGGATCAGCGGCGTCGCTACCGCGAGGTGTACGACAAACAGGAAGCTGAAGTGCTTCAAGCCCATTTTGATGCTCTCCCCGAGGAGGAGAAACAGAAACTTCTGCGCAAGATTGGAGCGGATGCCTCGGTTCCCGCGGACGGTGATGCCCCCGTCGACTCATAGGCTTCCGAAGTTTGTTCCTGGTCGGTTGACCGAGATGCCCAATCAGCAGTCCTCTTCCATCGCCCAGCGCTTTGAGCAGCTGAAGCAGGACGGTCGCCTCGCCTTGATGCCATTCCTTATGGCCGGCGATCCGGATCTCTCTGTCACCGCTGATGTGCTGCTCAGCCTGCAAAGTGCAGGGGCTGACATGGTCGAACTGGGAATGCCCTACAGCGACCCTCTCGCTGATGGGCCGGTCATTCAGGCTGCTGCGTCCCGGGCCCTTGCTGTCGGGACCACGCCAAAGGGAGTTCTGGGCATGCTGCGCTCGTTGAAAGGCCAGCTGCAGATTCCCGTGATCCTGTTCACGTATTCCAATCCACTGCTCAATGTGGGGATGGAGCCGTTTTGCCAGTCTGCAGCGGAGGCTGGTGCGGCGGGTTTGGTGGTCCCTGATCTACCCCTCGAGGAAGCGGAGCGGCTGTCGACAATCGCAGAGCGTCATGGCTTGGATTTGGTGCTCTTGGTTGCACCCACGACTCCCCAAGATCGGATGGGTCGGATTGCTACATGCAGCCGAGGTTTCACCTACCTGGTGAGTGTCACCGGTGTAACCGGTGAGCGAGCTCAGATGGAAAGCAGGGTTGAAGGTTTAGTGCAGCAACTCAAACAAACCTCACCTGTTCCTGTTGCGGTTGGTTTTGGGATCTCCGGTGCAGATCAAGTGCGTCAGGTTCGGGGCTGGGGTGCCGATGGAGCGATTGTGGGCAGTGCACTTGTGAAACGGATGGCGGCAGCATTACCCGGGGACATTGCTCAGGAAGCTGGTCGTTTTTGCGCTGAGTTGCGTGCAGCTGCCGATCAGCCCTAGGGGCTGCCATCCTTAACAAGGCATGAAAAAACCCCGGCATTGGCAGGAGTTGCATTGCTTTCAATTGTTGAATCACTCGTCGTCTTCGTCGGTGGCACCAACTGGTGTCAGCCGAATCTGTTTGCGACCCAGTTTGATCTCAAATTCATCTCCAGGCTTCAGGTCGAGCAGTGCCGTATACGCCTTGCCGATGAGAAGATTGCCGTTGCCTTGCACAGTGGCCATATAGCTGAGTTTGCGGCCGCCTTTGCTCACACCGCCAACACCACCCATGCCAAGACTGACGCCTTTGGCCTCCAGCAGTGCTTCATAAAAAGCGGTGAAATTCAGACGTTCACCACCATCTTTTTTTGTGGAGACATAGCCACAGGCATGAACAAGGTCAGATTTGCTGATGTCACCCAGGTCTGTGACTTTATTGAGAAGGTCGCTCCCAGTGAGCATCGCTTTCGAGAGATATCAACCTTCACAACATAGCCATGGTTCAAGCTGCTATGCCATCATTTTCCACTGAAAAGTTCGCTGTAATTTCATCCTTCGCTATGGCACGTTTCGTTTTGTGGGGCACTTACTGCACGGATGCTCTTGAGAAGCGTGCTCCTTATCGGGATGAGCACCTTGCTCGTCTCCAAAGTCTGAAAGAGCAGGGAACGCTGGTCACGCTCGGACCCACCGAGGGAAGCACCCATGTTTTCGGGATCTTCGAGGCCGACCGCATCGACGTCGTTCGCAGGCTGGTTGAGGACGACATCTATTGGAAGCAGGGAATCTGGACGGCGCTCGAGGTTTATCCCTGGATCCAGGCGTTCTGAGCCTGCATGAGTACCCATTCAGCCACGAGCTGATCTCCATCGCTTCCTAGAGCTTCGGCGTAACCACTCATCTGGCCTCGCCCTTCCCGGGCGATGGCTGAGATGGCGTCCACCGTTGCGATCTGCTCACGCTCAAGGGTCTTCAGCTTCAGGTTTTTCCCCCGGCGAATGATGTTGCCACCGTTGATGTGGCATCCCGCGCAGTGCTGTTCGAACAACAGAGCGCCGGGGCTGGCGTCAGGCCCGGTAGCCAGCGAAGCGCCGGCTGGAGCAAGGCTCAGCAGCAGAACAAGAAACGCACCAATGCAGCAGCGCAGGAGGTGGCTCAGCACAGGGATGGTGTGGCTTGGATCAGTTTGCTTGAGCAGGTGATGCCTCCTTCTGGAACCGCTGGATCAGTTCATCGGGAGAGCGGTAATCCTTCGGAAGCGAGGTGTGCAACCTGTTGAGGTAGTCCCAGCAGACCGTCCGGCGAATGGCGTTGAGGTCGCGTCCATCGGCTACAAGGCGACGCAGGGCCTGGCAGTAGGTCGAGAATCCAGCCTCCAGATCTCCGATTGTGAGTGCCTTGGTTGCGGACGGCATTAAACAGAAGGTCAGCATCTTCTGACTTTTGCGTCGATCCCCTGATTGGTCTGTTGTCAGGATCACCGTTGGAGCTGTGCGGTGGTCCCCATGGCGGAACAGGATCTGATCCGTTTCCTCAACAAGATCTCCCAACTTCAGGCCCTTGCTGAGCGTGTGAGGAATGACTCCAGCAGCCGCGAACAGCTGGCGGCTTGTGCGGACCACAACCAGGTTGTTCGGCTGGCCAGATCCTGGGGGTTCGACATCGGTCGGCGCTGGGGTGAGCGTGACCATCGGCCGGGGGGAGAGGCCAACCTGCTGGCGACCCCATGCCCTCCTCCTGGTGGGGAATCAACCCAGGTGTTGGCGTCTGCCGAAACATGGAGACTGCTTTTGATCGCATCGAACGGCTTCAGCTCCCCCTATGACGAATGGATGGATCAGTGCGATCACGAATGGGTGCTTGTGTTGCGGGGGAGTGCCTGTGTTGCGCTGCAGAATCCCGATCGGATTGTGGATCTCAGTCCAGGAGATCACTTGCTGCTTTTGCCCCATCAACGCCACCGGGTGGAGCGCACCGATCCCGATCCAGGAACTCTGTGGCTGGCCTTGCACTGGGATGCTGCTTAAGCCCGTCGAGCCACGCCACTTCCATGATGGGTCGTGCAGCACCCAAAAGGAAATGAGCACGACAGCTGATTGCCTTCGGTCGCATCGCTCAAGAGAGTGAGTAGATCGAGATAGGAGGAGCCCATGACGGCCGACACTCCACCTGAGCAAACCCCAGAAGCAGACTGACTTTCTGGCCCCTGCTCCAACAGTTTCCACCCATTCGTAAGCGATTCGTCTGGCGCGACAACGAAGAGCGTCAAGCCAGTCGACTCCCCTCTGCATCGTTCGTAGGTGCCCCGCAGGAGAGCCGCTTCACACCTGGACCCGATGGCCCCAGGGTGCCTTGAGCCAGACGCTTCGACCTTCCTGCCTCAGTTCCATTGCTTGAGGAGATTTTTCAAGGCATCAGACACTGAAGTTGAGGTCGATTGCCATGCGCAAACGAGCGAGTTAGGCCGTCTTTCCATCGGGAAGGGCGGCCTTCCTTTTGTTCGTTAAGCCTCATTCCTGGAAATCAAGCTTGGTGGCTGATCCTCCGCGGCCTAGTCGTTCGCGGGAGGGAGTGGCGTTCGCACGCTTCACCAACCAGTAAGCGGCTGAAAGTGAGACGACTGCGATCCCGAGGCCCACCAGCAGCTGGGGTTTGTTTTCAGCACCGGAGGGCAGCACGATCACTTTTCGAGCCACAGCCGTCAGCGCGGTGACCAGAACCAGTTCGATCTGCACCACGTGGCGCCTCAAGTAACTAGTGATGTTTTGCAGCACCTCCAGCGCGATCAACACTGTGAGCAGATCGCCAAGGATCTTGATCAGGCCATCGCCCAACCACGTCGCCGCTGACCCAGTCAGCAATTTGGAGCCCAAGGAAACCACCAGCTGGATGATGGCGGCGCTGATCACCACTGCCGTGATCAGGGTGAGCAGTCTGGCGACCTCGCGCTCACCCGCATCAACGAAACCGAGGAAACTTCTCTTGGAACGCGTGGGTTCACTCACGGGGTTCAGTCGTTGAAGGGGTTGTAATAAGAGCCAGCCTTGGTGTCGCTGGCCGGGTTGATCACTTTGGTGTCGCAGGTGACGGAGCTGTCCTCTGTCTTGATGCAATCGGCTTAAATCTTGTTGTCTTTGCCAGTGGCGCTATCCGCTCCCCGCAGCCACCCCCCGGTTTGCGCCTGGGCCGAGGAGGCGCCGAACACCAACATCATCAACAGAACGGGGGCGCTGAGGAGGTGATTTCGCGTCATCGGGGCGATGTCTGAGCCACCACTTTGCCCGTGTCGGCCGTTAATCGGTGCAGTCGTCTCGAATTTCCTGCAAAAGCAGATCAAGTTGCCCGAACGGATCGTCGTCGGCCGTTGCGACACCAGCAGGTTCGCTAGAAGGCTGGCCATGCCATTCGGCTTCAACGCTGCATAGCCGATCAGCCAGTCCAGACAGTCCATGCATGTTGTGTTCGCGCTCCAGCACCTCAAGCAGGGCGGGCATTCGGGTTGACACAGCGCGCAGGTTTCGACGCAGGTCGGCCTGTGTGCGCCCTTGCTGCTTCAACCAGTCCTTCAGCAGCAGAGTGAGATCCGCTTCAAATTCAGGGGTCCAGCCAGACATTGATCAGCGATTCAGTTCAGCGATTCAGTGCGCCAGGGGAAACCAGCGATCCAGTTTGCGGCGAGCTCGCATCCGGATGGCTGGAGTGACGTGATTGCTCCACAGACCCACCATGGCCGTAAGCACCACCAGATCATCACTTAAACCGGCCACCGGCAGCAGGTCTGGAATCAGGTCGGCGGGCATCAGTAGATAACTCAGGGCAGCGAGCATCGTCAGCCGCGCAGCTGAGGGGGTCTCGGGGTCAAGCATCAACTCCAGGGCTTCCAGGGCTGGGGCGGCAAGAACCCTGCCGGCCCGCTGCAACAGGCGCCGCAGCAGGGTTTCGTCGATCACCTCCCGTTCAAGCACGTCGGCTTCAAGGGTGGTTCGCGCAGCCTGGTAAGTCATGCGGGGGAACCGGGTGGGTCCACTCTCCCCAGTTCCTCAGCAAGACGCCAGCGGGGCGGGCCGATCTTCAGGGTGTGGATTCCACGAGTCCGCTTTGAATGCCCGTCTTGCGCAGTTTGCGCAGGGCCCGCTGCACCACCTGACGGCAATACTCCCGTGAACAGTTCATGTGACGAGCCACCTCGGCAAGGGTGCGCCATTCGTTGGTGCCATCCAGCCCAAAGCGCAGGGTCACAACGGTGTGTTCTTTCGGGGTGAGATTGGCTTTGGCCAGCAAAGACCAGGCCGACGCGGTGCGTTCAGCGATCTCGGCCCGTTCCAGCGGCGGTAGCTCCTCGCTTGGGAGCACATCCACCAGCTCGGAGGGATCCGATTTCGATTTCACAACCCCCTGCAGGCTCACGGTGACGCTGCGCAGTTCACAGGCCAGCAGATCTTCCACCTCAGCTATGGGGATCTCCATGAACTCCGCCAGCTGCTCTCCGCTGGGGCTGAGGCCATTGCGCTGCATCAAGCGTGCCTTGGCAGCCCGCAATTTGGTGAGCTTTTCGTTCACATTCACGGGAATGCGAATCGTGCGGCTTTGGGTGGAGAGCGCTCGATTCAGCCCCTGCCGAATCCACCAGTAGGCATAGGTGGAGAAACGATGGCCGCGGGTGGGGTCGTATTTCTCGACGGCTCGGGTGAGGCCAAGGGTGCCCTCTTGAATCAGATCGAGAAGATCCAGGCCCTTGCCCTGGTAACGCTTGGCAAGATTGACGACAAGACGAAGGTTGGACGTAATCATCTGATTCTTGGCCCGTTCGCCACGGCGAATCACGCCCTTTTCTTCATCGCTGTACTCACAGGCTGGGCCGGTCCCGCCAGCCAGATGACAGCGTTCTGTGATGGAGACCATCGCCTGAACCTTCCTCCCCATCATGAGTTCCTGCTCTGGAGTGAGCAGTTGATGGCGACCAATTTCGCCGAGAAAAGCACTCAGAGAACTCGTCATCATGACGATACGGCTGAATTGAACCTAGAACCAAAGTGTTTTTTTCTGGCGGTCATAATAAAGACTCCCGAATTAATGCTTTGTGCGCTATTTCACTCTTTCTTCCTGTTATTGAAGTGAATCTTTCATTGTTAATTCAATTGGGTGGCTAAGGTCGCCGCACCTTCCACCGCCACGCCCATGCCCCTGGCCGTCGCTCTCACGTCCGACATCGCCAAAAACGCTGGCGTTGCCTACGTTCACTACCTCAGTTTCATGCTCTGTTTCGGTGCGCTGGTGCTGGAGCGGAAGCTGATCAAAGCTGATCCGAATCGCCAGGAGGCCACGGCGATGGTGGTCACCGACATCGTTTATGGCATCGCTGCCCTGGCACTTCTGGTCAGCGGAATCCTGCGCGTGATCCACTTCGGCCAGGGGGCTGAGTTTTACACCCAGAATCCATTGTTCTGGTGGAAGGTTGGTTTGTACCTCTCCGTGGGAGGCCTGTCGCTGTATCCCACGATCACTTACATCCTCTGGGCGATTCCGCTGCGCAAGGGTGAGCTGCCGAAGGTGAGCGAATCCCTCGCCAACCGTCTGGCCTGGATCATCAATATTGAACTAGTCGGCTTCGCCAGCATTCCGTTGATGGCGACCCTGATGGCCCGCGGTGTGGGTCTTCCCGCCGCCTGATGCAGCCCGAGCTCTGTCCTCCACAACAGCAGGTTCAAACCCTGCAGGTGGTTTTGGAACGCCAGCATCCAGGCCAAAGGCCGGGCTATGCCTCCTCCATCGCCACCACCTCCCTTGGCCTGCCCGTGTTGAAGCATTGGTGCGTCTGGGTTCAGCCCGCCGCCGCCACGCCGGCCAACCGCTGGGACCAACGCTGGCTTGATCAGGTGTCATCGGCGCTGACCACCTGGGGTGCACTGGTTCCGCTCACGCTGGTGGATAATCCGGAACAGGCGAACGTGTTGATTCATCGGCAGCGTCCGGCCCGCCGGCAGGTGGCTGGGGTTTGGCGCGCCAGCAACGGACGAACACAGCTTCAGGTTGTGGACGTGCAGCGCCAGGGCCGCCGAAGGCTTGAACCCCTGGTGAAGGTAATGGTGTCACCAGGGATGCGAGCTGAAGCACTGCAGGCCACGGCTCTGCATGAACTAGGCCACGCCTTCGGCCTCTGGGGCCACAGTTCTGTTCCGACTGATGTTCTGGCGATCAGCCAAGGCAAGCGTCCGGTGTTGGTGCCATCACAGCGGGATCGCCTCACGCTGACGTGGGTCATGCAGCAGACCACCCGTTTCGGTTCAACGCTTCGAATGCCCATCGAATCGGCCGAACCTGAATCACTTGAGTGACGTCACCATGCGGGCGCGGCATGCTGCCGGCAGTCGTGGCTGATCGATGCACCTGATCCGTTCTCTGGCGGTGGCTGGTCTTCTGCTGAGTCTGGTGGGTTGTCGTTCCAACAACAGCTTGCCCCAGCAGGACCCACAGGTTCGAGCACCGATTCGGATCCAGCTGGATGGCAGCAATCCAGCAGCCAGTGAAGGTGTGTTGGATCGTGCTGAGGGGCCGTTGCGTTTCACCGTTGGCCATGGTCGCCATGGCATTGCCTGTGAAGGCACCACCTTTGAAGAGGGCGTCACCCCGCTCGGAACCTTTCAGATCAACGCCATCCTCAGCAACGACCGCTTCGAGATGGATCCCGAACTGGTGAAGCAATCCGGCAAATCACAAGAGGAGCTGCGGGAGAGCCTCTTCACCAACATGAACTCCATCGACTTCAAAGGTGACGGGGAAACCGGGGAATACGGCATCGGTTACATCAGCCTGACTCCTGTGCCTGCCACAGAGCAGCCCTTCCGTTTCAATACCTACGACGGTGTCTTCCGCTGGTACAGCTTCGCCATTCACGGCACCAATGACGAGTCCCGGATTGGCAAGGCGGTGACAGGCGGTTGCATCAATGCCGGAAAGCTCACCATGGGGTTGTTGTTGGACACCGTGGAGCTTGGCGATGAAGTGGTGATCAGCAGCGACAGCCCCTGTCTGCCTTAGTGCCGGCGCGGGGCACCACGTCGTGCGGCCAGCACTTCCTGCACCTGTCGCCAGCTCACGCCGTGATGGGCCAGGGCCACCTGCATGTGGAAGATGATGTCGGCCGCTTCGCCGGCGATCTCGGCGGCGTTGTCGTCTTTGCAGGCCATCACAAATTCAGCACTCTCCTCGCCGATTTTCTTGAGGATGCTGTTGTCTCCCCCCGCCAGCAGTTTGTTGGTGTAGCTGCCTCCCTCCGGCTGCTCGCGTCTCCCCTCGATCACCCGGAACAGTTCGGTACAGGCATCCGTTGGTGGCGCTAGAGCCTCGGCTCCACCTGTGGTTCGTGCATCGCTGTTTTCGTAGAAACAGCTGCGGGAGCCGGTGTGGCAGGCCACATCCCCAGCCTGCTCCACGGTCACCAGCAGCACGTCTGCATCACAGTCGTAGCGGATCTCCCGCATCGTCTGGATGTGACCGCTGGTGGCTCCCTTGTGCCAGAGCTCCTGGCGTGAGCGGCTCCAGTAATAAACCTCACCGCTGCGCAGGGTGGCTTCGATGGCGTCCCGGTTCATCCAGGCCACCATCAGCACCGCACCGTCCAGCCAGTCCTGGGCCACAGCTGGAATCAGCCCCGCTTCGTTAAAACGGAGTTGGTCAATGAAGGCGGGGCTGAGGGGCTGCATCAGGCCTCGGACATTCGGGCAACGCCTGAATCTTCCCGCAGCGTGCTCCATTCCGCGTTTTCCCCCCTTGCTCGTTTCTCCGACTCCATACAGCTGCAGCAAAGCCTTCAGCGGCTATCCCTGCTGTCACCGGCAGTGGCGCCACCAGGGCCATTGCCGCTTCGTGCATGGGTACAGCCGCAGTTTCAACCTCTGGTTCGCCGCAACGGAGCTGGATGCCTGCGGGTTTGTTGTTGATTTCTCTAGCCTTCGCCCCTTCGAAGAACGCCTGAGGCAGCAGTTCGACCACACCTTTCTGGTCAATGCCGACGATCCACTGCTGGCGGAATGGCAGCGGCTGCATGACCTCCAGGCCATTGATCTCCGCGTGATGGAGAACGTGGGCATGGAGGCAACGGCGGCCTTGATCTGGACCTGGGCCAATGAGCTGCTGCAGGAGCGGGACGGCGGTCGCACCTGTTGCTTCGGCGTGGAGGCGCGGGAGAACAGCCGCAATGCGGCCACCTACAGCGCTGTCCCCGATGGGTTTTCAGCGCAGGGCTAACACGTCCGCTTCCAGCTCCACGCTGATCGCCTGCCCCTCGCTGTAACGACCCGCCAGGATCGCTTTGGCAATGGGTGTCTCCAGTTCCCGTTGCACAGCGCGTTTCAGCGGTCGTGCCCCATAGACGGGGTCATATCCGGCATTGGCGAGCCAGTCGGCGGCCCCATCGCTCAGGCTGAGCTCCAGCTTGCGCTCAGCCAGCCGCTGGCGCAGACGTTCCACCTGCAGGGTGACGATCTGGCGCAGTTCCTCCCGCCTGAGGCTGTGGAAGATGATCTGATCGTCGAGGCGATTGAGGAATTCCGGCCGGAAATGGGCCCGGAGAGCGTCATTCACCCGGCTTTCCATCGCTCCATGCTGCTCGGGATCGCTGGCCAGCTCCAGGATCGACTGGCTGCCGATGTTGCTGGTGAGAATCAGCACGGTGTTGGTGAAGTCCACTGTGTGGCCTTGCCCATCGGTGACACGGCCGTCATCGAGGATCTGCAACATCACGTTGAAGACATCCGGGTGGGCTTTCTCCACCTCGTCGAACAGGATCACGGCGTAGGGCCGACGACGCACCGCTTCGGTGAGCTGGCCACCGGCCTCATACCCCACGTAGCCGGGAGGTGCCCCGATCAAACGGCTCACGGTGTGCTTCTCCATGTACTCCGACATGTCGATGCGAACCATGGCGTCATCGCTGTCGAACAGCCGGTTGGCGAGGGCTTTAGAGAGTTCCGTCTTGCCCACACCAGTGGGGCCGAGGAATAGGAAGCTGGCGATGGGGCGGTTCGGGTCGCTCAGCCCTGCCCTGGACCGTTGAATTGCATCGGCGACGGCGGTGACGGCCTGGTGCTGGCCGATCACCCGCTGATGCAGGTCATCCTCCAGCTGCAGCAGCTTCTCCATTTCGCTCTGCACCAGTCGTGCCAAAGGGATTCCGGTCCACTTGGCGATCACCTCAGCGATGTCATCTTCACTCACCTCCTCCCGCAGCAAGCCTTTCTCGCCAGACTCCTCTGAGGCGATCTGGGCGTCCTGTTCGAGCAACTGCTTCTGCAGCGAGGCCAGGGTGCCGTATTCCAGTTCCGCTGCTTTGTTCAGGTCGTAGCTGCGTTTGGCCTGTTCCACCTGCAGCTGCACCCGTTCGATCTCCTCCTTGAGCGACGACAGCTCATCTATCGCCCCTTTCTCTTTTCGCCACTGGGCATTCAGGGAACTTTGTTGTTCGCCCAGGTCTGCCAGCTCCCGCTCGATCCTCTGCAGCCGCTCCTGGCTGGCACTGTCGGATTCACGGCCGAGGGAGAGCTTCTCCATCTCCAGCTGCAGGATCTTGCGATCGATTTCATCGATCTCCTCCGGTTTGGAGGTGATCTCCATCTTCAGGCGAGCGGCTGATTCATCTACCAGATCAATCGCTTTATCTGGCAGAAAGCGGTCGGCGATGTAGCGGCTGCTCAACACAGCAGCTGCCACCAGGGCACTGTCGGCGATGCGGACGCCATGGTGCACCTCATAACGCTCTTTCAGGCCCCTCAGGATTGAAATCGTGTCTTCCACGCTCGGTTGATTCACCAGCACTTGCTGGAAGCGTCGCTCCAAGGCGGGGTCTTTTTCGATGTGCTGGCGGTGCTCGTCGAGGGTGGTGGCGCCAATGCAGCGCAGTTCCCCCCTGGCCAGCATCGGCTTGAGCAGATTGCTGGCATCCATTGCTCCACCGGTGGCTCCAGCGCCCACCACCGTGTGGATTTCATCGATGAACAGCACGATCTGGCCTTCCGAAGCGGTGACCTCCTTGAGCACAGCTTTGAGCCGTTCCTCGAACTCACCTCGGTATTTCGCGCCGGCGATCAGGGCTCCCATGTCGAGGGCGATGAGCTGACGGTTCTGCAAGGCCTGGGGCACATCGCCATTCACGATGCGCTGCGCCAATCCCTCAACAATGGCGGTCTTTCCGACCCCTGGTTCGCCGATCAGCACGGGGTTGTTTTTAGTGCGCCGGCTGAGGATCTGGATAGTGCGCCGGATCTCCTCGTCTCGACCGATCACCGGGTCCAGCTTTCCGTCACGAGCGGCGGCCGTAAGGTCTCGTCCGTACTTTTCAAGCGATTCATAGGTCCCTTCCGGGTTCTGATCGGTCACCGTCTGGTTGCCTCGCACAGCTGTAATGGCTTCTTTGAGTTTGCTGGTGTCAACGCCCGCTTGGCTGAGCAGTTGCCTGCCGCAGCGTTCATCGTCGGCCAGGGCCAGCATCAGATGTTCGATAGCGATGTAGCTGTCACTGAATCCATCGCGGGCTGTTTCGGCGCGATCCAGGCAGCTGTTCAGGGAGCGTCCTAGAAACACCGATTCCGGTGGAGAGCCAAGACTGGGCTGCTGCCTGAGATGGCTGTCGACGGCCGCCTGGAATGTGCCAACGTCGACCCCTGCTTTGCTGAGAATGCGTCCAGCCAGACCGTTCTGCTGCAACAGCGCAAGCAGGAGATGCTCCGTTTCCAGTTGCTGATGCCTAGCGCTGTGCGCCAGTTGCTGGGCGGCGACGATGGCGGCCCAGGCTTGTTCGGTGAACTGTTCAGCCGTGGGTTGCATCTCGGATGCGTTTCAAACTGGGTTCACCGTATGGGGCTTGTTCCCTCTTCAGTGGGGGCAAACCGAAGCCTTTGGATCGGTCCTCACGCCAGGGAGCGGCAAACCGGGGTGACTTTTTAGAGTTTGCCGAACCCTTGGATGCCAATGCCTAATCAGCCGCTGGTGGACTCCCTCATGCAGCAGGGCTTGGCGCTCGCATCAACGGCTGGCGGTGAGCTGGAACGCAGCTGTTGGATGGTGGTGCATGAGCACCACCACGGGGTGAAACCCACGGAGTACGACATCCGGGAAATCGACGAGGATCTCTATCTGGCTGTGTTGCAGGCGGCCAAGCAGGCCCAGTCCGCAGCTTGATCAGCCGTTGAGCAGCTCCCGTAGAAGTGCGCGGTGAGCGTTGTCGGCTTCGATGGTCTCCCGCATCTCTTTGGGGAGGAGGGCCTCAAGGATGTCCTGTTTTTTCATCTCCGTGGCATAGCGGCTGCTGAACGCGCTGAAGCGATAGAGATACGAAGTTGCGGCCTCTGGGGTGAAGGCAATCACCTCTAGGGCGTGTTTGAAGTGGAGGTAGGACACGGTCCACTCCACCAGCTCGTCAAAACTCTTCAGGCCAAGAGGGTTCTCAGGAAGTTTCATCGCTGCATCGCCCATGGCTTCAACCAAAACCCTTGGCCTTGGCCTGGGCCGTCAGGTCTTTCAACCGGCCGTTGAGCAGAACATCGCGTTCACGGTCTGCTCCCACATGGGGGGCGATCTCCACCCCAGCGCTCCGCATGGCCTGCAGTGCTGCTGCTTCCTCAGATGAGCCCGTTTCACTGCCGAGGTAGCGCTCCACGGCGGCAGCCCCTGGGGCGTCCGCGGCGAAGTACACCGTTCCAGGACCTCGCCGCTCGATGGTTTGCTCTCGCTGCCGGCGGCGCTGCTGCACGCTCGCCCAGAGTCGGCCTTGATTGGCGGTCATGAAGGCGTTCAGATCGGCGGCATCGGTGTCTTCCGCCAGGGCCATGCTGGTACCGTCGACAAAATCACTGAGAAGGGTGACAACGGCCATCAGGTCTTTGGTGATTGGAAGGGTGTTGATTGCGGGGGTGTTGATTGAAGAAAAGAGCGCTGAATCCGGCTGGTTTCGAACCAGCTGGTGATGGCTGATTCGCAGGCGTCGTCCCAGAGATCCCGCTGGACCACATTGAAGCCGTGGCGGCGTGCCAGGGCCAACAGTTGATAGTCATCACGGCATTGGGCCGCATCACGCCGCAAGCCTTGGTTGTGCTCCACAGCCCGCAGAAAATCCCGAAAAGCTTCACGACTCATCGCCTGGACCATCCCAATTCGGCCCGTTGTTCGACGTAGGTGGCCACCGCCATGATCTCCTCCTCACTCAGTTTGTCGGCATAGCTGGGCATTGCATTCAGCCCATCCTCGATCTCATGCTCCAGGGCCTCCAGCGGGGAGCTGGAGTAGGCCACCACATGGTCGTTCAAGTCGCTGATCTTCAGCGTTCGGTTGGCGCTGATCACATTGCCGCCACCCATGTGACAAGCCGCACAGTTGCTGTTGAAAATTTGCTCACCTCGCTCCAAGGCGGAACTTTCAATCGTGTCAATTGCCGTCGCAGGAACAGACAGCAGACCTGTTGCGCCAACGATCAACAGCAACGTCAGGATCAGGCCTGATAGGCGTGCCATCGCAACCCCCCTCAATGCCCCAAGCTATCCATCGTTGCCGGCAAAAAAAAGAACCCCGGGCTGTGGTTGATACACAGCCCGGGGAATTCAGTTCAGTTTGAGATTTTCAAAGATTTCCTCAGAAATCCAGGAATCACTCAACGACCACCTTGCCGACCATGCCAGCACCGCGGTGAGGCTCGCAGTAGAAGTCGTAGGTTCCAGCGGTGGCGAAGGTTTCCTCCCAAGATTCGCCGGGGTTGAAGGCGAGATCGGAGTGGCTGTACTCGTCGTGACCTTCGAAGACAGCGTTGTGAGGAGCCAGTTTGTTGTTGACGAACTTGACAGTGTCGCCGGCCTTGATGTTCACGGTAGCGGGCTCGAAGGCGAGCATACCGCCGTCGGTTCCGAGCTTCACTTCAACAGTGGCGGCTTGAGCGCTGCCGACGTTGAGGCCGATCAGCATCAGGAAGGCGCAGCAGGCGGCTGCAATGGTGCGGATGACGGAGCGCATGAAAGTGCTAGGTCGATGCATTGACCTTACGCGCGGGTCTGGGGGTTCCGCGATTGGGCAGGCCGGAATCGCTAAGAACTGTTGCCAAGTCAGGGGCATGGCTGCTGCCACCGAAACGTTCCGGCTGCGTCACCGGGTCATGGATGAAGTGGCGCTGGCGAATGCTGAACCGGTCCCAGGAATTCACTTCGATCGGCAGAACGCTGATCAGAGTCTCTATCAGCCATGGCCAGAGCGGAATGCCGGGCGTTCGGGCCACACCGCGCCAGCGGCATAGGGTTTTTACGGTGTCATTCACCGAGACGGCCGGTTGTCCCATCACCACCCGGCGCAGAGCTCCTTGCCCGGGTTCTCGGTTGGGTTCATGGGGGCGTGTGGCCAGTAGGCCACAGATGCGGGCGATGTCTTCCGCATGGATGAAGTGGAAGCTCGCATCCACCCGAAGCCAGCGGGCCAGCCAGAGCCAACGGCTGACTTCAGCCAAACCTTCGGTGAGGTAGCTGGTGGGGAAGGGGCTGGTGCCGTCGACCCGTCCACCGAACACCAAGGTGGGAAACACCGCAATAATTTTGCTGGCCAGGGGGTGTTGTTCAAGATCCCTGAGGCAGCGAGCCTTGGTTTGGATGTATTCGGTGCCGTAGGCCAGAGCTTCCGGCAGGGGGCACAGGTGCCGATCGAGCACGCTGGCCGTTGAGAAGTAAATGATTTGCTTCAGCTTGCTGGGATCCAGAAGCGCCAGCATCCGTTTCACCGCCATCACATTCACCTGTTCGGCCCGCTCGGGGTCACCCCAGGCCGTGGCGGTGTGAATCACCCGGTTTACCGAGGCCAGCTCTTGGGCAAAAAGGTCCGTGTCCCGCAGGTCCCCCACCAATAGGCGGATGCGGGGATGGTCTGCTGGAACAGCGGTGAGTTTGGCTGGGTCCCTCAGCCAGAGCAGCAGCTCGGCATTCGAGTGGTCAAGAAGCCAGCGGGAGATGTACTGACCGACGCATCCGCTGGCGCCGGTCACCAGGATGCGGGTCAAACGACAGCCCCGAGACGGTCCATCACGCTCTTGCCGGCCCGGAAGAAGGCTTCACCATTCTCTTCCGGTGTACCCGGCAGGATTCCATGGCCGAGGTTGAGGATGTGCTTCCGGCCGCGGGCCTTGCGCACGCAGTCATCGATGCGGGCCTCAATCGCCTCCGGGGTGCCGAATAGCAGGCCGGGATCCACGTTGCCCTGAACACCAACGTGCTCCGGCAGACGAGCCAAGGCTTCGGCCATGTCCACGGTCCAATCCAGCGAAACGATGTCAACACCGGTGTTGGCCATCCGCTCGATCACGCCGGCGCTGCCGGAGATGTAGAGGATGAAGGGGGTGTCAGGGTGCGTCTGCTTGACCAGATCCACCACCTTCTTCTGATAGGGAGCAGCGAAGGTGTCGTAGTCCGCCGGGCTGAGCTGGCCGGCCCAGGAATCAAACATCTGCACTACCTGGGCGCCGGAATCAATCTGGTAGCGCAGGTAATTGGCGATCGACTCGGCGAAGTGGTCGAGCAGCTTGTGCAGGATCTCGGGTTCGCGGAAGGCCATGGCCTTGATCACCGCGTAGTTTTTGCTGCTCTTGCCTTCTACCACGTAGGCGGCAAGGGTCCAGGGAGCACCAACGAAGCCGAGAACAGCTGCTTCGTTGCCAACGCTTTGGCGGAGACGACCCAGCACCTCACCCACAAAGGGCATCGACTCGGCGGGGTTGAGCGGGTGCAGAGCATCCACCTGGTCCATGCTCCGGATTGGATCGCCGATCTGAGGGCCTTTGCTCTCGATGATGTCGAAATCGATTCCCATCCCCGGCAGGGGAGTGAGGATGTCGGAGAACAGGATCACGCCATCGGGCTTGAAGGCGTGAAACGGCTGCATCGAGATCTCATAAGAGAGATCAGGGTTTTCGGAACGCTCACGGAAGCTGGGGTACTTGTCCCGCAAGTCCCGGTAGATCTTCATGTAGCGACCGGCCTGGCGCATCATCCACACCGGAGGACGCTCCACCGATTCACCGCGCGCAGCACGCAGGAGCAGGGGTAAAGAGTCGCTCATCAAGCCCGGTTAGGTCAGCCGGAAACCTACCCGAATCGAGGCCTTGGCTAGAGCTTTACCCCCTCTTTGTCATCACGTTCGTCACACGATGTTGTTCGGCTCGCTGCTGCTCAGGCTGCGTTTCGGGTCGTGCTTGAACACCATCAGGCTCAGCGGCGGCAGGCAGAGATCCAAGGAGTTCTCGTAGCCGTGGATGCCCCACTCGTCCGTTGGTTTGCCACCCATGTTGCCGAGGTTGCTGCCGCCGTATTTGGCTGCATCTGAGTTGAAGATCTCCTCGTAGAAGCCGGAGAGCGGAACGCCCACGCGGTAGTGGGAGTGACTTTGGGGCGTGAAGTTCGCAACCACCACTAGCCAGGTGCCGCTGGCACTCTCCCGACGCATGAAGCTGATCACGGAGTGGCGGTTGTCGTTGCAATCGATCCACTGGAAGCCGAATTGGTCGAAGTCGTCGCGCCAGAGGGCCGGTTCTGCCTTGTAGAGAACGTTGAGGTCATCCACCAACCGCTGGATGCCCTTGTGAGGTTCGTAGTTGAGCAGATCCCACTGGAGATCGCCCCACACATTCCATTCAGCCCGCTGGCCGAATTCCATCCCCATGAAGATCGTCTTCTTGCCGGGGTGCGTCCACATGTAGGAGAGCAACGCCCGGGTGTTGGCGTACTTCTGCCAGTCATCTCCCGGCATCTTGTGCAGGAGATGGCTCTTCCCGTGCACCACTTCATCGTGGCTCAGGGCCAGCATGAAGTTCTCGGTGTAGGTGTACCAGATCGAGAACGTGATGTTGTTCTGGTGGAACTGGCGGAACCACGGGTCCAGCTCGAAGTAATCGAGCATGTCATGCATCCAACCCATGTTCCATTTGAGGTTGAATCCGAGGCCGCCGCTGTCCGTGGGCTGCGTCACCATCGGCCAGGTGGTTGATTCCTCCGCGATCGAGAGGGCCCCTGGGAAGTGCTGGAACAGCACGTGGTTGGCCTGCTGCAGGAAGCGAACAGCTTCGGTGTTCTCCCGACCACCGTTCTCATTGGGGAGCCATTCCCCGTCGGGACGCAGGTAGTCGCGATAGAGCATCGAGGCCACGGCATCCACGCGAATGCCATCTATGTGGAACTGCTCGAACCAGAACACCAGGTTGGCGACGAGGAAATTACGAACCTCGTTGCGGCTGTAATTGAAGATCAGTGTTCCCCATTCCTTGTGTTCCCCGATCCGGGGATCACTGTGTTCATAGAGATGGGTGCCATCAAAGAAGGCCAGGCCGTGGGCATCCTTTGGGAAGTGGCCCGGAACCCAGTCGATGATCACGCCGATGCCTTCGGCGTGACAGCGATCCACGAAGGCCCGGAATTCATCTGGCTTTCCGTAGCGGCTGGTGGGGGCATACCAACCCGTCACCTGATAACCCCAGGAGCCGTCGAAGGGATGCTCGGTGATCGGCATCACCTCGATGTGGGTGAAGCCCCTCTCCTTGACGTAAGGAATCAGGCGATCGGCGAGTTCGGCATAGGTAAGCAGGCGAGCGCCGGGCTTCATCTCCGCTGCGGGAACGGGCGTCCGAGGGGTGCCGTCGGGTTGAATCCAGGGCTCGTCCGCTGAGGCGTGGATCCAGCTGCCCAGGTGCATTTCATACACCGAGATCGGTTGATCGAGCGCGTTGCTGCTGTCGCGCTTCTGCATCCAGCCTTGATCGGACCATTGAAATCCGCCCAGGCGAGCCACAACGGAGCTGTTGTCCGGGCGAACCTCGTGTTGGAAGCCGTAAGGATCAGCCTTTTGGTAGCAGTGACCATCCTGGGTACGGATTTCGTACTTGTAGAGATGTCCCTCCTCGAGGCCGGGGATGAACAGTTCCCAGATTCCTCCGACGCGCTGCTGCATGGGGTGGTGACGTCCGTCCCACGAATTCAGATCTCCAATCACGGAGACGGTGAGAGCGCTGGGCGCCCACAGACAGAACATCACACCCTTGACCCCGTCACGCTGGGTGAGGTGGGCACCCATCTTTTGCCAAATGTGGTGATGGTTGCCTTCAGCAAAAAGGTGGCGATCCATTTCGCCCATCCATTCGCCGCGGAAGGCCCAGGGGTCGTGTTGTTCATGCACAATCCCGCCCCGCTCAACCCTGACCCGGTAAGTGCAGCCGGGGTCTCTGTTGAGCTGTGCCTCGAACACCCAGGGGTGGTTCGGCGTTGTCATGGCGATCTCGTCACCAGCTTGCAAAAGGGTGACTGTTTGGGCTTCCGGCATCCACATCCGCACTGTCCAACCCTGATCCGAGGGTTGAGGACCAAGTACCGCAAACGGGTGGTCATGGCGACAATTCGCCAACCGTTCGCCGTCCTGCACCATCCAGTCGAGGACTGCGGCGACACCCATGGGAGATCTGTGAATTGGGCGAGATGTTAAGCCCGATTTACGAAACAGATCCGCTGTTGATCAGACGAAGTCTCGGGAAATGTCGACGTTGATGATCCGACCGCTTGCGTCAAAGCACAAACTTCAGTCGAGCTTCAGTCTGCCGGAATCAAAGGGGTTCATCTGCAGGGTGGAGTCAGCAAGTTTCAGTGTCAGCGTCACCACACGATGCTCTGGGCTTGGTGCTCCGCAGGGCAGGGCATCGTGGCCAGGGTTGACGCCAATGGCGGGCCACGCTGCTGCGGCAACTGAGATTCTCAGTCGATCGCCACAAGCCAGGCTCGCGTGCAGCGGCTGGAGGGTCACGCTGCGCCTGGCTGGCTGCAACGCCTCCTCACCGCGAACCCGTACGACTCCCGTGCTCAGTTGTTCAACGCTGTTGGCTTCCGCGGACAGGCGCGAGAGGCTGATGCAGAGATCAAACCCGGGCTGGTCCGCTTCAGCGTCCAGCAGGAGGTGCGGTTGACCCGACAGCAGCAGCTCATCAATCAGGGGTGCAGTGGTGAATGTTGCAACGTCGTTGCGTTGATCCACGGCCGTGCGCTCCGCCGGCCCAGGGGTTGTCCCGAGGTGTCCACCGATGGCTGGAACCGGTCGCCAAGGGTCATGAACGATGACCACGCTTCCTTCTCCTTCTCCATCCGCCACAAGGGCACCGTCGCTTGGGTCTATGCAGGCCAGTCCATTGCTGCGCAGTCCCCATGACGCTGATCTGCCCGTGGCCGGTGCGGGGATCGCATCCCACTGATGCTGGGTGATGTTCCAGAGCTGGTGGCTGGGCTTCGGCTCCTGCGGGGGGCGATCCTGCAAATGCTGTTGGAAGAACTGAAGCATCAGCTGCTGGGTTCCCGGCCACCACTGCAGATGGGAGGCCGGCCCGATGTGCAGGGATGGCTGCCCGCCGGCCACCTGGCTGCGATGCCAGAGGTCCAGCAGACCCACCAGATGCGGATCCCACCATCCACCGATCAACAGCATCGGCCGCTGAAGCCAGCTCTCCGGGGCGTGATGAACTGTCCACTGCTGAGCGTTGCTGGGGTCGTTTTTTAACCAGCTCCAGGCCATGCCTTCGGGGTCATGGCGCTCCAGCAGGCTTGGTCCGTCCCGCAGATAGCGGTTGTCTTCAAGGCTTCGACGAATCTCCAGCCAGGCCGTTGCATCTCCGCGTCGCTGGGCCTGGAGGGCCGCCAGCTGTAGCCCCCAGCCAAGGCCGAGGTGCCACCAGTGGGCACCGCCTTCACAACTCCAATGGCGTCGTTCGTCCAGGCCGGTCATCGCCGGAGCGGTGCACTCCGGCGGTGGGGCCGACTCAGCTGCGGTGAGCTGGGTCAGGCCCTGATACGAAAACCCGTAGACCCCCAGGCGTCCATTGCATTCCGGCAGCTGCCTCACCCAGGCATGGGTGGCGGTGGTGTCGGCCGCTTCCTGACCAAATCCCCGGAAACGTCCCTCCGACTCCCCTTGTCCTCTTACGTCCTGAACGACCACCAGGAAGCCATGGGAAGCCCACCAGCTGGGGTGGGCATAGGTGACGGTTGAGGCGATGCGGCTCCCGTAGGGCTGCCGCATTAGCAGGGCAGGCCAGGGGCCTTCTCCGCTGGGGTGCCACAACCGTGACCGCAGCACCACACAATCTGCCGTCCTCAGCGCTGCAGACCGGCAGGCAATTCTGCTTGTTTCAGCGGACATCGTCGCAATGCATCCCCACGATGTAGGTCATGAGAATTTCCGCATCCTGAAAACTCAGGTTCTCGCTGGCAGCGACCTGGTTGATGTACGTCTTGGAGAATGGCGATCGGCCGTTAGCGTTCATTTGCCGGAACGAACGGCACATGGCCTTTGCTTTTTCAGGATTGCGTTTGACGCTGTTGAGCAAGTCCGAGTCAGCAGCTACCACGAGCAATGGTGAGCCCAAGAGAGCCAGAGCGATTAAAGCTTTGCGTAGGAGTTTCAAGCCCATAAAAGGTTCATACGCAGGATTGGACGCCAAGGCAGGGTTGCTGGGGTCAGTTCGCCAGTTGCCTGGCGCGGCGGATCCAATCGCCGGCCACCCGCAGATCCACCACGGCGGGCCGTTTGGTTCCAAGGCTGCGCTCCAGCCTTCCGGTCTGGCGCACAAGACGTTCGGGGGTGCATGCCGCCAGAGCGGCGGGCGTGGCGATGCCCGCATGCATCAGCAGCGCGGCGTCCTGGGGAGGCAAATCCAAGCGGCAGGCCAAATTGGCCATGCCCCGCAGCCGCTTGAGGTTTCGGGCGGAAGCCTGGCCACTGCGGGCGAGTTGGCTCAGTTGCAGATCCGTTAGATCACGGATGCTGGACCAGCGCTTGATACCGGCCCGGTCCAGTTCCTTTTGTTCCCTGCGAAACGACTGGGGGAGCTCCTCGATCGTGTCGTTGAAGTTCGGCATCAACGCAAGGTCTTGCTCAACTCGCCCAGGATGACGGGGCGTCCCAGCCCATCGCCCTCCGATTGGATGCCCCGCAACCGCACCAGCACGGTGCTGCTGGAGCGACCTGAGCCGCGCAGGTTGCCCTCCAATTGCTCCAGGGTGGCTTGAACTGTTGTTGGGGCTAGGTCGGCAGGAACCTGGGCCACCACAAGGTCGTTGCCGTTGTCGAACACGATCGGTGCCCGCACTGCACCCTCCACTACTACTGGCGGTGTGTAGCTCACGCCGAATGCCCAGCAACTCACGGCCAGCAGCAAGGTGAAGCTGCTCACGCCGACCAGTCGAAACCGAATGCCCCATTTGGTGAGGAAGGCAACTGCCGTTAGTGCTCCAAGCCCAAGCCCAGACCAACCCAGCCAGGGAGCGGCAGTAAGCAGCAGCTGATCGAAGGCCATGGGGTCTGGTGGACTTAAAACAGTCTCCTTATATTGCGCGAGAATCCGCGGAGACCGCCGCGTCTGATGGGGAAAACGCGGCGCAGGACCTGGTTGGTTGCGGGAAGTTTCGTTCTGGTCGGGGCTGGAACAGCAGGCTTCATCGCCCTTGATCGCGCTGCCGAACGCATCCTGAGCCGGGCACGCCCCAGTTTGGAGCGCACGTTGTCGGGTCCTCTGGGCCACGACGTGGATCTTGGTCCTTACGAGGGACTTCGCCCCTTGGCCCTGGGGATCGCCATCGGGCCTAGTCGGATCTTGCCGTCGGCGGCGGATCCTTCTGAGCTGAGCCTGGAGGGGCTGGAGGTGAGCCTTGCTCCCTTTGCGAGTCTTCGGCGTCTGCAGCCGGTTCTGCAGATCACGGTGCACAAGCTGCGCGGCCAGTTGCAGGCCAATGAGGTTGGTCGGTACTGGACCTTTGGGCCACTGAGCGGCGACGGCGCCCTGCCGCGACTTGGCGTCCAGTACCGGTTTGCCGATCCTGCACTGCTCCGTTTCGGTCCTCAGCAGCAGACCCTTGAACTCCGCAGTCGGGGCGCAGTTCGGTTCGGGGAGGCTTTTTTCAGCACCGCATCGGAACTTCGCTGGCTCGAAGCTGAAGGGGTGCTACGGCTCGATGGACAAGGGCATTGGGATCGCCCTCGCTTCAGGCTTCGAACGCGGCTGGATCAGCTCAACCTGAAACCTTTGGGGGCCGTCATTGCCCCTGCTCAGGATCTGGATGCCTCTGGGACGTTGGAGGGAGATGTTCAGATCGGCTGGGCCGATGGGTCGTTCAACTGCCGAGGTGGGCTCAGCCTCAAGCGTCTCGAACTTGCTGCGCTGAACAGCACTCGTCTCAGGGTCGCTTGCAAGGGCGATCAACTCAAGCTGCAGCCCGCAACACTGCGTTTTGGAGCCTTTGAGGCTCGGGCCTCAGGGTCTGTTGCATTGAACAAGAGCTTTGATCTCCAGGCTGACGTTCGCCGCAAAGACCTCAGCTCTGCAAGCCAGGACCGGTTGAAGCTCAGGATCCAGGGCCCCTGGGCGGAGCCCCGGTGGAGTGCAGACGGTGAGATCAAGCTGCCTGAGGCCACAGGGCTCAACACAGTCCTGAAGCTGGACGCTCAGTGGAGCATCCCCTGGCTGCAAGACCAGCAACCGTCTGTTGCCGTGGACAGACTCCGCCTCAGTGCCCCGGGACTGCGCTTCGGGCTGGCTGGGAGGATTGGATCCCAAGTGGATCTGAGCAGCACGGAGCTGCAGATCGATCCACGCTTCTGGTCTGCGCTGCCGACCATGCAGGCCGGACTGGGCCAAACCGCTCCGATCCTTGGAACCGTCGACGTCAGTGGTGCGTTGGCGTCACCGGAGCTGAGCCTGAAGCTTGGCCAGGCGTCCAACCCTTTGCTGGACGAGTGGTCGTTTCAGACCCGATGGTCCTCGGAGGATTCCGCTCTGGTGCTGGATTACTTCACCAGTCCGCTGTTGCGGGCGGAAGCGCGCCTTCCTTTTCAACTGGCTCAGGGGCGGTTGCAAACCGGTGAGCTTCAGAGCGGCTTTGAACTCCAACCTTTCAGCCTGAGCCGTTTCACCCCCTTGATCGGCACGGCGCTGGGCGGGCAGGTGGCGGCGCGGGGTCGCGTGGATGGTCCCCTGTCGGGGCTTCAGCCCGACATCAACCTGATGCTGAATCAACCCCGCGTTGGTGCTTTGCAGGTTCCCGAACGCTGGCAAGGCAGCCTCAACGGTGAACTGGGCCGTGGTGCTCGTCTGGCGATGGTTGCTCAGCAGCCTGCCTTGCCCGGCACGCTCGTGGCTGAACTCGATGCCGATGCTTGGCCCAAGACCGTGCTCTTGCGCCGGGGTGAGGGGCAGTTGCGCTTGCACGAGCTGGCTCCGGCTGGAGAGCAACGCCGCTACCGCTGGCGTGCAGCTGACCTCAACATCGATGGACTTCGTTTAATCGTTCCGCCGGTCAACCAGCCCAAAGCGGTGGCAGGTCAGCTCACGGGTGCAGGGAGCCTTGCCATGGCCCCCCTCGCGATCCGTGGGTCTGCCGCCATTTCGGAAGCCTCGATGGCGGGGGTTGCCGTGCAGAGCCTCGAGCTGGAGGGTTCCCTCAGGGATGGGCGTTTTCAGGCCAATGCAGCACTGACTCCCTTGCAGGGCAGCATCCGGTTGAAGGCCCGTGGCGACCTGGGTGGCCGGATGCACAGCGGCATCGAGGCCGAAGGCCTGGATGTGACCTGGTTGACGCTTCTGGCCCGTCAGTTGAGGGGGAGCGATCCCTATCCGGGCCTGGCCCCCGGCCCTGCCGAGGATCTCGGAACCCTGTTCATCAACACCTTTGGCGGATCGCTTGATGGTCAGTTGCGAGCTCTGGCGGCATCGCGCCGGGCACTTGAGGCTTATGCCCTGGCCCACCCCCGCAAGGGCCCTGAGCTGGAGCGTCTGGAGGGGCGAGTCAATCTGTCGGGAACGATCGACGGTTCTGATCCGAAGCGCCTGAAGGCCGATCTGATCGCCAAGGCCCATCTTTGGGTTGAGGGGGATGACCAGGTCAAGGCACTCCAGCTTGAACCGATGGTCGCCACGCTTCGCGGCCCGTTGCTCGGTGGATCCGGTGACCTCTACCTGCTGCAGGTTCCGCTCTCTCTGCTGGCGTTGTTGGCTCCTGTGCCGCCGCAGCTCCGCGGCAGTGTTGGCATCCGCGGCCGCTACGACCTCAGCGGAACGGCTCCCTTGCTGGTTTCCGATCTGGTGCTCGACTCAGCCACCCTGGCGGGCCAGCCCCTGCAGTTGGAGCAGCGATCGGTTGTCGTTGAGCGTGACTTGATCCGCCTGAACTTGGCCCTGAAGGGAGGCGAGAGCAAGGAAGCCGTCACCGTGTCCGGCACGGTGCCCTTCAACCCCGATTCGAATTTGAACCTGAGGCTGGAAAGCCATGGGGATGCCCTTGGCGTGTTGACGCTTTTGGCCGGGGATTCCTTGGCTGTCAAGCAGGGGAGCACCAATCTACGGCTGTTGCTGCGCGGGCCGTTGAACCAACCGCAAGCCAATGGCTTTGTGGTGGTCAGTAATGGAGATCTCAGCATCGGTGAACAGGAGCTGAGTCGGATCAACGCCTCGATCCTGTTCGATTTCGATCGCGTCTTGGTGCAACGCCTGGAGGCTGAAGTGGGCCGCGGCGGCTTGCTGCGCGGTTCTGGAAGCCTTGGCTTGTTCACCCCCCAGAGCGGGGCTTCACCGCTCACCCTGCAAATCAGCCAAGGGCAGATTCGACAGCCGATCGTGCAGTTCCAGGCCGATGGCGAACTGCAGGTGTCTGGAGCTTTAGTGCAACCCGTCCTCTCCGGAAATCTGGAACTGTCGCGGGGCACGCTTCGGCCCCAGTCCGGCTTCTTCGGACGGTTGCGGCGGGGCGAACTTCAAGCCCTGGCACCCACCGGTGTGGAGGGCTCCTCTGCGGCGGTGCAGCTTGGTCCTCAGGCGTTGAAAACACTTTTGGAGGAGGAGTGGGACTTTCAGGAACCTCTGGTCCTGATGGGTCCCAACCGATCCATTCAAGCTCCGGATCAGCTGCAACGGTTCATGCCGAAACTGCCGGCCATCCGCTTTGAGAACCTTCGGCTGGCCCTCGGCCCTGATATCGAGGTGCTGATGCCCCCCTGGATCAGCTTCAAAGGGGGAGGCGCTGTCACGTTGAACGGCCCCTTGGATCCCTCGCTCAAGGCACGAGGCTTAATCCAGCTCAATTCCGGCAGGATCTGGGTACCCCCTCTGGCTCCACTGCGTTTGGACCCACAGGCGGCCAATGCAGCGGTGTTCACGCCTTCGCTGGGGCTTGTCCCCTACGTGGATATCGCCATGCAAGCCAGGGTCGCTGACACCGTTAGTGCGGGCACCAACGATCAGATCACCAGCGCAAACCTCTTTGCTTCGAATGGAACGGGCAGTGCCTATGTCGGTGGTGGTCAACTGCGGCTGGTGAGGGTCATGGTCCAGGTCAGCGGACCGGCCAACCGTCTGGGTGAAAGCAACAACCTTGTCCTGCGCAGCTCGCCACCGATGAGCGAGCAACAACTGTTGGGTTTAATCGGTGGCAACACCCTGTCTTCCCTGGGTGGAACAGGTGGCGCCGCGTTGGCCACGATGCTGAGTCAGTCGCTGCTCTCACCGGTGCTGGGCACGTTGACCGATGCCATGGGACAACGGCTTCAGGTGGCGATTTTTCCCACCTACGTCAACCCCGAGGTGAAATCAGAGAAGGAGCGCACCTCCGGCCGTGTTTCACCAACACTGACAGTGGTGACGGAGTTTGGTGTGGCGTTGACCGACCGGTTCAACCTTTCTGTTCTGATGGCACCGAACACAACCGACGTTCCTCCACAAGGAACTGTCTCCTATCGGCTGACACCGACTACATCAGTCTCCGCGGCCATGGATGCCAATGGCACCTGGCAGAGCCAGTTGCAGGTGTTCTTCCGGTTCTGAGCCATGCCTATCGCGCAGGTGATTGGAGTGGATCTCGGGGGCACGGCGATCAAGTTGGCCCGGATTCGTGCTGATGGAACGGTGCTGGCGGAGGCGCAATGGCCTACACCGCAGCCCGCCGTTCCTGGAGCCGTAACGATGGCCCTGTGTGAAGCCATTGAACAGATTGATCCTGAGCATGCGGCTGAGGCGGTCGGCATCGGCCTCCCCGGTCCAATGGATGCGGCGGCTCGGGTGGCCCGTGTTTGCATCAACCTGCCCGGATGGGAGGACGTGCCGCTGGCGGATTGGCTGGAGTCCAGGCTCAACCGCCGGGTCACCCTCGCCAATGACGGCAACTGTGCGGTAGTTGGTGAGGCATGGCTCGGCGCAGCCCGTGGTGTTGATGATGTGGTGCTGCTGACCCTCGGAACCGGTGTAGGAGGGGGGGTACTTCTAAGGGGTGAGCTGTTTACTGGCCATAACGGCGCTGCAGCGGAACCCGGTCTGATCGGGGTTGAGCCCGATGGGCCGGCCTGCAACAGCGGTAACCGTGGCTCCCTGGAGCAGTTCGCCAGCATCACCGGCTTGCGGCGCTTGTGTGATCGCGATCCCCGCGAGCTCAGTGCAGAGGCCGATGGTGGTGATCCGAAGGCCCTGGAAGTTTGGAGCCGTTACGGCGAGCACCTGGGCTGTGGCATTGCTTCGCTGGTGTATGTGTTCACGCCGCAGTTGGTGTTGCTGGGTGGCGGCCTGGCGGGTGCCGCCCGCCACTTTTTGCCAGCGGTGCGCCGCGAGGTGGAGTCGCGGGTTCAGGCCGTCTCAAGGGAGGGGTTGCGGATCGAAGCCGCCTGCCTGGGGAACGGCGCTGGACGCTTGGGGGCTGCGCGGCTCGCTCTGCAGCGGCTGAACGGGATGATGGCTACAGATTGATTGCCTTGATGTCCAGCGTTCCAGAGCCTTCTGCTGCGTTGCTGCAGCGTGCCGCGGCTGTCCGCCGTGCTGCTGTTGATCTGGGGCAGACCGATGACGGCCAAAGAGCCGAGGCGCTTCAGGCGATGGCGGACGCGCTGACCGACCGTGCAGAAAGCATCCTCGCGGCCAACCGTGAAGACCTCCAACGCTCTGCAGCCGAGGGGTTGGCGCCGGCTCTGATGGCGCGGCTGAAGCTGGATGACACCAAGTTGGCGGCGGCCATTGATGGCGTCCGCAAGGTGGCCAGCCTGAGTGACCCGCTGGGTTGTCGTCAGTTGCATCGGGAGCTGGATCAGGGCCTTGTGCTGGAACGGGTCTCCGTTCCGCTTGGGGTGGTGGGTGTGATCTTTGAAGCCAGGCCGGATGCGGTGATGCAGATCGCCTCGCTGGCGATCCGTTCTGGCAACGGTGCTCTGTTGAAAGGGGGCAGTGAGGCTCGCTGCACCAATGAGGCTGTGATGGATGCCCTGCAGGCAGGCCTGGCGGCCAGTTCGGTGTCTGCCGATGCCCTGGCTCTGCTCACCACCCGTCAAGAAAGCCTGGCCTTGTTGCGTCTCGATGGCCTCGTGGACCTGATCATTCCCAGGGGGAGCAACGAACTTGTGCGCTTCATCCAGGACAACACCCGCATTCCTGTGCTGGGCCATGCCGATGGGGTTTGCCACCTCTACGTGGATGCGGCGGCCGACGTCGACAAAGCCGTTCGGGTGGCGCTGGACAGCAAGAGCCAGTACCCCGCCGCCTGCAACGCCATTGAGACCTTGCTGGTCCACCGCTCGATTGCGCAGCCTTTTCTCGCCGCTGCGCTGCCGGCCTTCGCTGCTGCCGGGGTGCAGCTGCGGGGCGATGCCGAGAGCGTGGCCCTTGGCGTGGCGGAAGCGGCTAGGGAGGAGGACTGGAGCACGGAGTATTTGGATCTGATCCTGGCGGTGAAGCTGGTGGACGATCTCGAGGCAGCCACCGATCACATCCGTTCCTATGGATCGCGTCACACCGAAGTGATCCTGACGGAGGATGCCCAGGTGGCTGATCGTTTCCTCGCGGCGGTGGATAGCGCAGGGGTCTATCACAACTGCTCCAGCCGCTTCGCCGATGGGTTCCGTTACGGATTCGGCGCTGAGGTGGGCATCAGCACCCAGACCCTGCCGCCCCGCGGACCCGTTGGTCTGGAAGGGTTGGTGACTTACCGCTATCGGTTGCGCGGCGAGGGCCACATCGCTGCCGACTACGCCAATGGCAGCCGCGTCTTCACCCACATCGATCGGCCGCTCTGATGGATTGCATCGGTGTGAGGGACCTGCGGTTGTGGGCCCATGTCGGGGTGTTGGAACACGAACGTCGGGATGGTCAATGGTTCAGACTTGATTTCAGTATTCAGCTCGATCTCAAAGCTGCTGCAGTGGCCGACGACCTGAGCCAGAGCCTGGACTACGGGGTGGCAATTCAGGCACTGGAAAGCTTGTCCCAGCAGGTTCGTTGCCTCACCATCGAGCACTTCAGTGAGCAGATGCTGGATCGGCTGGAAACGCTGTACGGGCCCATCCCGGTCTGGCTGCGATTGACCAAATGTGCTGCACCGGTTCCAGGATTTAACGGCCGCGTGTTCGTGGAACGCTCCCGCCATGGCGGGAGATCAGCCCTGTGAGCATCCCGTTGGTGCTGGTCCATGGTCTCTGGGACACGCCTCGCCTGTTTCACCGATTGGTTCAGGGTTTGGACCAGCCCGATCGCCCGCTGTTGGCGCCGCATCTGTCCCATGGTCTGGGTTGGATTCCCCTGCGGCAGCTGGCCTCTCGCCTGGATCAGCACATTCAGCAGCGCTTTGGTGCTGACGCCAAGGTCGATCTTCTGGGTTTTTCGATGGGGGGCGTGATCGGCAGGATCTGGCTGCAGGAACTGGGGGGGGGGCAGCGCACCCGGCGCTTCTTCAGCGTGGGCAGCCCGCAGCAGGGCACCCTGGCTGCTCAGATGATTCCCCGCCCGCTCCTGGCCGGTGCGGCAGACATGAAAGTGGGAAGTCGCCTGCTGCGCGAGCTGAATCGCCAACCCGATGCACTGGCTGGGGTCGAGTGCTCCAGTTTCTTTTGCCGCTGGGATCTGATGGTCTGCCCCGGCTGGAGGGCCGTTCTGCCCTTGGGCCGGTGTGAGGAAATACCGGTCTGGACCCATCAGCAACTGATCAGCCACCCCGCCGCGATTCGACGGCTTTGCAGCAGCTTGCGCGCCTGAGCTCAGGCCGCGGCCACCAGGCCGGAATGGCGAATCAGGGCCTCGGTGCTGGCAGGACGGCCTCGGAAGGCTTCAAATACCTCTGCTGGGGAGCGGCTGCCACCGAGGCTGAGCACGGTGTCGCGGAAGCGGGCTCCCGTTGCACGAACCTGATCCTCCTGATCCAGACCCACCTCCTCAAAAGCGGAGAAGGCATCTGCGCTTAGAACTTCAGCCCACTTGTAGGAGTAGTACCCAGCGGAGTAGCCCCCCGCGAAGATGTGGCCGAAGGCGCAGAGGAACTGATCCTCCGGGATGGGATCCATCACCGTGGTGGTGGCGGCGATCTCACGGCGCAGTCCGTCTGGGCTGACACCAAGTTTCGGCGTCCACTGGCTGTGGAGGCGGAGGTCACTCAGGGCAAAGTGAACCTGCCGCAGGGTGGCGAAGCCTGCATTGAAGGTGCGGCTGCTGCGCAGCTTGTTGAATTCCGACTCAGGCAGGGGTTCACCGGTTTGCCAGTGGCGCGCCATGCCCATCAAGGTGGCGTGATCAAGGCACCAGTTCTCCATGAACTGGCTGGGGAGTTCCACGGCATCCCATTCCACGTTGCTTATGCCGGCGGCCTCCGGTTCCTCAACTGTGGTGAGCATGTGCTGGAGCCCATGGCCGAATTCATGGAAGAGGGTCTCCACTTCCTCGAAGCTCATCAGACTGGGCGTGTCGCCCACAGGTGGGGTCTGGTTGCAGATCAGGTAGGCCACCGGCAGCACCACAGAGCCATCGGGTTTCTTGCTCAGGCCCAGGCATTCATCCATCCAGGCTCCACCGCGTTTGCTGGCGGGCCTGCTGTAAGGGTCGAGGTAGAAGCCGGCAATCGGTGTGCCATCGGAGCGCTTCACCCGGAAGAAGCGCACATCGTCGTTCCAGGTCGGTGCCTCGCCGTCGGCGGCAACGATCTCGACGTCGAATAGACGAGTACAAAGGCTGAAAAGGCCTTCGAGCACCTGCGGCAGCGGGAACCATGGACGCAGCGCTTCTTGGTCCAGATCGAACCGGGATTGGCGCAACTTCTCCGACCAGTAGGCGATGTCCCAGGGAGCCAGCTCATCGGCTTCGGGGGCCTTGTGCTCCCTGGCGATGGCTTGGAGATCCCGCAGCTCTTCCACAGCTGCTGGGTATGCCGCAGCGCGCAGTTCTTCCAACAGTGCTTCAACTGCCGGAACATCGTCGGCCATCTTGGCGCTGAGGCTTAGGTCAGCCCAATGGGCATAGCCCAGGCGGGACGCTTGCTCTCGCCTCAGGGTCAGGATCTCCTCGATCAGTGCCCTGTTGTCGAGCTCGCCTTCACTGGCTCGCCCCACATGGGCGCGATAGGCCTTTTCCCGCAGGGATCTGTTGTTGGCGTGGGTTAGGAAGGGCAAATAGCGGGGCATGTCCAGTCCCAGCAGCCACGGGCCGGACTCCGCAGACGCATCAGCATCCCCTGCTTCACGCGCTGCTGCGGCCAGTGCCTCCAAGGCCCGTTGCGGCAGGCCTTCCACCTCGTTGGGCTGGCTGAGTTTCAAGGTCCACTGCTGCGTGGCATCGAGCACGTGGTTGCCGAACTGGGTGGAGAGAGCGGCCAGGCGTTCACTGGTGTGGTTAAAGGCTGCCTTCTCATCGCCACTAAGGCCAACCCCGCGTTGCTGCATCGAGAGCAGTTCTGATTTCAGAATCCGCTCCTGGGTTGGGTTGAGCGGTTCGGAGGGATCGCTTTGAAGGGCCATCAAGGCCCGATGGAGAATCTGGCTTTGGCCAAGGCGGTTGCTGAGGCGCACAACATCGGGTTGCTGGGCGGCATGGGCATCGCGCAGCTCAGCGGAATTGCAGACGCCATTGAGGTGTGACACCACACCCCAGCTCCAACGCAGTCGTTCGCCGATGCCCTGCAGCGGTTGCATCACCCGATCCCAGGACAGCTTCGAGGGTCCGGCGAGGGCCGACTCAAGAGCCTGCTCGAGCGTAGTGAAGTCCTGATCCAGCTGTGCGAGCAAAACCGGGATGTCTGTGCTGACGAGCTCAGGGGAAATGGCCCGGAACTCGGGAAGCCCTTGGCCGCGCAGGAGGGGGGAAACAGTCGACATTTCAGCTGGCAATGAACTGCAGGGCCAGAGCATTGGTAGAAGCTTCGTAGAGGTCCATGGCAATGCGGGGCCAGATGCCGATCACCAGGGTTGGCACCAGCAGGCTCAGGCCAATCACCAGCTCCCTGGGGCGCATGTCAGCCACGCTGGCCAGTGCCGGAATCCTGGGGCCAAAGAACACCCTTCGGCACATGGAGAGCAGATAAATCGGTGTGAGCACCAGTCCGATGGCGGCCAGCAGCACGGTGATCGATCGGAATACTGACGTGAAGGCTTCCTGGCTGGTGATGCCGAGGAACACGGTGATTTCGCTGATGAAGCCACTCATGCCTGGCAGCGCCAGCGACGCCAGGGAGCTGGCAAGAAAGAAGGCAAAAGTGATTGGCAGCGCCTTGGCCAATCCGCCCATGTTGGGGATCGAGAGGGTCTTGGTTCGCTCGTAGAACACGCCCGTCACGAAGAACATCGCGGCTGCGATCAGGCCATGGCTCACCATCTGGAGCATGGCTCCGCTGATTCCAAGGGCATCAACGGCACCGATCCCAACCAGTACAAAGCCCATATGGCTCACGGAACTGCAGGCAATCCTGCGTTTGACGTTGTCCTGGGCGAAGGCGTTGAGCGCGCCGTAAACGATGTTCACGATCCCAAGGATCACGAGGGCTGGCGCCAGGATGGCGTGAGCTTCTGGAAGCATCTGCACGTTGAAGCGCAGCAGGGCGTAGCCGCCCATCTTCAGGAGCACCCCGGCCAGCAGCATCGACACCGGAGCGTTTGCCTCACCGTGGGCATCGGGCAGCCAGGTGTGGAGCGGGAACATCGGCAGTTTCACGCCGAAGCCAATCAAGAAACCCACGTAACACAACAGGCCGAAGCTGCCGCCGGGAGATCGAGCCGCCAGTTCCGTGATGTTGAAGGTAAACGTGTCTCCGGAGAGGGCCAGTGCCAGGCCGCTGATCAGGATCAGCAGAGAGGCCAGGGCCGTGTAGAGGATGAATTTGGTCGCGGCGTACTGGCGGTTTTGTCCGCCCCAGATGGCAATCAGCAGGTAGACGGGAACAAGCTCCAGCTCCCAGGCCAGGAAGAAGAGCAGGAAGTCCTGCGAAAGAAACACCAGGCCTTGGGCCGAGGCCTGAACAAGCATCAGGGCGAAGTACAGCCGTGATTTGCGCTGAACCGACCAGCTGGCCGCCACAGACAGAAATGTGACCAGGCCGCTGAGCACCACAAGAGGTGCTGAAAGACCATCCACACCAAGGGACCATTCGAGGCCTAGTGCTGGGAGCCAGCTCACCCGCTCCACCAGCTGCAGCCCTTCAGCGCTGGGGTCGAAGCGGGTGGCAAACACTCCCATCATCAAAAGAAGATCGACCAGAAGGACGACCAGGGTGATGATCTTGGGCGTGGTGGATGGCTTCTCTTCGCTGCTCGGAACCAGTGGCAGCACCAGAGCTGCTGCCGCCGGCAACAGCACAATCAGAGATAACCAAGGGAAAGGACTGCTCGAGACAGCAAGCTCTGCTAACCCAGCGTCCATTCCTTGTCCGCAATCTTTAACAAAGCTAACAGGGCCGAATGCCCTGTTTAGGTGGATCTACTCATCGTCGGCCGGTTGCCAGTGGCTGCCTGAGGTCTGCAAATTCAGCACCGGCGCGCGGCTGGCGACCCCCGCAGCTTCCCAGGCTTTGACCATGGCTCGGCTGACGACTGGGCCTTTGTCTTCCTCGCACAGAGCCAGGACGCTTGGTCCGGCTCCGCTGATGGCGCAGCCCCAGGCTCCCGCGTCCATGGCGGCCTGTTTGACCTGGTCGCCGCCTTTGATTAGGCGCCAGCGGTAAGGCTCGTGCAAACGGTCGTGCATGCCGTCGGAGATCAGATCACCATTACCGGTTCGCAGCCCTTGCAGCAGCAGTGTCAGGGCACCCAGGTTGACCACTGCGTCGCCAACGGGGATGGTCTTGGGCATGGCCCGGCGGGCTTCGCTGGTGCTCAGGCGAATCGATGGAATCGCCACGACAGCCTTCACGCTCGGCGTCCATTCGCAACGCACCACGCGCCAACGCTGAGAGGCAGCCTTGGCGGTCATGCAGAGGCCCCCCAGAAGAGAGGGCACAACGTTGTCGGAGTGACCTTCGATATCGATGGCAAGCTCAAGCAGCTTCTCTTTGGAGAGAGGTTCACCGACGAGGGCATTGGCTCCCATCAATCCCGCCACGATCGCCGTGGCACTGCTGCCCAGCCCCCGTGCTGGTGGCACGGCAAGACGTACCCGTGCCTCAAGGGCGACGGGTTCCAGCCCAGCCGCTTTCCAAACCCGTTGGGCCGCTCGGTAAACGAGGTTCTCAGGCCCACCCCGGAGGTGACTGCCCTCCGTTCCCTCAATAATCAGCTCAAATCGTTCACCGCCCCCTTCGATCCGCCGCATCGCGAAGCGGTTGTTCAGATCAAGGGCTGCACCGAGGCAGTCAAATCCGGGGCCGAGATTGGCGGTGGTTGCCGGGACGTCCACGACCACTTTCTGACCGATGCGCGGCTGCGCCATCGCTGATCCTCTGCTCAGGCCAGTGTCCCACCTGACTCCGCCAGCATCCGGGCGCGACAGGCTGCACTGAACAGTCCGGCATCGGGATCGATCACCGCTGTGACCTGCATCCCTTCGATCAGTTCACGGAAGCGTCCCTTATCGCGCATCGCATTGAGAAAGCTGGCGGATTGCAGTCCCTTCAGTTGTTTTGATGCGGTGCCCCCGCCAACCCATAGGCCTCCTGTGCAGAGTTCTTGAAGGGCAAGATCGCCTGCCGCTGAGCCATAGGCCTCCAGCCAAAGCTGTAAGGCGCGATGCATCAAGGGATCACCCACTTCAGCGGCAACGCTCACCTGAGCGGGAAGATCGTTGGAACTGTTGCGCCGCCAAGCCTCAGCAACGCTGCGCAGGGGGTGCATGGCGGCATCGGGTTTCTGAAGCAGCCAGTGGGCCACATGCCCCAGGCCGGTGCCACTCACGATTCGTTCGGTCGACAGGCGGCTGACGCCGAGGTCTTGTTTGAGCCAGGAGGCCAGCTCCCATTCCGCTTCGTTGCGCGGAGCAAATTCGCGGTGCCCTCCTTCGCTTGCCAGGGCCACTAGTCCCTGTTCGCTCTGCAGGCCTCTTGCCATGCCGAGACCGGTGCCGGCACCAAGAATGGCCAGGGGGCCCTTGTCTTGGTGGCCCTTCTGAAGGATCACCTGCTGATGGCTGTCGAAATGGGGCAGCCCGTAAATCAGCACGCCGAAATCATTCACCAGCTCGAGCTGTTCCATGTCCGCAGCTCGCGCCAGGTCGGCCTCCCGCAACCGCCAGGGCAGGTTGGTGATCCTGGCCTCCCTGTGTCGCACTGGACCGGCAACGGCGATGCAGGCATGCGCTGGAGCCGGGAGATCAGCGGGGCGATTGTTGAGAAAGGCCTCGAGCATCGGCTCAAGCGATGGCCATTTTCCCGAGCGGAAGCGTTCCTGATGCAACAGGCGCAGCTGGCCAGCCTCACTCCCGTAGAGAGCAAGCAGAGTCTTGGTGCCTCCCATGTCCCCCGCCAGGAGTGTGGTGGTGGCCATCAAGGGCTGCGGCAACTCCTACCAGCGTGGTTGGCTCAGAAGAAGAAGTCCAGTGGAAGCGGTCCCCAGGTGGTGCTTGGCGTGTTGTCGTCGTCACCGTGTCCACTGATCAGAATTCCTTCGCCAAGGCCATGCTCGATCCGAATGCGGATCGTGCCCCCCTTCTGATTGGCTTTCAGGAAAACAGGGCCCTGCTCCTCGGGGCTGTCGACGAGCTCCAGCGGCTCCCACTGTTGGCTTTGCTCGAGACTGCGCAGCGCTGTAAGGGCCTGCTCCCTGGACGGGGCCATGACGCCGATGGTGAACCAGCTGGCCTTGGCCATCGCCTGATCGAGTTCTCCTCGCAGCTCGTTTCTGGTCTGGGGAAGCAACTCCGGCGCTCCTCGCAGACGCGCGAGATCGGCCAGGTGCTGCACAGTGGAATCCGTCATCGGTTTAGCTCCAGGCCCGCGACGCGCTCGCTGTTGGCTAACTGGGCAGCCCTGAGAAGGTCGGCCACCGCTGTGACCCCAAGGTCACCGTCCCGTCGGCTGCGAAGGCTCACGGCGTTCTGCTCCGCTTCCTTAGCACCAATGACAGCCAGCACCGGGATTTTTATCTGTTCGCCGGTGCGAATCAACTTACCGAGCCGGTCACCGCTGCGGTCGATCGTGGCGCGAACGCCAGCTTTGGTGAGTTGGTCCAACACTTGTTCTGCGTAGGGCTGCACCTCGTCGGTGACAGGCAGCAGACGCACTTGCTCGGGGGCCAGCCAGAAGGGGTAATCGCCGGCGTAGTTCTCGGTCATGATCCCGAAGAACCGCTCCAGCGAACCGAAGATGGCGCGGTGGATCATGATCGGTCGCTGCTTGCTGCCGTCGGCGGCGACGTAGTCGAGATCGAACCGTTCCGGCAAGTTGAAATCCAACTGGATCGTGGAGCACTGCCACATCCGGCCGATGGCGTCTTCGATCTTGAGGTCGATTTTCGGTCCGTAAAAGGCACCGCCGCCCTCATCGATTTTGTATGCCCAACCCTTGCGGTCCAGGGCTTCAATCAGTCCCTTGGTGGCCAGGTCCCAGACGGTGTCATCGCCGATGGACTTCTCGGGGCGGGTGGAGAGATTGATCTCGTAGTTGCTGAAATCGAAGGAGGAGAGGATCCGTTCGGTGAGATCGAGGATCTTCAGGATCTCGTCGCTGATCTGCTCCGGCAGGCAGAACACGTGGGCATCGTCCTGGGTGAAGCCCCGCACCCGCATCAGACCGTGCATCACTCCGGGCCGCTCATAGCGATACACCGTTCCAAGCTCTGCCCAGCGGATCGGCAGTTCCCGGTAGCTGCGCAGTTTGCTGGCGTAGGTGAGCACGTGGAACGGGCAGTTCATCGGCTTGAGCTGGTATTCCCGCTCGTCCACCTCCATCGGGCCGAACATGCTCTCGGCGTAGAAGTCGAGGTGGCCTGAGGTCTTCCAGAGGCTGATGTCCGCCACGTGGGGGGTGTAAAGGAGCTCGTATCCGCCCTCGAAGTGGGCCTGGCGCCAGAACTCCTCGATCAACAGGCGCATTCGGGCACCGCGGGGGTGCCAGAACACCAGACCAGCCCCGGCTTCATCCTCGATGGAGAAGAGGTCGAGGTCTTTGCCGATGCGGCGATGGTCGCGGCGAAGCGCTTCTTCCTTGCGACGTTTGTGCTCCGCCAGCTGTTCCGGGGTTTCCCAGGCCGTGCCGTAGATGCGTTGCAGCTGCGCTTTGGTTTCATCGCCTCGCCAGTAAGCGCCCGCCACGCTTTCCAGCTCGAAGGCCTTGGCATTGAGTTGGCCGGTGTGATCCACGTGGGGGCCGGCACAGAGGTCCCACCAGTCCTCCCCAAGGGTGTAGACGGTGATCGGCTCCTGCAGTCCTTCAAGAATCTCGAGCTTGTAGGGCTCGTTCTGGGCTTTGATTTTTTCCTCGGCCTCGTTGCGGCTCACCTCGACCCGTTCGAGAGGCAGCTTCTTGTTGATGATCTTGATCATCCCCTTCTTGATGGCCTTCAGGTCGGCCTCGGTGAAGGGATCGGGATTGTCGAAGTCGTAATAGAAACCTGTTTCGGTCCAGGGGCCGATGGTGACGCGTGCCTTTGGAAACAACTGCTGCACAGCCATGGCCATCACATGACTCATGGAGTGCCTAATCCTCAGCAGTTGATCGCTTTCGCTGGTCTTGGGCAGAACCACCGGTGCTGAAGGGGCTGGGGTGGTTGCTGCAGCGCTGCTCACCGGTTCAGGTTCAGGGCCCGCCATCTTATGGGCGAGACCCGAGGGCTACAGGTGGGTGAGTCAACCAATCAGGAAGCTGGCGCACTGTTGGATGAGTTGCTGGCATCCCTGCTCGATGACTTCGAGCATTGGTTTCAGCGCGGTGAAGAGCTTCTGCAGGCCTGTCCGGAGGAGGTGATGCCGTTGCAGGAGCGCCAACGCATGGAGGAGCGGCTGCAGGACGGCAAGAAGGCCATTGCTGCAACACGATCCCTTATGGCTGCATCAACGCAGCCCATGGCTGTCTCGATGGAGGTAATGAACCCGTGGCATGGCTTGGTCACGGAGGTGTGGGCCCTGGCCGCGAGGTTGGGGTCGAACCGTTCGCCTCAGGCCCCGAGCTGATTGCGCAGCTGGCGCAGGTTGCTGCTGTAGAAGCTCGCCAGTTCCTGAGGACTCTTCACCGGTTGACCGTAGGCGGAGCGGCCGGTCCAGGTGGGGAAAGATGCCCATTCGGGAGCCAGCTTCGCCATGGCGTTCCTGGTTAGGCCTTTCCGGTCAATTTCTTTGAGAGCACCGCGACGCTCAACAAGGTGCAGAGCGGCTTGGTCCTGGTGCCTGGGCTCGAAGCTGGACAGCTTGAGTTCCTCCGCCACGCCTTTCCAGGTCTTGGGCAGAAATTGATAGGCCCCGGCTGCGGCGCTGGTGTAGCGCTTCACGATCACCCGCTCGGGATGACGTGAGAGGTCCTGAAACTGCCCGCCGCCGTAAATGATCCGATAGCCCTTGTCTTCACCGTCTTTCCAGGTCCCCTCGGCGTAGCGAATGGTGTTGAGCAGGGCGCGTCGCTCAGGTGTCAGCTCGTAACGACCACCCTCCTTGCCGGAGGACAGGGTGGCGCGGCTGCTGGGGGAGCTTTGCTCAGCCTGTTCTGCAGGCGCCTCTGCGTTCTGGAGCGGCTGTTTGGCTCCTGCGGACAGCACCAATCCTGCGGTCAGGGCTGCACCGACGACAGGCCGGCTCCAACGTGTAGCTGGGCTGAACACAGAAAAAGGGCGATGCACGCAGAACAATCAGGTGGACGATCAGAGTGCTGGCCCACGAGACCTGGACGCGAGATCGGCGCCTTAGGGGTTGACGCTCTGTCTGTGCTGTGTATATGCAGCTGAGAGAAGGCTGGGAGTCTTGTGAGACTCGCGTCTGTAGCTGAAGTTGTCTCCCTAAAGCCTCAGGGGCCATGGCTTGAGCCCATCGCCGTCGCATTGATCAGAGCATCTAATGCTTCTCTTTGTTGCTGATCAGGCTGGCCGGGCGAAGCCCAAGGCATCCCGAACCCGTTCAAGGGTGTCGTTGGCCACGGTTTCGGCCTTCTCACGGCCTGTTCTTAGCACCTGATCGAGCTCTGTGGGGTCCTGCATCAGCTCCCGGTAGCGGGCCTGGATGGGCTCCAACGCGCTCACTGTGGCTTCGGCCAGCAGCGGCTTGAACTGTCCCCAACCCATCTCGGCGCATTCAGTGGCCGCCTGCTGCCGCCCTTTGCCGCTCAGAATTGCGTAGAGGCCAAGCAGGTTGTCGGTTTCTGGTCGATCTGGGTTGCCGAATTCGAGGCCTCGCTCTGGATCGGTCTTGGCGCGTTTGATCTTTTTGGTGATCAGCTCCGGAGGGTCTAGAAGCGTGATGCGACTCCCCTCGTTGGGATCGCTCTTGCTCATCTTGCTGCGACCATCCGTCAGGCTCATCACCCGTGCCCCTTCCTTGAGGATCAGCGGTTTGGGCACTTTGAGCACCGGCGTGTCCTTGCCGCGGAAGCGGGCATTGATCCGCTGCTGGGCGATGTCGCGCGCCAGCTCCAGGTGCTGCTTCTGATCTTCACCGACGGGCACCAGGTCAGCGTCGTAGAGAAGGATGTCAGCCGCCATCAACACCGGATAGTCCAGCAGGCCCACGGAGACGTTGTCCCCCTGCTTCACCGCTTTCTCCTTGAACTGAATCATCCGTTCCAGCCAGTTGAGCGGCGTGACGCAATTGAGCAACCAGCACAGTTCGCTGTGGGCTGCCACCTGGCTCTGCACAAACACCGAGCACCGTTTGGGGTCTATGCCACAGGCCAGGTAGAGCGCCGCAGTGGAACGGGTGTCCTCAGCCAGGCGGCTGGGGTCATGAGGAACAGTGATGGCGTGGAGATCCACAACACATACAAAGGTGTCGTGGGTCTCCTGCAGGTCAACCCAATTGCGGATGGCACCCAGCCAATTGCCGAGGTGCAGTGCTCCGGTCGGTTGCACCCCGGAAAGAACCCTTGGCCGGCTCATCAATCAGGCCTCGGTTGCTTCGGTGTTGGTGTTGTCGCTGGCGGTTGCTTCTGACTCCAACACAGGCTCCACAACCGGTTCGGCTGCAGCCTCCGGCTGGGGTTTGGCCGGTCGGGCAAAGGGATTCGGACGGGACCCACGGCCACCACGTTCATCGTCAAAGCGGCGGCCACGACCACCACCATCACGGCCACCACCATCACGCCGGCCACCTCGGGCAGGCTGATTGCGCTGCTGTTCGATCAGAGCGTCGAGTTGGCCGTCCTCCAGCATTTGGCCAAGGCTGCGGACTGCGAAACCCAGCACAGCCACGGTCGAGCGGAGATTGAAGGCCTCCTGCAGTGCCCGTGCTGAGCGCATTTCGTTGTCACTCAGACGAATCCGGAAGCCTCCGCCTTCACGGCCGCCACCACGGTTGCCTCGACTGCGCTGACCGTCTCGGCCGCCGTCTCCCTGTCCCGCCTGTTGTTGGGGATCGCTGTAGGAATCACTCATGGCCCATGGCCTGGAATCAGGCGCAAGTGTGACGCATCACCGGGGTGTTTTCGGTGATCCAGAGCAGTTGGTGGCATTCAACGCTGTTCTTCCGAGCCAGTACCAGCATCGGAACCACCGTGATCCCCCGTTCGATCCGTTCGCGATAGCTGCTCACCAGTTGTCGGTACCGCTCGGCTGTCCAACCGTGGATGGCTGTGTCACGACTGTTCCAGTAGTCCCGCAGCGCTCTTTGGCAGTCCTCGATGCCGAACTCCCGCCAGCAGTTCTGTTGGGCCAACAGTGGATCCATCCCCTGCTGCAGCAACCGCCGGTAATGCATCAATTCCGGGGCTTCATCGCGCCCATCCGGAGGAAGCCAGCGATGCAGCTCGGTCAGGGGAGTTCGAGACAGTTTTAGCCAGCAGCGTTCCCGCACCAACACCGGCAGTTGCCACGACCACCCCTCGGCACGACGGACTTCATCGAGCACCTCAATCAACCCCCGCTGCTGACGCTCGGTCAGCCCAGCGAGCTCATGGTTTGTGGTGTCGACCTCAGCCATGGGCGCCGGTGTAGGTGATCCCGTCCTCCACGTAGTCCTTGGGTTCCAGATGGATGGTGCACCGCACCGGCCCGAAACTTTCGTCCAAGCGCTCTTCCACTTGTTCGGTGATCTGGTGCGCCTTGGTGAGGTCGTCTGCGTCGACAACCATATGCATTTCGATGAACACCTGCTGGCCCAGAACGCCCCGGCTGGCGATGTCGTGGCAGTTCAAGACGCCGGCGGTGGCCATCGCTTCGGAATAGATGGCTTCAGGTGCAACCGCCATGTGGTCCACCAGCCAGGGCAAGGTTCCGCGCAGCACCTGCCAGCACACACGGATCAACAGGAGTGCCATGGGGATGGCCAGCGCGACGTCGAGCCAACTCACCTGCAGCCACACCGCCCCTGCCATGCCCACAAGCACCACCACGGTGGTCCAAACGTCGCTCGCCGCATGTTGAGCATCCGCTTTGAGCAAGTTGCTGTTCAGTCGCCGACCTTCCCGTAGCTCATATCCCGCCAGCAAGAGGTTGAACCCCAGCACCAGCGTGAGCAGCACCAGCTCCTGGCTGGTCACCCGGATGGGTGGAAGGCCCTCGAGAAGCCTCTCCCCTGAACGCAGCAGGATCTCAAGGGCTGTGAACAGGATGAAACCAGCGATGCCCAGGGCTCCCACCGCCTCGTATTTGCGGTGGCCGTAGGGGTGATCCCTGTCGGGGCGTGGGTCGGACAGCTTGTTGGTGACCAGTCCCGTGAGGCTGGATAACGCATCGGTGGCGCTGTGCATGCCATCGGCGATCACTGCCAGGGAACCACTCATGGCCCCAACCAGAAGTTTCAGCAGCGACATGCTGATGTTCAGGGCCAGGGCCACCATCAGAACCCTGCGCACCCCTCGGCGGTTGTCGACCATCGCATTGGGATGACTGTGTGTCACGGCTGACTCCGGCCTGTTCCCAACTTATGGAGAACTCGTGTTTCTGGCCTGAAGTCCTGGTGTCAGGTGGTGGGTTGAGCTAAGAAGGGCCACTGCTACAGCAGCCGTTCTGTTGAAACTCCCGGCTTCATGGCCAGAACTGGTGATTCCACCGTCGTCGCTGCTGCGGCCGTTGGCTCTGGCTGGAGCTGGTCTGCTTGCTGGACAGTGGCTGATCAGTGATGTGATGCATGTTCCCGGCGGGGGTCTGGGTCTGCTGGCCGCTGGTGGCGTTGTGATCTGGCTTGGTCGCAAGCCAAGTCAGCCGCTGTTTACAGCGCCGGTCTCTCTGGATGGATGGATCGCTCGGTGCCAGGAGGTGCTCGATCAATTCGCACGTTTTGAGCAGCAACCCTCTGCCGATCTGTCCCGTCGCATTGAACTGAAACAGGTGCTGGACCGCTGCGGTCCTGTGCGCATGGCGATGGTCGCCTTGGGGGGCTCTCAGGGACCGAATGAAGCAGACCTCAGCAGCTCTCTGGCTGGCCCCGCGCCGGTGACGCTGTCTCTCTGCCATCCCCTGACCACCGACGACGGCAGCCGTTGCTGGCCCAGCGGCCTGCTGAATCAGGATCTGATCCTGTTCAGCCTGCAGGCGCCACTGCTGGCCTCAGATCTGCTCTGGCTTCAGCAGGTGCCTGACGATCAGCCGGCCTGGCTGCTTGTGTCGACCGACGCGCAGGACGCACATACCGATGCCGTCGCTGGTGTTCGGGACGACCTTCCCGAACGCTGGCGTGAGCGGATCTTGGTTCAGGAGTCTTCGATACAGCTGCGCACTGCTCTGGCACCGTTGCGCCGTTCGCTGAAACAAGCTGCGGTGGAGACGCGTCCGCGACTCTTAGCGGACTTGCATCGCCGTTGGCAGCGTGACCTCGAATCGCTTCGGCGAGAACGCTTTCTGCAGATCCAGCAGCGCACCCAGTGGGTGGTGGCCGGGTCTGTGATGGCCTCCCCAATCGCCAGCCTTGATCTTCTGGCCGTGGCGGTGGCGAACGGTTTGATGATCAAGGAGATGGGAGAGATCTGGGGAACATCGCTGCAGCCGGATGTGTTGAGGGAAGCGGCGGCGCAGCTGGCTCGGGTGGCTCTCGCTCAGGGCGTGGTGGAGTGGACCGGACAGACTTTGCTTGGGCTGGCCAAGCTGGATGGGGGGAGCTGGCTGATCGCAGGTTCGATGCAGGCCCTAAGTGCGGCTTACCTCACCCGTGTGGTGGGGCGCTCGATGGCGGATTGGCTGGCGATCAATGCCGGTGTGGATGAGCTTGATCTTGTGGCGTTGAAGCAGCAGGCACCGTTGTTGGTGGCTCGGGCTGCAGAGGAGGAACGGGTGAACTGGAATGGCTTTGTTCAGCAATCCCGAGAGTGGTTGCTTCATGCAACTTCATGAACGCTTAGTAAAGCGCTTAATGAAGTTTTTTTGAGACCTGATTCTGATTGTTGAGTTGTCATGTAACGGAACGTTCCGTCCATAAACTTGATTCACCTGTCCCATTTTTTGGGAGAGGTTCATCCGTCTTCTTTTCTTCCATGTCCACCGCAATTCGCAGCGGACGCCAGAGCAATTGGGAAGCCTTTTGTCAGTGGGTGACCGACACCAACAACCGCATCTATGTGGGTTGGTTCGGCGTGCTGATGATTCCCTGCCTCCTGGCGGCCACCATCTGCTTCACCATTGCCTTTATCGCCGCTCCCCCGGTTGATATCGATGGCATCCGTGAGCCCGTCGCTGGCTCCCTGATCTACGGCAACAACATCATTTCCGGTGCTGTTATTCCGTCTTCCAACGCTATTGGCCTGCACTTCTACCCCATCTGGGAAGCTGCTTCCCTCGATGAGTGGCTGTACAACGGCGGCCCTTATCAGTTGGTCTGCTTCCACTTCCTGATCGGCATTTCCGCCTACATGGGTCGTCAGTGGGAACTCTCCTACCGCCTGGGCATGCGCCCTTGGATCTGCGTCGCTTACAGCGCTCCGCTGTCTGCAGCGATGGCTGTTTTCCTGGTTTACCCCTTCGGTCAGGGTTCCTTCTCTGATGGCATGCCCCTGGGCATCTCTGGCACCTTCAACTTCATGTTGGTGTTCCAAGCCGAGCACAACATCCTGATGCACCCCTTCCACATGCTGGGCGTCGCAGGTGTTTTCGGCGGCAGCCTGTTCTCCGCCATGCACGGCTCCCTGGTGACCTCCTCCCTGGTGCGTGAAACCACCGAGGCCGAGTCCCAGAACTACGGCTACAAGTTCGGCCAAGAGGAAGAGACCTACAACATCGTGGCTGCCCACGGTTACTTCGGTCGCCTGATCTTCCAATACGCCTCCTTCAACAACAGCCGTAGCCTTCACTTCTTCCTGGGCGCCTGGCCTGTTGTAGGCATCTGGTTCACGTCCATGGGCATCAGCACCATGGCCTTCAACCTGAACGGCTTCAACTTCAACCAGTCCATCCTGGATAGTCAGGGCCGAGTCCTGAACACCTGGGCTGATGTGCTGAACCGCGCCAACCTCGGCATGGAAGTGCAGCACGAGCGCAACGCTCACAACTTCCCCCTCGACCTGGCTGCTGCTGAGTCCACTCCTGTGGCTCTGCAGGCTCCTGCCATCGGTTGATCTGGAATCAACAAACGATTCAGATCAACTGAATCGGAAAGCCCCCTCCGAGGAGGGGGCTTTTTGTTGCTGTGTTCGCTGAGAAGGTTGGGCGGCGCATCAGGCCCCTTCAGGGCACTAACCCATCTGCTTCTCTAGCAGTTGCATCCAATGATGGCAGCGGTTTGTGAGGTGTGCCCCCTGGGGGATGCGCTCTTGGTGGTGTGAGCAGGCTGGCTGGGTGACCCCCGCCTCAGCAAGGGTGTGCTGAAAGTGCTGGCAGGTGAGGCACACCATGAGAGACCGGCTGGGTCGTAGTTGTCCTGATCCCATCGATGGCCATGCGCTTGGCGGTAGAGCGTTGACGATGCCCAGACCCGTCTTATTGGTAACTATGTACTGCCCTCTGTTCTACCGGCTGTCAACTTGGTGTCGGGAAGAATGGACCTATGAGTGAGCCTCGCCCAACCCTCCAGTTCGATCTGGACCTTGAAGCTGTTCGCCTGCTCCATCGCTCGGTGAGCTTTCACCTTGAGAAATGGCCCGGGGGGCCAGATCCCAGAGAGCAGGAGGCCCTGCAGTCGATGAAGACCTTGCTCACGGCAGCGTTGCTTGAGTTCAGTCTTGACCAGGACGGTCAGCGCTGAAACCTGCTCCCTTCACTCTTGAGCAGGGAAGCAGCGACAGCGCTGAGTTGGCAGCTGTACAACGCATTGAGTCGTTTCAGGCCTGCCTGGACTGCATCCCCACCTGCTTCATTAACGATGGAAGAGAACTTGGCTCCAGCAGCCTTGTTCCTGCGTTGTTCTTTTAAGCCGTTGTCCCCGTGGGTTGGTTGATCGCCCTTGCCATAGTCGTGGTGCTGTCCTGGCTGGGATGGCGTTGGAATCAGCTCGAGTGTGCTGAAAGCCGCTCCGCTAGCGGCCGTTTGGTGAAGCGGATGCGTCGTCATTCACGGCGACGCAAGCACCATCACTAAAACCTGAGGGCGATTTTCGGCATGCGACAACCTAGTTGAATCGTGCCTTCGTCGATCAACCGGCCGAGTCGTTGGGCGACAGCCTCCTCAGTTCGTGTGAATTGATCCTGGCGGGCGGTCACCCAGGCCATCTCACCGTTGGTGATCACCCCGGTGGACATGGCTTCGAGAAAGAGTTCGCCGAGTGTCATGACACTTGTGCCGTTGGAATCACGTTGATGGGACTTCAAAGGGGGTGCATGACCTGCTCACCTTTCTTCATGGCAAGGGATTAAGGATGGTCTGGAGGGCTCGGTTCATCTGATTGTTGAGCTGTGAGCCGGCGGGATTGAGGCGGATCAACCTTGTGAATCCTTCGCTGAGGTCGGGCCTGTTGGGGGGACTGTTCAGCCTCAAGTGCATCGCACGAATCACGGCCTCTGGAACGGACCGTTGGCGGCAGCGGTTCCAGACCAGGCACTGATCCAACGGTGTCTGCAACCACCAACCGGTCCATTGAAGGTGCTGGCCCCCCATGCTTCGCTGCATCAACACTTGGCGCCAGTTGAGTTGCGTATGGGTGGCATCCACCAGCACGTTGTCGCCATCAGCGATGGCGCGGTCGATGGCGCCATGCAGATGGGGTTCCAATTCAGACCAAGGGGCCTGCACATTCGCGTCTCCCCACAGCTGTTCCCTCAGAGCGTCATTGGCGATCACCCGTGCAGGTAGCCGCGGAGAGAGGATCCTGGCGAGGGTGGACTTGCCGCTGCCCGGGGGACCGATCAAGAGATGGCCCTGGGCCCGTGGTTCAGGCAACGAAGCGTTTGTAGAGCCAGCGCACCAGTCCACCAATCACGGGCACTGGAGCAAACGTGGGGCCTACGAAATCGAAATAATCGCGGTGGTCCCCGATCTTTCCGTCTGGATTGAAACGGAGCCGGGTCGCTCCGGGGTAGATGAACTCAATCCCTTTGATCTTGAGGCCCATGCGCCATTCAACAAAGGCTGTTTCATCGTTCACCACCACCGATTCCGTTTCCAGGAACACGTCCTCACAGCGCTGCATCAGACCGTCCTGGGCAAGGATGTAGGCGTCAATGCCCTGCCGTTCCTGGGTTGGATCGGTGAAATGCACGTCATTGGAATAGACGGCTTTCCACTGCGCAGCTGTGGGGCCGGGTGTGCCGTAGGGCTTGGTGAACAGGACACGGATCTGTTCTGCGTCCAGCGGAGGGTGAATCATTGGTGTTGTCATCAGAAGTCAGCGCCCACCTGAGCTGTCATGGTCTCGGCCCAGCTCACGCCGGGAACCAGGCCGAGGCTGAGAAGTCCAGCCGTGGCGAGGAATCGATGCATGGCATCAGTTGAAAAACCCCTTGGACTGAAGCCAGAGGCCAATGGCGACCAGGGGGCCGAAGCCGGCGATCAACACGGTGATCTTGAGGCGCAGCGGCGAAACCTGTGGTTTGGTCTCTCGAAGAGCCATGGCAAGGCACGAAGGCAAGTGAACCTAAACACTGTGCTGCGTTAGTGCCTGTTCAGAGCTCGTACTCCTCTTCAAACTGCTCAATCAAGCCCTTGTACAGCGCCAGAAGGCCCTCGGTTTCTTCGCAGAATCCGTCCGTGGTGTACTTCGCGATCAGATTCACCACAGCGCTGCGGATTTGCGTGAAGGCGCCGAGGTACTCACCCTGGATGTCTTCATCGCGGATGTCGTTGATCAGCGCGCCCACCAGCTCAATCTTGCGCTTGGCAGCGGCCATCTCCGCTTCCATCTCTTTGTTGAGCTTGCGGCGTTTCTTCGGCATCCCCTCAACCGGTTCAATCAGCGACATTACGGGAGCCGCAGGCCTTCCTCGTTCGAGCGACTTCCACTAGCGTCGGGTTCGCTCGATCCATGGCCTTGTGAATCGGACCTTCCGTGGTGTTGCTTACGTGTCCGTCTGGGTGGTGATCTGGGGAACGGTGGCGTCCTTGATGGACTGGATGCTGCTGACGGGTGAGGTCTACGAAACGGCCAGCTCTGGTCAGGCGGTGACGTTCATCGCCTACGGGGCCGCAACAGTGGTGTTGGCCACGCGGTTTTCGGGGCGTTTCCTTACAGACGCCGATTCAGAGGCTGCGGATCAGCAGTGATCCACCCATCAGCAGCGCCAAGATCTCGAAGGCTTGTTTGACCAGGCGGCTTCCTCTCACCAGGGAATAGTGGGCTCCCAGGAAGCCTCCGATCAGCGAACCCAGCACCAGCGGTGGAAGCCAGTCCCAACGGATTTCACCGCTTAAACCCAGCACCACCGCACCGGTGCCATTCCACCCCAGGCCCACTAGCACCAGGGTGTGGGCAACGGCTCTGGCGTAGCTCAGCCCAAACCAGCTCACCAGCCACAGAGTGACGAACAACCCCGTGCCTGAGGTGAGGGATCCGTTGAGAACGCCAATGATGAACAGCCCGCAACTGCCAAGCCCAACGGTGCGGGCTGTCAGCTGGTAGGGCTGGTCTGTCGTCCCCAGATTCGGTTTCCGGGCCGAATAAACACCCAGCCCCAGGGTCAGCAGCCCAAGGCTCGCGGTGGCAACTTGATCGGGCAGCGCAAGAACCATGCTGGCTCCCACAAACACTCCAGGAAGACCAGCGGCCAACACCAGCGCCGAGCGTTTCAGGTCAAGACTGCTGGCACGCCAATGACGCCCACTCGCTCCTAGCCCCAGCGCAACACTGGCCACCTTGTGGGTGGCCAGTGCCATGGAGAAAGGAAGGCCCAGAAGGATGAGTGCGGGCAGTTGAACCAGTCCTGCTCCCCCTCCCGCCAGAGCCGAGAGGGCATTGGCGCCGATGGCGATGCCCAGCAGGGCGATTTGCATTAGCAGTTCGGACACACTCAATCTCGTGTAAGGAAGGTGATAGGAACTGAAAAAGTGATGATGCGGTGGGGATCCCCCGGGAGAATGGCGACGCAGGCCACTTCACGATCAGCGTGAGCCTTGCGGGAGTGCACCACAAAGGCTGTGGCGTCTTCGATGCTCCACATCGGGGCATCACCACAACGGCGTTCATCCCTGTAGGCCTGCCAGACCTCGCAGAACGCCTCCCCATCCTCACCACTTTTCATTTCCGTCAACGCCTGTTCCAGTCCCACGTCTTCGAACCGTTCGAACAGGCGCACCATCAACGGGTGGGCAATGGTGGATGAGGCCTTCAGGGTTGAGTTGATCGTGCCGATGGCACTCACCATCAGCTTTGGTTTGGAGCGTCGTGCATCTATCACCCCCACAGGCACGTTGAGGTCCCAGCTCGGGTGTCCGCTAACGGCACAGGCCAGATCGAACAGCCCCAAACTGCATTGCTTGATCAGGCTCTGAATGGTCTCTCGATCCATAGCTCAGTTCCACGTGGCCCGATTCACCGTTTTCGTTCAAGTGTTGCCAGGATGGCCGCCGGTTGATGCCGAAGTGGATGTCCCTGGTTCAGATTTACCTTGACGCCGTCACCCACCAGGTGATCACCAATGAAGAGCTTGCTTATGTCGCCGGTAATCAGGAACGATTTGATCGCACCGAAATGAAACTTACTGCACGTCTTGAACAGTTGATTGGCGCGGGGAATATCAGTGTTGGAACGCGTTGATTATCCGAACAAAAAGCGTTGAAGCCGTTTCAGGAGTTGCCGCATTGGCTTCTTGTCACGACTAAAAATCTGCCGCTCATCTGACAGCATCGCGCGACTCACCCGATCTGCGTTTCTGATAGGCCGGAAAGGCTTGCTCGTCAACCTTTACGGCAGGGCAACCACCCCCGACCAACTCTGCAGAACGTCAGGTGCGCCTTGGGTTAGGGCGGCAACAGCACTGGCTGAGCCAATTCCGATTCCCACCACAACTCCTACGGCGAAGACAAGCAGCCCCGTCAGAACGCTGCGTTCGGAAAATTGCATCAACTCAACCATCAGCCGTCCTGACTTTCCTGCGGCCACCGTCCAATGGCCACTGTGGTGTCACAGGACGTGATGGGGCCCGAAGCGGATCTGTTGTGTGGTTTCGGCCACAAAGGTAGATCTACCGACTGATCGATCGGGGTGGTCTTCGCTAACACCCGAATGTCAGCCAGATGACAGTTTCAGTCATGAAAACGATTGACGAGCACATTCAGAAGGACCAGGAGGAGTTCCTTAAGGCCCTGTCTGAGCACAACGAAGGCAAGGTGCGTCATCTCACGGAGGAGCTGCAGTGGCTGTTGGATCACAAGAAAGAATTTCCTGATGATCCCCATGACCCCTCACCCCTTGAGTTGTTCTGCGAGCAGAACCCCGACGAGCCCGAGTGTCTGGTCTACGACGACTGAGTAAAAGTACCCATTCCTTGCTCCGCCCTGGCGCGAAGCCGCGTAAGTGCACGCAACTTATTTAAGTTGTGTGTAGTCGACGTGTTCTGCGGTGATTCGCGCCATTCTGATCCGCCCCATTGCTGGCGATCTCGGTCTGCTTCTGCTTCGGGTGTTCACCGGCGCGCTGCTGATTCACCACGGTTACGAAAAGCTCGCCAATATCGAGAATTTTGCAGATGCATTTGTTCGCCCTCTCCATCTACCCTTTCCGATCCTTCTCTCCTACGTCGCAGCGTTCTCTGAGGTGATTGGCAGCTGGTTGTTGATCACTGGGTTGCTGACGCGGATGGGAGCCTTGGCAGTGGCGGGTACGATTTCCGTCGCCATCTATCACGCCATCGTCACAGCGGGCTTCAACATCTATTTGCTGGAGCTGCTTGGTCTTTATTTCGCGGCTGCTGTGGCCGTTCTCGCCTGTGGCCCAGGCGTCTTTTCCATTGATGAGCTCATCGCCCGTCGCCTTGAGCCCGACATGCAATTTTCTGCTGCGGAAGACACGGATTTCGCAGGTGGCGAGGCCGCTGTTTTGGAAGAGGCCGTGGCCAGCCGCTGAACGCCAGCGTGACCAGGTCTTAAAGCCCCGCCATGGTGGGGCTTTTTTGATGGCTGGCGACGGTATGGGCGAAAGACGCGTCAGAATCATCCAAGTTGGATCAACGCGATGAAAGAGGTCAGCCTGCTCGAGATGATCGGCCGCTCCTTGGCCAAGGTTGCTGCAGGGGCTGGTGTTGCAGCAGTGCTGATTTGGCTTACCTATGTGATGCTTGATGTTGGTCATATGCAGTCGGGCTTCACCCTGCCCCAATCCAGTTACTGAACTGAGATGCAGTGGAATGAACTTGAATCTCCGGTTCTGATCATTGCTTCGCTGTTGGTTGCTCTGCAGGTTTGTTGGATTGGAGCTGTTCTTCGGAGCAACCAACGCAGGCGCTTGGGGGAACCACTCAGCGCAACAGCATTTCAACGTGAACTCCAGCGGATTTTTCAAGGGCGAACGGACTGTCCTGAGCCATGAAGCAACTTCCAGGTCAACAGAGCAGAACCCTGCCGCGATGGCTGAAGACGGTTATGGCTGGTGCAATCACCGTGGTTGCCACCATTTGGCTGGTGTCGTTACTTCCCTTTCTGCTTCTCGCAGCTTTGGTGCTTTCAATCGCGCTCATCCCAATCACCCGTCGTCTGCGACGGGAGATGGAAGAGGCTGGATTAAGTGTTGATCAACCCAGATCAAATGTTCAGCGCCCTGATCTCAACATCACACCCTGGCACCGACAAATTCGCAATCTCTGGAGAGACTTCAGCTCTTGAACAAATCGTTAGCCATTGAGCGATAACGACCAAGAGAACTGCCTGCGCGGCGAGATTTTGTGGGGACGCTCTGGCCCGGCAACAGGTTCAGCGGAGCGAAATTCACCAATGTCAGTTCTGGGCGCTGCTGCTGCTCTGCTGCCAGCAATTCTGCAATGGCTTCTGCTGTGGTTTGTGCGGGAGGTGCGCTCTCCGAAACAGCTTCGATCGTATCTACCGGCTCGGCCTTGAGAGAAGTTTTGGCTTTGGAGGTGCCGAGGGGCCACAGAAAAAGCAGACTCAGCAAGAGAGCAACGGTGGCCGTCAGGGTGCCGGTGAGTCCAAACGCCAAACCCTGAAAGTTCCACAGCAACCCGGAACCCGCCATGCCGAAGGTGCCGATGATCGCCAGCATCAGGCCAAGGAAGGATGCCTGTGGTGCCTTGATCTTGAGCGGCTGGCTGGCTTCAGGGACTTCAATTGGTGAAAGTCGTGGTTCAGGCCGAAGCAGAACAAAGCTGATTCCCAGCAGAACCAACGCCGTGACAGTGCTGCCAAGCCCTAAGGTGCGCCCCTGAAAATTCCAAAGCAAACCACCGCCGGCAAGACCTGCAACCCCGAGGGTTGCCAATGCAAGTCCGCTCAAGAAAGGAAGACGATTGCGCATGACTCAGTTGCTCCGGTTTTGCATGGCGGCGTAAGCGACGGCTCCGCCAGTGATTGCAGTGAGTAGGCCTGTGGTGAGCAAAAAGCTCACCAGCATTGCGAATCCAAGAACAGATCCCAGGAGGGACATCTTGATTCGCAGCAATTTCGACTTCATTAGTAAAACCAACAGCAAGACCACGGTGGTCTTCAAGCCAGCGATTTTTGCCGCGCTGATCGGGCAAAAGGGATTGATCAACACCATCTGCTGGTCTTGGTCGTATTAAGCATTTATGAAGTCTGGCGAAAACCAGAGCGCACCGTGAAGTAGAGCGTGACGTGGCGAGCTGATCCGCTTGGAGCAACGGACGGGCACAAAAAAACGGGCCCTCGGGCCCGTTTACAACTGCTGTGTCGTGGGAGCTCAGCGACGCCGGTTGCGTGAACGCTGCTTCAGCTTGCGCTTGTATTTCTCAACAGGGGTCTCGTGGTGACGGATCCGACGCAGATCAGAAAAGATGCCGGCTTTGGCGACGGAGCGCTTGAAGCGACGCAACGCGGATTCAATACCTTCGTTTTCGCCGACTGTGACCTGACTCATCCGTTCCCCGAAAGAGAGCAATAAACGACAACTTTACCAGCCACCCTCTACTCCACCCCTCACCACCTGCCAGCGGGGTGGTGGGGGGTGGGTCTCTTGCATGACGCTTGTTGAAGAGATCGTGGCGCGTCCCGGCTTCTGCTTTGGGATGGGTCCATCACTCCGGCAGGCCCCTGTCTTGACCCTCACGCACTGCCCCCTGTGCATTGGTCTGGCTGTTCTTTCGGCCGTTCGATTCATGGCTCACTGTGTTATGGCTGTTCAGCTCGAACGCAGCACGGCAGGGGAGTCAACCCATCCCGCCATGCTGCTGGGCACTTTGTTTGAGCTCTAAGGCTGTTCCGCCTCAGGGATCCCTTGGATCAACCAGCTGCAGATAGGCCGTGTCGGCGTTCTGCAGAGCTTCATCATCGTGATGAGCGTTAACGCTGTAGATGAGGTGAAGCAGGCGGCCGCGATCCATGCCGCGCTCGGCTACTTCTTTCCAGAGGCGTGAGCTGAGCTCCGCATCACGCCATTTGAGCTGGGCATCGACCAGCGCCCGCGTCATCGCGATGTAGCTCTGCCGGTCGTTGCGCAGACGGTCTTCGGAGAAGCTGTGTTGAGTTGCCGGCTTGAGCAGATTGCGAATCGTTTGTGAGGCCGCCTTAAGCACCTTTGGCATCGTCGTTGTCCGACTCAGTTCAGTCTGATTCGGCCGTCTGGGCTGACAACGGAGTGAAATGCCTATGCCTGGATCAGAAATGAGTATTTGAACTCACTCCAGTGGGACGGTAGTGCTGATGACTTTTTGTAAAGTAAAACTCATTAAATTTAAATGGTCGCTCTTAAGCCCAGTGGAAATACTTGTGATGGCGGCCGTATTTGTGCCCTTCTCTGCCCTCGTGATGAATGCATTTTCCGGTGATTCGGAAGACGATTTTGATTTCCTCTGAATGGAAGCCAAGCTCCTAGCGATGTTGGCCTTTGGTGCCGCTGTTATGACCCTTTGGGCTTGGTTGATGGCGAATTTGCCGCTGATGGAGTCTGACCGGAGCAAGCCTGACAGCCGCCGTTGATGCGGTAAGGGGCTAGGTGTCCACGCAGACAGATCGTTCCACGGAAAAAGAGTTTTTGTCCCAGTTCTCGCGCGTGGGCATCGGTTAGCGGAAGGGATAGCCAGCGATCAGGCACTTGGCCCTTCAGCTGTGATCTGGCTTCCAGCGATGCTTGGCGGCGTTGTTTTTCCTCCCGATCGTTTTTGCGATAGACCCCTTCAATTTGAAGTTCGCGGGAACATGTTTCACAGGCATTCACGGTGGGCTTGCGGCGAGCCGAGTTCAGCGACAACTTGTCGCTGGGAACTTCCCGTTCGGCCCCGCAGCTGCAGCGGCACCACCAAAAGGCGTTTCCTGCTTTGGTCCGCCGTTCGGATGCGCGCACCACGGTGAGTTTGCCGTATACCTCGCCAATGCGGTTGCGTGGACTGGAGGGCATTGCTCAGGCCGATTTCTGATCAGGAGCGTTGTTCAAGTCGGCAAACTTGGCTGCCATCGTTGGATTGCTTCGGGTCAACTTTTTAACGGTCACATCCTGTGCCTTGTCATTGGCAAGCCTCAGGTTTCGATCAGCACCCATCAGGGCATCCTTGGTTTTTTGGAGGTGATCGATCGACTTATCTATTTCATCGATTGCCGTTTGGAAGCGTCTGGAGGCAAGGTCGTAGTTGCGTGAGAAGGCTGTTTTGAAGGTTTCGAGGTCGTTCTCGAAGTTTGTGACATCAATGTTCTGCGCCTTCACCAGAGCCAGCTCAGCCTTGTATTCCAGAGACTTCATGGCTGCATTGCGGAGCAATGTGATGAATGGAATAAAGAATTGTGGGCGAATGATGTAGGTCTTCGGGAAGCGATGAGACACATCAACAATGCCTGAATTGTAAAGCTCATTTTCAGGCTCCAGCAGGGAGACGAGCACCGCATACTCGCAATTTTTTTCGTTCCTGTCTTTATTTAGCTCTTTTAGGAAGTCTTCATTCTTCTTTTTGGTGGCCGTTGTGTCGGCCTCGTTTTTCATCTCAAACATGATCGAGATGATTTCGTTGTTGTGGTCGTCCTGGTCGCGGAAGATGTAGTCACCCTTGCTTCCACTGCGCACGTCGTTGTCTTTTTCGAAATAAGCCTTTGGGAAAGCCGCTGCACGAATCCTGTTGAATTCGGTTTCGCAGTGTTGCTCAAGAGTTTCTCCCACCATTTTGGTAGAAAGCCGCGCCTTCATGTCGCGCAAACGTTCAATGGCCTGATCACGATCACTGAGCTGGGCTTCGTAGCGATCTTTCAGTGATTGAGATTCCAGTTGATGCTTCAGTTCCACTTCCTTCAAGCCGCTCTGAAGTGCATCCCGTTGTTTTTCAACGGAACTTACCGCTTCATTCACGGCCAGCTGGCGCTGCATGGCCCCAGCCTGGAGCTTCGCCTGCAAATCCCTCACTTCACTTTCTTTTTGCAGCGTCATCGCCTGCATTTCTTTGGCGAATTTGGTTTCAGCTAGGCGTAGTTCTGTTCCCTGCTGCTCACGAATCTGCTGGAGCTCAGCGGCAATGCGATCACGCTGCTTCTCTGCTTTGTGCACGGCATCTTTAATCGCTAGTTCCTGATGAATTGCACTTTGCTTGAGTTGGGCCTCAAGCGTTTGCATTTCCCGGTCTTTTTTGGCGATGGCCAACTCGATGGCATTGCGTTTGTCCTGTTCGGCCAGAGCAAGTCGCTTGTTCAGTTGCTGCTCAAATTCACCATTCCTCACCTGTTTGAGGATATCGGCATACCCGGCCTCATCCACCTTGAAGGCGGTATTGCAGTGAGGGCAAATGATCTCGTGCATGTCTGACGATTTGTGTTGAACGTTCGCGCTACGTGCTGGGATTTTATCTGGCTCTGGCTAATACGAGATCAGCCCACGTTTCATGCTATGCCTGATTGGATCGATCCACGCTCGCTGCTCGACACGGTGATCATCTTGAGCATCGTGGCCTTGGCCGCCATCGGATTCGTGGCTGGCATTAGGGAAATGATCATCGATCTGAGCAAACTTCGTCGCGCCAAGGTTTAAGCGGCCTTCAGCTGTCTAGCCCCGACTGCAGTGCCGCCAATCTTGCGGCATTTACACCAAGATCCGAGTCGCCGAGGCGCGACTCGGACCGTGCCTGAATCCGGTTGTTGTCGCGATCAGCGAACAGCTCCAGGTCATCTACAAAGCCAAAGAAAGCGCTGCTGGCCTCGGCATGGAGGTAGGTCTCGGTTTGTTCCATGACAACCGTCCGCGGCGACTTCTGCACCAACCCACTCAGCTTGCTGAATTCATTCATCGGGTTGGAGCTCTCCCAGGTTTGGCTGGCACAGTGAGCTGTTGTCGGGCAGTCTCGTAACGCCCCGTTGCTAACACCGAGATCCGCAGGGACGGGGCCAGCAAGATGAAAGAGCATCAAAACAGGGGCCAGTAGGCCGGCAAGGAAGGTCACTGGTCTATGCGGGAACGACCGCCCCAGTTCAGCATCCAAAGCCAGATGCCGAAAAGGGTTCCAACCGGTAGTGCGATCACCACCAACTGGCTGATCACGAACTGGCGCACCTCAGGATCCACTGTTGCGCTGATGGGGGGACATGCAGGCAAGACTCGCGTCACGTTCGCCATCATGGAGCGCACTGCTGGGCAACGATGACGAATCCGGGTTGGATTGTGCTCGCATGGTTGATGGTGGCGTTGGCGTCTGCCCTCAAGTTTTGGTCGATCACGCGCCCGTATCGAGACAAAACAGCTCTCTCCCGTAAGCAAACTGTTGACGAAGCACGTCAACGCTTGGAACGACGCTGGCGAAACGACAGCAAAGTGTAAGGCTTATTTCTCGGCGATCACCCAGGCCGTTGCAGCTCTCTGCCGCACGTAGAGGTCTGCGAGTTCCCGTGCCAGAGCTTTCAACTGGTCGAGATCGTCGGTGTCGTTGATTGACCGCTTGATCGCTTCAGCTTCGAACTGCTGAGGCAAGCTCATGTTCATAACTTACAAGCAGTTCATGCAATCGTAACGAAGTGTTATTTCTTGTGTGGGCTGGCTGCCGCCCGTGAGCGGGCAATCTCCTGTTGCCAGGCTAGAAGCAGATCTTTGCTGATCTCCTGGAGCTGTTTGACGTCAGTCATTGAATTGATATCGCGACTGCGCTGTTCGATGTCGAACTGTTGGCCAAGTGTCAGAGCGATGGGCTCCATGTTGACGTCGGCAGGATCAGCTCAAAATATTGGCTCGATCCTGCGTTGTCGTAACAACTAGTACGTTTTATCGCCACTGTGTGCCGTTACGTACTTGGTTTGGATGAGAGAACATTGACCGTCGTTCTTACACATCGTGATGTGAAGCAAGCGCCGGTCGCTAGATGTTGACACCCGAGGCGATGCCGATCTGCACTGCCTAGATTTTGTGGGTGATGCAGGTAGAGCTTTGGAAGGTTCCGGACAAAATCTCGAGCGCCGATATCACCTGGAAATTTGGAGGGAAACGGTGTATTGGATGCAAGCGAGATGCAGCGACTTGCAGGAGCTGGATCGTGAGCGCGATGCCGCTTCGATCTATACGGAATTTCGCTTAAAAAGTATCGGCTGATTCGAAATCAGTTCTGGGATTCAGTCACGGGCAGGGAAACAGCTACCAGCAGGGCAATTCCGATTTCCGTGGCAGCGATCAGGAGTTCGATAACGGTTCCCATGCTCAATTGCGATTCTGGTCGATGGGTGGCATGTCACTGGGTCGCATAAGGGCAAACACCACAGCAGCAGTCAACACGATGCCAATGCCCACCATGGCGATGATTGCGGTTGTGTAATCACCCATAAGGTGCAGTCAGCTGTCAACACGTTACATGAATGTAACGCTCTGTAAAGCATCTCTCAGCTGGCAGGAGTCGTTTCCGTCCTCTGATTCAGCAGCTCCTCTCCGCGGCGATAGATCTCCTGGGCATAGTCGGTCCAGGTTCCTTGCCCCCAGTACCGAAAACAACTGGTTTCCAGCAGCAGAACATGCAGCAACGCTTCCTGATAAGCCCGGGTACCGGTGGTGGTGTGGTCTGCGGCGACTGAGGTGTCGAACAGCGCATGAAACTGAGCGCTGAGCTGATTCATCGGGCCCAGCACGTTGGCGTAACCCTCCACCCAGCTCAGGTCGTTGGTCCAGGACGCACCCTCCATGCTGAAGCTGGTGTCGTCAGCCCTCAGTTTGCTGATGATCTCTTCCATCCCTTTGGCTGTGGAGTTGTTGTCAAGCTCTTGCCAAAGGCGGTGTTGTTGTA